>JBILEB010000218.1:0-9677 GCA_044352295.1 Myxococcaceae bacterium
GCGTACTCGCCGTTGGTGATCCACTGCTTCTGCCCATTGAGCACGTAGTGGTCGCCGTCGCGGCGTGCGGTGCAGCGCATGCCGGCCACGTCACTGCCGGCGCCGGGCTCAGTCAGGCCGAAGCTCGCGAGCAAGAACTTCTCGGTGAAGGGCTTGAGGAACTTCTCCTTCTGCTCCGGGGTGCCCGACAGCACGATGGGGAGCAGCGCCAGGTCGTTGGCGATCATCGAGGTCGCCATGCCGGAGCAGCCCCACGCCAGCTCCTCCGCCACCACCGCCTGCGCGACGTGCGACAGCTCGATGCCGCCGTACGCCTGGGGAATGGTCATGTTGATGAGGCCGAGCTCCCAGGCCTGCTGGATGATCTCCCTGGGAAAGTGCCCGGTCTCGTCGAAGTGGGCCGCTTTCGGGCGCATCACCTCGCGGCCGAACTTGCGGGCGGTCTCCTGCAGGGCCTTCAGGTCGTCGGTGAGAGAAAAGTCCATAGAACGCACCTCGTAACACACCGCTTCCATGCCAGCCGACACGGTTTGGGCGCGCGGGTTGGGGTAACCTGATGGCTTCGAAGACGTTGACTCGGCACCCTGCCGGGCGAGACTGCCGACGGGCCGCGGCGGGCATCTTTCGTGGCGAAGCACTCAATGCACAGGGAGCAGTCCATGACGAAGCAGAGGTCCGTGGCGTACGCGGCGTTGGCCGTGGTGAGCGTGGCGTGCAGTCCGATGAACACGATGGACCCCACCCTCGAAATCGTGGTCAGCCCGCGGAGCATTCGCAACGACGGCCAGGTGTCGAAGGTCACCCTGTCGGCGCTCGACGAAATGGGAAAAGCGGGCGCGGGCTCGGTGCGCATCCGCTCGACGGCTGGCAACCTCACCGAAGCCCAGACCCTCACGCTCGCTGACGGCACGGCGACCACCGACTTCTCGTGCAACGTCGCCAACGACATGGGCTGTCGGGGCACGGTGCGCCTCTCAGCGGAGTGGGTCGCCGGGATGCGCCTCGTCGAGACCACCGGCAGCGTGACCGTCACCCTCCCGGTGGTCGACGCCGGGGCGGACGCCGGCAGCGATGCAGGCAGCCCAGACGGCGGGCCGGGCGATGGTGGGCTGTTGCCGGACGGCGGCATGGCCATCGACGCCGGCATGCCGCTGGGTCCCATGACGTTCGATGGCGGCTTCTCGGGCGCCTTCCGCCTCGTGGTCACCAACGTCGCCAAGCCCGTGCTGCTCGAAGGGACGGCGGACTCGGTCGACCTCACCTTCCAGTTGCTCACCAACTCGACTGGCATGGTGCCCGTCGCGATGCGCCCGGTGACGTTGACCGCCTCGATCGGCAGCTTCAGCGCCGCGATGGACCAGCCCTCGGCGACCCTCATGACCAACGCGATGGGTCAGGTCACCGGGACCGTTCACGTTCGCACCGCGACCCGCGGGCCGCTCGTGGTCGTGGCCACTGCGGAAGACGCGCAGACGACGGCGGTGTTGCGGGTGGTGAAGGTCGAGACCGTCGAGTGGTTCAACGAGCCCACCACACGAACCACCCTCGCCGTGCTCTCGACGGGAATGGGCTCCAACACCCCCATCTTCTTCCGGCTCCTCGACCCGATGGGGATGCCCATCGCAGGGGTGGACGTCGACTTCGCGATCGCCGCAGGCTCCGCGGCTGGCTGCACCGTGGCACCGCCGCGCGACCGCTCGAACGCCACGGGCCTGGTGCGCACGACCCTGACGGCCGGAGACTCGCAGGGCACGGCGACGGTGCTTGCGCGCGTGCTCGGCCGCATCGACACCCCCTCGACCAACATCAACATCGTCATCGGCCGGGTGAGTGAGGGGCGCATTCAGGTGACCTGCGCTCGAAACGTTCTGGGCGTGCTGCAGACCTCGACGCCGCCTCGCATCGACCAGCGGATGAATTGCACCGCGAACTTCTCCGACCGCAACGGCCGAAATCCGCCCTTCGCCCTCAACGTCTCGTGGCTGGCCGAGGCCGGTAGCATTCCTCCGCAATCGCAGTACGCGGCTGGCGCCACGGGCACACAGGTCATGTTCGACTCGGCCGGAAATCTGCCGGTGGCAACCAACCCGTTCCCCGTCGCGGTGGGTCCGTTTCCTGCGCCCCAGGAGCCCTCGTACGCGGCGACCTTCATGGCGCCCTCCACGCAGACCGCGGACACCACCGTGAACCCGCGCGACAACTTCGTCACCATCGTGGCGGCCGTGAGCGGCGAAGAGATGTTCTGGGACGGCTCAGGCAGCTCCGCCGGGGTTGCCAACGGCACGTGGGATCCCGGTGAGTACTGGGTGGACCTCCCCGAGCCCTTCGCGGACTCGAACGACAACGGCACGTGGGACCCGGGCGAGCCCTTCATCGACAACGAGATCCTCGACTGCGCCACTGGCCAGCGTCAGCCGCGCAACGCTCGCTGGGACCCTGCCAACGGCTGCTGGGACGCCAACACCCAGGTGTGGCGCCCCACGCACGTCGTGTACTCGGCGGGGCTCAGCACCGGGGCCCAGTTCTTACGCTTCACCCCGGTCCTCCCCAACTTCATGGCCCCCGGCACCAACCAACAGATCACCGTCACCTGGACGGACCGGTGGTTCAACCGCTTGTCCCATGACAGCGCGTCCATCAGTGTCGGCATCATCGGGACGGGGCGCGGCACCGCGAGCATCCCCAATGGCGCCCAGAGCGGCGAGCTCTCGTTCGGCCACAACCTCAGCTACCTGGCCGTGCGCGCCCGGGTGACAGACGCCGGCGTCACCGAGCTCGGTCCGTGTGACTTCACCGTGCCCGACTCGGGCTTCCCCACCGAGCGCTGTCTGCGCACGTACAAGTACACCGGGTGGCTCACGGCTCCGAGCACGGCGACCCTCTCCCTCACGGCGCCGACCGCGCAGACCCCCTTCCCGGATGGCGGAGCCCCTCCCGCCACCACGACGACGTTCGAGCTCCGCGGCACGAACGGCCTCCAGTCCACGCCGACGATCCATCAGTTCCAGGTGAACTTCCCCTGACCCCGGGGTGGTCCGTCGGTCAGGCCCCACACCGCGCCAGCACGTCCGCCAGCGCCTCCACCGTCACGGGCTTGGGCAGGTAGGCGTCCATGCCCGCCGCCAGACACGCCTGCTCGTCGCCCTTCATCGCGTTGGCGGTGAGGGCGATGATGGGCTGACGGGGCACGCCGCGTTGCTCCCGCGCCCGGATGCGGCGCGTGGCGTCCAGCCCGTCGAGCAGGGGCATCTGCACGTCCATGAAGATGACGTCGAAGGCGGCCTGGGCGCTGCGCTCCACCGCGGCGCGGCCGTCACCCACCGTCTCGACCTCGTGCCCCAGCCACTCGAGCATCGCCCGGGTGAGCCGCGCGTTGACCTCGTTGTCCTCGGCGAGCAGCACCCTGAGGCGTCGGGTGCCCAGCAGGGGCCGCGCGGGCCTTGCGCGCTGCGTCGAGGGCGGCAGCGGCAGGCGCAGCTCGAAGGTGCTGCCCTGCTCCGAGCTGCCGTGGAGCTCGACCTCTCCGCCCATCAACCGCGCCAGGGAGCGTGAAATCGACAGGCCCAGGCCCGTGCCGCCGCGCTGCGCGCTGGCCTGCACGAAGGGCTCGAAGATGGCCTCCTGCGCCGGCAGCGGCACGCCCCGCCCGCTGTCCTTCACCGAAATCTTCACGTCTCCATCCACGTGCCGCCGCACCGTCACGCGCACCGAGCCCTCGTCGGTGAACTTCAGCGCGTTCCCGATGAGGTTGGTGACGATCTGCCGCACCCGCCCCGCGTCGCCCACCACGTGCCCGCCGGCGCTGGCGTCGACCTCGACGGTGAGCTCGACGCGCTTGCGCTGGGCCTCGGGCAGCAGCCCACGCGTCACCTGCGAGACGAGCCCCGAGAGGTCGAAGGCGACGCGCTGCAGCTCGAGCCGCTGCGCCTCGATCTTCGACAGATCGAGCACCTCGTTGACCAGGCCCAGCAACGACTCGCCGGCGGCCTCGAGCACCTGGAGGTAGTCCGTCACCTCGTCGGGCAGCGTCATGGTGCGAAGGAGCTGCGTGACGCCGATGATGCCGTTGAGGGGGGTGCGAATCTCGTGCGAGACGTTGGCGAGAAACTGGCTCTTCGACGTCGACGCGTGCATCGCGCGCTCGCGGGCGGCGATGAGGTCGCGCTCGGCGCGCTTGAGGTCGGTGACGTCTCGCACCAGGGCGAGGAAGCCGCCAGACCGCATCATCGTGACGCGGGCCTCGAAGTCGCGGCGACCCGGGGCGCCGAGCTCGAGCTCGTACTCGACGCGCTGGGCCGCTCCCGAGGTGCGCGCGGCCTCGAACGCCTCCCGCACCCTGGCTGCGACACCGAGCGGCATGATGTCGTCCAGCAACCGGCCGAGGAATTGCTCGGGTGGCATCAGCACGATGCCGCGAGTCGCGGGAGAGGCGTTGAAGTCGACGAAGCGCCCTTCGGCGTCGAGCTGGAAGACGAGGTCCGGCAGCGCCTCGAGCAACGCCTGGCCGCGGGCCTCGAGCAAGCGCAGGCGGCCCTCGCGCTCTTCGAGGTCGGCCAGGCGCTCCCGGGCCGCGGTGACGTCGACCAGCACGCCCACGTGGCCGACGACGGCGGGCCCGCGGGCGACGGCAGAGGACAACACCCGCACCGTCCGCACCCGGTCCCTCGCATCGCGGAGGCGCACGTCGACGTCGATGGGCACGCGATGGGTCGCGGCGTCCCGCAGCGCGGCGGCGAGCACCGGCAGGTCGTTGGGGTCGACCCGCGCCTGCCACGCGACGCCCAGCGCGGCAGACGGCGCCTCGCCCACCAGCTCGAGCCACCGCTCCGAGACGAAGCTCAACGCACCGTGGGCGTCGGACTCGAAGACGACCACGGGCAGCAATTCAGCAAGGGCGAGCACGTCCTTCGAGGCCATCGTCATCACCACCAGTGAAACGGCTCTCCGGACTTCGCCGCCCACACCCCCGAGAGGAACCGCCGCGCCGACAGCGCCCACTCGTGCTGCTCCGTCACCAGCGCCAGCAGGCCCAGGTGGGCCACCGCGCCCGCCACCACCAGTCCAGGCACGGCCGCCTGCGCCTTGAAGCGCGTGAAGACCCAGCTCGCCGCGCCGACGATGAGGACGAGCAGGAGCGCGCCCGACGCCGGGTTGGGCACGAGGGCGGCCAGCCACGAGACGGGCCAGAAGCCCTCCTTGAAGAGCGGCAGCGCCACGCCGAACAGCGACGTCGACACGCGGAAGGCGCCGGTCGCGTCCACCGTCTCGAGGTCGTTGGGGATGTAGTTGACCTGCGTCACCAGCGACATGGCCAGCACCGACGACACGCACAGGCCGGCAGCGAGCGAGAACCGCGGGCCCGACGCGAAGCGCTCGAGCGCCAGGCCCACCGGCAGCACGAGGAAGGGAATGACGGGTGTGAGGTGCCGCGGCCCCGTCGTCCAGCCCCAGGAGTCGTAGGTGAACGACGAGGTGAAGTAGGCGTTGCCCACCAGCAGCACCACCAGCATCACCCACTGCGGGCGGTCCTTCGCCTTGAGCGGCGAGAGCCCGAAGAAGGCGAGCAGGAGGAACGCCGAGAGCGTGAAGAAGCCGCGCAGGGGCGAGAACATCGACAGCACGAAGGCCCGCGGGTCCGGGTAACGGATGCCGAGGAAGCCGCCGAGGTGCCAGTCCTGGTACTGGGCGTCGGCGAGGAACTTGTAGCCCGAGGTGAGCGGGCTGCCGAAGGCGGCCTGGTGGTACCAGAGCACGAAGCCGAGGAACGGCGCGGCGCCCAGCAGCACGAAGCCGACCGCGCGAGCGAGGGCGGGCCACCGACGCCACCGCGAAGCCAGCACGTAGGCTGCGACGCAGACGACTCCGAGCGCGCCGGTGTACTCGGTCGCCACCACCGCGCCCGCAAACGCCCCCGCGCCGACGAGCCCCACCTCTTTCATCGCTCCGCGCTCGACCTGCCAGGCGAGGAAAAAGGTGAAGAAGAGCAGCACGGCGGTGAGCTGGTGCGAGAGGAACTGCTCCGAGTAGCTGAAGGCCAGCGTGCCCAGCGCGTAGACGACGACGAGCGTGTCGGCGAGGGCGGCCGAGACGACGCTCGAGAGGAAGCGCCGCAGGAAGACCAGCATCAGCAGCGTCGGCGCGATGGTGATGAAGAGGCGCGAGAAGAGCACCTGCGCCGAGTCCGAGACGGGCGTCTTGAGGGCCTTGAGCCCCGCGTACACGGGCGCGCCGAGGAACGACAACATGGGCGCCTTCGACGGGTAGTACTTCGGGTCCGACAGGCGGGCGCCGGGTGGAGGCGGTTGCACGCACGGGACGAGCCGGCTGGTGCCGTCCGGGAGGTCCGCCCGCGCGGTGCAGGACAAGTCCCCGACCGGGCCGAACTCCCGCAGGGTGTCGTTGATGACGATGGTGCCGTGGTCGACGAGCGAGCGCGACTGCCACAGGCGGCACAGCTCGTTGGGGCTGCGAATGCCCGGGTGGTACGGGAACGACAGCACGTAGAGCGCGGCGACGAGGCCGAAGCCGACCGACGGAGAGAGCCAGCGCTGCATGCGGGCCCTCGTGTAGCGCGCAGGGCTGGTGCTGTCTTCACCGGTCGATGGGCCTTCAAGCGACGGCACGAAATCTCGTTGAAAGCGGGACGACGCACTCCGACACTCCGCGCCGCGTTCTCACCGAAAGGGACCCATGGCCGCGAAGAAGAAGAAGACGACGACGAAGCCGCCGCTCAAGAAGAAGCCCACCCCGGCGAAGCCGACCGTGCGCGTGGCGATGAAGCTGCTGGAGACCCTGCCGCCCATCGACGCCCGCCACCGGCGCGTCTACCTCTCGGCGTTCTCGAACGAGCAGTGCGCCGCGTGGGGCAGTCGTACCAAGGCGGCCACCGTCGTCGCCGAGGCCGACAAGTTCGTCTCGGAGGTCGCCGCCATCGTCAAGAGGACGCCCATCACCACCTACAGCCCGACGCGCCTGGCGTGGCTGTGCACGCTCATCACCGAGCTCGACGACGCCATCGCCGCCGACAGCTCGGAGGACCTGACCAGCGAGCGCGCGGCGCGCAACGGCCTGTTCCTGCGCGCGTCGAAGGCGCGTCGTCAGCTGGCGAACGGGCTCTACGCCGCGGCGCACGGCAACGAGACGCTCGAGAAGGCGATCGCCAACCGGAACGAGACGGCGCAGTCTCCCCACACCCTCGAGTCCACGCTCGCGGGTCTGCTCCAGCTCGCGACGAACCTGCGCCGCAGCGACGATGGCGAGCTGATCGCCGATGATGTCGGGCTCTCGGCGAATTTCCTCTCGTCGGTCTCGGCCATCTCCGATGCCCTGCGTGAGGCCAACCAGCGCACGTTCGGCGGCGAAACGGGCGGCGACTCCGTCGAGACCAACCTCGTCGAAGGGCGCGTGCTGCGCGAGATGGGCTTCGCGTTCGCGCAGCTCAAGCAGGCCAAGGACGACGGCGTCGCGATGAAGCTCCCCAAACCGGGCGCTGCCTTCCAGTCCGTGCGGGCCTCGAGAGCGTCACCGGCGGAGCCCACGCCCGACACCACCCCGGGCTGAATCACCAGCCCGCCTTTGGACGATCACCAGCCCGTCTTTGGACGATCACCAGTCCGTCTTTGGACGATCACCAACCCACCTCTGGACGATCACCAACCGACCTCAGGACGGCCCCCATCCGTCCTGAGGAGGCCGCGGCCCACGTGGAGACGGTCAGCAGCCGCTCCCAGCGCGTCAGCACCCGCGCTCCGGCCCTCAGCGCCCGGCGGCGGGTCGAGGCCGTTCCTGGTGCACCCCACCCAGCGTGGCCCCCTGTTCGAGGACCACGCCATGGGCAGCCAGCGCGTGAGCGCCCACCACGATGAACTCGACCTGCGCTGCCACGAAGGCCTCGAGCAAGTCGAGAAAGTCTGGGTTCAGGCCGGACTCGACACTCATCGTTCGCCAGGGCGAAGCAGCCGACACGGCATGTTGGCGCGGGTGTAGTCAGGCAGGGGAAGGCCGGTGAGCGCCCACGCACCGAGCGTCAGTTCCCACATCATCGCCAGCCGTTGCTCCGCGGTCGTGCTGGCCCTCAGATCGTCGGCGCCCGGCGCGTCCGTCAGCGTCGTCTTCAGTCCTGGCCAGCCCGCGCGTGCAGCCGCGCGTCGAGCCGACTCGTCGGCGGAGCTCATACGCGAAGTGTAGCAGCGCCTGACTCCCGGTGCGTTGCGAGGTGAATGGCGCCGGCACGGTCACTTGCGTCCAGCACCTCGGCTTTGCGTGTGCCTCGCATCGACGCACCCGGCGGCGCATGCGGTCGAGGCCGTTCGTGGTGCAGCTGGGCGAGCCGACCAGGCTACGGGCCGACGGTGCGCCGCCAGTTGTAGCTGTAGCTGCCGTTCCGCTTGAGATTCAGTCTCTTGCCGCTCGCGCGAAACTCGTACTCGTACGTGACCGGCTCTCGCCCAATCGTCGAAAAGCCCAACTCCCCCGGCTTCGGGAGCGGCTTGCCGTCGCGCGCCACCAGGGTTCTCTTGAACTGGTGAGCGGCCTCATCGACTTCCCAGGTGAACTCAGCCGATGGAGTCGTCGGCCACTTCGTCTCGGTCTCGCCAGGTTTTCGTTCGGCGGCGTACTCGGCGCCCTTGCCGTCAGCGGTGAGCACCCAGCGCGAGACGGAGCCCAGGGTCTTTCCGTCATCCCACGTGCCGCTCACCGACGCGCGATCGTACGTCGCAGATTCACAGGCAAGGAGTGAAAGGGCCATTGCAGCAGCGGGGAGAACGAGGCGCATGGCTTCGAATCTGCCACGCAGCTTCGGCCACGCGAGAGGAAACTGAGGGCATGGAGGTGAGGTGGCGCCTTCCCTCAGCTCGCCTCGAACCACCCGGCGGCGTACGGTCGAGGCCGTTCGTGGTGCACCTCGACGAAGAGCTCATTCTCCAGTTCACCCTGGGCACGCTGGGCGCCGTCCGCGAGGCCGAGGTGCAGGCGCACCTGGCCGCCTGTGAGGACTGCCGCCGCCGCCAGCAGAACATCTCGTCCATCGTCTTTTCCAAGACCGTCGCCGGCCCAGACACGAAGCCCGACCGCCCCGGAGAGCCCGGCACCGTCGGCCCCATCACCCGCGGCATGCTGCTGGGCCACTACATGCTGCTCGAGAAGCTCGGCGCCGGCGGCATGGGTGAGGTGTTCGCGGCGTTCGACCCGCGGCTCGACCGCAAGGTGGCCGTCAAGCTGCTGCGCTCGGGCTCGCTGTCGGCCGACGAGGGGCGCTCGCGGCTGCAGCGCGAGGCGCAGGCGATGGCGCGGCTCCAGCACCCCAACGTCATCGGCGTGCACGACGTGGGCACCTTCGCCGACCGCGTCTTCATCGCCATGGAGTTCGTCGAAGGCGAGACGCTCGGCGAGTGGCTGCGCGGCGACCGCGCCTGGCGCGACATCGTCGACGTCTTCCTCCAGTCCGGGCGGGGGCTCTCGGCCGCGCACGCCGCCGGCCTGGTGCACCGCGACTTCAAGCCCGACAACGTGCTGATTGGGAAAGACGGACGCCCGCGCGTCGTCGACTTCGGCCTGGCGCGGCAGAGCGCCTCGACACCCGTGCCCGGCCAACCGATGCCGGAGCTCGTCATCCCCGACTCGGCGCTCGCGCAGCCGTTGACCCGCGACGGCGCGGTGATGGGCACGCCCGGCTA
>JBILEB010000336.1:0-2739 GCA_044352295.1 Myxococcaceae bacterium
CGAACGCGCCGCCTGGCACGGTGCGCACCTCGGACACGGGGAGCGCCACGGGTCCACCGGGCTCGTCGACGACGCCCACCGTCAGCTCCCGCCCTTCGATGAACTGCTCGGCGAGGTACCGAAGGCCCGAGCGCGACATCTGCGAGGCGGCCTCCGACGTCTGGTCCGGCGAGGTGAGGTGGATGAGCCCGACGCTGGAGCCATCTTCGACGGGCTTGAGCACCCAGCGCGGCGCGGTCTTGAAGAGCGCCAGGAGTCGGGCCTGGATGTCCGACGGCCGCTCGTGCACGAACACTTCGGCCTCTGCCAGTCGTGCGCCCTTCGCGCCGACGAGGGCCTTGGTGATGGCCTTGTCGAACGCCCGGGCGCTCGCCGCCGCGCTGGAGCCCGTGAACGGAAGCCGCCGCGCCTCGAACAGCGCCTGCACCGTGCCGTTCTCACCAGCGCCGCCGTGCAGGGCGAGGAAGAACACCTGCGCCTTCGCCTGGGGCCCCTCGAGCGCAGCGTCGAGCGAGGGGAAGGTCGCTGGTCCGCCCGGCGTGAAGTCCACCTCGAAGGGCTTCTGGTGCGCCGCCAGCGCCGCGCGGTCGACGACGTGGACGCTCCCCGAAGACGTGAGGAACCAGCAGGCCGCCTCTGGAAGGAGCGACGACACGTTCTGCGCCGAGGCCACCGAGACGAGCCGCTCCGACGAGGCACCACCAAAGAGAATGACGACATGGGACGACGACATGAAGGTCAATTCCTACCTCCAAACCGCCAGCCCCGCGCCTTTCATTCCCGCCGCGAGGAAGTAACCATTGGTCACATCGTCAGGCGGCGAATGTGACCACTGGTGACATCACTCGGTGGAGGAGCCGGTTCTCCTTCGAAACGAATGGCGCCACCGTCGGAACGTCGCGCCGTGATGAAACGGAGTCACCAACATGCCGTTCGCAGGAGCTGCTCCTTGCAGTCCGGCGGCGACGCGGCCACACCGTCATCCCCTGCCCCGGAGCGCCCCCACCCGATGCGACGCCACACCACGACGACGGGAACGCCACCTGGCGGTCCGGCATGAAGGACCGCGAGCTCAAACCGCGCAAGGCGCCCCAGCAGGACCGCTCCAAAGAGACGGTGGAGGCCGTCTTCGAGGCGATGTTCCAGATGCTGCAGCGCGGAGAGGTGCAGGACCCCTCGATGCAGGCCATCGCCGACCGCGCCGGCGTCAGCGTCGGCTCGGTGTACCAGTACTTCCCTTCGAAGCCGGCGCTGGTGAACGCCATGCTGGGCTTCCACCTCCGCAAACAAATGGACGCGCTGGAACGAAGCCTCGAGGCCAGCAGGGGCCTTGGGCCTCATGAGGCGGCCCGCGTCCTCGTCGACGCGGTGGTGGACGACAAACGACGACGCACGGCGCTCGAGCGGGGCCTGCTGCGCTACTTCCTCCGCGCGGGCGACCTCCTCTCGTTGACCCAATGCGATGAGCGCATGACCGCCGCCGTCCAGCGCTTCCTCGAAGCCCTGGGCCCCCAGGTTCGCCAGACCGACCTCGGCATGGCCGCCTTCATCATCTCGAACGCGCTGCGCGCCGCGGTCTTGTTGGCGCTCGCCCAGTGCCCCGAGCGGCTGGATGACCCGCGCTTCAAGACAGAGCTGGTCCAGCTCGTCGTGGGCTACCTGGAGCCCCCTGCCAGCCCTCCGAAAACCTGAACGAGCTTTGGGGTCGACCCGACGAGCGCGTCCAAGGCCATGATTTTGCAAAGATCTTCGACGCCGAGCGAGAACGGGAAGGCGAATTCCGCCTTCGCGCGCAATTCCATACATCGAGGGCATGAACCAAGCCCTCCTGATGACGGTTGTGATGGTGGCAGTGACGGGATGTACCTCGATTTCCAGTGTGCAGCGGGCCGACACCCTCGGGCGCGGCACGGTGCAGGTGGCGGTGGAAGCGGGCGCGGGTCTGTTGCAGGGCCCGCTGCTGAGCGTCCAGCTGGGTGGCATCGGCCCCATCGGCTCAGGGCCCAGCCTCGACGGGCTCCCGCAGTTCGACGCGGCCATTCGCGCTGGCGTGACGGACAGCGTCGACGTGGGCGCTCGCGCCGGCCTGTCGGGCCTGGAGCTCCACACCAAGGTTCGGCTCACCGAGGCCTCCTCGCGCGTCATCCTCTCGGTGGTGCCGACCGTGGGAACGAACGGCACGACGGTGAGCGCGGCCCTGCCGGTGCTCGTCGGCCTTCGGCTGGGGCCGCATGAGCTGACGCTGGGACTGCGCCCCGTGGTCCTGGTGTCGAGCCGCACGCCCGCGCTGGGGTTCATTCCAGCCGCGAGCCTGGGCGTGGCCCTGCAGGTCTTTGACCGCTTCACCCTCATGCCCGAGGTGGCGTTCTCGCTGCCCATGATGGCGCTCGGAGATGCCGGCCTGAGCACGCTGCCGAGCGCTGCCACGCCGCTGGTGCTCTTCAAGCTGGGCTTTCACTTCGACGTCGTTCGCCGCTGACTCACCAGGGAGCAGACCATCTCCGACCGGCGATCTCCCAATTCTTGCGCACCCGGTGCAAGTCCCTGCACACGGCGCCGTGGCAACCACCCGGGACCACCCGTGTGTCGAGGTGGCATCGAAGGTGCTCAGGGCCCTGCGCCCGACGCCTGCGACACCTTCGCGCTGGCCTCGTCGTTCACGCAGCACCTCCCAGGAGCTTTGCCCATGCGCCGTTCCGTCTTCGCCTCGTTCTGCCTCGTCTCCTTCGCGCTCGCGGC
>JBILEB010000337.1:0-2725 GCA_044352295.1 Myxococcaceae bacterium
GCGAGCGTCCCGAGCTTCATGAGCAGAGCACCGTCGCCATCGAGCACGAGCACCGGGCGCTCCGGCCGCGCGCGCGCGACGCCGAGGCCGTAGCTCGCTGCGCAGCCCATCGAGCCCACCATGTAGAAGCGGTTCCGGCGGCCGTGGTCGCGGTCGCCGAGCTCGAAGAGCTCACGCGAGAGCTTGCCGGTCGTGCCGATCACCGCAGGCTGCGCGGCCTCGACGCCGTTCGCGTCGAGGAGCGGCAGGATGGTCTCGAGCGCCCTCTCGCGGGTGAGCGTGGGCGTGAGCTTCCGACGCGGGGGCAGCGTGATCGTGGAGGTCTCGAGCTCGAGGTTGGCGAGCTTGGCCTTGGGCCCACCCTTGATGGTGCCCTCTCGCACGACCCACGCCGCCGGGACCCCGCGCGCGAGCGCGCTCGAGAGCGTAGGCTCCAGGTTCTCGTCGGTGAGCACATGGGTCTCGAGCCCGCAGAGCTTCGACAGCTCGACGGTGATCTGCCCCATCAGCTCGTGCTGCGGCTCGTCGGGCTTCCCGCCCGGCTCGCCACGGTGCGACACGAGCAAGACCACCGGCATCTGGTAGATGTAGAGCATCGAGGTGATCGGGTTGACCGCGTTCCCGAGCCCCGAGTTCTGCATCAGCGCAAAAGCCGGGCGACCGCCGGTGACCATGCCAGCCGCGATCGAGACCGCCTCGCCCTCGCTGCTCGCCGACACGTAGTCGAGGGAGGCGTCTGCCTCCATGTAGTTCACGAGCGAGGTGAAGTACGAGCACGGAACGCCCGCCCCGCTACGGATGCCATGGCGCGCGAGGATGTCGCCGAAGAGATCGATCTGCATCGTCGCTCCTCAGGCCTGCGGCTCGAGGAGGTCGGCCTCAGTGTCGAGGTCGCGCCAGCGCCCGAAGGTGTGGACGACGTTCACGTCCTGCCCCGCGCCGCGGAGCCGCATGAACAGCTCACGGAGGTCGCCCTTCTTGAGCACCTCGGGCTCGCTCTGCGCCATGCGGTCGAGGGTGTCGGCCACGGTGCGGGCGCCCGCGGCCGAGAGGTACACGAGGCCGATGAACTCGCCGTTGACATCGTCCTTGGCGACGCCCGGACCCACGTCGACGAGCGTGCAGCGCGAGTCACCGACGGGCGCGAAGTAGCCCTTCGTGGCTACGAGGTCGCGCTTCTCGTCCGGACGCTCGCGGAGCTTCCAGGACGCGTCCGCGGCGATCGAGATCGGCTGCTCGTGCGAGATCAAGTTTTGGAGGATGAAGTCGTCGAAGATGACGTCGCCGTAGCTGAGCACGAGGTTGTCGTTGAGCAGATCGCGGGCCTGGTAGAGCGACCACAGCTCGCCGGTCTCTGCCCAGGCGTCGTTGTCGAAGAAGCGCAGGCCGGCGAGATCGACCGCCTCCTTCTTGTAGCCGCGCACGACCGCGACGTCCTTGACGCCCGCGCGGTTGAAGGCCTCGACCTGCCAGGTGAGCACCGGCTTGCCGGCGACCGAGAGCATGCACTTGGGCTTGTTCTCGACTAGCGCACCGAAGTTGCCCTTGGTCGCACCGAGCACGAGCGCCTTCCGCTTGGTGGTCTTGGTGGCCGGAAGGTACTTCTTCTCGGCGGTCTTCATCTCCGCCATGTTCTGCAGCCGGAAGACCTCGTCGACCGGCGCGATCTCCTTCTCGATCGACATCAGATCGAGCGACTGGCGCAGCTTGCTCAGGTTCTTCTGGAGCGAGGTGACGACCGTGCGCAGCGCCTGGTTGGCGAAGATGAAGTTGTGTACGCCCGCCTTCTCGAACTCCGCGAGCGGCACCGTCGGGTACTTGGTGGGGACGATGACGACCGGCACCGAGTGGTTCCAGTGCTTCATGAACTGGAGGATGTCCTCGTGGTCCTTGCGCTTCGAGTGCACGAGGATGCAGTCGGCCCCGCTCTTCGCGTAGGCCTCGGCGCGGATGAGCGCCTCGCGCAGCCCCCAGCCCGCGATGAAGGCCTCGGTGCGGGCGACGACCATGAAGTCGGGGTCGCGCTGCGTCTCTTTGGCCGCGCGGATCTTGCCGCAGAACTCGTCGATCTCCGCCAACGCCTGCTTCTCGCCGTCGATGAAGCTGTTGGTCTTGGGGAAGAGCTTGTCCTCGAGCGCCACGCCCGCGACGCCCCGCTGCTCGAGCTTGGCGATCAGGCGGCGGACGTTGTTGAAGTTGCCATATCCCGTGTCGCCGTCCATCAGGATGGGCAGGTCCGTGGCGTCGTTCATGAACTCGAGGACCTCGAGCACCTGTGTCCAGCTCGCCTCGTTGTTGTCACGGACGCCAAGCGCCGCCGAGATCGAGAGGCCGCTGCCCCAGAGCGCCTCGAAGCCCGCCTCCTGCGCGATCTTGGCGGAGAGGCCGTTGTGGGCTTCCATGAGCACGGTCGCCGTCTTCGAGGTGAGCATAGCCCGGAGGCGTTGGGTCTTCGACGTCATGGGGGCGGGGCTGTAGCACGCACGTATCGACGTCCCAAAGCACAAGATCGGTTGTGCGCCGCAGCACATCGGAGCCGCCGACCCGCGCCGGTTGCCGCCGTAGGGCATCGGTGGCAGGAACGTGACACTTTGCGCGAGCGGTTCATGTCCGGCCTTTTCCGCCACGCGGGGCTCGTGGTCCTGATCGCGGTGATCTCCTCGATTCCCATGGGGTTCTGGTCGGTCCAGCTCTTCGGTGACCTCCGCGCCGACTTGAAGGAACT
>JBILEB010000219.1:0-9569 GCA_044352295.1 Myxococcaceae bacterium
CACCGCCTCGACCTTCCTCTTCGCGGTGTACCGACCGCGCTCTTCCTTCGCTCGCTTCCCCATCAATCACCTCCAAGGCGATCTTCACCCCAATGAGGTGTCTCAAGAAACCGTCACGCGCCAGACGTTGTTCAAGCGCAGTGGTGACGAGTTCATCGCGGACAACGAAGAGTGTCCGTGGATCTGCTCGGCTGCTCCGCGTGACAACTGGGTTCGCACTTCGTGCCGCGGTGCCATGACACGGGGCTTCTCGCGCCTCGTCGCCCAGCCAAGGGCCCATTGCATTTCGGATGAAGAGCCTTGTCCGAGCTCGGCGCTGTGATGGCGAATCGGCTTCCACCTACGGCGCGGTGAAGACCACCATGCCGGTGACCGTATGGAGCATTCGATCGGACGACGGGCCAGGGCGGTTGACGAACACGTTCATGTACCCGAGCTCGAACTGCCAGGCGTCGACGTTCACGTTGAGTCCGACGAACGCGCGGTTCTGATCGAACCCTGGCGCAGGTCCCCGATCGACGCCGTTGAGGTTCACGAAGAGCTCCTCGGACACCGCGAGCCCCCAGGGCGACGAAGCACCGAAGCGCGCCACGCCGCGCACCATGTGCCGCAGTCGGAGCGCCACCCCGCTGGTGTTCTCGATGAAGCGCTCCTCGACCCGGAAGCGGTTGATGAGGGTGACGATGCCCGCGAACTTCTGCTCGACCAGCACCTGTTGGAAGGGCCGCTGCTCATCGCGGTACGGGCCGAACGTGGGCGTCCACGAATAGCCGACCCAGAGCGACACCTCGGGCGTCACCTGGAGGCCGACCGCGGGCCGCAGCAGCAGCCGCTCGAAGCGGCCGGTCGACAGGCTCACCCGGGGTTGGGCCTCGGCGTACCAGCGGAACCGATCCTTCCGGCCCCAGGCGGTCAGGAGCGTCCACGACTGCAGATCGTGCTCGACGGCGGGCAGCGGGGCTGCGGCGTCCTGGGCGAGCGCGAGGGTCGTGGTGACGCAGACGAAGGTGAAGAGCAGGCGCACGACACCGCTCTAAGCACTCGCCGCGCCACTGGCCGCCAGAAACACGAAGGCCCCCGAAACCCAAAGGGTTCCGGAGGCCTCGTGCGGTGACGAAGGAGGGTCGAACGAACCCCTCCGAGGTCATCGGGAGCGACTTACATGCCCATGCCGCCCATACCGCCCATGCCACCACCGCCACCGCCGGCCGGCGCCTTGTCCTCGTCGCGCGGCTTCTCGGCGACCATCGCCTCGGTGGTGAGCATCAGCGAGCTGACCGACGCCGCGTTCTGCAGGGCGCAGCGCGACACCTTGGCCGGGTCGATGACGCCAGCCGCCAGCAGGTCCTCGAACGCGCCAGTCGCCGCGTTGAAGCCGTAGGCGCCCGTGCCTTCCTTGACCTTGTTGACGATCACGGAGCCCTCGAGGCCGCCGTTCGCCGAGATCTGGCGAAGGGGCTCCTCGAGCGAGCGACGGATGATGTCGACGCCGAACTTCTCCTCGGCGTTGACGACCGTGCCCTCGAGCGCCTTGAGGCAGCGGATGTAGGCCACGCCGCCGCCAGGGACGATGCCCTCTTCGACGGCCGCGCGGGTCGCGTTGAGCGCGTCTTCCACGCGGGCCTTCTTCTCCTTCATCTCGGTCTCGGTGGCCGCGCCGACGTTGATGACCGCCACGCCGCCCACGAGCTTGGCGAGCCGCTCCTGCAGCTTCTCCTTGTCGTAGTCGCTGGTGGTCTCTTCGACCTGCGCGCGGATCTGCTTCACGCGGGCCTCGATCTCCTTCTGGGCTCCAGCGCCGTCGATGATCGTCGTGTTGTCCTTGTCGACCTTCACCCGCTTGGCGCGGCCGAGGTCGGTCAGGGTGACGTTCTCGAGCTTGAGGCCGAGGTCCTCGGCGATCATCTTGCCGCCGGTGAGGATCGCGATGTCTTCGAGCATGGCCTTGCGGCGATCGCCGAAGCCAGGGGCCTTCACCGCGCACACGTTGAGCACGCCGCGGATCTTGTTCACCACGAGCGTCGCGAGCGCCTCGCCCTCGACCTCTTCGGCGACGATCACGAGCGGCTTGCCGGAGCGCGCCACCTGCTCGAGCAGGGGCAGCAGGTCCTTCATCGTCGAGATCTTCTTCTCGTAGATGAGGATGAAGGGGTCGGCGAGCTCGACCTCCATGCGGTCCGGGTTGGTGACGAAGTACGGCGAGAGGTAGCCGCGGTCGAACTGCATACCCTCGACCACGTCGAGCTCGGTCTCGAGGCCCTTCGCCTCCTCGACCGTGATGACGCCCTCCTTGCCGACCTTGTCCATCGCCTCGGCGATGATGTTGCCGATCGTCGTGTCGCCGTTGGCCGAGATGGTGCCGACCTGAGCGATGTCCTTCTTGCCCTGGGTGGGCTTGGCGAGCTTCTTGAGCTCGGCGACGATCGTCGTGACGGCCTTGTCGATGCCGCGCTTGATCTCCATCGGGTTGTGGCCGGCCGCGACGAGCTTGGCGCCCTCACGGAAGATGGCCTGCGCGAGCACGGTCGCGGTGGTGGTGCCGTCGCCGGCGATGTCAGAGGTCTTCGACGCGACCTCCTTCACCATCTGCGCGCCCATGTTCTCGAACTTGTTCTCGAGCTCGATCTCCTTGGCGACGGTGACGCCGTCCTTGGTGATCGTCGGAGAACCGAACGACTTCTCGATGACGACGTTCCGGCCCTTGGGCCCCAGCGTGACCTTCACCGCGTCGGCGAGGGTGTTGACGCCGCGAAGGATCGCGTCGCGGGCGCGGGTGTCGAAGATGATGTCTTTGGCTGCCATGGTGGAATGTCCTTTGGTGATCGGGTGGGAAAGGGGTGGGACTTACTTCTCGATCACGCCGAGGACGTCTTCCTCGCGGAGGATGAGGTGCTCATCGCCCTCGATCTTGATCTCCGTGCCGGCGTACTTGCTGAAGAGAATGGTGTCGCCGGCCTTGATGTCCATCGGGCGAACCTTGCCGTCCTCGAGGATCTTGCCGTTGCCGACGGCGACGACCTTCGCCTCGAGCGGCTTCTCCTTGGCCGAGTCCGGAATGATGATGCCGCCCTTGGTCTTGTTCTCCTCGGTGAGGCGCTTGACGATGAGCCGGTCGTGCAGGGGACGAATCTTCATGGGGTTCTCCTTGGGGGTGGGTCAACTGCGGGTGAGTTGGCACTCGAACAGGCCGAGTGCCAAAGGTTCGAGGCGCCTTCGATATAGCCACCGTCCCCTCACGGTCAAGCGACAACCTGGCGCTCGGCAAGGGGGAGTGCCAACGGCCTCAGGTGGGTGAATTGGCGCTCGGGCGACGGGAGTGCCAGCGCAAGTGCCCGGATTTCAAGTGGTCTTTTTGAAAACCCGGCGATGTGCCGATACGCTTCTGTGACGGGTGGTCGCAGGTGGCCACGGGTGCCGGGTGACCCATCGCGTCAGAGGAGGCGTCGAACGATGTCGCAGCTCGTCATGTCGGGGTCGCTCACGGAGTTCTTCCGCCTGCTGCTGGGCGAAGTGGTGCAGCGGCAGCGGGTCAGCCTCGCGGAGGTGACCGAGTTCTACGTGGTGAACCTGTTGTCGGAGTACGCGGCGGCCGAGAAGCTCTTCACGGCCGAGCTCGACGGGAAAAAGGACACCGAGCCGCTCGCGCTGCTCTACACGCGGGCGCTGCAGCAGGAGCGGGAACAGCGGATTCGCACCCTGCGGCAGCTCGGGGATCAGTCGCTCTACACGGCGGGGTTCTTCCAGCAGTCGTTGGCCGACCGGGTGGTGGGCGCCGACTACTACATGCAGATGGGGCGCAAGGCGTACGCGGCGATCGCCGATCTGACGCCCTCCACGGCCTTCACCTCGGTCTACCTGGAGCTCGATCAAAAGTTCTCGTCGCTGGTCGACGTACTCAAGGAGATCGCCGCGCGGGGGCAGGTTGCTTCGGGTCCGAAAGGGCAGATGCAGGTGTTCGAGCAATGGTCGCGCTCCGGAGACGAGCGGCTCGAGGCGGTGCTGATCGACGCGGGCATGCTCCCAAAGAAGAAGCTGCTGACGAACTGACCCATGCTCAACGCGCTTCAGGCCCAGCTCGAGACGCTCTACGGCATTCGCTGTGCGTACCGGGCGCGGGACTTCCTGGTCGACGCGGAGACGGCGCGGGCGCTCGGCGGCACGGGACGGTCGCGCGAGGAGCTGTTGGTCGCCGACGACGGAGACTCGCTCGATCTCGCGCTGTACCTGGAGCCCGCGATGCTCGAGCGGGTGAGCCGGCTGGAGGACGACGCGGAGCAGCTGCTCGATCAGGAGTTCCCCGGCTTCTGCGAAGTCACCGAGGGCGTCTCGCACTTCGTCTACGTGACGCAGACGGCGGGCCTGGAGCGGCGGGTGTCGATGCTCGAGCTCGAGGCGCAGGCCGAGGTGGACAAGTTCGCGGTGTGCACCCTGATGCGGTGGGGCGTGCACGCGGCGGACTGGGCGCAGCGCCTCATCGGCACCTTGTTCGAGCGCGTGCGCTACCTGGACAGCCTCTCGGGCGACGAGCGGTGGCGCTACGTCGAGGCGAACCGGCTCGCGCGGCGCTACTGCACGCGGCTGTTGCCTGCGATTCGGGCGGGGCGGCTCGACGCGCTGCTGTCGGAGCTCCGGCACGCCTACCGGCTGGGCGCCGAGGCCAAGCTGGCCTACTTCGCCCGGTGACGCGGGGCCGTGAGGCCGATACAAGCGGCTCGTGGCGTCGACGCGGGAGTTTTCAGCGGGCGGGGTGGTGGTGCGCGACGTCGACGGCCGGCTCGAGGTCGCGGTCATTCGTCCGGCCGGAAAGACGGTCACCGCGCTCCCCAAGGGCCACATCGATCCCGGAGAGAACGCCGAGCAGGCCGCCACGCGCGAGGTGCGGGAGGAGACCGGCCTCGAGGCGCGGCTGGACCAGAAGCTCGGCGACGTGAAGTACGTGTACCGGTGGCGTGGGACGACGATCTTCAAGGAGGTCGCGTTCTTCCTCTTCCGTTACGAGTCCGGCGTCATCGATCAAGTGACCGAGGCCATGCGCAAGGAGGTCGACCGCGCCTGGTGGCTGCCGCTCGACGAGGCGCCCGCGAAGCTGACGTACCCCGGTGAGCGCGAGATGGCCGGGAAGGCCCGCGCGCTCCTGGTGCCCCCGGCCTGAAATCGTTCCGACCCGCCCTTCGTGGAGTGCTGACATGTCCTTCTGTCTCAGCCTTGCGCTGGTCCTTGCCCAGACGCCGCCGCCAGTGGCGGTCTCACCGGACAGTCCTCCGGCCGTGCCGCAGCTGGTGCCCTCGAAGGAGGCCGTGCGCGCCTCGCCCGACGAGCCGCCCGAGGTGAAGGCGTTCGCGACCTTCGTCGATCGACACCTCCTCACCCTCGATACCGAGCAGGCGCAGGGCTTCAAGCTGCGGCAGCGGGAGCGCTCCTTCACCATTCGCGACGAAGACTTCACCGAGGCCTTCACGCTCGTGCCCGAGGCGCTCACCCTGGCCCAGCGCGCGCAGGACAGCTTCCGGCTCGCCAACATCTTTCAGCTCGTGGGCTTGTCGCTCTCGGGGCTGTCGCTGGCCCTCGTGGTGATCGCCCCGCTCGTCGTCTCGGGCGCCGGGTTCCTGCCCCTGCTCGCCGTCGGCCTCGTCGGCTCGCTCGTCGCGGTCGTGCTGACGGTGATCTCGGTGCCGTTCGCGATGGCCGCGTCGAATCAGTTCTTCAGCGCGGTCGCCACGTACAACAAGGGGCTGCTCGAGCTGCGGCCCGTGCCCGTCGGACTGCCGCCTCCGCCGCTGGGGCTGTCGATTCCGCTGCCGTAGGGTGTCGGAGCGATGTGCACCTTCATCACCGTGGGCGTTTCGCCGAAGCGCAAGGAATCGCTCATCGCGGCCCTTCGCGCGGTCCGGCTGGAGTGCGTGGTGCAGACCAACCCCGGCATGGCCGCGTGCTTTCCGCCGGGGCGCGCGCTGCTGCTGGTGACGAACGGCATGTGCTCGTGCGATCTGCGCATGCTCCCAGCAGCCGACCGGCCGACGAAACGAAAGAAGAAGTCGAAGCTCACGCCCGGTCAGCTCGCGCGAGTCCTCGCTGCGCCTCCGAAGACCCCAGCGCCGCCTCGACCCAACGCCTCCCGGGAGGCGTTCATCGCCGTGCTGGAGCGCTTCACGCCGGTCGAGGTGTTCCACCACGTCGTACGGAGGGCTCCGCAGACCGAGCGCGTGCCCGAAGGCGCCCGTGCCGAGCCGTTTCCGATCGCACCCACGAACCCGCAGCCCGCGTGAATCCCCGAAAAACACGAACGCCCCTTCCGCGTGAACGGAAGAGGCGCGTGGGACCGCAGTGAACCGAGCCTACGATCAGCCGCGGGCGGAGGGCGCGTCGTAGCGGCCCATGAGCGCCTGGCGAACATCGCGGTCGAAGCGAACGCGGCCGGTGGCCACTTCGCGCAGCGACAGCACGCAGGACTTGTTCTTCGACGTCTCGACCAACGGCCGCGCTCCGGCCATCAACTGACGCGCGCGCTTGGCGGCGAGCAGCACGAGGGCGAAGCGGTTGTCGACGTAGGGAAGCGCATCTTCGACGGTGACGCGGGCCATGGTGACTCCTGTGAAAGAAACGAGCAGCGGTGCTTAGGCGTCAGGGAGGGGCAGCGTCAAGGCTGAGCGGCGAACGGGCCCGTCCGGGTGGCGGGTGGTTCCGGAGAGCAGCGGCCGGGCCGGTGCAGGGGCTGGGCTCGGGTGGCGCACGGAGCGAGGGGTTGAGGTCGGCGCGCTGGATGTTCTCGATGAGCGCCAGCTCGTACGCCTCGGGGCGGTCACGGCTCCTCGACCCTGGCATCAGCACCTTGATCCGTGAGCGTTCATCAGCACCGCCTGTGGACGTGGCCCTCGCGTCGGAGGCCCCGCAGCGCCTCGGCGCGGGCGTTGCGGAACGTCAGCATCCCGCAGCGGCACAGCGCCGGGCCTGGGCGCTCAGAGTCCTGCGCCTCACAACGGGCGCTTACGGGGTGGCAGCGTCGGGAACGATGCAGGCGCCGGGCTCGGGGGGCGCGCGGAGGCCCTCGCTGCAGCGGCGGGTGAGCTCCGAGCAGTCCTGACCCACGTTCGCCGTGCAGGCGGTCTCGAGCTCCTCACACCGCGCGGTGAAGGCGGCGCTCAACGCGTCATGGACACAGGTGCGGGCCGCGTCGCGACAGGTGGCCTCGTCCGTTCCGGCGGCGACGCACGCCTGCGCCATCGACTGGCACTGCTGCACGGCGGCGTCATCGAGTCCGATCGGCCCTCGATGGCCGCCAGGGCCGCGACCATGACGTCCCCGTCCACCAGGCCCTCGCGCCCCACCGTCAGGACGATCGCCCGGTGGCGGGCCACGCAGACCGCCTGGAGCGCCGTCCCCATCCCCTCGGCACCCCCCATCCGCGCCTCCAGGTGGACGGTGACGTGGCAGGCCTTCCGGAAGGCACCCCTCGAGCGCCGCGCGACAGTCGGCTTCGACGGCGCCGCTCTGCTGCTTGCACGTGCGGAACGTGTCGAAGCACCCATCGACGGCGGCGCTCGAGGCCTGCACGTCGCATTGGGCGGTGATGAGCGCAGACGACTCCGAGGCGACGTCGACGAGCGTGTCGACCCCACACGCGGAAAAGAGGACGACCACGACGGCGGAGGACGAGCGATGCATGTTCAGTTCACCTTTCGTTCGAGGAGAGGCGCGGCCCTCTCGAACGGGTGGTGTCGTGCAGCGCGGAAAAACGATCACCGCGCCACGCGCAGCGGCGCGAACGACACGCCGAGCTGCAGCATCGGCCGCACGGTCCACGGGCGGGGATCGTCGGCGACGTCCCCAGGCCTCATCGAAGGCGCGCGCGGAGCTCGCAGGTCCCCATCGACGACGACCGAGGCGAACAGATGCACGCTCTCGCCGACCGGAAACCGCCACGTGACCAGGCCGCTCAGGATCGGCGCCACGGCGAGGCGGGGCGCTCCGGGTCGCAGCAGCTCACCTTCGCGCTGAAAACGGGACAGGGAGAAGACATCGATGCCTCCACCAGCGCCGGCTTCGAGACGGCCCAGCGAACCGCGGATCAGCTCGAGCTGCAGCGCCAGGCGTGCGGCGACCAGAGAGCCCCGCAGCGTGATCGACTCGCCCTCGAGATCGAGCCCCGGTTGGTACGCCACCGCCAGCAGGACGCCCGGGAGCTGCAACCCGATCGGCACCGTGAGCAGCCCATGGACCGAGGCTCCGAAGTCGACCGCCGACGTGCCGCCGGCGAGCCGAGGTCCCAGCCCGACGCCGAGGTCGAGCCCGACCCGAGACGACGGCTTTGGGGCCTGGGCGGGCGGCGGCTCGGGGGCTGGGGGCGTGACGATCTTCACGGGCTGTCGCGGAGGGTCGGTGTGGAGCAACACCTCGACCGCTGAGGAGATCAAGACCGCGGCGGTCTCGAGCCGCACATCTCCCACGAGCTCAGGCGCCAGACTTCGCCGAATGGTGATCGCGCGCGACGGGCTGTCGATGACGAGCTGGCCGGTCGAGAGCTCGATGTCGATGAAGGCCAGGGGCTCCATGGCGGTTGGTGCGAGCGTGACGCCGAGGCGGCCGAGCATCTCCGTGAGGCTGACTTCGAGGGCCGGGCTGGGACCCGGAGAAACGCTGCGCAGGACGACGACCGGTGCGGCGGCGAGGGACGGCCAGGCGAGAAAAAAGACCAGCACGGCCAGGCGCCAGGGGGCAGGGCAGGGCGTCGCGGTCATGGTGGGATTCTGACCTGAGAACGCGCGAATTGGCGCGGAAGAAGGCGTTGTGGTCGGGCAGGTGGGAAGAGGTCGAGGCGCCTCGGCGCGTCCTGGGCCGCCCGACCCGTATGACTTGAAGCCCGGCTGCTCGCGCGCAAACGCCGTGCGCCTGTCGAACGGCCTTCTCCGCGCGGGTCTCACCGGGCTTCTTCTGCGACGGCGGCGCCGACGGTGGAGTTCGGCTCTTCCCCGGGACGCGACGGACCTCGGCCGCGTCCCACGGGGTGGTTCACCGTCGCACCGCCAGGCGCGTGACCGTCACGGAGGACCGATCGCCTCCAGCCGATCTCTCGCGCGGCGGGCATGAATCGAGCTGGGGAACTCACGGAGCAATTGCTCCCATGCCGCGCGCGCGCTCCCATCGCCGAGCGCATCGAGCGCCATCGCCCGGTGTGCCAGCGCGTCCTCTCGGAGGGAGGAAGGTCCACCGTCCAGCGTTGCTTCCAGCTCGCGAAGCCCCTCGGCCGGACGCCCGAGATCGATCAACAGCCGTCCGAGCACCGCGTGCGCAACGGTGGCCTCGGGTGAGTCCGGGAAACGAATCGCCAGCTCGCGGTACAGGCGCTCGGCCTCGACGCGATCGCCCGAGGTCCGCGCGCTGGTGGCCTGGCGGAAGAGACCCACTGGCGTCACGGGTGGTGCCGGAGGCTCGACCACCACCGGCGGAGGAATTGGGCGCGTCCGGACCTGCGGCAGCGGAGTGGGAGTTTCGACCAGCTGCGGAAGCGGGGGTGGCGGCTCGACCTCCACCGGCACAGGCGCAACCGGTGGCGGCGTTCGAATGGTCGGCGG
>JBILEB010000083.1:0-30195 GCA_044352295.1 Myxococcaceae bacterium
GCGCAGTTCCGCGGCTTCCTCGCCAACGGACGCTTCGTCGAGCGCGGAGAGCCGATGCGCACGCAGGTCATCTCGCACCTCGCGGTCGAGGCAAGCCGGAGCGCGGGCGGAACGTCTGGTGGCCGGTGAACGCGGCCAGCGCGGCGAGTCCCAGACACGAAAGCGAACAACTCCCCCACAACGGACCGGCGATCGGCAGCAGCACCTGCTCCGTCTCGGGGTCGTAGCAGCGGCCCTCGTCGCCGAAACAATCGCGGAACCTCCAGTACCGCTCGTGGAAGACGTGCGCGAAGAACACCGCGCCGAAGAGGCCCAGGAGGAGCAGCAGCGCGCGGATCATCTGCGCTCCAGGCGAATCACCGTCGAGACCTTCTGCGCGAGCGGCGTGAGCCTTCCCGTCGCACCGAGCGCGACGAAGAGCGTGAGGAGCCCGAGCCCCAGCGCCGGCAAGAGGCTGCGCTCACGCACCGGAGGGCCTGCGGGAGACGAACCGGACGACCTCGAGCGCCGCCAGCGCCATCACGCCCGCGAGCGCGTTGAAGCCCACGTCGCGCAGGTCGTAGTAGCGCGTGGGGAGCAGCGCCTGAATGCCTTCGTCGAGCCAACCCGCCGCGAGCGTGAACAGCGCCGCACCGATGAAACGACGACTCCGACTCCAGGCGACCGGCGACCCGGCTGACGCCAGCAGCGCCACCACGCCGTACTCGAGGAAGTGCAGCTTCTCCTCCGGGCTCTCCATCGGCCAGATGACGAGGCCGTACACCGCTGCGACGGCGCTCAGCGCGAGGAGCGTGCGCGGTCGTCGAAGCACCGGCGAGCGGAGCACGACGACGAGCACGGCGGTGCTCACCAGCACGAAGCAGACGACGACTGACACCCGCAGCAGGTTCGCGTCGCGCAGTGCGTTGGTGATGGTGCGCGCCACGGCGAGCGTGCCGTAGACGCCCACCAGCACCACCGGGAGCACCACGCGCGCGACCTTCGGGCTCGTCATCGTCACGGGACTGAACTCCACCATGAGCGGGTGCAGATTCCGTGCAGCCACCGAGGAGTTTCAGGCGGCCGAGGCCACCGGGAGGCGGCGAATGAAGTCGTCTCCCAGCTGCGCCAGCAGCTTTCTCCGGAACAGCGGGTAGTCGACGGTGATGGTGTGCCGCGGCGTCGCGAGCTGCTCGACGTCAGGGTGGGCCACCTCGGTGCGCACGGCATCCTCGAGGTCCTTCGGCGGCTCCCAGCGGCCAACGAGGCGTCGCGCCATCAGCTTCGCCTGCAGCGCCGCCGCCGGCCAGATGCACCCCAGCGGCTGGAAGAGCCCGATGAAGTGAAGGTCGGCGTACTGCGGGTGGAGCATCTTCAGGTACAGCGGCACCGGCCCTTCTGCGTAGTCGAGGAAGGACTTGTCGAAGAACGGGTGCTCGATGACGTAGCCCGTGCACGCAATGACGGCGTCGTAGGTGGCCTGCTGCCCATCGGTGAAGTGCACCGTCTGGCCGTCGACCCGCGCGAGGTCCGGTCGCGCGCCGATGCGCCCGTGGCGGAGGAAGTAGAGGAGCTCCGAGTTGATGGTGGGGTGCGTCTCGCCGAAGGCGTGGTCGGGCTCCGGGAGCCCGTAGCGGGCGTTGGTGCCGTTGAGGAGCTTTAGCAGCTGCTCGTTGACCCACATGCGGAGCGCGCGAGGCACCCAGGGTGCGCCGTTCACCAGCGTGTTGTGAATGTGATCCCCAGGCACCCCGAAGACGAACTTCGGGACGATCCAGTAGCCGCGCCGCCAGGAGATGTCGGTCCGGGCCGAGACGCGCGAGGTCTCGACCGCGACGTCACAGGCCGAGTTTCCCCCGCCGATGACGAGCACCCGCTGGCCCGCGAACGGCGCCGCGCGCTTGTAGTCGTGCGAATGCAGGAAGGTGCCGGTGAAGGTGCCCTCGTAGGTCGGCATGCGCGGCTGCCAGTGGTGGCCGTTGGCGACGACGAGCTGATCGAAGTGCTCCGTCTGGCGCGCGCCGTTCGTCTCGGAGACGATCGTCCATCCGCCCGAGGGCCCACGCGTGCACGTGACGACGAGCGTCGAGAAGCGGATGAACCGGTACAGCCCGAAGTGGCGTGCGTACGCCTGGAAGTAGGCCGCGAGCTGCCGATGGGACGGGTAGTCGGGGTAGTCCGCCGGCATCGGGAAGTCATCGTACTCGGAGTAGGCCTTCGAGCTGATGATGTGCGTCGTCTCGAAGACGCTCGAATGGCCGGAGGTCTCGGTGAAGACCCAGTTGCCGCCGACCTCCTGGCCGCGGTCGAAGACGACGACATCGGTGAGCCCTTCGTCGACGAGGGCCTTGGCGGCGGCGATGCCCGAGGGCCCCGCGCCGATGACGGCAATGCGCATGGACGCTGAGTTAGTCACCGGCCCTCGCCTGCGCGATGGAGAAGCACTGCGGCGCGAGCGCCTCGTCGCGCCGCGCTCCACGGAAGCAACGCCTGCCCAGGCCGGCCCCGAGCACGAGCGTGACCGCGACGACGAGGTCTCGCCGCGCTTTCGAGCCACCCCGGGGGACCTCGTCCAGGCGATGGAGAGGCACGGCCGCCGCGCGGGCTACCCCTGAGAGCCGAAATGCAGATCGGCGACGACCGGGAGGTGATCGCTCGCCCCACTGGGCACCGTCCGGCACCCATCCACGACGAACTGGCGACTCGCCCACACGTAGTCGATTCGGGTGATGGGGAGCGCGCTGTTCCAGGTCTTCGCGATTCCGTGGCCCTTCACGTCGCAGGCGTCCTGCAACGTGGGGCTGAACTGCTCGTACACCGGCGAGCCCGTGTCATCGTTCATGTCACCCAGCACGAGGACGGGCCCCGTCGCGCTTCGGGCCAGCGCCGCTGTGGCGGTCGCCTCACGCAGCCGGGCCGCGTCGGCCGCCGCCGTCTCCTTGGCATCTCGAAAGGGAAAGGTGACGGAGTAGTGCACGACGAGGACGCGAACGTCGCCCGACGGCGTTCGGACGGTGGCGTCGAGCTGAGCGAGCCGGCTCCCTTTCACGCCGCGCCGCTCGGCCTTCACGATCGGGTGCCTCGAGAGCAGCGCGACCCCGAACTTCCCTCCTTGGTACGGGAAGTGTTCCACGAAAGCGTGCTGCATCTTGAGCGCCTTCCCCAGCTCAGCCGCCTGATCGACTCGCCCTGAGCGCCTCGTTCCCTGGTCGACCTCCTGGAGCGCGATGAGGTCAGCGTCAGCCTGCTTCAGGGTCTCGGCGATTCCAGCGAGGCCTCGGTCTCCTGCGAGGATGTTGTAGCTCACGACCCGCACGGCGCGGCCGGCTGGAGACACGGTGTGCGCCCAGCCGGCGACATGGCAGCCAAGCCACGACAGGCCCACGATGACCGCCAACAGGAAAAGGAATCGAGCCTTCGGAGCGTGCCGTCGCATGCACGGCGACAAAGCAACTGAGGGGCCAGACTGCGTCGAATGACCGCCAGCGGTCGGCGGGACCTCACCTCAGTGCTTGCGACGGAACAGCAGGTCGGGACGCTTGCCAAGGCCGAGCACCGCAGCCGTTCGCACCGCGGACTCGAACTGCCACGGCAGATCGTACGCGCCGCCGTGGATCTGCTGCGACCTGATGGCCCGTGCCCGCTCAGCCTCATGGCCGGACTCGACGGCTCTCGCGGCCCCCGGCGCGTTCGGGTTCAGCAGGTCGTGCAGCATGAGCAGGCCCGACAGCGCGCGCGTCGTCTCGGGCCGGAAGATGCGCACGCCGAACGCGGGCGCGCCCTGGAACGCAATCTGGAACAGCGGGTGCGACAACGAGCGCGTCTCGGTGATGCCAGCGACGTTGGCCGAGACGGTGACGGGTGTGCCGCCGAGGCCGTCGACGGCGAGCACCTCGGACGCGATGAGCTTCGTGAGGTACTGCGCCGCCTGATACGCCGCGCCCTGCAGCGAGATGGCGCCGCGCGCAACCGACGAGGCCCCTTCACCATACGCGCCAGGACTCTTCAGCGTCCGCGCCGCGGCGAAGCCCCGCTGCCACCAGGCCGGAGCGCGCGCCATCGACGACGCCACCTCGAGGTCCTCCGGCTGCACTTCGCCCGGTGAGGTGGGTGAGACGTAGAGCGACACCGACTTCACGCCCGCGGGCCCCACGGCTCGAACGATGGCGTCCATGGCGGCGGCGAGGCGCAGCTCCCGGCTCGCACCCGGTGCGTAGGCGAAGAGACCGACGTGCACCGGCCCGCCCGCGGCAAAGGCCTCGAGCGCGGCCACCACCTTGCGGGGCTCATGGAGCACGTCGTCGCCGCCCATGCTGGTGTGGAGCTTCCCGTGAAACGTCGCCGGCGGCTTCACGTCGAGCCATCGCACGGTGGCGCCCGCGCGCAGGAGCAGCTCGACCGGCGACAGCTCCGCCGCCGCGCCGATGAGGGCGAAGCGCTGGCCCGTGAGGTCGAGCCGTCCGCCGGTGTGGGTCACGAGCCACGAGAGCGCCGTGTGCGCCGCCCGGGTGAGGTGGTGCGCTTCGAGCAGCCGGTCGAACGCCCGCTGCACGTCGGGGCCACGGTACGTCGTGCCGTCGAGCGGCACCTCGAGCTCCCAGCCGGCGCCGGCTCCCTCATGCACCTGCACCGACGGCGCGGGCGCGGGCTCCTGCAACGCGCTGTCGAGCGGTGCCCCGTCGAGGTGCATGGCGCTGCGGGTCAGTCGGTCGAGGTGGCGGGCGATCTCCACCCGCCGGCTCGAGGCGACCCGCGCCGCCTCGAACCTGGTGACGATGTCGCCGAAGTCGTCCTTGAAGGCCTTCGCGCTGCCTGGCACCGCCGCCGCCTGGAGCTCGGAACCGAACTGGCTCACGGCGTCGAGCAGCACCCGATGGAGGAACGACGAGCCCGTCTCACCGTTGCCCAGCTGTACGCCTTGCGTCATCTCGCGCGTCATGATCGTCGCCGTAGGCCGCCCTCTCCAGCGGCGCAACCAGGGCCCCGGGCCCCGATGCCCTGAAATGGTCAGCGGCCCCAAAGAACGCGCGCACCTCAGCGCTTGAGCCCCACCAGCAGTCCGTCGGGCGTGGGGACGTTCACCGTGTCGAAGTGAACACGCGCCTCTTCGTGGAACCGGCGCATGACCGCCGCCCGTGGCGTGTCGTCGAGCAGGTTCGAGAAGAGAAACGAGTTGTCGCCCAGCAGGAGCCCGCCTCTCCGAACGTGCCTTTCGGCCCATCGGCCGTAGACGTCGTAGGACTCCTTGTCGGCGTCGATGAAGACCGCGCAGAACGGCCCGTGCGCTTCGAGTGTGGGCAGCACGTCGACCCCGCGACCGACGCACACCTCGACCTTCGACGACAGCCCGGCCTGGTCGAGCACGCCTCGCGCGACGTCCGCGTGGCGTTCGTCGAACTCCACCGTCCACACCTTGCCGTCCTCTGGCAACGCGCGGGCGAGGCGAATGGCGGAGTAGCCGGCGAGCGTGCCGAGCTCGACCACCCGCTTCGCGCCCACCATGCGCAGCAGCAGCTCGAGCAGCTTGCCTTCCGAGGGCGCCACGTGAATCGCCGGCATGCCCGAGCGCGTGGGCGCCTCGAAGGCGTTCGACAGGGCCGCGTCGTGCGGCGCGTGGATGCGGTCACACCAATCGAGAATGCGCCCATCGAAATAGACCTGCCCCGAGCGGGAGTTCGCGTCAGCCATGGCCGGCCTTGTACCCCGCGCTCGCCGCGTGTCGGCCGACCATGACGCACCGGGCCGGGGGACTCGTGCACCTTCGTCACGCTCAGGTAAACCGCTCGACCATGCGCCTCTCCGCCCTCGTGCCGGCCGCCCTCGTCTCGTTCGCCTGCGCGAGCCCACCGCCCACCTTCCATCAGGACGTGCGGCCCATTCTCGAAGGCCGGTGCACCAACTGCCACGTCAGCGGTGGCGTCGGCCCCTTCGCGCTCGACACGTATTCTTCCGTCAAGGCGATGGGCGCCGCGGTCGTCGACTCGACGCAGAAGGGCCGCATGCCGCCCTGGCTCGCCACCGGCAACGACGTCGGCGGGTACCTGCGCGATCCGTCGCTCACGCCCGAGCAGAAAGACGTGCTCGCCAGGTGGGTCGCCGCGGGCATGCCCGAGGGTGACGCGAAGAAGCCGGGCGTGGCGCTCGAGCCGGTCGCGACGGGGCTCCCGCGCGTCGACGTCACGCTCAAGATGCCCGAGCCCTACACCCCACGCGTGGTCCCCGACGATTACCGCTGCTTCGTGCTGCGCTGGCCCAGGACGACGCCCAGCTACGTCACCGGCATCAACGGGGTGCCCGGCAACTCGAAGATCGTCCACCACGTCGCGCTGTACCTGGTCGATGGTGAGGCGGCGAAGTTCCCGCCCCAATGGGACGCGGAGGACGCGGTGCCCGGCTACGAGTGCTTCGGCGGTCCGTTCGGGAACCGGCCCCAGCAGTTCCCCGTGAAGCTGCTCACCGCGTGGCTGCCCGGCTATCAGGGCCAGACGTTCCCCCGCGGCGGCGGCGTGCTGGTTCCCCCCGGCTCCACGGTAGTGCTGCAGATGCACTACTCGTCGCTCGAGGCCGCGCCGGGAGCGGATCAGACCGCGATGGAGTTCTCCCTCGCCGACACGGTGACGCGGCGCCTGGCGTACCAGCCGTTCCTCAAGTTCGACTGGGTCGCCGGCCAGATGCCGATCCCCGCGAACGCCACGGAGGTCGTGCACGAGCACAAGGCCGACCCCCGCCCCAACTTCGGCCTGCTGGGCTCACCGCTCGACACGTCGAAGGGCTTCAACCTCGAGGCGGTGATGTTCCACATGCACACCATGGGACGCCGCGGCGAGCTGTGGCTGCACAAGGCCGACAAGACGCGGGTCAAGGTGCTCGAGATTCCGCGGTGGGACTTCCACTGGCAGCAGGAGTACCAGCTCAAGGAGCCCGTGCGCTTCTCACCCGGCGACGAGCTGCGGGTGCGCTGCGTCTTCGAGAACACCGGGCCGAACGCGAAGATGAGCAACTGGGGCGAGAACAGCGACGAAGAGATGTGCGTCGCGAACCTCCTCTCGTCGGAATAGTTGCACTCGGGGCAGGCTTTCGGGGTCAACCGGCCGTTCCCCCTCCGGAGCCCACATGCCCCGTCTGTCCCTCGTCCTCCCCTGCCTCGTCTGGATCGCCTGCGCTGCCGGTGAAGCGCCCCCTCGCCCGGAGTCCCTCATGGAGGGCGCTGGCGACACCCGCGGCGTGAAGGGCCTCGAACGGCTCGACGGCACCGGCACCTACGTGAGCGGCGCCACCGAGCGCTTGCGCGTTCACGTCGACCCCGCCCTCGTGCAGCGCGTGGAGTTCTCCGCGTCCTCGGGTGCGCTCGCGGCGTCGGGCTTCGTCGCCGAGTGGACGCTCCCGCCGTCGTCCATGGCAGAGCTGTCAGTCACCGTGGTGCGGCGCGACGGCTCCTCGGGCCAGGTGTCGTGGCAGTTCGCGATTCAGTCGGCCACCGCCTCGAACCGCGCGACGTCGGCGCAAGCGGCGCTCCTGGCCATGCCCATGCCGGTCCTCGACGGCGGCAGCCTCGAGATCTCCGGCGGCGCGTGCGACGTCAAGTACGAGGGCTCGACGAACAACGTCGCCATCGGCTTCACCACCGCGACGCACCCGGCCCTCATGTACGGCCGCTGGAATGGTTCGACCTGGGCGCTCGAGGTGGTCGACGCGATGGGCTTCAACACGGGCGGCGTGGTCGACCAGCACGTGCAGCTCCAGGTCGAGGCCAACGGCACGCCGCATCTCGTCTACGTGCGCGACAACCAGGTGTTCTACGCGACGAAGTCCGGCGCCACGTGGCTTCGGGAGCGCGTCGATGCGCCAGGCGAGCCGTACACCGTCAACGGGAGCCACTCGCGACCCAGCCTCGTCCTCGGGGCGGGGGGCGCCCCTTCCGTCGCCTATGGCATTCGGAGCGCCGCATTCTCCTGTGTCTTCACCTCGTGTGACCGCGTCGTGATCGCCGTCCGCTCCGGGTCGACCTGGACTCGAACCGTCACCCCGCCCACCGCGCCGATCGTGACAGGCTACGACGTGAGCCTGCTCGGCGACCTCGTCTTCGACGGCACCCGACTGCTCTTTCCCGTCAGGGCGGTCGACGTCTCCAACGCCGGGAGCTCCACCAACTACCGCTACTACCTCGTCGGCTGGACCTCGACCGCGACGACCGTCTTCTCGTTTCCTGCAGGCGACCCCAACCCGCTCGACGGCGTGACGGTGTCTTCGAGCCGGCTGCTCTACCGGACCAACCGCGGTCTGTTCGACATCGCGCTCGCGAGTGGCCTCTCCAGCTCCACCCGCACGTTCTCGTCGGTCGAGCAGGGCATCGCTTCGACGACGGGGGACATCGTCTGGGCACAGACGCGACCGGTGCTGTTGCACATTCACGGCTCCGCGCTCGAGCTGGTGAGCACGAACCCGGCCGGCTTCTGGACCTACACGCAGCTTGGCTCGGCCTCGGGCTCGTCGGCGTCGCTCGCGGTCCACCCCACCTCGGGCGAGGTGAGCCTCTGCTACCAGGCGAGCGGCCGCATCATGTTCCAGTGAGGCGGCCGTGCGAGCGCTCCTCCTTTTCTCGCTCGGCGTCTTCGCCGGCTGCCAGTGCGGCGGTGGCGCAGCCCCCACCGTACGCATCACCACGCCGTCGGACTGGTCGTACCTCGTGGGCACCGGGCCCCACCCCGTGTCGGGCGAGGTGTCGGACCCCGATGAGCTGCTGACGCCCGATCGGGTGACCTGGAAGTCGGACCGCGACGGCCGCGTGGGCCAGGGCGCCATCACCACCATCACGCTCTCACCTGGCGAGCACCGCCTGACCCTCGAAGCCGTCGACCGCGACGGCAACGCCGGCAGCGCACAGGTGTCGGTCTTCGTGCGACTCGGAAACCCCACCGAGACCGACGGCGGCACGACGGTCGTCGATGGAGGCAACCCCACGGATGGTGGCCTGCTCCCCGACGGCGGCGTCTCGATGTCGGACCCCATCGTCACCATCACCCGGCCCCTCGACCGCGCGCTCGTCGACGAGGGCACCCCCATCGTCTTCGAAGGGACGGCCGTGGACGCTGAAGAGGGGCCGCTGTCCGGCGGCGCGCTGGTGTGGACGAGCGACCGCGCGGGCGTCATCGGCTCCGGCACGCGCGTCACCTTCGGCAATCCGGCGCTCGGCGCACACCGCATCGTGCTCACCGCGACCGATCGCTCGGGCCGAACGGGCCTGGCCTCCATCACCCTCACCGTCGTGCGACCGGGCGCCAATCGACCACCGGTGGGCACCATCACGCGCCCGACGAACGGAGCCACGCTCGTGCTCGGCATGGCCACCCCCCTTCAGGGCTCGGCGACCGATCTCGAAGATGGCGCGCTGCAGGGCGCTTCCCTCGTGTGGCGCTCCAACGTGGACGGCGCGCTGGGCTCGGGCGCCTCGGTCATGGCCACGCTCACCCAGGGCGTTCACGCGCTCACGCTCACCGCCACCGATTCCATGGGGGCGACCGGCTCGGCCTCCGTGACGGTGTCGGTCAACGCGGCGAACAACCAACCGCCGACCGCGACCATCACCTCGCCCAGCTCGATGCAGACCGTCTTTCAGGGCGCCTCGCTCAGCTTCACCGGAACGGGCCAGGATCCGGAGGACGGACCGCTCGCGGGCGCCGCCCTGACGTGGCGTTCGAACCTCGATGGGGTGCTGGGCACGGGCAACCCACTGTCGACGATGGCGCTCACGGTGGGCGACCACACCATCACCCTCATCGCGCAGGACTCCGGCGGCAACACCGGCACCGCCACCGTCGGCGTTCGGGTGCTCCCGCAGAACCAGGCGCCGATGGTGACCATCACCGCACCGGTCAGCGGGAGCAGCGTCACGGCGGGCACGTCGATCTCCTTCACGGGCACGGCGGTCGATCCGGAAGACGGCGCGCTCACCGCCATGGCCCTGCGGTGGAGCTCGAGCCGCGATGGCGCCCTGGGCACGGGCAGCCCCTTCGCCACGGCGGGGCTCTCGGCCGGGCTGCACACCATCACGCTCACGGCGACCGACTCCGGTGGGCGCACGGCGAGCGCGAGCATCAGCCTGACCGTGATGATGACGATGGCCAACGTCCCGCCCATTGCCCGACTCACCGGGCCCGCCTCCGCGCAGGCCACGCAGACGCTGGTGTTCGACGCGAGCAGCTCGTCAGACGCCGATGGCACCATCACCTCGTTCCGGTTCGACTTTGGCGACGGCTCCCCGGTGGTGATGGGCGCCACGGCGACCGCGAGCCGCGCGTTTGCCGCGCCCGGGACCCACATGGTGACGCTCACCGTGACCGACGATCGCGGCGCGATGGCCACCGCGAGTTTGACCGTGACGATCACGGCGTTCGTTCGGGTGCCCGTGGTGGCGCTCCCGGCGGTGGACGACGTCGGCGGCGCGTGCGGGCTGTGGGCCAGCGGGAACCGGCTCTTCGTGGCGTGGACGAGCCGCGTGCACCCCGGCGTTCACTTCGGTGAGTTCGCCAACGGCGCCGTTCAGGCCGAGGTGGTGGACGCGATGGGCTTCAACACCGGCGGCGTCGTCGACCAGCACGTGCAGCTCCAGGTCGACAGCGTTGGCACGCCCCACCTCGTCTACGTGCGCGACAACCAGGTCTTCTACGCGACGAAGTCGGGAGCCACGTGGCTGCGGCAGCGGGTCGACGCCGCGACCGAGCCCTACACCACCAACGGCAGTCACACCGCTCCCAGCCTCGTTCTGGGCCCGGGGGGCGCGCCGGCGGTCGTCTACGGCATTCGCAGCGCCGCCTTCTCGTGCCTCTTCACGTCGTGCGACCGAATCGTCGTCGCGATCCGCTCCGGCGGGAGCTTCACGCGCACCGTCGTTCAACCCACCCCACCGATCGCCACGGGCTACGACACCTCGCTCACCGGCGAGGTGACCTTCGACGGGAGCCGGCTGCTGTTCCCCGTGCAGGCCGTCGACGTCTCGAGCACGGCGTCCTTCCGTCGCTACCTCGTCGGCTGGACCGCCCCGGCGACCAGCACCGTCATTCTCCCGTCGACGGGCGGCGGCCGGGCCTCACTGTGGGCAACGGGGAGCTCCCGCGCCTACCTGCTCAGCGGCGTCGGCGTGCACGATCTGACACTGTCCACGCAGTTGAGCGCGACGACGATTCGTCAGTCGCTCGTCGAGACGTTCTCCACCACCCAGCACGCCATTGCGGCTGATTCCGCCGGGCTGCCGCGGCTGGTCGTCAACCACGGCAACGAGCTCGAGTCGGTGTGGGCCGGGCCCGACGGGTTCTGGCGGCGCGTCGAGCTGGGCAACGCGGACTCTGGCCTGATCGACGTCGCGGTCGACGCCGCCAACGAGACCCGCGCCTGCTTCGTCCGCGCCGGCAAGCTGATGGTGTACTGAGCGCGCCGCAAGGTACGCGGGGCTGTACGTGCGGCACGGGACCGCGCGCGTCGACGAAACGCTGAAGCGGTCGGCCGTCTGGGTCCAGAACCTTCGGAGGCTGCGTTCCCGATCCCGTTCGGCCGCCGGCCAGGGGCGTCGAGCAGACGACCCGAAGGGTCACGCCCACGCGACGGCCAGCTCGCAGCGGTCATCGCCTCGGGTGCGGCAGCAAGCCCGGTCGCCGTGGAGCCGCTTCACCACCTTGAGGCGGGCGGTGAAGCGACGGGACGCCCTCGGCCAGGTGAAGCAACGAGGAGCATGAACGCTGGGGCCTCGAGGGCACGACCGAGCTCGACGTGACGACCGGAGCCGGACGGCCGCAAGCGCTACGGGGAGGCGGGGACCTGTGAAGGTGGGGCACGGTTCCCGCCTGTGTTCCGGAGCCTGAAAAACCGATCCCCCCCGCCTCAGGGCCTCCGAGGTCCGGTCGGAATCGAGAATGCCGTCGAATGCCCGAAGCCTGGTGACGACGGCGGCCTGGTCGAAGGGTGCGGCGGTCTCGAGCCCGAAACAGTTCTCGGAAAATCCGTCAGAAACCTCGATTTTTCGAGAATTGTTTGAGGTGCGCTCGGCACCTGGCGGTCCAGCCGCTTCGGTACGCTTCGTCGAGCCTGAGCGATGCCTCGATGCGATGCCTCCACAGGCGGCGTCGAACCCGGCCTGGCAGGGCCGCACGTCGTCGAGGTCCATCGTGGAGACGAGGAGCCTGGTCGGCCCATCGGTCCCGCCCTGGCGCCGCGTCGCCGCTTCCCGCGGTCATGGTGTACATCGCCCCCGTGCTCCGTGTGGTGTGCCTCCTCGGTGTGGTGTCAGCGTGTGCACCACCGGTTCCCGCGGCGGACGCCGGCCGTCCACCCGTCGATGCCGGTCCTCCGCGCGTCGTCGATGGTGGAACCTTTGGCCCGCTGCGACGGGGCGAGGTGACGCTCACCCAGCGCGTGTCCACGTCCGGCATGCCGCTTCGCTTTGCCTCGCGCGCGCAGGCCTCGTTCCTCGACGTCGCCGCGAACACGCCCAACCCATGCATCGAGTTTGCCCAGAGCGGCTGCATCGTTCGTGTCTGCAACCTCGAGGGCGCGGGCTCCGGTGTCTTCCGCCGTGCGGGCGTCGTCACGCTCGAGGGCTCGCTGACGGCCGATCCGCTCGACGCGGGCCCCGACGGTGGCGCCGACGACGGCGGAGTCGAACCAGCTGATGGTGGCGTCCTCACGCTCTGGCCGACCGACGCGGGCGCCTCGGTGGTGGTGAACACCCGCCTCTTCACCGCGGGGCTGCCGCTCGTCGTGAGCGCGAGCGGCGACGAGGTACCAGCGTTCATCTCGCCGTCGCTCCCCGCGCCGTCCCAGCTCGTCGTCACGTCGCCGCGATGTGAGGGAACGTGCGCCCCGTTGTCGCGCGCGGCGCCGATTCGCGTGGAGTGGACGAATGCGCCCGTGGGGGACGTCTCAGTCCAGCTGGTCGGCCGTCAGGTGAGCGCGCGCTGTCTGGCGAGCGGACTCGACGAACGCTTCGAGATGGAGCCCGAGGTGCTGCGTGAGTTCCCGCCCACCGTCGAGCCCGGAGACACCACCCTCATCGTCTCGGGCACCAGCGCGCGCTCGTTCGATGCTGGCGGCTGGGCGGTGACGTTCTCGGCCTCGACGCCGACCTTCATCCCGCTGGTGCTGGAGTAGCGCCGGTTCACCGTACCGAAGAGCAGGTCCCACAGCGGGAAGGTGCCCGCGAAGTTCGTGTCGAAGTCGGCTTTCGTCGCGGCGTGGTGGCGGCCGTGGAACACCGGCGAGGCGAGCCAGAGCCCGAAGTCGACGGCCAGGTTCGCGTGCAGAAACGTCGTGAAGGCCTTGCGCAGCAACACCACGCTGGCGAAGTCCGACAAGGACGCGCCCAGGGCCGCGCCCGGAAGTCCAACGACGAGGCCATGCACCACGAAGTCCACGGGGTGCTGCCGCCACGCGTCGAGCCACGACAACGCGGTGGCCTCGTGGTGGAGCCGGTGGAACCGCCACAGCCATGGCACCCGGTGCATCGCGCGGTGGAGCCAGTAGCCCAGCAGGTCGGAGGCGACGAAGACGACGACGACGCGCGCCATCGTTCGTTGCGTCGGTGCGTCGATCGCGTCGGAGAGCCACGCGAGCGCAGGCGCTCCGACGAGCTGCATCACGACGGTGTTGAGCACCAGCAGGCCCGCGCCCAGCGCCATGCCTCTGGGCTCGAGGGGACGCGACGACGCGGGCGCGAGGTACTCGAGCGGAACGAACAGCCCCGCCATCAGCGTGAGGAAGACGACCGCGCCGACGAGGGTGGGGCCCAGCGCCTCCATTCAGTACGCCTCAAAGACGCCGAAGAACGGCACCGCGCGACCCAGATCGTTCTCGACGTCGAACGCGCCGACCAATCCCGCGCCGAAGGCCACCGAGGCGAGGAGCAGCACCACGAGCGCGATCCGCGCGCCGAGTCGGGACGAGCGCGTCATGTCAGTAGCCCTCGAAGCTGCCGAACTCGACCGACTTCGCGCGGCGCTTCGGCTTCGGCGCGGGCTTCGCGCGCACCGGATCTTTCGAGGTCACCACCACCTTCTTCAGCTTCACCTCTCGGGGCGGCTCACCCTCGACGAGTGGAACAGCCTCGCGCTCACCCGCCATCGCGAAGTCGCTCACCACGAAGGCGCCGAGCACCATCGACGAGCCCAGCATCGCGACGAGGGCGGCGACGAATTGGAGGGGACGGCGGGGAGCAGCAGCGGGTGCGTCGGTCATCGGGAGCCTCCGGCGGTGTGGGTGCCCAACAGCAGCGATGCAGCCACTGCAGGACCCGTGCGCACGCCAGGGCTGGAAGTCGACCTGCGCCTAGAACTCCCACTGATCGTTCAAGGTTGGGCCATTCTGGCCGCCGAACAGCATCAGCTTCATGCGCAGCGGATCCCACTCGAGCACGTGGCCATTGCGGGCGCTCGGACTCGTCAGGGGCGTGAGCTGGGTCCAGCTCGTGCGGTCGAACACCCACGTCTCGGCGTTGTAGCCACTGCTCGCTCCCGTCGACCCGCCGAAGAGGACCAGCTTGCCCAGGCCGGGGTGCCAGGCGACGTCGAAGAAGACACGCGACGTGGGCGCGAGCGTCGGTTGAAGCTGGGTCCACGAGGTGCCGTTCCACGACCAGGTGTCATTGAGCGACCCACTGGTGCCAACGCCACCGAAGGTGACGACCGCGCCGCCGCCGAGGCCGGGGTCCCACGTGAGGCTGCCGCCTTCACGCGCCGGAGGCCCGCTCGTCGACAGCTCGCTCCAGGCCCCGTTCGCGTACGCCCACGTGTCGCCCCGGTAGAAGTTGGCGCTCCCGTCGATGCGCCCACCGAAGAGCACGATGTGCTGCCGCACCGGGTCCCACGTCATGCGGTGGCCGGAGCGCGCCGTCGGCGCCATCGCCACAGTCACCTGCGTCCACGTGCCGGTGACGCCGTTCCATTCCCAGGTGTCGCCCAGGCGCGGCAGGCCAGGCCCCTGGAAGCCGCCGAACAGCACCACGCGCTGCCGAATCGGGTCGTACGCGACGTCGTGGCCGAAGCGGGCGGGGGGCGTGGTGCCCGTGGTTCGCTGCGTCCACCCGGACAGGCTCAGCTCCCAGGTGGTGTTGAGGGACGTCGTCGCCGCGCCCGTGACGTTCCGGCCTCCGAAGAGCACCAGCACGTTGCGCGTGGAATCCCAGACGCCCGCGGTCGCGCTCACCGAGGTTGGCGTCGCCAGGCTTCGCTGCACCCACGTCTGACCCGGGTTCTGGCAACTCCCGCCGACGCACACCTGGCCCGAAGGGCATGCTCCGGTCAGCCCGCACCGGCACGCACCCGCGGAGTCACAGGCGTCCGCTCCGGATCCGCAGCTCATGCACACGAAACCGGCCAGGCCGCACTGAGACAGGCTTCGGGTGACGCAGACCCCGGCGGCGCAGCACCCAGACGGACAGGTCGATGCGTCGCACACACACACACCCGACTGGCAGCGTTGGCCCGTCGCGCAGGGCGGGCCTGAACCGCACAGACAGCTCCCGCTGGTGCAGACGTTCGCCGAGGTGCCGCAGGAGACGCAGGCGCGGCCCATCGTGTTGCACGAGCTTTGCGACTGCGCGACGCAGTTCCCGGCAGCCGAACAGCACCCCGACGGGCACGAGGTCGCGTCACAGACGCACACGGCGTTGACGCACCGCTTGCCGCTCGCACAGGCGGGCACACAGCCGGGCGCACCACCCGCCGTTCCGCCTGCGGTGCCCCCCGCTGCTCCACCCGCGGTTCCGCCCGAAGAACCGCCCGCGGCTCCACCCGACGACCCGCCCGCGGTGCCACCCGACGACCCGCCCGCGGTGCCACCCGACGATCCGCCCGCGGTTCCGCCCGACGACCCGCCCGCGGTGCCACCCGACGATCCGCCCGCGGTTCCACCCGACGTTCCGCCCGCGGCTCCACCCGACGACCCGCCTGACGATCCACCCGCGGTCCCACCGCTCACACCACCGGCGGCTCCGCCTGAATCCCCGCCTCCGGTCCCCGACGTCAGCAGCAGGCACGCCCCGACCTGGCACACCTGGTTCTGCGGGCACTGCCGACACGAAACGCCTGAGACGCCACAGAAGTCGACCGTGCTCCCGCTGCGGCACATGCCGCTCGGATCGCAGCAGCCAAGACACGTTTCGGCACACCGGCGTCCCGGAGGCTCCGTCGAACACCCGGCCCCAAGCAGCATCACACTGCAGATGAACAGCCCTCGAAACGACCGCATGCGTGCTCCCGTGCGCTTGACCCCAGCCTCCGACGACGCGTGCAAAGAGCTTCTCACGGGTCCCCGTAAGACGAGCAGCTTCACGGAGTGCGAGCCGTCGGCCTGGCGGCAGAGGAAGACGTTGCGGGGCTTGAGGTCGCGGTGAATGACGCCCTTGGCGTGCGCGGCGGCGAGCGGCGAGGCGATCTCCATCAAGAGCGTCAGCACCTCGTGCAGCGGCAGCTTCGGGTTCGCGCACAGGGAGGCGTCCAGCGGCTCGCCCTCGAGGAACTCCATGACGATGTACGGGCGGCCGTCATCGAGCTGCCCCAGGCCGAAGATGTCGATGATGTTGCGGTGGCCGATGGCGTCGACGGCCTCGGCCTCGGCGATGAGTCGTTTGACGTGGCCTGCGTCGGTGGCCGCCCCCGGAAGCCGGGTCGTTACGCCGCGCCTTCCATGATGCGCCGGTAGTGCTCGACCCGCTGGAGCACCGCCTTGAGCGCCGCCAGGCTGACCGGCTTCGACAAGCACTCGTTCATGCCCGAGCGCTTGCAGGCCTCGACCTCCTCCGGCATCGCCGAGGCCGTGAGCGCGACGATGGGCGTCATCGACACGTCCCCGTCGAGCCCACGAATCCGCTCGGTGGTCGCGAAGCCGTCCATCACGGGCATGTGACAATCCATCAGCACCATGAGGAACGGACGCGCCTGGATGAGCTCGAGCGCCTCCTGGCCGTTCTCGGCGACCTCGGTGCGGTAGCCAGCCTTCTCCACCAGCGAGCACGCCACCTTGAGGTTGATGGCATTGTCATCGACCACCAGCACGGGCAGCGCCGACCGTTCGGCCAGCGGCGTCGCCTCGGGGAGGGCCGACGACGCCAGCGCCGCCATGCCCTCCTCGAACGGCAGCTCGAACCAGAAGCGCGAGCCCACGCCTTCCACCGACTCCACGGCGATGTCGCCGCCCATCAGCCGCACGAGGTTTCGCGAGAGGGCCAGGCCCAGGCCCGTGCCCCCGAAGCGTCGCGTGGTGGAGCTCTCGGCCTGCTCGAAGGGTGAGAAGAGCTTCCCGACCGCCATCGACGAGATGCCGATGCCCGTGTCCGCGACGGAGAAGCGCAGCCGCAGTGGCTCGGCCGGCGCCTGACTCACCACCACCCGCACCTCGCCGCGCTCGGTGAACTTCACCGCGTTCGCCACCAGGTTCGACAGCACCTGCCGCAGCCGCAGGCCATCGCCACGCACGGTCCGCGGCAGGGTGCCTTCGAACGAGAGCACCAGGCCCACGCCCTTGAGCTGCGCGGCCGCGCGGTGCAGTGACGTCACCTCGTCCGCCAGCGCCCGCAGGTCGAAGTCCGTCGCCGTCACCGACAGCATTCCGGCTTCGATCTTCGAGTAGTCGAGGATGTCGTTGATGAGCGCGACCAGGGTGTGGCCGCTCTCGCGCACCAGGGTCAGCTTCTCCCGCGTCTCGACCTCGAGCGGGCCCGAGAGCAACACCTCGGTCAGCCCCAGCACGCCGTTCATGGGCGTGCGGATCTCGTGGGACATCGTGGCGAGGAACGCGGACTTGGCGCGGCTGGCCTGCTCGAGCTCCCGCACCGTGCGGGCCTGCTCCCGGGCGAAGCGCACGCCAAAGATGAAGACGACGATGAACAGGCCGCCCAGGCGGAGCGAGGCGAGCGTGACGTCGGGCGGTGCCAGCGGCGGGGCGACACCGACTCGAGAGCCGTACACCACGCCCAACGAGCCGAGCGTCAACGCGAGCCACACGAAGACCGAGCGGCCTCCCACCAACAGCGCGGCCATGTACGGAATGACCGCGAACCATGCCAGGACCGATGGGTCGAAGGCCGGGTCGAGCAGGGCCGAGGCGACGAAGACACCGAGTGACGACGCCAGGGCCGCGTGGGTCACCAGGAGGAACGAACCGACCGTCTTGAGACGCGCGAGGAGGCCGAAGAGAAGGAGCGCTGCGCCTGCCGGCACCGCCGCCGCGACGCGTTGACCAATGAAGGCGTACAGCCCCGCAAACCCCGCCGCGGTGACCTGGGCCACGAGCAGACACTCCGCGAGAAAGCGCGCACGCCACAGCGCCCCGGGGACATGGAGCGATGGGTGGATGAGCCCCTCGATGAACGTCTGCCAGCGCATGTGGGCGAGCGAGAAAGTAGCGAGGGGGCCCTGCGCTGGCCACCCCGCACACGCCTGCTCTCTCGCCGCGGCGAGGTGCGACGCAGGCCTCCAGAGGCCTACACAGTCGAACGCCGCCGTCGTGCTCGAAGGCACGACACGGCGGCGCCGGAGCGACGAGCTGGAGGGTGGTGCAGCCTTACGCTGACGGGCGCTTCGACAGGTCCGTCACGAACTGCGAGGCGAGCTGCTGCTGCTTCGAGTCGTCCATCTTCTCGGTGATGAGCTTCTCGGCCACCTGGAGCGAGAGCTTGACGGCCTCGGCCTTGATGTCCCCGATGGCGCGCAGGCGTTCCTCGTCGATGGTGCGGCGCGCTTCGATCTTGAGGTCTTCGGCTTCCTTCCGCGCCTTGCCCATCAGCTCCTCACGGAACTTCTCGAGCTCGGCCTGGGTCTTGCGAACCTGGTCGGCCGCCTCCTGGCGGGCCTGGGCCACCGCCGTCTTCTGCTCGGCGAGCAGCTTCTCGGCCTCGGCGCGCTCCCGCTTCGCCGACTCGATGGCGTTGACGATGTTCTTCTCGCGATCTTCGACCGACTTGAGCAGCGGGCCCCACGCCAAGCGGCGCAGGATGAACAGGACCACGATGAAGGTGATCCACGTCCAGATGATGAGGCCGGGCTTGACGTCGGTGAAGCTGCTGGCGAGCACGAGGGCGTTCATGGCGGACCTGGGGAGACCTGGAAGGCTTGGGTGACTGAAGGAGGCTTGGAACGACACAGCGACGAACGTCGGAGCGTCAGACCCGTGATGCGGCCCGACGCCCCGATGACCCGACGCCCCGATGAAACGACTCGACGCGCTTACGACTTGAGCGCGAGGAGGATGCAGACCACGAGGGCGAAGAACGTCGCGCCTTCGATGAGACCGGCGGCGACGATCATCGCGCCGCGAATGTCACCACCGGCGGACGGCTGGCGGGCGATGCCCTCCATGGCCGAGCCGGCGAGCCGGCCGATGCCGAGGCCCGCGCCGATGATGCAGAGGCCAGCGCCGATACCAGCAGAGAGGAATGCAAGTGCAGTGGACGTCATGGTGTCTTCTCTTCCTTCAGGTGTGGCCCGCTTCTCGGGGGAGCCGTTCGAACTGTCCCATCGGTACGACCTCCAGCACGGCGACCGTCGCCGTGGGGTTCCTCAGTGCGCGTGGTCATTTCCGTGATGGTGGTGACCCAGCGCGACGCCCTGGCCGATGAACAGCGCGGTCAGCAGCGTGAAGATGTAGGCCTGCAGCAGCGCCACGAAGAGCTCGAGCAGGTAGAGGCCGGTGGCCAACGGCACGCTCACGATGGAGGCACCCAGGTGCACCACGAAGATGAGCGAGAGGATGAAGAAGAGCACCATGTGCCCGGCCAGCATGTTCGCGAAGAGACGAACGAGCAGGGCGAAGGGTTTGGTGAAGAGGCCGAGGAACTCGACCAGGAACATCAGCGGCTTCATCCACACCGGCACGTCGCCGAAGAGGTGCGCGAAGAACCCCACGATGCCGGCGGAGCGGATGCCCGCCACCTGCGTCATGATGAACGTCACCACCGACAGCGCGATGGTGACGCCCAGCACACCCGTCGCCGTGAAGAACCCGGGAATGAGGCCCAGGTAGTTCATCGACGCCACGAAGAAGAACACCGTCACCAGGTACGGCGTGTAGCGGGGGCCCTCTTCCCTGCCGATGTTGGCCACGGCGATCTCGTCGCGCACGAAGAGTACGAGCGACTCGACGATGTTCGAGAACAGGCCCCTGGGCACGCCATTCTGGTCCCTCGACCGGCCCAGGAAGAGCACCAGCGTGAGCAGGCCCATCGCGATCCACATGCTCAGCACGGCCTTGGTCGGCCGCAGGTCCCAGCAGCCGTTGACGAACTTGAAGAGGCTCTCGAAGGACTTCTGGCTGGCGTCGACCGGCGTCGCGCAGGCCCCGGGTGTGCGCTCGATGAACAGGCCCTGGCCCGGCTCCTTGCCGAACAGCTCCGAGATGTGAATCGGCGGCAGGTGCACGAACGGCAGCTCGAACTCGAACTCCGTGTCGTCGGCGACGTGGTGGAGGATGAACTCCGACGACTCGCCCGCCTTGTCCTTCGGCGCGCCGTGCTCATCGCCGTGCTCGCCACCCGACGACGCAAACGCCGGCACCGCCGACATCGCCAACACCAACGCCACTGCGATGAGGCCCACCACCTGCTTCATGACCGTGCCTCCACTGGGTGCCGGGCCTTCGAGGCCTCCAGCACGAAACGCATCTCGACGAACTGCTGCACGACGTAGCAGGCGAAGAACGCCAGCACGTACGCGATAGGCTCGAGCCCGAACCGCTTCATCACCAGCCCGCCCACCAGCACCGCGCCCAGGCGCAGCCCCAGGGTGAGGACCTGCACCGACATGAGCGCCTTGAGGCCCGCGGGGCCCTCCGGCAGGTCGGTCGCCGAGCGCGCCTTCTGAAGCAGCGCGCCGAGCCCGAAGAGGGTCGAGACCGCCACGCCCACCAGGGCTGCGAGCTCGGCGTCGCGGGCCAGGCCGACGGAGAGCACCACGCCGACGGCCACCAGGGCCACCAGGAGCTCCACCACCGCGCTGGACGACACCGCAGGCTTCACGACGGCCCTTTCGACTTCCCGTTCGACTCCAGCAACTTCAAGGCGCTGCGAATGAAGGCCACGAACCCCAAGACGCTCCCCAGCAGCCCACCCACTACCACCCCGTACCCCGTGGTCGACCCCGCCCAGCGGTCGACGCCCCACCCGGCTCCCACGCCCACCAGCGCCGCGCCGACGAACTGCCACGTCGCCGCCACCCAGGGCGCCGCTGCGCGGTAGGCCCTCGCCACCGCCGACGCCTCGTCTTGGGGTCCACTCAAACCGCCGCGCGGTTAGCAGAGGGGGTCCAGCACGGCAAAAGGAAACTCGCGCTCGCCGCGCACACCGCAGCAGAACGGCTCATGCATCGAGAAGGCACGGAGCAAAACGCCTCTCCATCGCCGCTCGGCCGATGGCCGACCAGATGGGCGACCGATCAGGCCACCGCGCGGGCCTTCTCCTGAGCTCGCGACAGCACCCGCTCGAGGTCTTCCAGGCGCGCGGGCTTGGAGAGGAAGTCGTCACACCCGGCCTCTTTCGCCTTCGCCTTGTCCTCGGGCATCGCGTTCGCCGTCATCGCGACGATGCGCAGGCCCGCGCCGTACTTCGCCTTGAGCACCTTCGTCGCCTCGAGGCCGTCGACCTCGGGCATCTGGATGTCCATCAACACCACGTCGAACGGCGACGTGTCGGCGGCGTCGATGGCCTCGCGCCCGTTCCGCGCCACCATCGCGGTCACGCCGAGGTGCACGAGGAGCTTGAGCGCCACCTTCTCGTTGATGGGGTTGTCTTCAGCGAGGAGCACCCGCAGGTTCGAGAGCTCTGGCGCCGAGGCCGGCATCACCGCGGCGAGCCGGCCGGACGACGCCTTGCCGCGAGCGACGGAGGGCACGGCGGGGAGCGCGACGGTGAAGGTGCTGCCCTGCCCGGGCGTGCTGTCGACCTGCACGGCGCCCCCCTGCGCGTCGACCAGCCGGTGCACGATGGCCAGCCCCAGGCCCGTTCCGCCAAAGCGCCGCGTGGTGCTCGCGTCGGCCTGCACGAACGGCTCGAAGATGCGCGATCGTTCCACCTCGGAGATGCCGATGCCCGTGTCGCGCACCGCCAACGAGAGGCGGTCGGCTTGCCACCGCACCGAGATGACCACCTCGCCCTGCTGGGTGAACTTCACGGCGTTGCCGACGAGGTTGACCAGCACCTGGCGCAGGCGCGTGGGGTCGACCAGCAGCGCACCCGGCGTCCCGTCACCCACCTCGACCCGCAGGCCGATGCCCTTCGCCTGCGCGCGCGCGAGGAAGAGCTTGCGCACGTCGTCGGCGACCTGCACCGGCGAGGTGGGGACCGACTCGAACGTCATCGCGCCGCTCTCGATCTTCGACAGGTCGAGCAGATCATCCAGCAGCGTCAAGAGCGCCTCGGACGAGTGGCGAATGGTCTCGAGCGCCTCGAGCTGGTGCGGGGCCGGCGCGTCCTTCAGGAGCAGGTCGGTCAGCCCCACCACCGCGTTCATCGGCGTACGCAGCTCGTGGCTCATGTTCGCGAGGAAGCTCGACTTGAGCCGCGAGGCCTGAAGCGCCTTCTCCATCGAGGCATGGAGCTCCTGCTCCGCCTGGAAGCGACGCTCGATCTCGTGCGACAGCTGCGTGTTGGCCTTGGCGGTGACGAGGGCCTGGGTCTGCGCCTGCCCGAGCGCCCGCATGAGGCTGCGATGGAGGACCAGCGACCCTGCGGCCGTCAAGATGAACGCCGACACTGGTGGCAACAGCGCTTCGAAGGGCGTGCGAGGGGCCGCCGGCTGCAACAAGCCGTTGCGCTCGAGCGCGGCGAGCCCCACCCCGAGGCCGACGACCACCGGCATCAGCACCGCCAGCCCCCGGGACCCGAACAGGAGCGCCGTGCACTGCACCACCATCACCAGGCCGTAGTAGGCCTGCCCGGAGGTGCCGCGGTCAGCGATCGCCCCTGCTGCGAAGAACACACAGCAGGCGACGAAGTACACGGCGGCCACCGACCGCACCCGAAACCGCCGCAGCGCCAGCAAGGCGCCACCCTGGAACGGGATCGGCGCCAACAACAACAGGAGGTACTCGTAATGCCCCGAGCTGACGGCGCCGATCAGGCTGGCCAGCCCCGTCGTCCCCATACTCCAGAGGAGAATGGTACCCAGCAGCTCGCGCCCTTCAGCCTCGGAGAGTCCCTGTGCGTCCTTGCCGAAGAGCGCCACACGTATTCCTAGACGCGTGACAGCCGCTTCGCCATGGCGTCGCCCCCTGAATCCGCGCTGCGTCAGGACCGGGTCTGACGTGACCCGGCTGCGCGTTACTTCTTCGGCACCTTCTCCCAGTCGGCGAGGAACTTCTTGATGCCGATGTCGGTGAGGGGGTGCTGCGCAAGCTGTTGAATGACGGACAGCGGGAGCGTCGCGACGTCGGCGCCGATCTTCGCCGACTCGAGCACATGCACGGGGTTACGCACGCTGGCCACCAGCACCTGCGTCTTCGAGCCGTAGTTGCGGAAGATGGTGACGATGTCGCGGATGAGCTCCATGCCATCTTGCGAGATGTCGTCGAGGCGGCCCACGAAGGGTGAGACGTAGGTGGCGCCGGCCTTCATGCAGAGCAGCGCCTGGTTCGCCGAGAAGCACAAGGTGACGTTGGTGCGAATGCCCTCGCTCGTGAGCGCCTTCACCGCCTTCATGCCTTCCACGCCCATGGGGATCTTGATCACCACGTTGGGGTGAATCTTCGCGAGCTGCTTGCCCTCGGCGATGAGCTCGGGCGCGGTCAGCGAGACGCACTCGGCGGACACCGGGCCGTCGACGATGCTGCAGATCTCCCGAATCGTCTCCTCGAGCGGGCGGCCGACCTTCGCCAGCAGCGAGGGGTTCGTGGTGACGCCATCGACGCAGCCCATCTCCCAACCGGCGCGGATCTCTTTGACGTCTGCGGTGTCGATGAAGAACTTCATGACGGCCTCCCGGGGTGGTGGTGACTGCGCTCTGGACAACGCCCTCGTAGCCACCTGCGCGCCGCGCGTCACGGGTTTCCCGGTTCGAGTCCGATCGTGGTGAACGAGCGTGCGTTACGAGAAGTCGGTGAGCTTCGAGCGGGTGGAGCGGCCCCTCCCATCACGCTTGCCCTGACAGTCGACGCAGAACTCGGCGTACGGCATCGCCGCCAGACGCGGAGCGGGGATCTCGTCGCCGCAGTCCTGGCAGTTCCCAAAGTCGTCTGGCTCCTCGGCGAGCCGCTGGAGGGCCTTTCGCGCCCGCGCGATGATGGCTGCGTCGACGCGGTTCAAGTTCGACGCGATGGCCTGGCTCATCTCGGTGAGCGGCTGCTGATCTTCGTCCACCTTCGTATCCAGGTCGTCAGCCCGGCTCGGCTCGATGGCGCGGGCCTGCTTGTCGACCAGCGCCTTGAGGAGCGCCTCGAGCTTCGCTTTGAGCGACTTGCGCTGCGCCGGGCTCACGGGCCGTTCAGTACTTCGAGTCCGACTTCCCGCCGGTGACGATGGCGACGCTGGCCGAAGCGCCGATGCGGTTGGCGCCGGCGGCGAACATCTTCATCGCGTCTTCGGTCGAGCGCACCCCGCCAGAGGCCTTGACCCCTACGTCTTCGCCGACGATGCGGCGCATCAGCGCCACGTCTTCGGCCGTCGCGCCGCCCTTGGCGAACCCGGTCGAGGTCTTCACGAACGCGGCGCCGGCCGCCTTCGAGAGCGCGCACCCGACGATCTTCTCGTCATCGGTGAGCTGGGAGGTCTCGAGGATCACCTTCACGGGCACCGGCTTCGCGGCGTTCACCACCAGCTGAATGTCGTGGAGCACCAGCGCGTGGTCGCGGGCCTTGAGCGCGCCGATGTTCACCACCATGTCGATCTCTTTCGCGCCACAGCGCACGGCTTCGCGCGTCTCGAAGGCCTTCGCCGAGGGCGTGGTGGCGCCGAGCGGAAAGCCGACGACGGCGATGGGCACCACGCTCGAGCCAGCGAGCGCGCGCGCCGCGGTGCCGACGTTGATGGCGTTCACGCACACCGTGGCGAACCCGTACTTCTTCGCCTCGTCACACAGCTTGAGCACCTCGTCGCGGGTGGCCTCGGGCTTGAGCATCGTGTGGTCGATGAACGGCGCGATGTCGGCGCTGGTGCGCAGCCGGTCCGGCGAGACGCGCGTGGACAAGCCGCTGCGCACCGACAGCGAGGTGCCACAGGTGTCGTGGTTCGGGCACTGGAAGCACGACGGCGCGCACTCCGCCTCCGACGTGGACGCCGGCGTGCCGGGCGAGGCGCTGCAGGGGGTCTCGGTGCCCGCGCGGAAGGCGTCGAGACGACGCCGGACCCGCTCGGTGATCTCGTCGACGATTGCGTTGACGTCGTCTGCCATGAGGCGCCGAGGTGTAGCCCAGCCCCGTCACTTCCTCCACGGTCGATTGAAGGGTGGGAGCCCGAGCGACGCCGCGCCCGGGAGCGGCTTCGTCCTGGACAGGTAGCCGAAGGACTCCAGCTCGTCCTGAAGGAAGTCGAGCTTCGACTGGAAGCGCAGCAGCGCGTCTTCGCCGAGGATGAGGCGCATGGGCGGGTCGGACAGGGCGGCGCAGTCGACGATGACGCGGGCCGCCTCACGCGGGTCGCCCAGCTGTTTGCCGCTGAACGACGACAGGCGCTGTTTCACCGCGGCCAGCTGCTCAGGCGTGCCCTTCGTGGCGAACCGAACGCTGCGCTCGTCGGCGAAGTCGGTGCGGAAGCCGCCAGGCTCGACGATGGTGACGTAGATGTTCGACGGAGCGAGCTCCTGCGCGATCGCCTCGGAGAGCCCTTCGAGTGCAAACTTCGAGAGGTTGTAGGGCGCTCCGCCGGGCGAGCCGACGAAGCCCGCGATGGACGACATCTGGAAGATGCGGCCTCCACCGGCGCGGCGCAGGTGCGGGACGGCGGCCTGGCAGACCCGCAGCGGGCCGTAGACGTTGGTGTCGACCTGGGCGTCGAGCTCGGCCTCTCCGATGGTCTCGAGCGGGCCGAAGAGGCCATACCCCGCGTTGTTGACGACGACGTCGAGGCGCCCGAAGTGCGAGGCCGCGGCGTCGACCGCGCGGAAGACGGCGGCCCGATCCCCCACGTCCAGCGGGAGGGCCAGCACGCGGTCGGCGGGCGTGAGGTCGGCCAGGGTCGAGACGTCCCGCGCGGTGACCGCCACGCGGTGCCCGCGTCGCAAGGCGTCCTCAGCGATGACCCGACCCAGCCCTCGGCTGGCGCCAGTGATGAACCAGACCTGGGAAGGGGCCTCGGGCATCGGCACACCATGCCACGAACCTCCTCGAAGCCGGAGCGCGCTCGGTCGGCCGGCAGGTGCGGCTGACCTCGATGGCCCACAACGACGACCTCAGCGTCCTCGGGGAGGAGCGCCCCGTCTGCGGCGACGCAGGTGCAGCAGGGCCGACAGCGCCACCACACCCAGTGGCCCGAACGTCCCCGAGCAGCCGCACCCGCGCGGTGGTTCGGTCGACCCACCGCCCGCCCCACCCTCGCCGCCAGCCGCCGCGCCACCTGCGGTGCCAGCGCCAGCCGTGCCTCCGGCCGCCATGCCGCCCGCGCTGCCTCCCCCTGCCCCCATCACGCACTGCTCATCGACCTGACCGTCGCAGTCGTCATCGAGCGCGTTGCAGAGCTCCTGCGACGGCTTCACCTCGCCCATGCAGCGCGTGTAGCGACCGTTGCTGCAGCTCCGCGTCCCGACCCGACACACGCCCGCGTCACGCGTCTCGGACGGCCCGGTGTAGCAACTGCGCGGCTCGTCCACGCGGCAGGAGCAGTTCTCGTCGATCGTCCCGTTGCAGTCGTCATCGAGCCCGTTGCACACCTCGGCGCTCGGAGCACCGGCGCTGCAGGCCCGCGTCTGTCCCGCCACGCAGGTGGTGAGGCTCTTCACCGTACAGGTGCCCTCGCCACACCGCGCAACCCCCAGCAGCGCCTGCGTCTCACGCGCCTGCTCCTGGAGGCCGTCGCAGTCGTCGTCCTGGTTGTTGCAGACCTCGGGCGTGGGGATCTTCCCCGCGAAGGCGACGAACCACCCGCCGTCATTCACGTTGCACTGTACGGTGCCCTCCTGACAGGGCCGCGTCGGGAGGGTGCCGGGGCCCAGGTACACCGAGCGCGACGGCTTGGGTCGCACGCCACCGTCCGGCAGGAAGTTCCGACAGTCGAAGTCCTCGTCGATGCGCCCGTCGCAGTCGTTGTCGCGGCCGTCATCCAGCTCGGTCTGCGGCATCCCGGCGTCGCAGCCTTGAGGCGCGCCGTTCACGCAGTTGTTCACCAGGCGGTAGCAGAGCCCGGTTCCACAGGTCGACTGGCCGAGGCCATCGTCGATGACGCCATCACAATCGTCGTCCTGGCCGTTGCAGGTCTCCGTCGCCGGGCGCGCCGTCGAGGTGCAGGTGAGGCGACCCGCGAGGCACCGTCGCTCACCGGCCTGACAGGCGCCGAACTCTCCGAAGACGGAGCAGCTCGCGCCACCACCCGGGTTCCCCTCGTCCACCTGGCCGTCGCAGTCGTTGTCCAGGCCGTCGCACACCTCGGGGAAGGGGCTGATCTGATCGCGGCACGCCCCCCAGAAGCCGTTGCGGCAGATCTGCGTGCCCTGGCGGCACTCTCCGGCGCGCAGCGTGTTGGTGTCCGCCGTGTAACAGGCGCGCCGTTCGCCTTCGGGGCACGCGGGCTCGTTGGTCTCGCAGTCGGCCGGAGCCTGAGGCGCCGGGTCGTACGGACCAGGGCAGGATTGATCGACCCCAAGGGCCACCTGGAGGCTGCCGACGCTCGGGTAGGTGTGCCGGGCGCCGTCGCCGTCGGTGAAGAGGAAGTAGTACGGGTGGCAGCCGTTCGGGAGCACGTCCGGGTCGGGGAAGCGGGTCTCCCAGGTGCCGTTGGAGTCCGTGCCCCAGGCGCGGTCCATGTCGAAGCAGTGGCCTGCGACGACGACGGCGGCGCGCTGCGGCCGTTTGCGGGACGGATCGTAGTAGTTGGCTGCGAAGTACAGCTGCGAGGTGTTCCCGGGGTTCGGCGGCGGGTGCATGGCGCTGGCGGCGGGAATCCGGGGCACCGTCACCGCGGCCCGGCCGAAGGCGAGCGCCCAGTACGGCATCGAGCACATCGTCCCCATGGCCTGGTACTGGCCGGCGGCGAACTGGGTGCCGGCGTCGGCGTAGATGAGCTCGCGCTGCTGCGGCAGGCGAATGAGATCGCACCACAGGTCGAAGGCGGCGGCCTGGTTGCGCGAGATGCTGGTGGCCGAGAGCGAGTTGAACCCGAAGAGGGCGTACCGCGCCTGCGCCGTCTGCCCGACGCCGGCGTCGCAGGTCTGCCCGCACATCGCCCCGGTGCAGCTTCCCGGTGAGACGCAGCCCACGACGCCGCCGGCGTTGCCGACCTCGCAGCAGCTCTCGTTCTGGAAACAACCGACCTCGGACATCATGCGCGCGGAGAAGCGGGCGCCCTGATTCGCCTCGGGCGCGTAGATCAACGGAATGCGACTGACGTCGGCACCAAGCTCGGCGGCATAGTTGCCGCACATGTCGTTGTTCGGCGTGCGTGACGACACCCGCGCCTGGTTGATGAGGACGTGGAGCATTCGCTCCTGATCGGACGGGAGTCCGCCCACCGTTTCGCCGATGGCCTGGACCGTTCGGCCCGCGGCGGGTTCCTCCGTCGAGGACGGTCCGCCGGAGCAGCCGAAGAGGCTGACGCTGAGCGCGAGGAGCAGGCTCCCACCCCATGGCAGGCGCCGCTTCGTTCGAGCCGAGTCAGAGGTCAGGTCGTGACGCCTTTCCCGCCTCCGACGCCCAAGCCACAGCGCGAGCGCGGGGAGCACGATGACGCCTTCACCACCCGAGCAGCCACAGCCCTTCGGAGGCTCCGTCGTTCCCCCACCCCCCATTCCACCGCCGGCCTGACCACCGCCCGCGCCGTCCTGAACGGTGACCGACGCGGTGGCGTCGAACAGGCCGCAGGTGGCGGTGACCGTGACCGTGCCAGCGGTCGAGGGCGCGGTGAACGCCCCCGCCCCGTCGATGGTGCCGCCGCTCGCGCTCCACGTGCACGCGCCAGGGCTGGCCTCGGCGCCAGCGAAGTCCCGGCCTGCGACCGTGAAGGTCTGCGTGCCAGAGGGCGCCAGCGTCACCGTCGCCGGAGACACCGCCACCGACGCCACGCCCGCGCGCACCGTCACCGTGACGAAGCCCGTCACGGTGAGGTCCCGCTCGTCGCGCACGTCGACGCGCAGGGTGTACTGGCCGGGCGCTGCGAAGGTGATGCGGGTCGACTTCGCGTCATTGGTGCCATTGGGCGAGAACGTCACCAGCGCGGGCGGATTCGCGGAGCCCCACGTGTAGGTGAGCTTCGCCTCGCCATCGTCGTCGGTCGCGCTGACGGTGCCGGTGGCCTTCGCGCCATCGACCGGACTCGGCGTGACGGTGGGCCCCTGGGTGAGGCGCGGCACGGGGCCGACCTCGGTGCGAACCAGCTGCGTCGCGTTGCGCCCGCCGACCGACGCGGTGAGGGTGCACGTCCCGGCGGCCGTCGCGCTGAAGCGGCCCGTCGTGCTCACGGTCCCGCACATGCCATCGACCGACCACGTGATGTCTTCGCCCGTATCGAGGGGCTGCCCGAACTGGTCGGTGGCCGAGGCGAAGTACTGGCGGGAGTCTCCGACGTTCACCGCCGTCATCGGCGCGCCGAAGATGCTGACGCTGGTGGCGGTGGGCACCACGACGACCGAGAGATCGGCGCTCACGGCGAGCCCACCGAGATCCGTCGCCAGCACGCGGAACCCGTAGGCGCCGGCGCGGGTGAAGGTGACGGTGACGTTCTTCGCGCCGTTGGTGCCGTTGTTCGGGAACATCACCGGGGCCGGGCCGAAGGGCCTCGACCACGTGTAGGTGAGTTCGGCCTCGCTCCCGGGAGCTGGATCGTCCGCCAGCACGAAGAGATCGGCCGTGGTGCCGATGATGGGAATGGGCGTGGCCGAGGGAGGCACCACGATGAAGGGCCGCGCGTTGGCGCCCTGCACGCTGAAGTCCTGGCCGGTCACGCTGCCGCCGTCGATCTCGACCAACCGGGTGGCCGGCGTGAAGGTGAACCCCGGCTTGAAGGGCGACACCGTCCACTGGCCCTCGGGCACGTTGGCCAACGCGTAGGCGCCGCGGCCGTCGGTGAGTCCGCTCGAGATGACGCCGCCATCGATGGCGGTCGCC
>JBILEB010000220.1:0-9498 GCA_044352295.1 Myxococcaceae bacterium
GCCACGCCGGACGGCGCGGCCCCGGGCACCCCGGGCGCCACCTGCGCGGCGATTCCCGTCGACGCCTCCATCGCGGGCCTGGGCTTCGCGATGCTGGCCCTGCTGCGCCGCCGCCGCTCGTAAGGACAGCCTTTCGCTGTACCCACGGCCCGGCCTGTCCTTTGTGGACACGCCGGGCCGTCGTGTTTTCTTCCATCACCACATGGGGAACGTCGGGGTGGTGTTGTCGGGCGGCGGAGCGCGTGGGGCCTACGAGGTGGGCGTGCTCGCCGGGCTGGTCGAGGCGCTGGGCCCTGGCGAGCGCGATGAGGCCCTCTTCCGAGTCATCGCGGGCACGTCGGTGGGCGCCATCAACGGCGCATGGCTGGCCGCCAACGCGCACTTGTGGCACCACCGCGTCGAGCAGCTCGTCACGCTGTGGGAGTCCCTGGAGCTCGAGCACCACCTCCGCGTCGACCTGCTGGGCCTCGTGGGCTGGACGGGGCCGTTCCGCTTCCTCCGCAAGCCGGTGCGCGACGAGGACGGCGTGTCCGACCGCTTCGGCCGTTCGGTGCTGAACCCGCGCGCGCTGGAGGACATCGTCGCCGCTGCCGTCGACTGGGCGCAGCTGCACGACAACGTGAACGAGGGCCGTTTGCGCGCCTTCGTGGTGGCAGCCCTGCACATCGGCACCGGCGCGACGACGATGTTCGCGGAGCTCGCCCCGGATGCCGAGTTCAAGGCGATGCGTCATCCCCGGCGCGTCGCAAAGCTCACCCGCATCGACGCGGAGCACGTGCTGGCGTCGGCCGCGATTCCCGCGCTCTTCCCGGCGCGACGCGTGGGGCGGGCGTACTTCGCGGATGGCGGCCTGCGGTTCAACACGCCCATCGCGCCGGCCATTCGCGCGGGCGCCGACAAGCTCGTCGTCATCACGCTGCGACACGACCCGGTTCTGCCGCCCGACATCGACGCGATGGGTGACTCGGCGGAGCAGTACCCGAGCCTCACCTTCCTCATCGGCAAGGTCTTCAACGCGCTGTTGCTCGACCCGGTGACGTACGACCTGCAGGTGCTCGAGCGCTTCAACCGCGTCATGGAGGTCATCGACGCCACGCTGGAGCCCCACGAGCGCGCCCGCATCGACGCCGTGCTCGAGCAGGAGCGAGGCCAGGCGTACCGGCGCATTCCGACGCTCATCTTCGAGCCGTCGAAGAACATCGGCCTGCTGGCGGGAGAGCACCTGCGGCAACACGCCGGCGGGTGGAAGCTGGGCCGCTTCTACGAGTGGCTGCTGGCGCGCGCGGCCGACGCGGACTCGACGTGGGAGGCCGACCTCGCCTCGTACCTCTTGTTCGATGGCGACTGGGCGCGCACCCTCATCGAGCTCGGCCGGGCCGACGCGCTCGCCAAGCGCGACGAGGTGCGCTCCTTCTTCGAGCCGTGAGTCACAGGTCGCGAAAGGCAGCCGAGCGGCGCCCCGTCGCCTCGATGACACGCTCGAGCGAACCCGTCGCGCGACGAAGCCGGCGGTCGAGGGCGCGGTCGAAGCTCACTCACCGCTGAGGTCCAGGGCGGGTCGCTTTCCCGGGGGGGGTAACCCCGCGGCAGACGGCCCTCCCCCTCGGCGACTGGCTCTGACCTGCCATCCCGTTCCTTTCTCCGAGGGTGACCTCCGCGTGGTCGGCGTGGCACGCGACGTTCGAGGTGATGAGCGCCGTCGCGTGCCCACCCTCGGACGCGACTTTGGGAGAACGGAGAAGCGCCTGACGCACTGGCGTTCCGTCGCCGCTCACGTACACAGCACTGCGCATGGCGCCGATGCCAGAGCCGCTGTCCCCCAACCTGGTCCTCGACTACCTCGTCGAGCTCGGCAGCGAGCTGCTGGCGGCGGGCTGCCCCAGTTACCGTCTCGAAGAGCTCCTCACCGTCATCGCCGAGCACGAGGGCTTCCAGGCCGACGTCTTCGCGGTCCCCACGGGCCTCTTCATCGGCGTGCGCACTCCCACTGGTGAAGCGCCGGCGGTCTCGATGGTGCGGGTCAAGGAGTGGCGCATCGACCTCGAGCGCCTCTCGGTGCTGGACGAGCTGCTCAACCGCGTCGTCGACCGCACCTTGTCGGTCAACGACGCGCGGGCGGCGCTGCGGCGCCTGCCGTCCGGGGAGCGCTGGCCCGTGCCCGTGCAGCTCCTCGCGGGAGCGGGCGCCAGTGCCGGCGCGGCCGTCATCTTCGGTGGAGGCGTCAGCCACTTCTTCGTCGCGGCCCTGGGCGGGGTGTTGCTGCGCGCCGTGTTGATGCGCACCCAGCGCGAGCCCGGCCTGCGCTTCCTCGAGAACTTCCTCGGCGGGATGCTGGCCGCGCTCGCCTCGTGGGTGGCCACGCTCGTCTGGCCGAACCACTCCCGCGACGTGCTGGTGCTGGCCATCGTCATTCCGCTGCTGCCCGGCATGGTGCTGACCACGGGGCTGGCCGAGATCACCTTCAAGAACCTCGTCTCGGGCACGGCGCGGCTCGTCGACGCGGCGGTGACGCTCTTGTCCCTCGTGTTCGGCATCGGCCTGATGCTGGCGTTCGAGCGGTGGACGGGGGTACGCGCCGAGGCCCCCGAGGTGATTCACCCGGCGCCCTGGGTCTGGCAAGTCATCGCGGTCCTGGTGGCCTCGGCGAGCTTCGGCGTGTCGCTGGGCCTGCCGCGGGAGAAGCTCGTCATCGCGCTGGCGTCGGGGGGAGCCGTGTGGGTGAGCCAACGCCTGCTGGGGGAGTGGACGCCCCCGGCCGCCGCGTTCTCCAGCGCCCTCGTCCTGGCCTCATTGGCCAACGCCTACGCGCGCACCACCAAGCGCCCGGCGCAGCTGTTCCTCCTCCCGGGCCTCTTGCTGCTGGTGCCCGGCGCCTTCGGCTTTCGCAGCTTCGATGCGCTGCTGCGCGGCGACTACACCCAGGGCGCGAGCCAGGCGGTGGACATGTTCCTCCTCGCGGGCGCGCTGGTGACGGGGTTGCTCGTCGCCAACGTGGTGGTACCGCCCCGGAAGATTCTCTGAGTGGGCGTGAACCACCTGGCGCCCGCCCGAGCGTCGAGGCGCCTGGCTGCCTGACGCGACAGCTGCAGCGAAGCCCCCTACGGTGGGGCGCATGACGTCCTTCTCCGGCATCCCCGCGCTCTTCGTCGGTCACGGCGCGGCCCTCTTCACGACGGCGAAAGGCGACCCAACCCGGCAGTTTCTCGGCGGACTGTCGAAGGACCTCGAGCGCTGGAAGCCAAAGGGGCTCGTCGTCGTCTCGGCGCACTTCCTCGAAGCGCCCGTGCGCGTGACCGGCGCGCAGGCCCTCGAGACGCTGCACGACCACCCGGCCCAGGAGGCCTACGACCTGCGGTACCCGGCGCGTGGCTCCGCGGAGCTGTCGGCGATGGTCGTCGACGCGGTGCGCGCGATGCGCTGGCAGGTGACGGTGGACGAGACGCGCGGGCTGGACCACGGCGCGTGGGTGCCGCTCTCGGCGATGCACCCGTCGGCGAGCCTGCCCATCGTGGCGCTGTCCCTTCACGCGTCGGAGTCGGTGGAGCAACACCTCGCGCTCGGGCGCGCGCTCACGGCGCTGCGGCAGAAGGGCATTCTCCTGCTCGGCAGTGGCGGGGCGACGCATGACCAGACGCTGTTCCGCCAGCGCTACTTCGGTGGCTCCCCCCTCGACGAGGTGCCCGAGGTGTCGCGCAGCTTCGACGAGTGGGTCGGCGCGCAGGTGACCTCGACGCCGGGGCCCGGGCGCTCGGAGGCGCTCGCGAAGTTTCTGAGCCATCCCCTCGGGCGTCAGGCGCACCCCACCCCGGAGCACTTCCTGCCCCTCCTCGTCGTCGCTGCCGCGGGGGAAGCGGACGTGGGCCAACGACGCTTCACGGGGTTCCAACACGGGCTGTCGACCTCGGTGTTCCAGTTCGGCTGAGGGTCGTGCTTTCGGCCGATTCGCCGCCGGGCGGTCGCGCTTCGACCGCTTCGAGGCAGCCGTCGTCGCCACCTCAAGGCCCGTCTCGACCCGCAGCGCTTCGTCCCCGTCCACCGGGGATGGAGGTGTCCCGGCGGTCTCGGAAGGACTGCGTTCTCGTCGAGTCTCAGCTCTTCGCGAGCTGGCGCAGCACGTACTGGAGGATGCCGCCGTGCCGGTAGTAGTCGAGCTCGTTCGGCGTATCGATGCGCGCGGTGACGGTGAACGTCTTCGTCGCGCCGGCGTCGGTCGTCGCGGTGACGGTGAGCTTCTTCATTGGCGCCAGGCCCTCGGCCACCCCCGCGATGCTGAACGTCTCGGCGCCCGTGAGGCCCAGCGAGGCCGCGTCTTCGCCCGCCTGGAACTGGAGCGGCAACACGCCCATGCCGATGAGGTTCGAGCGGTGAATGCGCTCGAAGGACTTCGTGATGACCGCCCGCACGCCGAGCAACATGGTGCCCTTGGCCGCCCAGTCGCGGGAGCTGCCGGTGCCGTACTCGGCGCCCGCGAGGATGACGAGGGGCGTGCCTTCCTTCTGGTACCGCATGGCCGCGTCGTAGATGGACGACTGCTCGCCCGACGGCAGGTGCTTCGTCACGCCACCCTCGGTGCCCGGCACCAGGAGGTTCTTGAGGCGAATGTTGGCGAAGGTGCCGCGCATCATGACTTCGTGGTTGCCGCGGCGGGCACCGAACGAGTTGAAGTCCCCGGGCGTGACCCCCTGCTCGGTGAGGTACTTCGCCGCCGGGCCCTTCTTGTCGATGTCACCGGCCGGCGAGATGTGGTCGGTGGTGATGGAGTCTCCGAGCAGCGCCAGCACCCGCGCGCCCGAGATGTCCTTGAGCGGCGCCGGCTCCTTCGGCATCGCGTCGAAGAAGGGCGGCTTGCGCACGTAGGTGGACTTGAGGTCCCACTCGAACGTCGCGCCGTCCTTCACCTCGAGCTCCTGCCACTGCCGGTCGCCCTTGAGCACGTCGGCGTAGCGCTTCTGGAACTGGCTCGCGGTGACGCTCTTGAGCGCCGCGGCGATGTCGTCGTTGGTGGGCCAGAGGTCGTTGAGGAAGAGCGCCTTGCCGTTGCGGTCGTGCGCGATGGGCTCGGCGTTGGGGTCCCAGTTGGTGTGGCCGGCGATGGCGTAGGCGACGACGAGGCCCGGGCTGGCGAGGAAGTTCATGCGCACGTGGGGGTGCACGCGGCCCTCGAAGTTGCGGTTGCCCGAGATGACGGCCGCCGCGGCGATGCCCGAGTCGACGATGGCCTTCGTGACCGGCTCCGGCAGGGGCCCGGAGTTGCCGATGCAGGTGGTGCAGCCGTAGCCCACCACGTGGAAGCCGAGCGCCTCGAGGTACGGCATGAGGCCCGCTTCGGTGAGGTAGTCCGTCACCACCTGGCTGCCCGGGGCCAGCGACGTCTTCACCCAGGGCTTCACGGTGACACCGAGCTCGACCGCCTTCTTCGCGAGCAGGCCCGCGCCGAGGAGCACGGAGGGGTTCGAGGTGTTCGTGCACGAGGTGATGGCCGCAATCACGACGGAGCCGTTGGTCAGCTCGTAGCTCTGCGGGCCCTGCGTCACGACGGCCTTCGCGGCCAGCTTCGCGTCGCCGTCCTGCACCTTGAGGATGTCCCTCACGTTCTTCGGGAAGGACGACTTCATGTCCTTGAGCAGCACGCGGTCCTGCGGGCGCGCGGGACCGGCAAGGCAGGGCTGCACGGTGGACAGGTCGAGCTCGAGGGTGTCGGAGAAGACCGGGTCGGGCGTGCTGGCGGTGTGGAAGAAGCCGTTCTCCTTCGCGTAGGCCTCGACGACGGCCACGTGCTCGGGCGAGCGGTTGGTGAGGCGCAGGTAGGTGAGCGTCTCGGCGTCGATGGGGAAGAAGCCGATGGTGGCGCCGTACTCAGGCGCCATGTTGGCCACCGTCGCGCGGTCCGTCAGCGGCAGCGACGTGATGCCCGGGCCGTAGAACTCGACGAACTTGCCGACCACGCCCTTCTTGCGGAGCATCTGCGTCACCGTCAGCACGAGGTCGGTCGCCGTGGCACCCGGCGCCAGCTTGCCGGTCAGCTTGAAGCCGACGACCTGCGGGATGAGCATCGTGATGGGCTGGCCCAACATCGCCGCCTCGGCCTCGATGCCGCCCACGCCCCAGCCCACCACGCCCAGGCCGTTGATCATCGTGGTGTGCGAGTCGGTGCCCACCAGCGTGTCGGGGTAGAGCGCGCCCTCGGCGGACTTGAAGATGCCCTGCGCGAGGTACTCGAGGTTCACCTGGTGGCAGATGCCCGTGCCGGGCGGCACCGCGCGGAAGTTCTTGAGCGCCTGCTGGCCCCACTTGAGGAAGGCATAGCGCTCGGTGTTGCGCTCGAACTCGATGTCGACGTTCTGCTGGAAGGCGGTCTTCGAGCCGAACTTGTCAATCATCACCGAGTGGTCGATGACGAGGTCGAGCGGGCACAGCGGGTTCACCTTCTGCGGGTTGCCGCCCATCGAGGCGAGCGCCTCACGCATGACGGCGAGGTCGACGACGACGGGAACGCCGGTGAAGTCCTGGAGGAGCACGCGCGCCGGGGTGAAGGAGATTTCGGTGTCGGGCTCGCCCTTGGGGTTCCACTTCACCAGGGCCTCGACGTGGTCCTTCTTCACCACGCGGCCATCTTCGAAGCGCAGCAGGTTCTCGAGCAGCACCTTGAGCGAGAACGGCAGCGTCTCGATGCTCGGGAACTGCGTGGCCAGCAGCTTGAGGGAGAAGGTGTCGTAGGGAACGCCACCGACGGTGAGCTTCGTGCGGGTCTTGAAGGTGTCGAGTTGGGCCATGGCGAGCCGCGTTATTTCGCTCGTCGCACCCGAGCGCAACGAAAGAGCGTCGCGGCGCGGGCAGGGGCTCGACGCAGGCGCCGTGCCTCCAGCCTTTGGCCCTGTCCCACATCGACCCACCCGGAAAATCCCCGAAAAGTGCGCGCGCCAGTCGCCAGTTCGAAAGTGCCCTTTACAGAGCCTCGGAATTCGAGCGCGGGCGGGGTGCACGACAATTCCTCCAGAACGTCGCAGTCCTCTGGAGAACACCATGCTCTCAGTCGGCTCCCGCAACTCCGATGTCACCCGCCTCCAGCAGTCGTTGCAGTCGCGTGGGTTCTCGCCCCAGGGCGTGGACGGCAACTTCGGCAACAACACCCGCGCGGCGGTCGTCGCCTTTCAGCGAGCCAACGGGCTGTCAGCGGACGGCGTGGTGGGGCCGGACACGGCGCAGAGGCTGTTCGGCTCGCGCGACCGCAAGTACTTCGATGGCGTCAGCGACTTCACCCCGGCGCCGGGCGGCTCGACGGGGACGGGTGGACGTCCCGGTCCGACCGCCCCGAGCGCGTCGCGGTTGGTGAACAACGTTCGACAGGTGGAGCGCGAGATGCCCGGCACCGGTCGCTGCGCCCGCGCGGTGAACGAGGCCATCAGCCGCACCTACGGCATCGACATGTGGGGCCACGCGAACCAGATCGACAACAACCTGCCGCGCAGCCACTTCCGCGAGGTGAACCTGTCGCTGGAAGAGGCGCTCCGTCGGCCGGGCCTGGTGCTGACGTGGGAGCGCACCAACACCCGCCTGGGCAGCGTCCACGGCCACACCGCCATCACCACGGGCGATGGGCGCACCTCGGTGAGCGACTACTCCGAGGCCGACACGCTGGCCGCCTCGCGCCGCATGGGCCGTCAGGGCCTGCGCGTGTTCGAGCCGATCCGCTGACGTCGACGAAGGTCGAGCGTGCGTGACAGGCTGGCGGGGTGGTCGCTTCGGACCAGCCCACGCGGGCCTCGTGGCTCGGGCCGCGGTCCTGGTCGCTCGCATGCGGCACGTCTTGAGGCTGCTCCGGCAGACCGTCTGCTCGTGAAGCGGAGGTCTTCCCCGAGCAGCGACACCCGCGAAGTCGCTCCTCGACCTGCTCTGGCCCGCCGCGCTACACGCAATGCACATGTCGTCCGCAGCGCGTCGTCGGCTCGTCATCGTCGGAGGCACCGGTCCCCTGGGCCGCGCGCTCGCCTCCCGGCTGGAGGCCGACTTCGAGGTGACGCGGGTGGGCACGCGAGAAGCCGCTGGACCCGGGGTGTGGAAGGCCGACCTGCTCTCGGTCGCCGAGACCGAGGTGGCGCTGGCCGGGGCCCAGGTGGTGGTGGTGCTCGCGCGCACCGTGCCGCCCCGCGCGCGGCTGATGCAGGGTCAGGTCGCCGACATCGACCTCGTGTTGGCGGACTCGGTGGCCCGCGCGGCGCGCCTCACCCGCCCGGAGCGCCTCGTCTTCTTCACCCGCCTGGAGTCCGACGAACGCGAAGCGGTCCTCCGCGCCTCGGGTCTGCCGGTGTCGGTGCTGTCGGGCGGCGGAGACGACCCCCTCCCCCACCTCGAGCGACTCATCCGCGCCACCGACGTCGAGGTGGTGCGCCTGCCGGAATGGAAAGCGCCTGCGGCCGAGGTGCGGGCGTGGAAGGGCCCGTCGACCGTGCTCTCGCTCCAGCGGTTGCCGATGGCGCTCCCGTGGACGGCCCAGAAGGCCGCGCAGGCGTACTTCGAGTGGCTCCCGTCTGACGTGCCCCTGGTGCGGACGGTGGTGGGCCCTGACTCCGTCGAGGTGCGCTTTGGGGGCATGAGCCTGTTGCGCATGCGACGACGCGCCGGCGAGTGCGAGGACGAGGTCGAGGTGCTCGAGGTGCGGGACGGCGCGCTGGTGGGTCAGGCGTCGCCGCTCGGCGTGTTCGAGTTCCGTACGCTCTCCGTGCCGTCGCCGTCGCTCGTCACGACGTTGCGCGGGTTCCAGCCGGCGATGCCGTGGCTGCTGTACCGGATTTCGCAGGGCCCGGGGCACGCGCGCACGATGCGGCACTTCGGCGAGTGGCTCGCCCGACAGACCGCGCTCGCACCGGCCCGCTGACTTCTCAGATGCTGGGCTGAAGCCCAGCCCGACGGGTCACCTCCGGGTTCGCTTCTTCGAGGTGCCCTCGAGCGCAGGCTTTTCGGTCCCAACCACGGACTCCAGAAGCGACGCGTAGGGGGCACACCAACTCTCGGTGCCAGCGTCTCGGGGTCTCACGGGGCGGAGACCCCAGAAGATGGCGCGGCAGCGTTCGGCGACGAACGGCTGGCCGGCGGCCGTGCAGGTCCAGCGGTCGCCGGTGCCTCGGCAGTACCGCCGCAGCACTTTCTGGATCACGTCGCTTCCGTCGATCGACATCAGGTCCACGGCGTCTACGGTGTCCTGAGTGCCGCCCAGGCTCCCCGCGATCCGCCCCTTCCACGATGGAGGACTCTGAGTCCCCTCAAACCCTGTTCCATCGGGTCCACGCATGACGTTCCCGCAGAACTCGATCCAGCCGCGTGCCCTCACTTCCGTTCGTGATTGACCCGGCACCAGAACACACACGCCCAGGTGAAGTGGACCCCGTTTTTCGGACCACCCCGAGATTTGGAAACAGGGACAGCTCCGTGATGGAAGGAGCTGCACATGGGCAGGAAGAATCTGAAGAAGTACGACCCGGCGTTCAAGGCGCGGGTCGC
>JBILEB010000338.1:0-2694 GCA_044352295.1 Myxococcaceae bacterium
TCGAAGTCCCCGGCACGCTCGCGCTCCTCGAAGCAAACGTCTACCGGCAGGCCTCCCTCGGAGTGCTCAAGCCCACGGTCCCGCCGAGCTGAGCGCCAGCCGCAACGGTGCTCGCCGAACGGATACGACTTCAGCGCCGTCTCGAATGCGGCCTTGAGCGTCTTCTTCGTTTCGGCCTTCACGGCGGGTGGGGAGCTGACTGCGGGGCCCTGCGGCGTGCGCGGGCTCGAACCGATACGAGGCATACGGGAATCCCTCCGGGGTGGAACGCCGGCGCGGAGCCCTACCCGAAAGACGGCGTGGCGGGCACTGACTGCGCGCGCTACGGACTCAGCACGTAACGCGCTCCTTCACTCGAACCGAGGAACTCCATGACGACTCCGATGACCTACCGCCGCCTGGGCCGCGCCGGCCTCAAGGTGAGTGAACTCTCGCTGGGCTCCTGGGTGACCTTCGGAGGTCAGGTCGGCGAAGAGCCCACCGAGGCCTGCATGAAGGCCGCCTACGACGCCGGCGTGAACTTCTTCGACGGCGCCGAGGTGTACGCGAAGGGCCAGGCCGAGCTCGCGATGGGCCGCGTGCTCAAGAAGATGGGCTGGCGGCGCGAGGGCCTGGTGCTCTCCACGAAGCTCTTCTGGGGCGGCGACGGACCGAACGATCAGGGCCTCTCCCACAAGCACATCCTCGAGGGGTTCCACGCGGCGCTGAAGCGCTGGCAGGTCGATTACCTCGACTTGTGTTTCTGCCACCGGCCCGATCCGAACACGCCCATCGAAGAAACCGTCCGCGCGATGGACGTGCTGATCCGCCAGGGGAAGCTCTTCTACTGGGGCACCAGCGAGTGGAGCGCCTCGGAGATCCAGGCAGCCTTCAAGGCCGCGACGGACCTCCACCTCACGCCGCCGACGATGGAGCAGCCGCAGTACAACATGCTGGTGCGAGAGCGCTTCGAGAAGGAGTACGCGCCGCTCTTCAAGGACCACGGCTACGGCACCACCATCTGGAGCCCGCTGGCCTCCGGCGTCCTCTCAGGCAAGTACAACGACGGCGTGCCGAAGGAGTCGCGCTTCACGCTGTCGAACTACGACTGGCTCAAGGAGAAGCTGCTGGCGCCCGAGAACCTGGCGAAGGCCAAGGCGCTGGGACCGATCGCGAAGGAACTCGGCTGCACCCAGGCCCAGCTCGCGCTCGCCTGGTGCCTCAAGAACCCGAACGTCAGCACCGTCATCACCGGCGCCAGCCGCGCGGAGCAGGTGGTCGAGAACATGAAGGCCCTCGACGTCGTCCCGAAGTTGACGGCCGACGTGATGACCCGAATCGACGGCGTGCTGCAGAACAAGCCGACCTGACGTTACAGCGCCACCTTCGGCCGCAGGATGTAGACGTCGTTGCCGTTCACCTCGAAGGCGCGCTTGGTGGCGTTGTACGTACCGCCGGCCAGCCAGTCGTTGGTGTTCTGCTCATAGGCGCCGTCACCGTGCGCTCCGACCGACGAGAAGGGCGAGGTGCCCGTGATGATCTCGACGTGCGCGGTGGACTCGCCCGTGCTCGGGTAGTCCTTCACGATCACGTCGCCCGGCCGCATCTGCGAGGGATCGGTGATGCGATCGAACAAGTTCGAGAACGTCGGCCACTTCTCGGCGCTGGCGTAGTGGAGGCTCCCGTCGCGCATCGCCCACGTCGGCGCCTTCACGCCCGCCTGGGTCAACGCGTCACCGACGAACTGGTTGCACTTGTTGTTGTTCTTCAGCCACGACGGGCGCGTCTCGCCGGGGCGGCGGTTGCCGGACAGCGTGGCCAACGGGCTCGTGGGCGCTTCCGACACGGCATAGTTCGGACCTTCCTTCGCCACGCGGTCCTTGGCGGCGTCGAGGATCTGCTGGGCAAACCGCGGCTCCCGAGGGCCTGACGTCGGCACCACGCCACCCGCCGCGCTCACCAGCGCCGAGAACTCCTGCCCGGCCCGGCCCGTGTTGTTGAAGCTCTTCGAGCTGCCGTTCCGGTCGAAGGCGTCGACGTGTTTGAAGAGCGCGTCGAGCTCCGGCCCGCCCTTGATCCACCCGTCCGCGTTGACGTCCGCCTTGGCCTTGAGCTCAGCGACGTTCACGCCAGCGGCCGTGAGCTTGTCCACCGTCGCGGCGTCGTTGAGGTTGATGCCCTTCTGGAGCGACTGGCCAAACTGCGAGCGGTCGATGCGTGACATGCTTTGATTCCCCGAAAGTGAATGTTTGAGCCATTCTCGCTTGAAACCCCGGGGAGTTGCGAGGTTGTGACGAAACCTCCCACATGCCGTGGATGCCCTTCAATCAAGAGGTTGGCTGACGTCATCGACCGCCGAAGGGCTGATCCACACCGCGGGTCGGCAGCGTCGAGGGCTTGCTCGTGAGGAAGCGGTCCACGGCGCGCGCACACTCCCGGCCGTCCGAGATGGCCCAGACGATGAGGCTGGCGCCGCGCATCGCGTCTCCGGCCGCGTAGACGCCGGGCACCGAGGTGGCGAAGTCGCGGTTCACCTGCACGTTGCCGCGCGCGTCGAGGCTGACGCCAAGCTGGGTCGAGAGCGTCGCCGTGTCCGGGCCCGTAAAGCCCAGCGCGAGGATGAGCAGGTCGACGTCGATGCGGCGGCTGGTCTCCGGGTGCTCGATGATCTTCCCCTGTTCGAGTGTCACCTCGACGCCTTCGAGCGCCTCGAGC
>JBILEB010000084.1:0-30076 GCA_044352295.1 Myxococcaceae bacterium
GAAACACACACGCCATCGAGCCGCTCACACACCCCACCCACAGCAACATCGTTGCCAGCACCCTCGGCCGCGTGGCGGTGAGCGAATTCAAGCGCTTCGAGCCGGTCAGGCTTCCTCGTACTCTGTCTCCGGTGGCAGGGGTTTGCCCTCGGCCTCGGCCTTGAGTGCTTCGAGGTGCCGGAAGATCGTGCGCGGATCGACGCCGAGATCCTTCGCCGTTTTGGTGCGGTTGCCGTTGTTCCGCTCGAGCACCTCATTGATGTACCGCTTCTGGAACTCCTCCTTGGCCTGGGCGAGCGGGAGAATCGGCGGCAGGTTCTCCGGGCGCAGATCGAGATCCTCGGGGCCCAGCAGGGGCTTGTCGGCGAGCACGGCGGCCTTCTTGATGCGGTTCTCCAGCTCTCGAATGTTCCCGGGCCAGTGGTACTTCTTCATCGCCACGGTGCTCGACGGCGTGAAGCCGCGCGCCTTGGAGTTGAACTCCTTCGAGTAGCGATTGAGGAAGAAGCGCGAGAGCGTGACGATGTCGTCTCCGCGCTCACGCAGCGGCGGCAGCTTGAGGGTGACGACGTTGATGCGGAAGTAGAGATCTTCCCGGAACGCGTTCTTGCGCACCTCTTCATCGAGGTTCTTGTTGGTCGCGGCGACGATGCGAATGTCGACGGGCTCAGGCCGGTTGTCGCCGACCTTGTAGACGACCTTCTCCTGCAGGGCGCGCAGGAGCTTGACCTGCAACTGCAGCGGCATCTCGCCGATCTCGTCGAGGAAGAGCGTGCCGCCGATGGCCGCCTGGAAGCGCCCGAGCTTGGTGGCGACCGCGCCGGTGAACGCGCCCTTCACGTGGCCGAACAGCTCGCTCTCGAGCAGGTTCTCGGGGATCGCGCCGCAGTTGATCGAGATGAACGGGCCTTTGAGTCGCACCGAGTGCCGGTGGATCTCCCGGGCGATGAGCTCCTTGCCGGTGCCGGTCTCGCCGGCGATCAGCACGCTGATGTCGGTGGGGGCGATCTTGTCGATGCGCCGGTAGACGTCGCGCATGCCCTGACAGGCGCCGACGATGTCGCCGTAGGTGTACTCCTCGATGCGGTTCTTGAGCTCGAGGTTCTCGAGCTTGAGATCGTTCACCAGCATCGCGTTCTGCAGCAGCAGCGAGGCCTGCGCGGCGAAGATGGTGAGCGTGTCGAGCGCCTTCTTGTCGAAGCGGTTCACCAGCCGATCGTTCCCGACGTAGAGCACGCCAATGAGCTCGCCGCGGAGCATGAGCGGCGCGCACATGACCGAGAGCAGCTTCAAGTTCACCACCGACTCGGACGCGTTGAACTCGGGATCGTCGAGCGCGTCGGCGATGATGAGGGGCTTGAGCGACTTCACCACCCGCGCGACGATCGAGTCCGAGACGCGCTCGATGGCGTCTTCGATCGTCTCCCGCTGCAGGTTGCGCGCGACCTTCACGCGCGGCTGGTTCGACTCCATCAAGATGAGGAAGCCCTTGTCGGCGCGGGTGACGTCGATCACCTCGTCCATCAGCGCCTCGAGCGTGCGGTCGACCTCGTAGCTCTGGAGCAGCCGCTCCGAGAACGCCGTCAGCCGCCGCAGCGCCGCGAGCTCCCGTCCCGGAATGCCCGGTTGCTCTTGCGTCGACGCGTCAGGGTTGCCCGAGTCCGAGCGGGTGAACTTCGTCGTCGACAACGCCGGCTGCGCCATGGGGGCGTTGCCCAGCGAGAACGCGAGCTCCGTCTCGCCCACCTTCACCACGTCGTTCGCGTTGAGCTGGCTCTCGTCGGTCTTCTTGCCGTTGACGAAGAAGGCCGTCTCGCCGCCGGCCTTGTAACCGGTGCCGTCGAAGATGATGGCGAAGGCGGTCTCGGGCACGCCGGGGTCGTCGAGCACGATGTCGTTGTCGGCGCCGCGCCCGATGCTGGTGACGCGCTTGAGCAGGTTGACCGAGCGGCTCGTGCCCTGCGGGCTCTTGATGGTGAGGCTGGCCATGGTGCGGTCCTTTTCGATCGCTAGAACGAGAGGCTCACCCCGGCGAACAGGCCGCCGCCGGGCATGAGAGAGAGGGAGAGGCGTGGAGGCGGAGCGTCCGCCTCTTTCGATTCGGTGCGCTTGTCACCGGTGTGATGGAGGATCGCGTCGACGACGCCGCCCAGCCACGCGGCGTAGAACGCGCCGCCGGTGGTGAACTTGACGATCCGCCAGGCATCGCGCTGCGCCATCGAGGACTGGGGAATGCCTCGAATGGTCCGGCCTTCGGCGTTCGTCAGAAGTCCGTCATACGGCTCGAAGAGGTCCACCTTGAGCAGCTCGATGGCCCAGTACGCGACGATGCTGGTGATCGCGAGCACGCCCTCGGTGACGGCGAACGCCACGCCCCAGGCGGTGCGCTCCTGAGCGAACTGCCCGATCCCGAAGGGGAGGAAGTTCACCCAGAACGGGCGCTTCTCGATGGTGATCGTCTTGCCCGAGCCGCGCGCCTCGGCCGCCTTGCGCCGCTCCTCGTCTTCGCGCCGTTTCTGGTCTGCGCGCACCTGCAGGAGTTGCCGCACCAGCGTCAGCTCGTCGCCGTTGTCCTTGCGCACTTGATCGAAGAGGCGAATCGCCGGTGGCGGCGCGACGAAGGGGTCGAGCACGTAGTCGGGGTTGAGCCGCAACAGCGCGAGGAAGCTGTCCTTCGCGGCGGGCTGATCGCCCAGGTTGAACGACGAGAGGCCCGCCATGCGGTGCAGCTCAATGCGCTGCTCGTCGGTGAAGTTCGACACCCCCATCGCCTTGCGCACGGTGGAGATCGTCTCGGCGTACTTGCCGGCGTCGAAGAGCGCGCGCACCAGCTCGAGCTCGCGTTCGGGGCTCGTCTGCGCGAGCGCGACCGAGGATGACAGGAGCACGACGAGGGCGAGCCTCATGGCCGCCTCCGCACGAACTCGAGCTTTCCTGGCGTCACGCGAGCCACGTCGCTCTGCAGCACGGCGCCAGCGTGCGACACGGTGTACCGGACCTCGTGCGCCAGGATGCGCCGGCCCTCGGTCGGCGTGGTGATGCGGAAGGGCTCCGACAAGGTCGAACCGGCCGCGCGGCTCTCGGCGCCGATCTGCACCACGGCGTCGGCGGGGAAACCCTCGAAGCTGAGCATCGAGGCCTTCAGCGGCGCGACGATGTTGATCGGCGGTCCGCCGGAGGTGACGAGCTCCTTGCGGGTCGTCCCGTTGGTGTCGCAGGCGTCATCGCAGGTGACGACGAAGCGGTGCTCGCCCGGCGGCAGCTGGAGCTTGTGCACGGCGAGCTGGTCGGCGGAGCGAGGCCCGTTGTCCACGGTGACGTACCCGAACGGCCGGACGTTGATCGTCACCTCGACGAGCGAGGGGCCCGGGAGCGCCTCGGGGCTCTTTTCGGGTGTGGTGCGCACGACGGGGGTCGGCTTTGGCGTGGGCTTCGTGATCGGCATCGCCATCCCGGCGTCGACGACGGGCTCGGGCACACCGGCGTCGATGGGGACAGGCGGCGCTTCCACGACCTTCTGCGGCCAGTTCACGCTCGCGAGCACCACTTCGTGTGGGCCAAACGAGAGCGGAACGGTCGGCTCCGGCGCGCGCGTGGCCACCTGCACGCCCTTGAGCGCGGCCATTCCAATCACGAAGGTCGACCCGCCCACCGTCGCCAGCCGCAGCAGCCGCTTCGTTCGGGCCTCGCGCAGCTTGCGCGCCTTCATCGCGTCGAGGAGCCCCGCGGCCTGGGCGTTGGTGGGATCGTGCGCCAGCACCTGGTTGAGCGCCGAGAGCGCCCGCGCGGACTTCTTGTCGGCGATCAGCTTCTGCGCGCGGTCGAGGAGGGTACTGGTGATCCTCCCGACGAGCTCCTTCCGATAGCCCCTCGGATCCAGGAAGAACCGCGGCAGCTCCTCGTGTGGCCGGGAGAGGCCCAGCTCACCCAACAACCCCGCCAGCGCGTCCCGGAGCTTCCCCGCCGTCGGGTACCGGTTGGCCGGCTGCCGCTGCAGGCAGGTGCCGATGATCTCGGTCAGCTCGTCGGAGCACGTCGGCACCGTCTGCCGCGGATCCTCGTACACACAGTCGAGGATGCGCTTGAGCGTGGCGGTGGTGTTCGGCGCCGTGAAGGGCAGCTTCCCCGTGACGAACAGGTACAGCATCGTGCCGAGGGAAAAGACGTCGGCCTCGGCGCCCGACTCCTCGCCTTCGATGATCTCCGGGGCCATGTGCGCGGGGCTGCCCACCAGCGCGCCGGTCATCGTCATCTTCTCGTCGCGATCGAGGATCTTTGCGATGCCGAAGTCGGTGAGCTTGATGACGCCGTCATCGCGCACCATCACGTTCTCGGGCTTGAGATCGCGGTGCAGCACGCCGGCCTCGTGCGCGTGCGTGAGCGCGTTGGCGATCTCGTGGAGCACCATCGCCGCGACCTCGGGCGGAGAGAGCGGCTCGCCGGCGATGAACTCCCGCAGCGTCTTGCCGCGAATGTACTCGGTGACGATGAACGCTTCGGGCGAGTCGGCGCCCGAGAAGTCGTACACCTCGAGAATGTTCGGGTGATGAAGGCGAGCGACGGCACGCGCCTCACGGTCGAGCCGCTTGCGGCTCTCGGCCTTCTGCGACAGGTGCGGGTGCAGCACCTTCACCGCGACTTCCCGGTCCAGCGTCGTGTCGAGCCCCTTGTAGACGACACTCATGCCGCCCTGGCCGAGCTGCTCCAGGATCCGGTAGCGGCCGATCTGGCGTCCGACGAGCGACACGAGGGCGTTCAGTCTCCGAAGCTGATGCCCATCGCACGGGCCATGCGCACCTTGTCGCCGGCGACGTCGACGTGGCGCTCCTTTCGGGACTCCCCGAGCGAGGTGAACTGGAGCCGCCCCTCGCGCAGACAGACCATGTGATCCCACTTCTGGTCGCGCACCAGGTCGAGCACCATCGCGCCGTACATCGTCGCGAGCACCCGGTCGGCCGAGCTGGGCGTGCCGCCGCGCTGGAGGTGACCGAGTACCGTCACCCGGATCTCCGCGTCGACGTGGGGCGCGAGCAGATCGGCGAGCACCTTGCCGGAGCCGCCCAGCCGCACCACGCCACGCCCTGGAATGTCCTCGGCCTTCTGCGCGACCGCGACCGAGCCACCCGCCGGGAAGGCGCCCTCCGAGATGGCGATGATCGAGAACTTCGAGCCACGCGTCGCCCGGTCCTTGAGCTTCTTCACGATGGAGTTGGTCCGGTAGGGCACCTCAGGAATGAGGATGACGTCGGCGCCGCCAGCCAGGCCGCCCTCGAGCGTGAGGAAGCCTGCGTTGCGGCCCATGATCTCCACCACCATCACGCGCTGGTGCGCTTCCGCGGTCGTGTGCAGCCGATCGATCGCCTCGGTGATGATGCCCACCGCCGTGTCGAACCCGAAGGTCACGTCCGTGCCGGAGAGATCGTTGTCGATCGTCTTGGGGCACCCGACGACGTTGAGGCCCTTCTGCGCGAGCTGGTGCCCGATGGAGAGCGTCCCGTCGCCACCGATCACCACCAAGCCGTCGAGCCCGAGCTCGTGGTACCGCTTCACCGCGATGTCGGAGCGGTCGATCTCCTGGAGCTTGCCGTCGACGCGCTCGGGGTACTTGAACGGGTTCGCCTTGTTCGAGGTGCCGAGAATGGTGCCGCCCTTCGGTAGAATCCCGCTCACCTCTTTCAGCGGCAGCGGCATCGTCAACCGCGGCTCCATCAACCCTTCGTAGCCATTGAGAATGCCCACGAACTCGTGCCCGAACTCGAGCACGCCGCGCCGAACGAGCCCACGCAGCACCGCGTTGAGGCCAGGACAGTCGCCACCACCAGTCAGCACACCAAGTCGCACCACATCCTCCAGACGAAACGACGGCAGAGACGTCAGATGAAGGCCGAAGCCTATGGCGGCATCGTCAGCATTCGCCAGCGCGATGTGACAACGCCGTCAGGGGAGGGTGACAGCCGCGGCGGAGTGCGTCAGGCCCGTTTTCGGGCGCCGATTCGGCTCAGCAGCTCGCCCAACACGGCTTCGCGGCGAGCGGTTGGAGCCGAAGGCCCGGGCGCCGCGGCGCGCGCCAGGGTGAAGAGCTCATTGAGCCGCTCGCGAACCAACTCGTTGTCGGGCCGCGCGGTGAGGAGTCGACGGTAGGCCGCGATGGCACCCGCAAAGTCTCCAGCGGCGGCGAGCTGTTCTGCCTGCTCCGTCTCCGAGCGCGGCGCGTCGGCTGGCTCCGCCCGGAAGTTCGCCTTCGCCGACATCAACTCCGCCGGCTGGAGCGAGCCTTCGAGCTCCTGCACGCGCGCTCGAAGCGCCGCGTCCTCGGGGAACGCCATGGTCAGCTCACGATAGAGGGCGAAGGCTTCGGAGAGCTCTCCGCGCCTCAGACATCGATCTGCGCGCGCCTCGAGCGCCTGACGATCCGCCGACGACATGGGTCGGCACGTTCACCTGCTTTGGGGAACCAGGCAAGCGGGCGTCATCGTCGAGGGGCCGGCACCGGCGTCGGTGTCGGAGGCGGCGGGGTCTTCTTCGGCCGACGCAGGGGGCACTGGCCGGCGCTGCAGGTGCACGCGGCCTCACAGCCGGGCACGCCGCACTGACACGGTGCAGGGGCCGGCGGCTCGGTAGCCAGCACCGGGAACGAGACGAGGCTCAGCAACAGGAGAAGTCGACGCATTCAGCTCTCTGGACGCACCAGCGCCGCGAAAGGATACAGCCAGGACGGGGTGGTGGAAACACGCGAGATCGCATCTGCTCTGCGTGATGGCCGCGATCTCCCTCCTCGTCCTCTTCGCCGTGGGTGACCTGGTGGGGCCGCCCATTCGGCAAGAAGGCGTCAGCGTGCGGCCTCCGAAGGAGTTTCGCCTCGCGCGAATGGATCTTTTTCACGGGACCCGCGTCATCGGCGAGGCCTCGAAGGAGGGGGGCAGCCGCTACCTCTCAGCCGCGCTGATGGACGGCGACGGCGAGGACGCCTCCAGCATGATGGTGTCCATCGTCGAGGAGCCACTGCGCCTGGGCCCCAACGCGCGTGACGACGCCGCCACCAACGTCACCCGGCATCTGCGCGACGATCTCGGGCTCGACTTCGCCCTCGAGCGGGCCGACGTCGTGACAAGTCCAGCCGCGCGGGTCGAGGTGCACGGGCAGGTACGAGAGGGGGCCCAATTGCGCAAGGTGCTGGTGGCCCGCTTCACTGGCCAGGCCCGCCACGCCGTGGTGCTCTTCAGCGTGCCGTCGGGGCGATGGGACGCGCTTCGCCCGTCCCTGGAGGAGTCGCTCGACTCCCTGCGGATGGAAGAACCCTCAGGGACACCTCGGTCTGTCGCCCTGGCGCTCGCCGTGCTCGTGGGCGCGGCGCTCCTGGCGTCGGTCGGCCTGTGGAGGCGCCGCAAGGCCCGTCAGGCGGCGATCAGTTCTCGACCGTGAACGTGGCCGAGCCGAGCTCGGTGTTCTCGCCGCGGATGATCTTGATCGTCCACTTCCCGGCCTTCGGCGGGGTGTGCGCGCGCCAGGTGCGGGTTCGCGCGAGCCCCTCGACGACGATGTCGGTCGTCTGCCGAACCTCGCTGCCGAGCAGCCACTGGATCTTGATGTCTTCGTACTTGCCGCCCTTCGGGCAGAAGAACTGAACCCACGCGTTGACCGTGGTGCTCTTCTTCACCGCGCCGGTGACGGGCTCGATGCAGGTGAACTGCGTCGGTGAGCCCTTGGTCTGGTCGACCTTGAGGCACGGCACCACGTCGAGCAGGGCGGGCCCGCGATCCTTCCCGTTGTCCTGGTAGTCGAGCACCCGCTTGATCTCGTCGGCCGACGGTGGAGGCGCTCCGGCGGGCGCCGGGGCGGGATCCTGCGCTGCGGCGAGCGAGGCGATGACGACGACGGACGCGACGGCGATGCGGTGCATGGAAGACCCCCTGAAGTGGTGGTGTGGGAGACGCGCGCGACAGTGTGTCAAATCGAACGCTGGTGCCGTGGAAGAAACGACCCGCCCGCGCGCACTCTGGCGTCATTGGCTTTCGTGGAGCCTCGATGCTAACCGACCCGCGCCCATGCCGTCCGAGAACGCTCACATCCGCAACTTCTCCATCATCGCTCACATCGATCACGGCAAGTCCACGCTGGCCGATCGGCTCCTCGAGAAGACGGGCACGGTGTCCAAACGTGAGTCGCAGGCGCAGTTTCTCGACAACATGGACATCGAGCGCGAGCGCGGGATCACCATCAAGGCGCAGACCGTGCGCATGAAGTACACCGCGAAGGACGGCAAGCACTACATCCTCAACCTCATCGACACGCCCGGGCACGTCGACTTCGCGTACGAGGTGAGCCGCTCGCTGGCCGCCTGTGAGGGCGCGCTGCTGGTGGTCGATGCGACGCAAGGGGTCGAGGCCCAGACGCTCGCCAACGTCTACATGGCGCTCGAGCACGATCTCGAGGTGATCCCGGTCATCAACAAGATCGACCTGCCCTCGGCCGACGTCGACCGCACCAAGAACGAGATCCAGGACGTGATCGGCCTCGATGCCTCGGTGGCCGTGCCGGTGTCGGCGAAGGAGGGGGTCAACATCGACCAGCTCCTCGAGCAGATCGTCACCACCATTCCGCCGCCGGAGGGCAGCCAGGACGCTCCCCTCAAGGCCCTGGTGTTCGACAGCTGGTACGACAACTACCGCGGCGTGGTGATGCTCGTGCGCGTGCTCGAGGGCCAGGTGGCCGTCGGTCAGAACATTCGCCTGTGGTCGAACCAGAAGAAGTTCGAGGTGCAGGAGCTCGGCGTCATCGCGCCCTTCGCCACCCCGGTGAAGCAGCTCATCGCGGGCGAGGTCGGCATCCTCGTCGCCAACGTCAAGGAGCTCGTCGACGCGAAGGTCGGCGACACCATCACCGACGACGCGCGCCCGACCGACGCGCCGTTTCCCGGCTTCAAGGAGGTCAAGCCGATGGTGTTCTCCGGCGTCTTCCCGGTGGACGCCGCCGACTACGAGAACCTGCGCGACGCGCTCATCAAGCTGCGCCTCAACGACTCGGCCTTCACCTACGAGCCCGAGAGCTCCACCGCGCTCGGGTTCGGCTACCGCTGCGGGTACCTCGGGCTGCTCCACATGGAGATCGTCCAGGAGCGCCTCGAGCGCGAATACAACCTCAACCTCATCTCGACCGCGCCCAGCGTCGTCTACAAGGTCTTCACGCACGGCGGCACCGCGCCGCTGTTCATCGACAACCCGGCCAAGCTGCCGCCCACGCAGACCATCGAGCACCTCGAGGAGCCGTTCCTCACCTGCCACATCCACGTGCCCAACGAGTTCCTCGGCGCGATCCTGAAGCTCTGCCAGGAGCGCCGCGGCATTCAGAAGGCCATCGACTACATCGGCACCTCGGGCACCCGCGTGCGCGTCACGTACGACATGCCGCTCGCCGAGGTGGTGTTCGACTTCTTCGATCGCATGAAGAGCGTCAGCCGCGGCTACGCCTCGCTCGACTACGAGCTCGCCGGCTACCAGACCAGTGAGCTGGTGAAGCTCGACATCCTCATCAACGGCGAGCCGGTCGACGCCTTGTCGATCATCGTCCACCGCGAGCGTGCGTACCTGCGGGGTCGCGAGGTGTGCGAGAAGCTCAAAGAGGTCATCCCCCGCCAGATGTTCGAGGTCGCGATCCAGGCGGCCATCGGCAGCAAGGTGATCTCCCGCGAGACCGTCTCGGCGATTCGCAAGAACGTGCTCGCCAAGTGCTACGGCGGCGACATCTCGCGCAAGCGCAAGCTCCTCGAGAAGCAGAAAGAGGGGAAGAAGCGCATGAAGCAGGTCGGCTCCGTCGAGCTGCCGCAGGAGGCCTTCCTCGCGGTGCTGAAGTCGGAGCAGTGACATGGCGAAGGACGCGGCGGCGGCGGCAGGCCAGGTGAAGACGTTGGGCGAGGCCGCGAAGGCGACGCTCTCGACCGCTGAGCTGAGCGCGCTGACGAAGGTGCGGTGGATCGAGCGGCTCAAGTCGCTCTGGGCGCCGGTCACCGTGCTGGCGCTGATCTTCCTCGTCTATCTCGCCATCGTCGAGACCTCGGTTTGCACGTACCTGTGGCTCCAGCCGGTGATGAAGGCCATCGGGCTGGCCTGTGTGCTGTGGTGGGCGGCGCTCGTCGTCCTGCGCTACGCGTGGCGCTCGTGGGAGGCCCGCCGCATGGCCCGCCACGAGGCCGAGGAGCTGCTCGCCGTCGTCGAAGGGCTCGCCGACCAGAAGCGCGCCCAGCTCAAGGAGCGTGTGTGGGGCGAGCTCGTCGAGCGCTCCACCGTGCTTGCCCGCGCGCTCCCCGAGGCCGAGACGACGGCCATCACGGAGGCGTCGAAGAAGCTCCACGAGTCGTACGACAAGCACCTCGCCAAGCTCAAGGGCGCCAGCTGGCTCGAGACGGGCGGGGGACTCGTCAAGGCGTTGACCATCGCGCTGCTCGTGCGCACGGTCTTCCTCGAGCCGTTCAAGATCCCTTCGGGCTCCATGCTCCCCACGCTCGAGATCGGCGACCAGGTCTTCGTGAACAAGTTCATCTACGGCGTGCGCCTGCCGTTCACGAACCTCGTCCCATTCACGATCGTTCGCCCTCCGAAGCGCGGTGACGTGATCGTCTTCAACAACCCCGTCATGCCCGAGTACGACTACATCAAGCGGGTGGTCGCGGTCGGGGGCGACACGCTGTCATTCCAGGGCCGGGAGATTCGCGTCAACGGCGCGGTGCTCCCCGCTACGCTGGAGGTCGCCTCGCACCCGTATTGGTCGCAGGACGGGTCGCGGCCCACCACCGTGCGCGATTGGTTCATCGATGACTGGCAGCGGGAAGAGCAGACGCTGCTCAAGGAGAAACTCGACGGCGTCACGCACTGGATCCTCAACCGCCCGGGGACCCAGCAGCCGACGGACGGCCTCGAGGTCAAGGTGCCCGAGGGGCACGTCTTCGTCATGGGCGACAACCGCGATGGGTCGGCCGACAGCCGCTATGGCTTGCGCACGAGCGGCCTGGTGCACTTCGAGTACGTCCCCCACGGCCACATCAAGGGCAAGGCGACCGTCATCTGGCTCGCGCTCGGTCGCGGCGGCCTCTTGTCGGGCCTCTTCGGGGGCACCGGCTTTCGCACCGACCGGCTCTTCCAGCCAATGGAACTGTGTGGTGCCGAAGCGCCTCCGCCATTGCCCCGCTGAAGCCATGACACAGGTGCTTGACCGGGCCGTAGACTCGCCGGTACAGCAATCTTCATGCGCACGTTCCTCGGGTACGTGATGATCGCGACCCTGCTCGGCGGGCTCTACGCGCTCGTCATGTTCGGGCCCCTGTATGTGGACCACCTCGAGGCGAAGGACATCTGCAACAGCGCTTTCAACCGCTTCAAGGACGTCGGCGCCGAGGGACTCAAGGATGACGTGCTCACACGCCTCAATCGCGTCGACTGGGCGACCCACGAGGAGCGCGACCCCGAGACCGACGAGATGGTCGTCAAGCCAGGTCTGGGCCTCACGGAGGAAGACGTCCTCGTCGAGGTCGACGAGCAGGCCAAGAAGGTCTTCTTGCGCGTCGACTATCAGCGCAAGGTCGTCCTCAAGCCGACCGAGAAAGTTCGTGTCTTCAAGTTCCACTTCGAACGCCGCGACACGCCGCCGAACGCGTTCTGACCCATCGAGATCCCCGTGAAACGTGCCGTGCTGGCCCTGGCCGATGGAACCACCTTCGAGGGCCGTACCTTCGGCTCGCTCGAACCTGCTGCCGGCGAGGTCGTCTTCAACACCTCGATGAGCGGGTACCAGGAGATCCTCACCGACCCCTCGTACGTCGGGCAGATCGTCACCATGTCGGTGCCGCAAATCGGCAACGTCGGCACCAACGCCCAGGACGAGGAGTCGGCGCGACCGCACGCGACCGGCATGGTCATTCGAGAGCTCTCCCCTCCCTCGAACTTCCGCTCGCAGCAGTCCCTCGACGCCTGGTTGTCGCGTTGGAAGATCGGCGGCCTCGAGGGCGTCGACACCCGGCGGCTCGTGCGACACCTGCGCACGCATGGGTCCCAGAACGGGGTCATCAGCGCCGAGTCGGTCAGTGAGAAGGCCCTGATCGAGCGAGCGCGCGCGGTGCCCTCGATGGACGGGCTCGATCTGGCGACCGGCGTGTCCACCCGCGAGCGCTACGAGTGGCTCACGCCGACGCCGAACGTCCTCGGTCCGCAGCCGCCGAAGCCGGCAACGCGGTTCCACGTGGTGGCCATCGACTACGGCCTCAAGAAAGCAATGCTCCAGTTCCTCGTCGACGTCGGCTGCCGCGTCACCGTGGTACCCGCGGGGACCTCAGCGGACGAGGTGCTGGCGCTGAAGCCCGATGGGATCTTCCTGACCAACGGGCCCGGCGATCCTGCCGCGGTGAAGGGCGCCGATCGCACCGTCGCCGCGCTGGTGGGCAAGAAGCCCCTGTTCGGTATCTGCCTGGGCCATCAGATCCTGGCCCGGGCGCTCGGGGGGACGACCTACAAGATGAAGTTCGGGCACCGAGGCGCAAACCAGCCGGTGAAGGATCTGTCGACGACGAAGGTCGAGATCACCTCGCAGAACCACGGCTTCGCCGTCGACGCGAAGAGCCTGTCGGGCAAGGCGGTGGTGACGCACCTCAACCTGAATGACGAGACGGTCGAAGGGCTCGCGGTGCCCGAGGCACAGTGCTTCAGCGTGCAGTACCACCCCGAGGCCTCGCCGGGGCCGCACGACGCCCGCTACCTGTTCCAGCGCTTCGCCGATCTCATGGGCGGCACGCCCCTGCCTCGATGAGCACGGCGTCGGGCCTCACCCAGGCCTTCGAGGGCCTGGTGCAATCGGCCATGACGCCCGAGCGCCAGGACGACGTCGTCCTGGCGCGCACGGAATACTCGGCGCTCGCAGGCGATGTGTTCGACGAGGATCGCCAACTGGAGCTGCGCCTGGCCGGCTTCCTCGAGTTCTACCTGTGCGATCGACGGGCACCCTGGGCGAACGCGACGCCCGCGCGCGCGCGGTACCTCGAGGCGCTGCGCTCTGGGCCTCCGGCCGACGCAACGATCTGGCGCGCCTTCACCGAGACATGGCACGGCCTGTTTCGCGTGCTCGCCCTTGGGGCCGGCGGCGTGCGGCTTCAGGCGCTGTCGTCTCGCACCGAGGTCGAGGTGGTCGAGCGGCGGACGTTGCACGGGTTTTCGCTTGGCGACGTGCTCGAGGCGCGGCTCATTCCGTTCGAGTCGACCTTCACCTTTTCTGGGGCGTGGGTGTGGCACCCACACGAGGCGGCGGGGCTCATCGCCAGCGAGGCCGAGCGGCGGCGCCTGGCCGGGCTGCCCGACCGGGAGTTCATCGCCGACTGTGCCCGGCGCTCCCTCAAGGCCGATCGATACCGTCAGATCGCGATCGAGAAGATCTACGACTTCAGCGCGAAGTGAGCGTCACCGCAGGTCGAGCAGCTCGAGGAAGTCGCGCAGGCGCTCGAGCTCGTCGTCGTCCTCGTGGTGGAACTCGATGCCCACGCCATGCGCCGCCACGGTGACGTGCTCGACGCCGGGCGCCCGCACCTCGCGCCTCGACGTGCCGAAGCGCACGATGCGAAACGGACCTGTCCAGGGCGCGCCACCCGGGAGCGCCAGGGTCAGCGCGCCCTGATCGCCGACCTGCACCGCGTCGAAGCCTGGCCCCTCTTCCACGAAGGCCCCGTTCTCCGACAGCTCGAGCACCCGCACCTTCACCTCTTCGTCCTCGCGATCGACCCGGCCAAACAGCTCACAGCGGTAGCGCACAGGACGGGGCAGCGTCGACATTCGTCCTCGCAGGGTGCCTCAGGCGGTGACAAAAACCAACGTAGCAGAACGTCAGTGTCCGAGGCGGTACTTGACGGTTCTCAGCGAGAGTCCGTACTCTTTTCATCGTGGTTGGGCGTGAACGGGGGGAACGCGATGGTACCTTGCTGCGAGTTGGTTCCTGGAGGCGTTTCCGTGTCGGCATCTGAAAACCGCAAATATCTGCGCGTGCCGTCCCGGCTGCGCTGCTGGTGCGAAGGCGAGAACATCACCGTCTACGCACGCATCGGAAACCTCTCGGAGGGCGGCTTGTTCCTGCGCACCTCGACGCCGCTCCACGAAGGCAGCCGGGCGGTGCTGCGGTTCGGCGCCGACAACTCCGTCGAAGCGCAGGCCCGGGTGGTGTGGGCGCGCGTCGAAGGGCAGGGCGGCCCGCCAGGCATGGGGCTCCAGTTCGAGGGCGTGGACGACGCCCGACTCGAGGCGATACGACGTCTGGTCGAGGGGGAGGCGCAGCACCCGGGCCGTCTCAGCATGCCGACCACTGCCTCGTCCAACTCCGCTCCCTGAAGGCCCCCGTCGAAGGTCCCACGCGAATTCAGAAGAGGCCCCGTTCGTGCGCATTGCCATCATCTCGGACATTCACAGCAACATCGAAGCGCTCACCGAGGTCTTCCGGGTCATCGAGGCCAACCGGGTCGACCGTATCGTCTCGCTGGGCGACATCGTCGGCTACGGCGCCTCGCCCAACCCGTGCTGCGAGCTGGTGCGGAAGAACGCCGAGGTGACGCTGCTGGGCAACCATGACGCCGCCGTCGCTGGCCGCATGGACTACTCGTTCTATTACGACGCCGCCCGGCACGCGCTGGACTGGTCGGCCAACGTGGTCAGCGAAGAGAACCTCGCCTGGCTGCGCTCGCTCCCGTACACGTACCGCATCGGCGAGGTTGGCTTCTGCCACGGCTCGCCCATCGAGCCGCGCGCCTACGAGTACATCTTCGCGCTCGAGCAGGCTCGCGAGCTGACGCCGTTCGCCACCGACCTCCCTGAAGTCACCTTCATCGGGCACTCCCACCTCTGCAAAGCGTTCGCGCTCGGCTCCGGCGAGGTGAACGACGTGGTCGCGCAGAAGTTCGGCGTGCGCAAGGGTTACAAGTACATCATCTCGGTCGGGAGCGTCGGCCAGCCGCGCGACTACGACAACCGGGCCTGCTTCGTGATCTACGACACCGACGCGAGGACCGTGGAGTACCTGCGCGTCGAGTACGACATCGAGGCCTCAGCGCAGAAGATCTTCGATGCCGACCTCGCGCTCAACTTCGGCAAGCGGCTCTTCCTCGGCGTTTGAGCGGGCGGTCCCGTCACTTCCATTGAGAGGCGGTCGTTCAGCGGCTACATGCGCGCCGCGATGAATGACGCGACCTTCATGACGCTGATGAAGCTGGTGCCGAAGTCGGCGCTCAGCACGCTGGTGGGCCAGGCGACCCGGCTGCCGGTGCCCGCGCCGCTGCACCAGGCCGTGATGCGCGTCTTCGCCCGCCAGTACCGCGTCGCCCTCGACGAAGCCGAGGGGCCGATCGAGCAATACGCCACGTTTGGCCAGTTCTTCACCCGCAAGCTCAAGCCCGGCCTGCGGCCCATCGACCCATCGCCCGACGCGGTGGTGAGCCCCTGTGACGGCGCGATCTCGCAGGTGGGGCCGATCGAGTCCGGCCGGTGCCTGCAGGCCAAGGGCATCTGGTTTCCGGTCGACAAGCTGCTGGGCGACGCCCGGCGCGCGCTCGACTTCGAGGGCGGCAGCTTCGCGACGATCTACCTGTCGCCGCGGGACTACCACCGCTTCCACTCGCCGGTGGAAGGGCGCGTCACGGGCTACTCGTACCTGCCCGGTGCGTTCTGGCCCGTGAACAAGGCGTCGGTGGGGAGCGTGGACGCGCTCTTCGCCATCAACGAGCGCCTGGTGACCTGGCTCGACACGCCGCTCGGGAGCGTGGCCTACGTCGCGGTGGGCGCCACCTGCGTCTCGCGCATTCACGCGGCGTACGACGCGATCGTCACCCACACCGGCCAGGGCGCGAAGACGCACACCTACGAGCGGCCGATTCCCATCGAGCGCGGCGGTGAGATCGGCATGTTCGAGATGGGCTCGACGGTGATCGTGTTGTTCCAGAAGGGGCGGACCTCGTGGGATCCCTCGCTGCGCCCGGACGTTCTGGTGCGGCTCGGTCAGCGGCTCGCCACCCGCACGTAAGAGGATGCATGAGCGACAACGACAAGGGTGAGGCAAAGGAAGCATCCAAGACGGCACCGGAGTCGTTGGAGCCGAACAAGGCCGTCGTCGAGCAGCGCATGGAGTCGCTGAACGCCGGGCTCCAGAGCGTGAAGCACCCAGCTTCTCCCGCTTCGTCGAGCGGCCGGTCGCGCGAGAAGTTCGCTGCGGTCAAGGGAATGAACGATCTGCTGCCGCCGCAGATCGAGACCTGGCAGTTCCTCGAGCGCACCGCGCGGGAGCTCTTCGGAACGTGGGGCTACGCCGAGGTTCGCACGCCGATCCTCGAAGACACCGCGCTCTTCGTCCGCAGCGTCGGCGAGGTCACCGACATCGTCTCGAAGGAGATGTACACCTTCACCGACAAGGGCGACCGCTCGCTCACCATGCGGCCGGAGAACACCGCGCCGGCCGTTCGCGCCTACATCGAACACGGCTTCGCGCAGCAGCCGGTGACGCGCTGGTACTACCTGGGGCCGATGTTCCGGTACGAGCGGATGAAGACCGGCCGGTACCGTCAGTTCTATCAACTCGGCGCCGAGGCCTACGGCTCCCAGGACGCCTCGCAGGACGTCGAGAACATCGCGCTCGCCTGGCACTTCCTCAAAGCCATCGGCGTGCAGCACGTCACCCTGCACCTCAACTCGTTGGGCGACGCGTCCGACCGGCCCACCTACCTCGCCGCGCTCAAGGCCCACTTCGCACCACACCTGGCCAGCTTCAGCGACGCCGCGAAGGAGACCTTCGAGCGGAACACCATGCGACTGCTCGACACGAAGGAAGAGGCGCTGCATCCGCTCGTCGAGTCGGCGCCGCGCGTGGGTGACTTCCTCGGGGAGGCCGCGGCGAAGCACTTCGAGGAGGTGAAGGCGTTGTTGGGGACGCTGGGCATCCCCTTCGTCCTCGATCCGACGCTCGTGCGGGGCCTCGACTACTACACCCGCACCACCTTCGAGTTCATCTACGAGCCACCCGCGGGAGACAACGCGTTGGGCACCGCGGGCACGGTGTGTGGTGGCGGCCGGTACGACAACCTCGTCAAGGAGCTCGGAGGCCCCGAGAAGCCCGCGGTCGGCTTCGCCATGGGCCTCGATCGCCTCGTGTTGCTGCTCGAGTCGCTCGGCAAACGGCCCGAGCGCCTGCCACTGCTCTTCGTAGCTACGATGGACGGAGAGCTGAAGGCCCACGCGCTCAAGCTGGTGACCGATCTGCGCGGACAGGGCCTCTTCGTCGACTTCGATCCGCGCGGCGGGAAGATCAAGCGTCAGGTCGAGCGCGCCTCGACGCTCAAGGCCCGCTACTTCGCGGTCTACGGCGAGCGGGAACACCAGAGCCGAACGCTGACGCTCAAGGCGATGGATCTCCCGGATGGCGACCCGAACAAGGAAGTGTCGGTCGGCCTCGACGCGCTCTCGGGTTGGCTCGCGGCAGCACGCTGAGCGGCGCGTACTCGGCGCTTGCCACCGGTCGATCCTCGGCCCAGCATCGAGGGCGGTGAGCCGCTCCTTCCGCCTGCTCGTGGTGCTCCTGTCGTGCGTGGCGCTCGCCGAGCCGAAGGCCGGTTTTCTCCACACGCCGCCCGCCGAGCTGGCCCCCAACGTCGACTACACACTCGAGGGCTCCCTGACCGGAGACGGGTTGTCCACGGTGTCGGTGAAGCTGCGGGTGCCGGGCCGTGCGTACGAGTCCATCGCGCTCGAGCTCCAGTACGGCGATCTCTACCGCGCCATCATCCCCCGCGATCGCATCGTCCCGCCCGCCATCGAGTACTACATCGAGGGCACCACGAAGCTGGGGGAGGTGGTCACGCTCTTCGGCTCGGGCCTCAAGCCCATTCGCGTCACCGTGCCGGGCGTCGCCCCAGCGGAGCCGAAGCCCGTTGAGCCCGCGCCCGAGCCGCCCGTCGAAGCGAAGCCGGAGGCACCGCGTCAGAAGTGCGTGAAGACGAAGAAGGGCAAGAAATGCGTCGACGAGTCCGCGCCCGTGGCCGAGGTGAAGCCCCCGCCCGAGCCAGAGCCGGCACCGCCGCCGGAGCCCGCGAAGGTCGAGCCAAAACGTCCTCCTGACGACGGGCGTCCTGCGAAGGCCGAGCCCCGCCGTGCCGCGGACGAACCGAAGCCCACCTCACCGAGTACGGCCAAACGGGCCGACGCCAAAGCGGAGCCGCCGCGCAAGCGCTCCGAGCTCGAAGAGGAGTTGGCCGTCTACAGCGCCGAAGAGACGGGCGCGGTGGTGCAGAAGGTCGACGAGGCCTCGAGCCGCTCGGTGCACCACGGAACGGTGCTGACGCTGGCCCACCTCAAGCAACTCGGCGTCCGCTACGTCTTCGAGGCCCTCGACCTCGTCCCTGGCCTCTCGGTGAGCCGCGACGTGCAGGGCACCTTCACGCTGGGCGTCCGCGGCATTCGCAGCGAGCCTGACGTGTTGTTCCTCCTCAACGGACAGCGGCTCAACACGTTCTACGACGGTAAGGCGCTGGCGAACCTGCCCATCGACACCTTCGAGCGCATCGAGATCCTGCGCGGCCCCGCCACCGCCGACGTCGGCCTCGGGAACTTCACCGCCGTCATCAACCTGGTGTCGAACCGCCAGCAGGGCCTGCGGGCGTCCGCGACGGGTGGCATGTTTTCGGCCTTCGACGGTCATCTCTCGGCGGCGAAGACGTTCGGCGGCCTCACGCTCTTCGCGGACGGTGACGTCGTCTCGCAGCAGGGCGCGCGAACCCGGGTTCCACGAGACGGCCTCGACACCACGGCCACGCCCACGACCGAGAAGTTCACCAACGATCGACGCTTCCTGGTCAACGCAGGCCTTGGTGCCTCCTACGAGAGCGACGCGGTTGGGAAGCTGACACTCCAGGGTCGGCTCATGACGGAGCGGCGCGCGGCGTACATCGGACGCTTCGACACCGTGGGCAACGACTCCCAGCTCGACTGGCTGGTGGTGCAGGCGCAGCTCGGCTGGGAGCGCCGCCTGGGTGACGCGGGCAAGGCGTCGGTGCGGCTGTGGTTCGATCGGCAGGCCACCACGCGCGCCTGGCAGCTGACCCCCGATGGCTTTCAGTTCCGCGCCACCATGGCCGACACGCTCTTTCCGGACGGGGCCTTCGAGGAGCAGCGCGTGACCCAGCTCGGCCTCGGGATGGATGGGCGCGCCGACTTCATCCTCCCCGCGAAGAACACGCTCACGGTGGGCATCAGCGGCGGGTTCGAGACGCTCACCGACTATGCGCTGCTCTCGAACTACGTGCCGCTCTCCTCGAGCGCGCGCTACCGCGTGGGCGCGCTCGAGCGTGGCGTGAACCTCGATGGCACCGAGGTGGCGTATCCCACCCAGGGCGCGAGTGGCGTTCGGGGCCAGGCGGCCGATCGGGTGGGCATTGGCCTGTTCGTCTACGACACCTGGAGCCCCTTCGATGCGCTCGCCGTCCAGGGAGGGCTCCGGTTCGATCTGACGCAGCTCCCGGCTCAGGCCGATGGCGCCTTCGTGGGGCGCACGTTCGTTCCGTCATTCGGACCGCGGCTCGGCGTGGCGTTGGCGCCCGTCAAACCGCTCGTGCTGCGGGCCAACTACGGCCGCTCCTTTCGCGTGCCCACGGTGCTCGAGCTGTCGGAGTCCGCCATCAACTCGGACTTCAACCAGGGTCGCTTCGTCGGGAACCCGAGGCTCACCGGTGCGTATCTCGACGCGGTGGAGGTCGGCTTCGAGTGGCTGCAGTCTCTCGGCGACGCGCGCCTGCGGCTCAAGGGCCTGGGCTTCTTCAACCGCTTCACCAACCCCATCGCGATGGTGGACGCCACGGGCAACCAGGCGCCGTACGTCAACCGCACCGAAGGCGTACAGGTCTTCGGCCTGGAAGGGGAGGCGCGCGTCGAGTTCCAGGGACCCCGCTCAGCGGTGTGGCTCAACTCGAGCTGGTTCCGCGCGGAGGATCTCGGGGCCGCCGTCAACGGCCGCCTGCTGACCGACCAGCCCCAGCTGCGCCTCAACGCGGGCATCTCCCTGCCGCTGGGGCCCTGGCTCACCTTCGACGTGATCGTGCGCCATGCCTCGGAGCGTCGGAGCAACGCGCGCACGCCCCTGGAGCAACGCCGCCGCTACGCGCTCCCACCGACGTTGCTTGTCGGCGCCCAACTGCGCACCGAGCCGCTGTTCGATCGCGTCGAGCTGATCCTCCTGGGCCAGAACGTGTTCGATCTGCAGTGGGCCGACGACGCCGCGCGGCCCGACCGCATGCCCGGGGGCGTCCCTCGCGAACCCGTGCAGGTCTTCGGTACGATCCGGGTGAGCCTGTGAAGCGCCTCCTCATCACCTTTCTCGTCGCCGTCACCTCGGGCTGCCTGGCCTACAACGACGACTGTCAGGCCCTCATCGACAACCCCAACGAGCGGGTCGCCTTCATCGCGAAGGGGACCGAGGTGTTCCTCGACCGGTCCAACGCGCGCCACGCGAATAACGCGATCGCGCAGTCGGCGGCGGACGCCTTCGTATGGGTCTTCAACTCGAGCGAGGGCAGCGCGCGGGTCGACTTCGGGTTCATCAACGGCGGCGCGGTTCGTGATCAAGGCGCCTGCGTGCTGCGCAGCATCTTGCGAGAAGGGCCGCTCACGCGCGGGGTGCTCGGCGAGGTGCTCCCGTTCGAGAACCCGGTGCGGGTCGTCGATCTCTCGGAGCAGGAGGTCTTCGAGACGATGGAGCTCTCGGTCTCACGGCTCTTCGCCAGCCCCACGCCGATCGCTTCGCCGTCGGGCGCATTCCTGCAGGTCTCGCGAGAGGTCTCGATGGAGGTCGACTGCTCGCGCATGGCGAACAGCCGGGTGACCTCACTGCGCATCGGGAGCCAGACGATCACCCGCGGCATGTTCCGGCCGTTTCCGGCCACGAAGTACCGGGTCGCGATGCCCGGCTTCATCCTCGCCGGCAACGACGGCTACATGGTGCTGGCAGGGAAGGGGGACGACCCCGCTCGCAACCCGGGCCAGGCCCCGCGGTTTGGTGGCATCGATTCGCGCGTCACCATGGCGTACCTGCTCCAGAGCGACTTCAACAAGACGGTCGAGAACGGCCTCCGGGTCGACGCGAACCGGGTGCGGTTCATCAACTGCTCCACGCCGTCGCGGCCGGTGCAGTAACGACAACGCCCTCCGGCGCCAGGCGCGGGAGGGCGTCGGTCGACCGGACGAGGATCTCCCCTCAGCGCGGGGCGTCGAACACGTCGTTGGGCGACGGCATCTTCTTCAGATCAGCGCGGGCGATCTTCCAGGCCTGCTGGACGATCCACGACAAGGAGCGGTCCTGGCGCTGGGCCTCGAACTCGATCTCCTTGAGCATCTCCTCCGGGAAGTAGAGGGATTGCTTGCGCGCGTCGGTGGTGGACATCAGCGCTCCTCGCGAGCGTCGGGCGCACCGGCGACGTCATTGACGGCCGGGAACGACTTGATGCGCTCACGGGCGATCTTCCACGCCTGCTGCACGACCCACGAGAGGGATCGGTCCTGTCGGTTCGCCTCCTCCTGGATCTCCTTGAGCATATCCTCGGGGAAGTACAGGGACTGCTTGCGCTTGTCGGTTCCAGACATGTGGGGAATCTCCGGGAGCATTGCGACGAACTGCGGTCAGGGCCGGAAATATCCGACAGGGTGGGAGCCAACGCAACACATTCGGTAAAGGTCGGCGCTCGCGCACCCGGCCCCGGGTGTGGGTAGAAGCCTGTCATGCGATCCGTGTGGGTGATGACGTTCGCGGTGCTGGTGGTGGCGGGTGGGTGCCGTTGCCGAGATGACGTGAACCGGGCGACGCCATCGTTGACGGTGACGCCGCCGACCCTCGACTTCGGGCAGGTCCGTCGGGGCGAACGACAGGCACGCACCATCACCTTCGAAGCGCGCACACAGGCCCTCGTCACCATCGCGTCGGTCTCGCTCGAGGGCGGCGCGTCGGGGACCGAGGGCTTCACGCTGGGCACGCGGCCGACGTCGGTGGAGCCGTTCGGCAAGGTGACGATGCCCATCACCTTCGAGCCGACGGCGCTCAAGCTCTACCAGGCGACGCTGGTGGTGCAGAGCGACGACCCCGACAAGCCGACGGTGCGCATCCCCGTGCTGGGGGAGGGCGCGCGGCCCGTGCTCTCGGTGACGCCCGTGTGCGAGGCCGCGCAGCAGTGCCGCGGCGCGGTGACCGCGATGCCGCGCGCGATCGACTTCGGCCAGGAGCCCATCAACCGGCCCTCACCGATCCCCGCGAGCCAGCTCCCAGGCGTGGTCATCACGAACGATGGCCCGGTGCCGCTCGAGGTGACGAAGGTGGCGATCGAAGGGCCCGACGCCATGGCGTTCACCTTCGCGCGCGCGGAGCCCGCGCCGTGGACGCTCGAGCCCTCGGAGGGCCGCAGCCCCCAGCTCCGCTTCCGCCCCACCAGCGCCAGCCAGATGACGTACCAGGCGCAGCTCATCGTCGAGTCCAACGATCCCGACAACGCGCGGGTGGTGGTCGAGCTGCGCGGCGCGCTGTCGCCGAACCAACCCCCGCAGGTGTGCTTCAACCTCATTCGCGCGACGCCCCCGCCGCCAGAGACCGGTGGCTTCCGGGACTACAACAGCGCGCCGCAGTGGGCGCCGCTCCTGATGCCGCCGGCCGGGGGCTACGACTTCACGGGCTCCCGTGACGTCCGCCCCGGAGACACCGTTCAGTTCAGCGCGCTCTCGGACAGCGTCGACGCGACGAAGTGCACCACCGACGCCGAGAGTGGACGCACGGGGCTCACGTACCAGTGGCGGCTGTCGAGCCTGCCCATGGGCGCGCGACCTCCGACGCTGGGGACGCCCACCTCGTCGACCATGTCGTTCCGGCCCGTCGTCAGCGGCGACTACGTCGTCGAGCTCACCGTGTCGGACGGGCAGGCCAGCACCGCCGTCACCGGGCGGGTGCGCTGCAGCATCAAGCAGGATCTCGTGGTGCAGCTCGAGTGGAACGGATTCGAGCGGGTCGATCTCGATCTCCACCTCGTGCGGCCCTCGGCGCGGGTGAGCGGCAATCGGTTCGGCGGCGTCTTCCAGTTCTTCGACGCGGTGCGCGCCGACGGAGGCATCAGCCAGACGTCGGGGGATCTGAACGGCTACGCGGTGCGACGGCGGCCGATCATCCCCGGCGCGAACTTCGACTGGGGTGGGCCCGGCGAGGTCGACGACCCGAGATTGAACCTCGACAACACCGGCATGGCCGGCATGGGGGCCGACGCCGAGCTGGTCGAGCTGGCCTCGTTGAACCAGCCCGAGAACGACGACCGCTGTGCGACGACGTCGTGCAGCTATGGGGTGTTCGTGCACTTCTTCTCCGACGCGCGCGCCCTCGCCAACGCGCCCGCCTGCAGCGTGACGGGCCAACCCGGCTGCAAGGATGGTGAGCGTTGCACCTGTGCCGCGGCGCGGGATCGCTGCGTCGCCGAGTCCGCGCCCGCCGGAGACGCCGGCGTGGGGACCGCGAAGTGCTATCCGGCGCCACGTCCCGTCGTGCGAATCTTCGCGCGCAGCGAGCCCGTGCCCGTGAAGGTGATTCCGCTCGAGGGCCTCATGCCGCCCGACGACCTGGCGGTCGGCGCGCCGTGTCAGGTGCTCGAGGTGGCCGAGGTCGTCTGGCCTGCTCGCACCCTCAACGGCAGTCTCCCGGATGGAGGCTCGCCGCTGCCGACGATTCTCGTGCCAGGCGCTGATGGCGGAGGTCGCGTCGTCAACCCGCAGCTGGGTCGCTTCGGCATCCGCCCGAGCGGCGGCCTCCAATGCAGCGCCGATCTCTCGGTCAACGGAGGCCCGTGGTACGGGCAGAACCCGTAGAACCGCGTGCTGAAAACGAATGGGGCGCTCCAACGCCGGTCCATCGGAGCGCCCCCAAAAGAGAGACAGGTCGGACAAGCCGACCTGTCCCGTGAGCCCTGAAGGGGAGGGGGGACTTCAGGGCCCAACGTCGATGAAGTGCCGCAACGACCACCGGGGTCCCGCACATCCATCCCGGCACGGCTGAAGCAAAAGATAAGCCGTCCCCCAGCCGTCAGCAAGCCGACGTCAAGTGAAAAACGAACCGTTCGTGCAGGATCCGTTCAGTCGGGCGTTCGCCGCGCGCGTGCGGGTGGTTTTTCGTGAGCTGTTTCAGGGGTTTGAGGGGGTGTTGCTGGCGGTGTCGGGTGGGGTCGATTCGATGGCCCTGTTGGCGGCGTCGGCCCGGTGGCCGGGCGCGGAGGTGGCGAGCCTCGATCACGGCCTTCGACCGGACTCAGCCGGCGAGGTGGGCCTGGTGCGGCGGGAGGCCGAGCGGCTGGGCCTGCCGTTTCACACCGAGGCGCTGGCGCTCTCAGGGGGAGTGGGGCTCGAGGCCCGGGCGCGCGAGGCCAGGTACGCCGCGCTGCAGGCCATCGCTCGCCGCCGTGGGTTGAGGTTCGTGGCCACGGCGCACACGGCCAGCGATCAGGCCGAGACGCTCGTCATGCGGCTTTCGCGAGGCAGCGCGCTGAGCGGGGCGGCCGGGATTCTGAGGCAGCGGGAGGATGGGGTGGTGCGGCCGCTCCTGTTCGCGACGCGGGCCGACACCGAGCGCTTCGTGCGCGCCACGGGCCTGCCGTTCGTGTCGGATCCGATGAATGACGACCCGTCGTTCCTTCGCGTGCGGGTGCGTCGGCAGGTGCTCCCCGTGCTGGCGGCCGCAGTCGGCCCACACGCCGAAGGGGCGCTCGCCCGCTTTGCCGAGCTGGCCTCGGAGGACGACGCGTGGCTCGAGGCCGAGGCCCACACCGCGCTGGAGCGGGTGCGGGTTCCAGCCGGGCTGGACTGGCTGGCCGTCTCGGCGCTCGGGCCACCCATTCGGCGCCGTGTCCTTGCGCGGTGGTTGTCAGCGTCCGGCGTTCCCCTCGATGCGCACCTCCTCCATGACGCACTTGTGGCAATCGGCGAAAAGCGGACCGCTACCTTGCCAGGAGACCGCTTGCTCCTCGTCAATCAGGGTACCCTCACCATCAGCGCAGCCCCTGCCCGGCTTCACGGAACTTCATCGAGTGAACACGGGCGCGGTCGGGGCAGCTGAGTTATAACGGGTTCGTTCCGAGAGCCTGCCGCAGGGGCTTCAACCGCGAATCGAAAGGCGTTCCTCCGTGCGCTCAAGCTACAAGACGCTCATCCTTTGGGTCGTCCTGATTTTCCTGTTCGTCGGCTTCTACAAGATCTTCCAGACCCAGCGCCTCGACGAGAAAGAGCTCTCGTTCGCCGAGTTCCAGGACAAGGTCGAGCAGGGCGCCGTCACCAAGGTCGAGATCAAGGGCAGCCGCTACGAGGGCACCCTCACCGACACCAACGAGAAGTTCCGCGCCATCGGCCCGCAGGCCGACTCGCGCATCCTCGAGGACCTTCGCAAGAAGAAGGTCAACTACAACATCTCGCCGGCCGACGAGAACGGGTTCTGGATCACCCTGTTCACGCAGTTCATCCCCATCGTGATCCTGTTCCTGTTCTTCCTGTTCTTCATGCGCCAGCTCCAGGGCACCGGCGGCAAGGCGATGACGTTCGGGAAGTCGAAGGCCAAGCTGCTCTCGGAGTCGCACAACAAGATCACCTTCGCCGACGTCGCCGGCATCGACGAGTGCAAGGAAGAGCTCGAAGAGATCATCGCCTTCCTCAAGGACCCCAAGAAGTTCACCAAGCTCGGCGGTCGCATTCCCAAGGGCGTGCTGATGATGGGCTCGCCCGGAACGGGCAAGACGCTGTTGGCCAAGGCGGTCGCGGGTGAGGCCGGCGTGCCCTTCTTCAGCATCTCGGGCTCGGACTTCGTCGAGATGTTCGTCGGCGTCGGCGCCAGCCGCGTGCGCGACCTGTTCGAGCAGGGCAAGAAGAACGCCCCCTGCATCATCTTCATCGACGAAATCGACGCGGTCGGCCGTCACCGTGGCGCTGGCCTGGGTGGCGGTCACGATGAGCGCGAGCAGACCCTCAACCAACTCCTCGTCGAGATGGACGGCTTCGAGTCGAACGAAGGTGTCATCATCATCGCCGCCACCAACCGCCCCGACGTGCTCGACCCTGCGCTCCAGCGCCCGGGCCGGTTCGACCGCCGCATCACGGTGCCCCGTCCGGACCTCAAGGGCCGCCTCGGCATCCTCAAGGTGCACACGCGCCGCGTCCCGCTGGCCGACAACGTCGAGCTCGACACCATCGCGCGCGGCACGCCTGGCATGACCGGCGCGGATCTCGAGAACCTGGTGAACGAGGCCGCTCTGTACGCCGCCCGCTCGAACCGCGACCGCGTGACGATCCTCGACTTCGAGAGCGCCAAGGACAAGGTCTTCATGGGCCCTGAGCGCAAGTCGATGATCATGTCCGACAAAGAGAAGCGGAACACCGCCGTCCACGAGGCGGGTCACGCGCTGGTCGGCAAGCTGCTCCCAGGCTGTGATCCCGTGCACAAGGTGACGATCATTCCGCGCGGTCAGGCCCTCGGCGTGACCTGGTCGCTGCCCGAAGAAGACAAGGTCAACCTCTACAAGAAGAAGATGATGGACGACCTGTGCATGATGCTGGGCGGCCGCATCGCCGAAGAGCTCGTGTACGGCGAGCTGTCGTCGGGTGCCTCCAACGACATCGAGCGTGTCACCAAGTACGCGCGGGCGATGGTGATGCGGTGGGGCATGAGTGAGAAGCTGGGGCCCCTGGCGTTCGGTGAGCGGGAGGGCGAAGTGTTCCTCGGCCGCGACTTCGCGTCCCGTCCTGACTACTCCGAAGAGACGGCCCGGCAGATCGATCTGGAGGTCCGCGGCATCGTCATGGGCGCCTACGAGCGGGCCAAGAAGCTGCTCAGCGAGAACCTGGACTCCCTCAAGCGAGTGGCCGATGCCCTCGTCGAGTACGAGACCATCGACTCGGCGGATCTCGAGACGTTGGTGTCGGGAGGCACGCCGCTGAGCCGCGAGAAGCCCGCCCCCCGCGTGCAGGCGCCGCCGAAGGACGACAAGAAGAAGGACAAGCGCATCCTCGAGGCCCTCGAGGGGTTGCCCGGCAAGATGGAGCCCGGGAGCGCCTGAGCTGAGGCTACAATCTTCGTTCCTGCCCCGCGTCCTCCTCGAGGCCGCGGGGCTTTTCATTCGGTGGAGGTCGCCTCGCATGCTGGTGGTCCGCTGGTTTCGGGTCGATGAGGCCGCGGACGTCGAGGCGCTGCGTCGGCGGCTTGGGCTCGAGCGGCTGTCCGTTGCGCTGGGGACGCGGCTGGCGGTGGTGACGGGGCTTGGGGCGCGCGCGCCGTTCCCAGTCGTGGCCGAGGGCGGGGGTGCAGCCCTCGTCGCGCCGGAGGCGTTGCCACACGCGCTGGTGCCCTGCGCGTCGACAGCGCCGTTCGCGTTGGGGTCCGATCCGGTTGCCTTTGGCGGACTCCCGCGCATCCTCGGCATCATCAACGTCACCCCCGACTCGTTCTCGGACGGCGGCCAGCACGCCGTCACCGAAGCCGCGGTGGCGCACGGGCTCGCGATGGTGGCCGCCGGCGCTGACTGGCTCGACATCGGCGGAGAGTCGACGCGTCCGGGCGCCGTGTCCGTTCCAACCGACGTGGAGCTCGAGCGCGTGCTGCCGGTCATTCGCGGCCTGCACGCCGCGCGGCCTGAGGTTCCGCTCTCGATCGACACCACCAAGCCCGACGTGGCGGCCCAGGCGCTCGCCGCCGGCGCGGTGCTGGTGAATGACGTGTCGGGGTTTGGTGCCGACGGGATGGCCGAGGTCGTCGCGAAGGCGGGCGCGTCGGCGTGTGTGATGCACCGGCGTGGCACGCCCGCGTCCATGCAGCAGGCGCCGCGGTACGACGACGTGGTGCATGAGGTGGTAGAAGCGCTCGAGGCGTCGCTCCTGCGTGGTGAAGCGGCCGGTGTGCCCCGTGAGCGTGTGCTCGTCGATCCCGGTATCGGCTTTGGCAAGACGCTCGCGCACAACCTGGCGTTGCTGCGGCACCTCGAAGCGCTGCGAGGGCTCCGGGCCGGGGGGGTGTTGCTTGGCACGAGCCGAAAATCGTTCCTGGGCGCGGTGACGGGGGTGCCCGAGGCCGCCAAGCGCGTCCTGGCCAGCGCGGTCACCGCCGCGCTCGCGGCGTCCAAGCGGACCGTCGACGTGGTGCGCGTGCACGACGTTTCGGAGACGCGGGAGGCCCTGCGGGTGGCTGACGCGATTCGGACCGCACGGCAGGCCGGCGATCGCTGGTGAGCCCGCGCGCTTTCGGGAGTATGCGCGCCCCATGAAAAACGGCACTGAGGCGGTCGAGACCGCCCCCATCGCCCATCCGCGGCTCTTCGGCACCGACGGCGTCCGAGGGACCGCCAACGTCTTCCCCATGACGGCCGAGATGGCCATGCAGCTCGGCCGCGCGCTGGCCTACGTCTGCCGCGCCGGAGAGCACCGGCACCGCGTCATCATCGGCAAGGACACCCGGCTGTCGGGGTACATGATCGAGCACGCGCTCGCGGCCGGCATCATGTCGATGGGCGTCGACGTCGAGCTCATCGGGCCGCTCCCGACGCCGGCCATCGCGAACCTCACCACCTCGATGCGGGCCGACGCCGGCGCCGTCATCTCGGCCTCGCACAACCCGTACGAGGACAACGGGATCAAGTTCTTCGGACGAGACGGCTTCAAGCTGCCCGACGACACCGAGCGGAAGATCGAGACCCTCATCTTCGAAAAAGCGCTCGATTCGCTGCGGCCGACGGCGACGCGCATTGGTGGCGCGGTGCGGCTCGATGATGCCCGCGGCCGGTACATCGTCTTCTTGAAGAACACCTTCCCGCGGGAACTCACGCTCGAGGGGCTCCGGCTCGTCGTCGACTGCGCCAATGGCGCGGCGTACCGCGTAGCCCCCGACGTGCTCGAGGAGCTGGGCGCCGAGGTGGTTCGGCTGGGCGTCGACCCCGATGGAAAGAACATCAACGCGAGCTGCGGCGCGCTGCACCCGGAGGGGCTCCAGAGGGCCGTGGTGGCGAACAAGGCCCACCTGGGGCTCGCGCTCGATGGCGACGCCGACCGGCTGATCGTCGTCGACGAGAAGGGCAAGGTGGTTGACGGCGACGCGATCATGGCTGTCTGCACACAGGAGCTCGTCTCCCGAAAGCTGCTCAAGAAGAAGACCCTCGTCTCGACGGTGATGTCGAACGTGGGCCTCGAGCGCGCCGTCTCGGCGTGGGGCGTGAAGGTGGTGCGCACGGCGGTGGGGGATCGGGCCGTCGTCGAGGAGATGCGTCGACACGGCTACACCTTCGGCGGGGAGCAATCGGGCCACCTGGTCTTCCTCGATCACGCCACCACCGGCGACGGCACGCTCGCGGCGCTCCAGGTGCTGGCCCTCATGGTGCGCTCCGGCAAGCCCGTCAGCGAGCTGACCCGCATCTTCGAGCCGGTGCCGCAGGTGCTCCTCAACGTGGTGGTGAAGGAGAAGCGCGAGCTGTCGCACCTGCCCGACGTCACGAAGACGATCGGTCAGGTCGAGAAGAAGCTCGGCAAGGAGGGCCGGGTGCTCGTGCGCTACTCTGGCACCGAGCCAAAGGCCCGGGTCCTCGTCGAGGGCGCCGACGCAAAGAAGATCAAGCAGTACGCAGAGGAGATCGGCGCGGCGCTCAAGCGCGCCCTGGGCTGATGGCGATTCACTTTCGAGACAGCGGAGCAGGCGAGCCGATCGTCCTCATTCACGGCCTGGGCGCGTCGCATCGCGTCTTCGACGGGGTGATCACCGAAGGAGGTGAGCGGCACCGCTTCCTCGCGATCGATCTCCCCCGCAGCGGGCGCTCGAAGACCTGGGCCGAGAACACGCCCGAGGCCATCGCCGACGCGCTCGAGCCGTTCCTCGTCAATCGCGGCCTCACGCACTTCCGCCTCTTCGGGCACAGCTTCGGCGGCCTCGTCGCGCTCGCCTACGCCTCGAAGTTTCCCCAGCGGGTCTCGTCGCTGACGGTGGCCAGCGCGCCTGCGCTCGGTCTGCCGCCCGAGGCCCGCCTGTTCCTCGAGTCGCCGATGGC
>JBILEB010000221.1:0-9461 GCA_044352295.1 Myxococcaceae bacterium
CGCCCGTCTTCGCGTGCCGCTGCGTGGGCCGACCTTCAACAGCTCCTTCGAGCTCGTCTCCCATCGGTTCAGTCCCCTCTTCAAGGGCGTCCCCGTTGACGTCCGCGGAGTGATGTCTGCGCCGAGAGACCTCCGGCTCGACGGCCAACCCGCGGTCGCTCGCTCCGGCGTGGGCCTCACGCCCACCCTCTCGTGGACGCCGCCCGCGCGCGGGAACCCTGTGGCCTACGACGTCAGGGTGTGGGCCTTCGCTCCCAACACCCTGCCCCAGGGCGTTGCCGTCTTTCGCACCACACAGACGCGGCTCACGCTTCCGCCCAGCACGCTCACGGCCGGCACGGTGTACGGCCTCGAGATCATCGCGCTCGCAGGCTCGTACGAGCCGCTCCGGCCGCGCTTCCTCCCGCCGGACTCGACGGTGTCGTCGAGCATCACCGAGCTGTTCCTGCCGTAAGGGTGCTCGCCCACCAGTTCGACGTCGCGGATCAACTCGAAGCCATGTGGCGCTGCGCCCATGTGGCGCTTCGGCCGCTGGAACTGCCGTCCCGGCCCGAGGTGTCGTGGAGGCCGTGACATTCCCCCTCGCGCTCCTGCTCTCCGCGTTTCCCGACCCTGCCGTCGCGCTGGTCCCGCTCGAGGTGCCGCGCCTTCTCCGCCCGGTGCGCATCGTCGTCGACGCCGGCCATGGAGCCCCCGGCAACACTGGCAACCACGGCTGCTTCTGCCAGGCCGAGGCCGACGAGACGCTGGTGGAAGCGATGGAGCTCGCGCGGCGACTGCGAACGTATGGCTTCACGGTGCTCGAGACCCGCACCACCGCCGACGGCCCGACCTATGCCGCCCGCATCGCTGCCGTCGAGGCCTTCGCACCCGACCTCGTGGTGAGTCTGCACACCGATGCGCGCGCCGACGCAGTGCCCACGCGCCTGTCATCGGACGGGCAGGTGTGTTGGGAAAACAGCTCGGACCCGGGCTTCTCGGTGTTGTGGAGTGAGGAAGGAGGCTCCGCCATCGTCGCCCGACGCACCCGGTGGGGCCGCGCGCTGAGCCGTCGCCTTCAGGCCGCGGGCTTCACGCCGTACTCCGGAGAGGACTACGGCTCGTTGTACCGGACTGACGACGAGCCGGCCTGCTTCATCGACGCGCGGCCGAAGCGCCAACGGGTCTACTTCCTCCGCGCGACGACGACGGCGCCGGTCGTCATCATCGAGACCCACCACGCGCTCGACCCGCTCGAGGTCGCCCGCTGGCACGACGCCGATACGCATGACGCCTTCGCTGCGGCGGTGGCCATGGCCGCGCTCGACGTCACGAAGCCGAAGGCCAGGGGGCGCTGACTCGGCTCGCAGGCGCCCACGCCCACCGCTACGCTGCGCCGCCATGCGAGTGTTCCTCATCTGCGGTGCGCTGGGGCTGGTGGCGTGTGGCGTCCGCCCTCCCAGTGTCGATGGCGGTTCCGAAGTCGTCGACGCTGGGCCCCGTCTTCCCGATGCCTCCGTCGCGGTCGACGCCGGGCCCGTCGATGCGGGCGAACCGACCGACGCGGCGGTGGTGGATGCGGGGGTCTTCGACGCGGGAGTTCCGGACGCGGGAGTTCCTGATGCCGGTCCACGCTCGGCCCTCGACGGCGGGCACGGCCGCGTCCTCGGAGCGTGTTTTCGCGTCGCCCCGCAGCTCGGCCAACCGACGCCCTCGTTCCTCCAGGTGCGCCTCGACTTCGAGCAAGACGCCTACGAGGACCCCGCCGAGCGCCCGCGCCTCACGCCGGGTGCGCAGACGATGCTGGCCACGCCGAACGCCGGTGGTAGCTCGGGCCTCAGCGAAGCCTTCGCGTTCGAGGTGCTCGCGCTCTGTGAAGGCGCCTCCCTGGTGAAGACCGAGACCCAAATCACCTACGTACCGCCGACGAGCAAGAAGACGGACCTCCTCGTGCGCATCGATGGTCAACAGGTGGGTGTGAGTGTCACGCGGGCCGTCTCGTTTCCGCCCGACGCCGGCTACCCGCTCACGCCCCAGCGCATCGCCTTCGTCGAGGGGAAGCTCGACGACATCCTCGTCAGCTCGATGAACGTGCAGCCGCCCGACCGGTGGGTGAAGCAACTGCTGGTGGTGATGGCACAGGGCGATGAACACGCCATGACGCTCCGGGCGGCGTGGGACGCCATCGACGCCACCTCGAAGGCCGACACGGTCTTGTACGTCGTCGTCACCGACGGGCTCGACGCGCCGCTGTATTGAGTCAGCTCCGCGAGAACCACCACGCGCCCAGGCCGCCCAACAGGCCCAGCACCACCAGCACCACCCACGCCTTCCCGCCCCCCGTCGGCTCGACGGCCTTCATGCGCGTCACCATCTTCCGGTCGACGGCGGTGGCGGCTACATGTTCGGCGACCGGTGCCGGTGCCGGTGTGGCGCGTGCCTCCACTTTCGGCTTCGTGCGCGTGGCCACCTCGTCCACCTTCGACTTCGCCATCGCGGGGTTGCTGCCGCGCTGCACCACCGGCAGCGCAGGTGCCGGCGCGTGTTTGTGCTCCCACGCGGGCTCCGTGCGTTGTCCCAGTTCGTGCATGTCGACCTTCGGCTTGAGCGCCTTCACCTGGCTCGTCGCTTTGTCGGGCACGCCGGGTCGCGTGGGGCGGCGGGGAGGCTCCTTCGTGATGGGAACCTCGCCGCGCGTCGGCAGGCTCCCGTGCTTCTCGATGGTGGCCTGCAGGCCTCGCAACGTGTCGAGCGCCACCTTCGCGCTGGCGGGCCGTTGCTCCGGGTTGCGTTCGAGCAAGGAGGCCACGAAGTCGTCGAGGTCGGCCGGAATGTCGGGCTTCACCGACACCGCGCGCCGCGCCGGCTCGTGCAACGCCTTGAGGAGCAGCTTGCCGACGTTGCTGGCCTGAAGCGCCTGCTGGCCGGTGAGCAACTCGAACAACACCGCGCCCGTCGCGTAGAGGTCGGTGCGCGGCGTCACCGGAGCGGAATCAATCTGCTCCGGGGCCATGTACCCCGGCGTGCCGAGAATCGCGCTGCCGGTGAGCTGCTGTTTGAACTCGGTGCTCATCGACTTCGCGATGCCGAAGTCCAGCACCCGCAGCCGCGCGCCCGAGGGGCCGTCCTCGACGAAGAGGTTCTGCGGCTTCAGGTCCCGGTGCACCACGTTCGCGCGGTGGGCCGTGTCGAGTACCTCGAGCAGCTGGCAGCCAAACTCGATGGCCTGGCCCAATGGCAGCGGACCCTCCTGCACCAACTGCTCGACGGAGCGCCCTTTGAGGAACTCCATCACGAAGTAGTGCAGCCCCTCGGCCGTCTGGCCGAAGCTGAAGATGTCGACGACTGCAGGGTGGCCGATGGTGTTGACGACGCGCGCCTCGTTCACGAAGCGCTCGATGGCCTTGGCGTCCTGCGCGAAGGCCGGGTGCAGCACCTTGATGGCGACGCGCTTGCCGATGACGGGGTGCCGGGCCTCGAAGACCGCGCCCATGCCGCCCGTGCCGATGCGGGCGACGACCTCGTAGTCGCCGAGCTTCTGGCCGATGAGGGACGCCGCCACGACGCGCAGTGTCGCTCACCTCGGCCGGAAATCGAAACACACGCTGCAGGGCCTGGGGACCATGCCTGTTGGCCGTCACGCCGGGCTCCAGCTCCAGCACGTCGCCCCGTCGTCATGCAGCGCCAGCGCGGTGTCACCCCGCGTGCCAGACTCGAGCCGCTCCAGTCACTCGAGCCCCTCGGTGCGCGCGGGGTCTTCGTAGCGAGGTTGACCTCGACGTTGTCGTTGCTGAATGCGCAGGTCTGATGGGCGAATCCGTGCAGGTTCGAATCAACGAGAGTTGATTGCAATCAACTCAGTACGCATGGGTGTGGTTGGTTTGAGATGACATAAGGAGCCGGCGAAACGGCAGTTCGTCTGGTGGACCGTCGTCGTTTCGACCCCGTCAGGCCGCGAGCGCGCCACAAGGCGCCCAGGGTCGCCGGTGATGCGCGTCGTGGTGGAGGAAGCTGGCGACGACGGCGCTGCGGGTCCATTCGAGGTGGCGCGCCAGGCGAACGAGGAGCGCCGGCGGCCGGTGCGGCAGGTGACTCGCCCACAGCGACATGGTGGCCTGGAGCGCGAGGCAGGTGACGACCCAGGTCAGCCCCGCCGGCTGCCGACCCACCACGATGAGCGCGACCAGGACGGCACTGAGACCGGTCTCGGCGAGGACCCACGCGCGCTCGGTGCCCCGCGTCGTGGTGAGGCCTTCCCAGCGGTACCGCAGGGCGTTGCGCGGGCCGATGGCGAGCGCCTGCCACCACGTCATCGTCGCGCCTTCCCCTTCGACGTCATCTGCCGCGAGTGGGCGCGCGTGGTGCCTCGCATGGAGTCGCCGCATCGCATGGCCGGGGATGAGGTTCGTCATCGCCGCCAGCGCCAGGGCCACCTCATTGAGCCGTCGAGGCACCCCGAGCGCGCCGTGGGCGAGGTCGTGGGTGAAGGAGAACCCGGCGAGGAAGACGAGCACGGCGGCGGCGGCCCGAAGCAGCGGATTGGTGGCGACGACGAGCACCAGCAGTGGCGCGAGGAGCTTGAGCAGGTGGGTGATGAGGTGGTTCCACTCGACCGGGCGTCCCATGACGACCTCCACCCACCGGTACCGAACCGGGGCCGACCGGTTTCGCGGCTCTCTGTTTCTACGCCGGTCGAACGGCTTCGAACTGCCCACCCGGCGCGCTGAGCCCGTGTCGTCGCGAATACGCGCGACGGCCTCGCACGTACGTCTCCTGCACGACGCCTGAGAGGGTCCGGCCTGCGTACGGCGTCACCTTGTGTCGGTGATGAATCTGGGCCGGTTCGACGACGAACGAGGCCTCGTCGTCCCACAGCACGAGGTCGGCATCGAAGCCCACGGCGAGCTGGCCCTTCCGCTCGTGCAGGCCGGCCAGTCGCGCGGGCGCCAGCGTGTTCCACCGAACGACCTGCTCGAGCCCGTACCCGCGCGTCTTCGCCAGCGTCCACAAGACCGACAGCCCCAACTGCAGCCCCGCGATGCCACCCCATGCGCCCAGGAAGTCTCCCGTCTCAGGCTTCTTGAGCGCCGGCGTACACGGGGAATGGTCGGACACCACCTGACTGATGACGCCGCGCTCGAGCCCCCGCCAGAGCAGCTCGCGGTTGGACGCTTCCCGAATGGGCGGCGCGCACTTGAAGTGGGTGGCGCCGTCGGGAATCTCCTCGGCGGTGAAGGCCAGGTAGTGGAGACAGGTCTCGGCCGTGACGGGCACGCCTTCGGCCTGCGCCCGCTCGAGCAGCGGGAGCGCCGATGCCGACGACAGATGCACGATGTGCGCGGGACACCAATGTTTGCGCGCGAGCTCGATGACCATCGCGATGGCCTCGTCTTCGGCCGCGTTGGGTCGCGAGCGCAGGTACGTCTGGTACCTCCGCGGGTCGGCCTTCTCGGCAGCAAGCTCAGCCTCGGCCTTGTCCAGCGGTCCCATCGCCTCGGCGTGGACGAGCAAGACCCGGCCCGCGTCGCGCAGCACCGGCATCGCCGCGTCGAGGTCGTCGCGGGTGGACATCGGGAATTCGTCCACCCCGGAGTGACAGGTGAAACACTTACATCCCGGGACTCCGAAACGACCGAGTCCGTTCAATTCATTCACATTGCCAGGAATCACCCCGCCCCAGAACGCCACGTTGACGTGGAGTTGGTCTCCGAGCGCGTCTTGTTTTGCCTTCGCCGCGTCGGCCGAGGTCGTGGGGGGGATGGAGTTGAGGGGCATGTCGACGACGGTGGTGATGCCCCCGGCGGCGGCGGCTTCGGTGGCGGTGCGAAAGCCCTCCCACTCGGTGCGGCCCGGCTCGTTGATGTGGACGTGCGAATCGACGAGCCCTGGCGTGACGAGGAGCCGACCGGCGTCGATGACGGGCACGTCTCCGGGCGCGGGGGCGTCGAGGGCGGTGACGGCGGTGATGCGCTCTTGGGTGATGTGCACCGTCGCGGGCGCGACGCCCGACGGAAGCAGAACGCGCTGGCCACGAATCAGGAGGGTGGGATGCGACATGGGCGCACCATCATGCCTGCAGCGCTGGCCGGGTCGAAGCGTTGACGGCCCAGACGCGCGCGCGCAGAGTCCGTCCGTGCCCCTGGGCCGGGGTTGCTGAGGTCGCATGAAGGTCGCGTTGGGTGCGCTGGTCGTCCTGGTTCCACTGGCCGCGTGGCCCTGCTCCGGCAGCCAGCCTGACGACTGGTCGTCTCCGGCGAACGGCGCGACGGGGGTCCCGCGAAACCTCGCCGCCTTTCTCATCGGATCCTGTGCCCTACCCCCGGTCGATGGCGGCCTGTGGCTGACGCGTGCATCGTCCGACGCTGGAGTCGCCTTCACGGGGCGCTTCACCATGGAGGGGCAAGGTGGGTTTGCCTCCGCGTGGACCGAAGTGCGGCCGACGGAGTCCTTCGTCGAGGGAGAGACCGTTCAGGTCGAACATGGTCGGGGCTGCGGCTCGACGCCAAGGACTCTCACGTGGACCTTCGGGCCCGAGGTGCCACTCCCCGAACAGTTGAGCAGCCTCCGCGTGTCATCGCCTCGCCGGGGTTGGGTCGATGTTCCCGGCGGCTCCAATTGTGTGACGTTCATCGACGGGGTGTGGGCGACCATCGACCTGGCGCCCGACGTCCTCGACCCCCGCTGGCAGCCCTCCGTCGAGAAGACCCTGCGGGTCGACGGTACGGTCTGGGCGCGGAAGCTCCCTGGTCGTCCGGAACAATCGACCTCCGGGCTCCTCCAGCGGTCGTTGGCGAGGGTGCACGCGAGCTGCGAGTCATCGAAGAGCTCGGACGGGCTGGCGGAAGGGCAACACATCGCTGAGCTCACGGTCTCGTTTCCCGGCACCGACCGCACGCTCGTCGTCTCTGCGCCCTTCAGTCTCCGGTGCAACGCCCCGCGGGGAGACGCGCCGCTCCTTCGCCCAGGGCTCGACGGAGTCACGCCGCCGCCCGCCGGCTGTGGGTGCTCGGCCAGCGCCGCGACCCCGCTCGTGCTGCTCGTCTTCGCCAGGCGCCGGCGGCCTCAACGGGACAGGCCAGCTCAGCCATCGAAATGATGGAGGGGTGAGGCGAAACTGAACGGCGCCTCGTCGTTCCGCCCGCGCAAGGCCCGGAGAAGAGAGGTCCGCGCTCCTGGGGGCTGGCTTGCAATGCCCACACGCATGCGCGCGCCAAAACCCCTGCTCATTCAGATCAACACCGACGCCACCCTCACCAGCCACGCGGCTCGCCGGGAGCGGATCAACGGTCTCGTGCTGAACGCCGTCGAACGGTTCTCCGAGCGGATTAGCCGCGTCGAAGTGCACCTGAGCGTCGAACACTCCAACCACCCTGCCGAGCAGAACGTGCGATGTCTGATGGAGGCGCGCGTCCAGGGGCATTCGCCCGTCGCCGTCACCCATCGCTCCAGCTCGGTCGATGATGCGGTCGAGGGGGCCGGTGAGAAGCTTCGGCACGCCCTCGAGCACACCTTCGGACGCGCGGATCATCAACGCGACGCCTCGGCGCGACGTCACCCGCCGATGCTGTGACGATGAGCCCGCGAGCCTCCATGCGCACCCTCCTCGTTCTGCTGTTGCTGCAAGGCTGTACGCACGTGCGCCCCGCCGACGCGACCGTCGCCCAGCACCGGAAAGAGGCAGCCGTCCACACAGCGGAGGCGCGGGTCGAACGCGCGCAGTACGACCCCGAGCAACTGCGGCGCGTGCCCCCACGGTCGGCCATGATGGGCACGGACATCCCAGCCGAAGCCATCGACTCGTCCTACAACCCGACGAGCGAGCACCTCGCGGCGGCCGACCGGGAGCTCCGCGCCGCCAACGCGCACCTCGAGGCGGCGAAGAAGCTCGAGACGTTCGAGAGCGAGGCCTGCGCCGGGTTGTCCGCGGGGGAGCGTTCGTCCTGTCCGCTGCTGGCCTCGTCGGTCCGCACCGTTCAGGGGACGACCCGTGGCTTCACCCTGCGGCTCGAGCCGTCGGTGAACGCGGAGCAGACGCATCGCCGGCTGGCGTGCCACCTCGCCTACGCCGTCGCCAGCGGCTTCGACCGGCCGTCGTGTCCGCTCTTCCTCAAAGGCACGACCCTCGCGCGGGTCGACGATGACGGTATCGCCTTCGTGGGAGCGACGCCCTCGGTGGCCACCGCACTGCGGGAATCGGCGCGGCGCGTCTTCACGGGGCAGAACGGCGTTTCGACTCCCTGACGGCGAGCACGGCGGAATGTGGGTGTGGTTCTTCGTGGCAACCGCGGCTCGCCAGACCTGGTAACGAAGAAGCTGCTCCGCAGGTTCGTCGTGAGCGACCGCATCACCATGCGCATGAAGGCGAAGGTGGCGGAGTCAATGAGGCGGCTGGCGATGCCGTTCCGGTGCTGGGCCATGGTGGGGTGGTGCCTTCAGCGTCGTCCCCCCGACGCCTGGAGGTTCCTGCTCGGTCGTCCTCCCTGGCCCGTGAAGGCCCGTCACCGAGGGCTTTGGCGCAAGCCCTTGCGGACCCGGCGGGCGATCAGCCAGACGCGGTCGCACGAAGCACCTCGACGGCGTTCGAGAGCTCCTTCTCGGTGAAGCGCGCGAAGACGAGCCGCAGCGCCCCCGGCTCACGACCGTCGAAGCGATAGACAGAGCCAGGCTTGGCCACGACGCCGTGTTGCCGGGCCCGCGCGAGCCAGGGGTCGAGCGCGAGCGGCCGACGAACCCTGGCCCATACCGAGATGCCACCCGTCGGCACGTCGAACGACAACGTGTCGCCCAGCCTCGACTCGAGCAGCCTCGCGAGCACGTCACGCCGGCGCTGGTAGATGACGCGCATCTTTCGCACGTGACGCTGCAGCTCGCCCTCTTCGATGAGTTCGGCCACCGTCGCCTCCATCGGGTGGTCGCCTTGACGGTCCATCACTGCGCGCAGGCGTGCAACGCGCTCGGCGAGCTCGGTTGGCGCCACGATGAAGCCGAGCCGCAGCCCGGGCGCGAGCACCTTCGAGAGCGTGCCGACGCTGGCCACCACGCCGCTGTCATCGCCGGCCAGCAACGGCAGCACCGGGCGGCCCTGGTAGTGAAACTCGTGGTCGTAGTCGTCTTCGATGATCAACATGCGGTGCTTCCGCGCGAGCTCGAGCAGGGCCAGCCGCCGCGAGGCCGTCATCGTCACCGTCGTCGGGTACTGATGGTGAGGCGTCACGTAGACCGCCCGCACGCGTCGGCGTCGCAGCAGCGTCGCGAGCGCCTCGACCTCCAGGCCCTCTCCATCCACGGCGATGGGCTCGAGCCTCGCGCCGACGAGGCGCAGCGCGTCCCACGCGGGCCGATAGCCCAGCGCCTCGACCGCCACCGTCTCGCCTGGAGCGACGACGGCTCTCGCGATGAGGTCGAGCGCCATCTGACTTCCGCGGGTGACGACGACCTGGTCCATCGTGGCAGGGACTCCGCGCAGGTCTGCCACCATGGTC
>JBILEB010000339.1:0-2668 GCA_044352295.1 Myxococcaceae bacterium
ATGAGCGAGGCCACCCCATCCCAGTCGTTGGGCGGTGGCTGGACCTTGAAGGTCTCGAGCTGGGCCAGGTACCGGCGAGACGGCAGATCGGTCGGCCAGGTTTCCAGCACGGCGCGAAAGCCGACGCCGGCGCCCTCGAAGTCCCGGGCGATGAAGCGGGCGAGCGCGTCTTCGAAGCGGGCGATGACGGGCGCGTCTGCCGCTGACGGTCGACCGAGCCCCCGCAGCTCATAGATGCTCACCGGCAGGCGCTTGCCCTTGACCCGCACGGCGCCGAGGCGTCGCGTCACCACGTCGTCCTTCACGAGCTTGAAGGTGAACTCCGAGATGATGATGCGCGTGTCGTATTCCTTGTTGGTGCCCTCGAGGCGGCTGCCGAGGTTCACCGCATCACCCAACACCGTGTAGTCGACGCGCACGTCCGAGCCCATGTTGCCCACCACCATCGGGCCCGAGTTGAGGCCGATGCCGATCTCGAGCTCGGGGAGCCCCTGCGCGCGCCACGTCGGCTTCATCGAGTCGAGCTTCTCGAGCATGCGAACGGCGGCGCGGCAGGCCCGCAGCGCGTGATCCGGCTGCTCGAGCGGCGCGTTCCAGAAGGCCATGAGCGCGTCGCCGATGTACTTGTCGAGTGTGCCCTTCTCGTCGAAGACGATGGCGGTCATCGGCGAGAGGTAGTCGTTGATGAAGGCGGCGAGCACCTCGGGTGACATGCGTTCGGAGAGCGTGGTGAAGCCACGGATGTCACTGAACAGCACGGTCATGTCGCGCTTCTCGCCCTTGTTGAGGCGATCGGGGTTCTCCAGCGCGATGGCGATGACGTCTTCTCCGAGGTAGCGGCTGAAGGTCGACCGCATCTTGAGCTTCTCGCGATCGACGGCGAGGTAGCCGAGGAAGACCATCGCGAACGAGACCGAGACCAGACAGCTCACGGGCACCGTCATCGCCACGTGAACGCCCCCGAGGAACGAGACGTAGGAGCCGACCAACCAGGCGCCCGACACGCCCGCGATCAGGAGCGCCTTGAAGAGGAACGGCAGCCGCGGCACGGCGAGCGCGAGGCCGATCGACAGCACCAGCATCAGCAGCAGCTCCGCGAGGAAGACGCCGATGGGCCGCTCCAGGGACCGACCGTCGAGCAGGTTCGACACCATCGCCGCGTGCGTGAAGACGCCGGGCTCGAGCTCGCGGAAAGGCGTGACACGCTGATCGCCGGCGCTGCCGACAATGGTGACGCCGATGAGCACTGCTTTGCCTTCGAGCTGTGCGCGCCCCACCCTGCCTTCGACGACATCGACGATCGAGACCGTGGTGAAGTCGCGAGACGACCCGGGGTAGTCGATCGACGCGAACGGTGAGAAGTCGTCCAGTGGAATGCGGCGGGGCGTCGGGCCCACCAGCTCGATGCCGCTGACCCGGCCATCGGTCAACAGGGGCTTCCAGGTCGCGCCCAGGGCGGTCGCGGCGGTCGCCAGTGCCATGGACGGAAACAGCGACTCGCCCCGACGGACACGAACGAGCAACGCGGCCCGGCGAATGGTCCCGTCGAGATCGATGATCGCCGCGAAATGTCCGAAGCCCGTGCCCGCCTTGACGAAGCGCTCGAGCGGCGCCTGGAGCGCATGGAAGGCATACAGCTCGCTCTTCTCGACCTGCACCTGCCGGGTGACGCCGCCCTGGGTGAAGCCGCGGACGACGAAGGGTTCCATGGTGGTGGTGAAGGCGTCGAGCTGCGCCGGTGAGAAGTCGGTGAGGCTCGCGTCGTCGATGGGGATGACACCGTGGATCACCTTCGGGCCGAGCCGCCGCAGCGCCTGCTCGAGGGCGTCATCCTGCGTCGCCGTCGTCGCGGCCTCGAGCTGCTGACGCCAGGCGGCGACCTCGGGCGAGGCCGGGAGTGTCGCGAGCCGCTCGAGCGTTCGACGCGTGTCCGCCAGCTCGTCGTCGCGCCCATCGATGAAGGTCACGTCGAGCCCCACCGCGCCGACGTTGGCGTCCGCGAGCTTGTCGAGCGCCGCTGCCAGATGCACCCGCGACCAGGGCCACAGCCCCCAGCGCTGGGTGCTCTTCTCGTCGATCGCGACCACTACGACGCCCGGGTTCGTCGGTCGCGCGCCGCGCAGGCGAAAGCGCAGATCCCACAAGCGGCCCTCGGCGACCTGCACGGCGCGCTGGAGCAGCCCTGGCGACTGCCCGGCCCCCACCACCAACGGCTCGGTCGTCACGGCGTGGAGCGCCATGAAGCCCAGCGCGAGCACCACCGCGACGAGCTCGAACCTTCGACGGGCAGGCCAGGGCATGACGCGTGACGATAGCCGACGCCGCGCTGTTTCCCCCGAACGGAAATGGTTAGAAGCCGACGCGTGGGTACCTCATACAAAGACGCCGGAGTCGACATCGTCGCGGGCGACGCGCTCGTCGAACGCATCAAGCCCCTCGCGGCGCGCACCCGTCGGCCCGAGCTGCTCTCGGGCGTGGGTGGGTTTGGCGGTCTCTTCGCCATTCCTCCGGGCAAGTACCGCGAGCCGGTGCTGGTCAGCGGCACCGATGGCGTGGGCACCAAGCTCAAGCTCGCCTTCCAGCTCGGCCTGCACGACACCGTCGGCATCGACCTCGTCGCGATGAGCGTCAACGACGTGCTCACCTGTGGCGCCGAACCCCTCTTCTT
>JBILEB010000085.1:0-29884 GCA_044352295.1 Myxococcaceae bacterium
AAGCGCTTCGCCTGGTTCATGACGCGACCCACGTCCTCATGCCCACCATCGCGATCGGCGAGCTCGTTTCGGGGTTCCATCAAGGGCCCAGTCCACGCGAGCACGAGGCGGCGCTCGAGGCATTCCTCGCCGAGCCGTTCGTCTCGGTCGTCGACATCGACCGGGCGATCGCGATCCGGTACGGCGAGGTGTTTGCGGATCTCCGGAAGCGAGGTCGGCCCATTCCAGTGAATGACGTGTGGATTGCAGCGGTGACCCTTGCCTGCGACGCCGAACTGGTGACCTTCGATGGCGACTTCGACTCCGTTCGAGGACTCCGGTTCGTCCGCCTCACGGCGTGAGGCACGTCAGGGAACGCCTGAATCGGGCGCTGCGCGCCCTCGAAGGACGGGAATCGTCTCCTTGAAGCCCGCTGAGAGCTTCGCCAGATGGTTCAGCACGTCATCGGCCTGTTCGCCCTCGACGAGGAACGGCTGGCACGGCTTGTCTGGGTAGTCGTCGCTGCGAGCAGGCGTCACCTCGATGGCCTCGATCGCGGTCTTCGTCATCAGCAGGTGAATGAGGGCCGTCCGTTTGTCCGTCGGGTTCCAGTTGCCGCCGAAGACGAAGTTCCCCAACGAATAGACGATCGGCCGCTGCTGATAGAGCTCGATGCCCTGGAGGACGTGCGGGTGGGAGCCGATCACCGCCGACGCCCCGGCCTCGATGGCCGCGTGACCGAGCTCGACCTGGTACGGCTCCGGCTGGCCACGGCCCTCGCGTCCCCAGTGGAAGAACGGAATGACGTGATCCGCCTTCTTCTGCGCGGCCCGTACGTCGGCCTGCACCATCGCCTTGAGCTCGGCGGTGTCCGAGAAGTGGCCGGCGACGCCAGGCGTGGAGTCGGTCGCGATGACTTCCTTCGGCTCGATGTTCCGATCGCCGAGGAAGAAATAGCCGAGGAACGCGAGCTTCACGCCCTGCACGTCGATGATCGCCGGCGTGCGCGCCGCGCCAAGCGATCGACCGGCTCCGAACCGGGCGATCTTCGCCGTGTCCAGTACCGTGAGCGTGTCGAAGAGCCCTTCCGGCCCGTAGTCCATGAGGTGGTTGTTCGCGAGGCTCACCACGTCGACGCCGCCGGCTTCGAGGCCCGCCACGAGCTCCGGCCGCGCGCGGAAGTTGAAGTTCTTCTGCAGCTTCGTGCCCTTGTCGGTGAACGGACACTCGAGGTTCACCACGAACAGATCCGACGCGCGCGTCACGGTCTTCACCCGCTCGAAGCCCCAGGTGAGCGCCTGGTCCTTCGGGGTGCCCTTCTGCACGAGCTGATCGGCCCACTCCTCGACGTGGAAGCCCAGGGTCACGTCGCCAGCGAAGGTGACGCGAACGGGGCGAGGCGGGGTGACGACGCCGGCGTCAGGCGCGGCCGAGAGGAGCACGACGAGCAGGGGAGCCATCACCCCACGAGCATGGCCCCGCAGGGCTGGTTGGTCGAGCCGTTCGATCAGCACGACGGGGGGCGTTTCGGGTGCTATCCCTTTCCCACCATGGCGCGCGAGAAGGACCCGCTCGGCCAGTCCGACGAGCACAACTCCCGAGGCATCGAGCTCGCCGACCGCGGTTGGCTGGACGAGGCCGTCAAGGAATTCAAGAAGGCGATCGAGCTCGACCCGAACTCCGCGCACGCGCACGACAACCTCGCCACGGTCTACGCCGAGAAGAAGCAGTTCCGCGACGCGCTCGAGGAGTACCTCACCGCCATCAAGCTCGAGCCGGAGTCCGCCACCGCGCACTACAACCTCGCTGTCTTCCTCTCGACCCACGGCAACGAGTTCGCCATCGCGCAGTACCAGGAAGCCATCGGGCTCGAGCCGGACTACCCGGACGCGCACCTGAACCTCGGGCTCGCGCACGCCGATGACGGCCGGCTGGAAGACGCGATGAAGGAGCTGCGCGTCGCCATCGAGCTCGATCCCGGCGATCCGTTCCCCCGCCATGAGCTCGCCGCGATCCTCATGGACGAGGGGGACTACCGGGGCGCGATCTCCCACCTCAAGGAAGTCACCCGGCTCGACGGAAAGAACTTCGAGGCCTGGCTCGACCTCGGCATCTGCTACGCGCAGAAGGGCTTCTACGCCGAGGCCGAGCGCGCCTATGACAAGGCTGCCGAGTTCAAGGCCGATGACGTGCTCCTCGCCTACAACCAGGCCGCGCTCTACGCGTTGTGGAGCCGTCCGGCCGACGCCATCGCGCACCTCACCCGCGCCGTCACGGCCGACAAGGTGAAGGTGCAGAGCTGGCTGCGCACCGACCCGATGTTCGACTCGCTCAAGGGCAACGCCGACTTCGAGGCGCTTCGCTGATGGAGGCGTGGGCGCTGGTTGGCGCGCTCGCCCTGGTGCTGGCGAACGCCTTCTTCGTCGCGATCGAGTTTGCGCTGGTGAAGGTGCGCCCGACGCAGCTCGAGGCGTTGGTGGCCGAAGGTCGGCCCGGCGCAGCGGCGGCGCTGACGATGCGCAAGAACCTGGACACCTGGCTGTCGGCCTCGCAGGTCGGCATCACCCTGGCGTCGCTGGCGCTCGGCTGGGTCGGGGAGCCCGCGTTCTCGCACCTCATCGAGCCGGTGCTGATGAAGCTCGCGCCGCAGACCGAGGCCGCGCAGGCCATCGCCAAGACCGTCGGGCTCGTGCTCGCGTTCGGAATCATCACGTTTCTCCACATCGTGGTGGGCGAGCAGGTGCCCAAGACGATCGCGATCTCGCAGTCCGAGCGCACGGCGCTGGCCCTCTCGTGGCCGATGCGGGCGTTCTACATCGCAGCGTTCCCCGTCATCTGGCTGCTCAACGCTGGCACCCGGTTGGTCCTGCGACTGCTCGGCCTGGGTCAGACCGCCGATGGCCATGGTGAGGCGCTGGGGGAGGAGGAGCTGATGCTCATCTTCTCGTCCTCCGCCGAGGCCGGGGCGATCGACTCGTCGCGGGCCGAGCTGCTGCAGCGCGCCCTGTCGATGGTCGAGAAGACCGCCCGCCAGGTGCTGGTGCCGCGCTCCCAGATGAAGTGCCTCGATCACGAGCTGACGCTGGACGAGAACCTCGCCGTCGCGCAGTCCTCCGGCCACACGTGGATGCCCGTCATTCGCGGCTCCCTCGATCGGGTCGAAGGCCTGGTGAACGTGAAGGATCTGCTGTTCCTCCTCGCGCGCAAGGAGCTGACCACCATCGCCCAGGTGCAGCGGCCGGTGCTCTTCGTGCCCGAGACGATCACCCTCGAGCAGCTGCTCAGCGAGTTCAAACGACGCGGCAAGCAGATGGCGATCGCGGTCGACGAGCACGGCGGCACCTCGGGCCTCGTCACCATCGCCGACGTCGTCGCCGAGCTGGTCGGCAACATCGCCGAGCTGGGCCGCAAGGTGGAGCCGGTGAAGGCGCTCCCGGGTGGGAAGCTGGAGCTCCCCGGCACCGCGCAGCTCGACGATCTCGAGCACACGCTGGAGATCGAGTTCGACGTCGACAAGTCGCAGGTGACGACGATCGCCGGCTACCTCATGGCGAAGCTGGGCCGGGTCCCCGTGGCCGGTGACGGGTGGACCCGGGAGCCCTTCCGCATCCTCGTGATGAAGGTCGACGGCCCCCGCGTCCAGTTGGTGCGCATCGAGCCACGAGACGCCGCGGCCGCCGAAGCGCCGAAGGTGCCCGCCGCCCGTCCCTCGGCGTGACGGCTACACCGTGACGTTCACGCCAGCGCGCCGCAGCACCTCGAGCGCGTTGGTGGTGGTGACGACGCCGTCGCGCAAGGTGTAGTCGAACGTCATCTCGCCGTTCGTCACCACGTCGCGGAAGTGCACGTTGCGCACGCGGCCCGACAGCTCCTGCGCCAGCTCGCACAGCGCGAGATCGTGGGTCGTGACCGCGCCGGCCGCGCCCAGCTTGAGCAGCTCTCGCAGCAGGTGCTTGGAGGCCAGCGAGCGCTCCTTCGCGTTGGTGCCCATGAAGAGCTCGTCGAGGAGGAAGAGGCACGCGCCCGGGTTCGTCGTGGCCGTGTCCAGCAGCAGCTTGATGCGCTGCACCTCGGCGTAGAAGTACGACACGCCGCGCTCCAGCGAGTCCTTCACCCGCATCGAGGTCAGCACCTGCGCGCGCCCCACCCGGAACGTCCGCGCTGGCACCGGGAGCCCCGCCAGCGCCATCACCGCCGACAGCCCCATGGTGCGCATGAGCGTCGTCTTCCCCGACATGTTCGAGCCGGTGATGACGAGGGCGTGGCCTGCGCCGTCGAGGTGAACGTCGTTGCGCACGGGACGATCGAGCAGCGGATGGCCGAGCTGCGTCGCCTCGAGCACGAAGCCGGTGTCGGCGATCTCGGGGAACACGTCGGCGTCGCGCTCGAAGCTGTAGCCCGCGAACGCCGAGAGGGCCTCGAGCTGCGCGAGCGAGTCGAACCAGGCGCGCACGCCCACGCCGTGGGTCTTGCGCCACCGCTCCACGCGGAAGAGCACGTGGAGATCCCACAGCGTCAGCACGTTGATGACCGGGTGCATCTGGCCCGAGTTCTTCAGCTCCGCGAAGCCCATGAGACGGGCAAACGCGGCGAGGCGCTCCGAGACCGAGGGGCCGGCCCCCTGAACGCCGGCTTTCAGCGCCACGAGGCGGGGATGCGTGAAGGTCTGTCGATCGATCGCCGCGAAGGTCTCCTCGAAGCGCACGAAGCCCTGCTCACCGGACGAGAGCGCCACCCACATGTGGTTGAGGGACTCACCGGTGAGTCGAACGATCGCGAGCTGCACCAGCACGCCGGCCCAGAAGGGCAGGGCGGTGACATCGAAGAACGCCGACGCGATGCCGGCGCCCAGCGTGAAGACGGGCAACACGTGCGCGAGGGGCCAGGCCCATTGCACCTTCGAGAGGAACGAGGGCGCTTCCGTCCACGCGATGAATCGCGTCGGATCCGCCTTGTCCTGACCGGCCAGCCGCGCCTCGGTCACGAGCGCCTGGCGGAAGTCGAGCAGCGGCGTCAGCTCCTTCACCGCGCCCTGACGCGCACGCACCTCATCACCCGTCGCCGACGCCTCGAGGAGCCACGCCGCGAGCTGTCGTTCACCCGCCTTCGTGCCCGTGTCGTCGAGGCGCTGGAAAAGGCTCCCCTGGCCGAGCACGTCCAGGTCGGCGGCATAGAGGTGCGCCTCGGGCATCAGCGCCGCGCCTGTCTCGGGGAAGTCGTGCCACTGGCCTGAGAGCCGTTTGAGCCCGCGCTCGTTGAGCGACTTGCGCACCTTCTCGCGCGCCTCCTGGCCGATCACGCGAGCGTGCACGACCGCCAAAGCCACGTAGGCCGCGAGGCTTGCCAGGCTGCCAACGAGCGCCCACCGGGGCAGCTTGACGAAGATGACCAGCCCCAACAGGGCCAGAAAGGTGAGGAACGTGAGCGTCCTCAAGTTCGCCAGCCGGGCGCCTTGTCGATCGAGCGCCACGAGCGCCGCCGTCGCCGTGTCCCGCCGGGTGGTGTAAGCTTGCGTTGCGTTCATGCGTCGCCCACACTGCCTCACCCGACGCCCGAGGGCTCGCTCCGAAGCGATGACACGGCGCGCTATTCGGGGAGGAAGTCCATACTTCCCGCTGACTTCGCGGGGTTGACCCACTCGGGCGGCTTGTGCCAAGTGCCCGTGGCAGGGTTTTCGAGATCGACGGGTCGCGTGCCGGGCGGGCGTCGAGCAAGCAGTGTGCAGTGGGGTTGAACGGAGAACTACCCATGACGAAGTCGTTCTCGCCGCTTCTTTGGGGCGTGGTCGTCGCATTGAGCGTCGCTGGATGTCGCGGGTGCGACACTCAAACGACCAACCGGAGCCCCGGGGAGCCTCGCCTCCTCGTCGAGCAGGGCGGCGTCAACGTCGAGTCGAGCACCCTCGACTTCGGCGCCGTGCCGATGGGCAAGCGGGTCACCGGGGTCATCCAGGTGAGCAACGTGGGCGGCAGCCCCCTCGAGATCAAGTCGTGGACGCGGCTGGGCAGCACGCCGGCGGTCGTCCTCGGCACCTCGCTCGTCGAGCCCAACCCGGTCTTTGGCATCGAGTACGATCCGACCGTGACGGTCGCGGTCGGCGAGACGATCGCCCTGCCGGTCTTCTTCGAGCCGCCCACCCAGGCCGAGCTGCAGGTCGACCACGAGGTGAAGCTCACCTTCACCACCGGCAACTCGACCAGGGAGGCGCTCGAGTTCACCCTCAAGGGCCGTGGCATCAAGGGCGAGTGTGAGCTGCCCGATCGCATCGACTTCGGTGCGGTCGCCCGCAATGAGTCGTTCCGCCAGGGCGTCACGCTGAAGAACCCGCGCCCGCTCGCAGCGCTCCCCCGCGTCGACAGCATCATGATGTCGCAGGGTGGCGCGTCGGTGTTCGCCTTCACGCCGGATGCGCCGCAGGGCGAGTTCACCCTGCCGGCCAACCGCGAAAAGGACGTCGGCATTCTCTTCACGCCCACCGAGATCCGCGACTACTTCGCCACCGTGCGCATTCGCCCCGCCGAGGGCTGCGCCGAGCAGACCATTCGCCTGGTCGGCACCGGGGTCGATCAGGTGCTCCGCTTCGAGCCCAGCACCATCGACTTCGGCTACGTGCAGCCGGGCCTGTCGGTGACGCGTGAGGTGACGTTCATCAACCAGTCGTTCAGTGAAGTCGTGGTGGCGAACCTGGGCGCGCGCGAGAGCACGTTCCGGGTCGCGGCCGCTGATCCAGGCAGCACCACCCGCATCACGATCCCGAAGGCCGTGCGCAACCCGATGACCACCGCCCTCGAGCCCGGCTCGGCGAAGGTGACGCTCTCGTTCAACCCCACCGTCATCGGCCCTCGCACCGGGGACCTCATCGGCAACCCGAACGTGCCCGGCCAGACGACGATCACCGTGCCGCTGAAGGGTTTCGGCGGAGGCCCCGACATCGACGTCGTGCCTGCCGGTGGTCTCAACTTCGGCCGCATCGCCTACTTCGCGGGCACGGGCTCGTTCGCCACGCGGCGGCTCACCGTGCGGAACGTGGGCACCCAGCCGACCAACCTCGATCCCGCCGCGAACCTCAAGCTGGGCGCGCGTGGCGCCTCGAAGCCGTACTGGCGGGTGATGCCGCTCAACGCCGAGTCGCTCCCGTCGGAGATCTGCATCGGTGACTTCGACACCACCAACGGCACCTGCCGCAACGACCTCGCGACCGTCGGCATGGGGGCCTACGATCCCTCCATCGGCATCGAGGCGTCCGTCTCGCGGGGGTCGCTCGACATTCCCGTTCGGATCACCCCGTCGAACACCACGGTGAACACGACCACCGGCGTGAAGGCCTGGTCGGTGACGTTCTTCTCGAACGATCCGGACGAGCCCGAGGTGACGGTGAACATCACCGCTCGGCCGGTGTTGCTGCCGCCCTGCAACTACAGCTACTCGCCGCTCACGCTCGGCTACGGCGTGGTGACGCCGCCCCAGAGCAAGGACCGCTCGTTCCAGATCTGCAACCTCTCGCCAGCGTCGGATCCGACGAAGATCTGTCTGCTGAGCGGGCTCGATCTCGAGGCGGGGACCGATCAGATCTTCTCGTTGCCCGCCGGCGCGGTGAACGAGCGAGAGCTGGCGCCGCAGGAATGTCTGACCGTTCCGACCCGCGCCTGGCCCCGCGGCATGCTCCCCCCAAACCCCGCGGGGGTGACGGGTGGCGTGACCTTCAACATCTCCGACCCGAATCGTCCGGTGGGCCGCGTGCAGCTCACCGCGACGCTGGCGCCGAGCTGCCTCGTCATCTCACCAAGCGCGCTCGACTTCGGGACGGTGAAGAAGGGCTGCAACTCTCCTTCGCGGACCTTCCAGGTCTACAACGCGTGCGCTCAGCCGCTGCGGTGGGTCGACTCGGAGCTCGAGTCGGCCGCCGGTGTCCCTGCTGGCACGCCAGGGTGCGCTGGCCCCGGCCGGTGTGACGAGTTCAAGGTCACCACCGCGCCGTCCACCGCGTCGCTCCCGACGACGGGCGCGCTCTGTACCGGCGCGACCCCCGGCCCCGGAGGGTGCCTCGCGCAGGGCGCCACGCCCGTCACCTTCCAGCTCCGCTACAGCCCGCTCGATCTCGGCGCCGACACCGGCGCCTATCGGATCAAGGTGCTCCAGAGCGGTCAGCCGGTCGACTACTACGCGACGCTGACCGGCGCGGGGGACAACGACGGCAACAACATCGACACCTTCCGGCAGGACGCGCGGCCGAAGGCCGACATCCTCCTGGTGATCGACAACTCGTGCTCGATGAATGACAAGCAGCTCGAGCTGGGCCGCAACTTCAGCTCGTTCATCCGCTTCGCGACGACCAGCCAGGTCGACTTCCAGATGGGCATCACCACCACGGACTTCGACGACGAGGGCATGTGTCCCGGCTGCATCACGGGGAGCCTGAAGGCCGCGCCCGTGACCGGCACGAAGATCTTCACCCCCAGTACGCCAGACCTCGAGCGGCAGTTCGCTGCGACCGTCAACGTCGGCACCAGCGGCGGGTTCGTCGAGTCGTGCATGGCGCCGGCGGTGCGAGCGCTCACGGCGCCCAAGATCACGGACCCGGCCACCAACGCGGGGCTGCTGCGGCCGGACGCCGTCCTGGCCGTCGTCTGCGTGACCGACGCGCCCGATCAGGCCACCCAGCCAGTGTCGTTCTATTTGAACCAGCTGCAGAACATCAAAGGCGTCCAGCGGCCCGGGCAGTTCTCGTACAACGTGATCGGCCCGTTCCTGCCGTCACCGCCGACCAGCGGTCAGTGCGTGTACGACGGGCAGGGTGACGACGGAAAACACGTGCAGATGGTGTCGCAGACCAACGGCGTTCGGGAAGAGATCTGCACGCCGAACTGGGCGACGGCGCTCGAGCGCATCGGCCGCAACGCCTTCGGCTTCCGCACCAGCTTCTACCTGACGGGCACGCCGGACCTGACGGGTATGAACCCCATCACGGTGCGGATCGACGGCATGGTGCTTCCGCCGGTCGACGCGCGGGGCAACGAGGCGTGGCGCTACGACGCGGCGACGAACTCGATCGTCTTTCAGCCGCTGTATGTGCCGGAGCCCGGCAAGACGATGACGGTCGCCTACAAGGTCGCGTGTCTCTGACGGTCGCGCGCGAAGGAAACCGCAGCACCGGCGCCGGGCCGTGATAGGCGCCAAGCAGGTTGAGCCGTTTCGGGAGAACGCCGTGAAGAACAAGCGCCTCGTCGTCCTGGTCACGCTGGCCCTCGCCTCGACGGCGTCTGCGCAGTTGCCGCCGTTCAACCGCATTCCGTTTCCCTACCAGCCGCTCACGGGCGGAACGGCGCTGCCGATCACCACACCCAGCGACGAGGGGATCGTCGCGATCACGTTGCCCTTCGTGTTCCCGTTCGCCGGCGCGAGCTACCAGACGGTGTACGCGCACGTGAACGGCCACATCCTGCTCACGCTGCCCACCGGGTGCACGGCCACCTCGTGCTCCACCTACGTCACGTCGTCGAGCGGGCTGCCCAACACCACGGTCACCAATCAGATCGCCGGCTTCTGGGACGATCTCGAGCTCAACCCGACTGGCGTCATCCGGGTGCAGTCCACGCCGGCGGCCGTGACCGTCGAATGGTCGAACGTGGACTCCTACATCGGCTCCGCGACGCTGACGTTCAGCATCACGCTCGAGCCCAACGGCAACGTCACCATCGACTACGGACCGATCGTCGGGAACGGCTTGACGGGGAGCGCCGGTTACCAGGCCGGAACGGCCGCGGCGGGTACCCTGGGAACGGCGTGCATGGCGGGTAGCCCGGCCGGGTGCTGCGGAATCACCGGCGGGACCGGCCAGCAGTGCACCGAGGTCGACTGGGTGCCCAACACCCGCATCACCTTCGAGCCGCCGCTGACGCCCGATCTCGTGGCGCAGTCGGTGCGCGTGTCGAACTTCCAGACGATCATTCCGTCGGGCGATCTGTCGATGACGGTGACGGCCCGAGTCCTGAACTTCAGCCGCTCGGCCGCCAACAACTGGGCGTGGCGCGCCGTGCTGTCGCCAGATCCCCAGCTCGACCAGGCCGACGGCGGACCCGCGCTGGCCGATGGTGGGCTCCGGGTGAACGACGTTCCGCTCTCGCCCGTGTCGACGAGCCAGTCTCTGGCCGCGCAGGGCACGTCCGACTTCACCGCCAACGTGTCGACCACCTCGCCGCCCCCGCCGGGCGACTACTTCGTCATCGTGCAGCTCGACAGCCAGAACCAGCTTGCCGAGGCCTCCGAGGTCAACAACGTCGCCGTGCTCCCCTACGCGATCACCGGCGGCGTCGATCTCGTCGCGACGTCGGTGGCTGGAGTCACCACCAGCGGCCCCAACGCGCAGGACATGGTCCGCGTGCAGTACTTCAACCGTGGCGGAGCCGTGGCCGGCCCGACCAACTACCGCATCATGTTGTCGGCCACGCGTGACGCGGGGCTCGTGCTCTGGCCCGACGGTGGGCCGGTCGACCCCTTGCTCCCCGACGGCGGCGATGGGCTGGGGCCGGTGAGCATGTCGGTCATCCACCGCGCCACCCGGGCGGTCAGCGGCGGCGAGACGATCGACGAGAGCGTGCTCGTCACCATGCCGCCGGACGCGCCCAACGGCGACTACTTCTACGTGCTCCAGCTCGACCCCGGGGGCCGCATCTCGGAACCCAACGAGCGGAACAACGTCGTCTTCTCGGGCTCGCAGGTGGCCGTGCGCCGCGCCGATCTCGTCCTCGAGGCCATCGAGCTCATCGACCCGGTCACGCGGGTGCCAGTGCGCAACGTGCTCTTCGGAGAGACCTACCGGGCCATCATTCGCTACCGCAACCAGGGTGGCGGCGCCGCGGAGAACTACCGCATCGGGGCCATCCTCTCGAATGACAGCACCCTGTCGCTGCTCTCCGACACCATTCTCTCGGAGCAGGTCATCACCGCGACGTTCAACAGCGCGACCAGCACGACGCTCGAGCTGCCGTTCACGTTGCCGGTGGTCGATCGGGCCGACGCCGGGCTGCCCAGCGGCAACTACTACCTGTTCGTCGCGCTCGACACGCTGGGCGCCGTCTTCGAGTCGAACAAGGGCAACAACACCGCCAACATCGGGCCGCTCCGTGCGCTGTCTCCAGCGCCCGACTACTCGGTGGCGACGCTGCAGGCCCCGGCGAGCGCGGGCATCGGTGAGGTGATCCCGGTCTTCCGCACGCTGCGCAACATCGGAAACCGGGCCGCCGCGCGCGTGCCCTACCGGTACTACGCCTCGGCCAACACGATCGTCTCTTCGAACGACGTACCGCTCGAGATTCAGCTCGCTGATGGTGGAACGACCCTGGAGGGCGCGATCGAGCTGGCGAGTGGGGCCGGCGACTCGGCGACCGAGCTGGTGAAGCTCCCAACGTCGATCCCGGCCGGCAGCTACTTCGTCGGCTGCCTCGTCGACCCGGCCAACACGCTCGTCGAGCTGAACAAGGCCAACAACGCGCTGGCCTCGAATGCCGTGCAGGTCGTGCAGTCGTCCTTGCGGGTCCTCGACTCCCAGCTCCCCGACGCGACGGTGGGCCGGGGCTACTTCTACCGGCTGTCGGTGGTGGGCGAGAGCAGCGCGGCCACCACCTGGAGCATCGACGCGGCCCAGGGCGTCCTCCCGGCGGGGTTGATGCTGTCGGCCTCTGGCGAGCTCAGCGGCGCTCTGAACGGCAGCGACGGCGCCGGGGTGCGGGCGTTCACGGTGGTCGCCACCAACGGCGGGCGGCAGGCGACCGCGCGGCTGGTGATGCGGGTGCTGCCCGCCACGTCGCAGGTCGAGATCACCACGGCCGTGGTACCGGCCATCGTCAACAGCCCCTCGGCGGTCTTCCAGTTCCCGTTGGGTGCCGCGGGCGGGTCGCGTCCCTACGCCTGGCGAGTCGTCGCCGGCGCCTTGCCCCCGGGCCTCTCGTTCAGTGTCGACGGCGTCCTCGGCGGCGCCCCTCGCGCTGGCACCCCCGACGGCATCTCGCGTGTCACCTTCGAGGTCCGCGGTGCCATCGGCGGCTCGACCCGGCGTGAGCTGGCGCTGCGCCTCGTGGCGGCCGGCGCGATCGTGCTCAAGACGACGCAGCTCGTCGATGGCCTGACCGGTCAGAACTACACGCAGGACATCGCCGTACAGAACGCCGACGGCAGCATGTTGGCCAAGCCGCTGAAGTGGACTGTCACCGGCGCGGTGCCCCCCGGCATCACCTCGTCGGAGGAGTTGGAAGTGCTCTCGCTGTCTGGCCGCCCGACCCGCGCGGGCACCTACACCTTCACCATCACCGTCGAGGACGCCCGTGGCCGGAGCGACAGCCTCGACTACACCATCACCGTGTACACCAACCGCTTCCGCCTCCTCGTCGCCAACCTCCCCCAGATCGTTCGCCCCGGAGATCCCATCAACGCCACGTTCTCGACCACTCCTGCCAGCGCCGTGCGCTGGTCGATCGCCAACGGAACCCTGCCCACGGGCCTGTCGTTGTCCACCGACGGAACCTTGTCGGGCGCGGTCGAAGATCTCGACGCCAACCTCGGCACCTTCAGCTTCGTCGTCGAGGCGAAGGACGACACCGGCGCCTCGGGCCTGGCGCCCTACGGCTTCGTGGTGGAGCGCGCGCCCCGCCGCATGGGCTGCAGCACCACCGATGCCGGACCGCTCGGCGCGCTTCTGGCTGCACTCGCGCTGGTGTGGCGTCGCTCCCGCCGCCGAGTGCTGCCCCTCGTCGCTGCGGCGGCGGTGGCGGTGCCGGCCGTGGGCCTCGCGCAGACGTACCAGGTGAGCGGGCCGACCGCGACGCCATTCCAGGCGCTCCCGAGCACCCGCACCGTCGTCAACGCCCCGGTCAGCATCAACCTCCCGTTCACCTTCCGCTTCGGCGGCACCGACTACACCTCGGTGGGCATGTCGCGGTTTGGCTACCTGGCCCTGGGAAGCTCGGGGCAGACCGACAGCACCAACGACACCATTCCGCACAACCTCAGCAGCTCGTTCACGCCGGGCATCTTCCTCGCGCCCTGGTGGGACTCGATCACCACCGGCAACCTCACCAGCAGCAACTTCGCCTGGACCGTGACCGGCACCTCCCCCAACCGGATCGTCGCCTTCGAGTGGCGCGACATGGTGCTGGTATCGACCAACACGCAGCGCTTCACCATGCAGGTGCTGCTGTACGAGACGAGCAACCAGATTCGCTTCAGCTACGGGTCGGTTCAGCCGCAGGGCACGGCCTCGGCGTCGATCGGCGTTCAGTGGGCGCTCAACGTCGGCGTTGCCGGCACCGCCTGCGGTGGGCCGGGCACCTGTGGCGCGACGGACTGGCCGAGCAACCAGGCCATCGACTTCTTCCTTCCGCCCGATCTCCGCGTTCCGCGCGTCGCGGTCGATCAGACGGGGTACGCCGGTGTGCGCTACGGCGCGACGGCCTTCGTCCGCAACGACGGCGGGCGGGCGGCCACGAACGTGACGGTGCGGTTCTATCTGTCCACCGACGCGGTCCTCAACCTGACGAGCGACACGGTCATCGGCGACGCGACGGCGGCGACGATTCCCGTCGGCGTCGACACCCCGGTCGTCTTCCCGGGCAGCCTCCCGGTCGGCACGATGCCAGGTAACTTCTTCATCCTCGCGTCGGTCGACCCGGCCAACGCCATCTCCGAGATCGACGAGATGAACAACGCGAGCCCGCCGGTCTCGATGTCGATCGGCATGCCGAAGCCCGACTTGTCCGTGAGCACCGTGACGGCTCCGGCGACGGCGACTCCGGGCTCGATGGTGATGGTGACCCGCACCATCGCGAACGTCGGCAACGCGCCGATCGGCTCGTTCAAGTTCACCTGGCTCTTGTCCGACAACAACGTGATCAGCATCTCCGACCGCGCGCTCACCCCCGTCGAGACGAACGCCGCGGGCCTGATGGCGGCAGGGTCTGACGTGGGCGGTACGATGCTGGCGCTGCCGGCCGACCTCACCGGTGGCACCTACTGGCTCGGCGTCTGCGTCAACTTCGACGGCGCCAACGCGACCAGCGGCTTCGCCCTCGATGAGATCACCGTCACCAACAACTGCGCCGTCGCCAACGCAGGGACCGTGGTGTCGACCGGGGCGCTCACGATCCTCACCACCTCGCTTCCGCCTGCCACGCAGTACGCCCCCTACGGGTTGCGGCTGCGGGCGTCGGGTGGCTCGGGCGCGGTGACGTGGGCCCAGACGGCGGGCTCGTTGCCGCCCGGCATGACGCTGGGCAGCGACGGGACGCTCAGCGGTTCTCCCGCGCGCACGGGCGCGTTCAGCTTCCAGGCCACGGCCACCTCGGGCGCTGCGTCGGCTCAGCAGATGCTCAGCCTGACGGTCGGAGGCGGCAGCCTGCCGCTCGTCATCGTCGACCAGGAACTCCCTGGGGCCGAGTTCGGTCGCGCCTACCTCGCGCCGCTCGTGGCGCTGGGTGGGAAGGCCCCGTACCAGTGGGCCCTTCGGCCGAGCGCGGTGTTGCCTGACGGGCTGGCCCTGGCGCCCGATGGTTTCATCGAAGGCCGCGCCACCGAGTCCGGTGAAAAGCTGTTCGAGGTCGAGGTGACTGACTCCGAAGGCACCAAGGTGGCCCGGGAACTCCGCGTCCGCGTCGTCAACCCGACCACGCTCTCCATCGGCACCACCGCACTGACCCGCGGGGCGCTCCGGCAAAGCTACCTGCAGCGGCTCGTCGTCGTCGGTGGCCGCGCCCCCTACCAATGGACGGTCACCCGCTTCCAGCAGCTGCCGCAGAACCCCACGGAGCAGCCGGGCGCCGTGCAGATGGGCTTGCCCGAGAACTTCGGGCTGACGCTCCAGGACGGTGTGAACGAAGACTTCCTCTCGGGGACGCCGCGGCAGGCTGGCCTGTTCGCTTTGACGCTCAAGGTGGTCGACGGCGCCGGCACCGAGGACACGGTGTCGCTCACCCTGCTCGTCGCGTACGCCGAGGCCCTCGCGATCACCACCACGATCCTCCCGGACGCCTTCGTCAACCAGTCCTACGCGGTGCGGCTGTCGCACAACGCGGGTCGCGAGACGGCGGTGACGTTCTCGTTGCCCTGCATTCGCCAGGCGACCCGGCCGGATCAGTTCGACTGCGTGGCCACGGATCCGACCCAGACCCTGCCGCAGGGCCTGGCGCTTGGGAATGACGGCTCGATCCTCGGCATTCCCAACGCGGTTCCCGGCATCTACACCTTCCTCGTCAAGGCGGCCGACGAGGGCGGGCGGCAGGATCTCCGGGGCTTGTCGATTCGACTCCGCGAGGACTTCGCTCGTACCGAGATGGCCGGTGGGTGCTCCACCGGAACGGGGCTCGGCTCCTTCGCACTCTTCGCGCTGGCGGGCCTCTGGGCGCGGCGGCGGCGCTCCTGACTGTCTCCGCGAGGTGCGTCGGCACCGGGCACGCCGCCCGGCCCGCCGTGCGTCGTGACCAACCTGCTTCTTGTTGACGAGGTCATCGTGCAGATCTGGAAGAACGTGGTGTGGGCGGCCCTCGCGGCCAGTGTGATGGGCGTGGTGACGGCGTCGTGCGGTGGCGGCACGCGCAACCTCTGCGTGGACCGCAGCATCACCTGCGAGGCGCCGCTGTCGTGCGATCCATCCGACGGCCAGTGTAAGTGTGGCGGCCGGGGCGGCGTGGTGTGCCCCATGGGCTTCGTCTGCGACCCAGTCGCGAACACCTGCCAGAGCACCCGGTGCGCGCGCGTCGACTGCTCCGAGAAGTTCGGCACGAGCTGTGACGTGCAGGACGGCCAGTGCAAGTGCGGCGGCACTGGTGGGAGCGTCTGCGCGGCCAACGAGCAATGCAACCCGCTGACGAAGACCTGTGCCGTCGCCGTCGATTGCCGGGCCCGCGGCTGCAACCGCAACGAAGCTTGCGATCAGTCGACCGGCCGATGCCTGTGTGGGACCTCGGCGTGTACGGCCCAGCAGAGCTGCACGCCGGAGCGCACCTGCGTCGCCAACGTCTGCAAGGGTGTTTCGTGTACGGGCGCCAACGTGTGCGACTCGGCGGACGGCCTGTGCAAGTGCAACGGCGTGGTCTGTCAGAGCGGTGAGGCCTGCGCGTGCCCGTCGGGCGCCGATGCGGGGCAGTGCGCGGCCACCGAGCGGGCGTGCCGCGCGGGGACGGCGTGCCAGGGCGTCAACTGCGTCAACGGCACCACCTGCGATCCCGTCGATGGGCAGTGCAGGTGTGGCGGCCCCGGTGGTCCCATCTGCGCGGCCAACCAGATCTGCTCGCTGGGCCCTCCGCCGAAGTGTCAGGGCGGCGCGCAGTGCACCCAGCCCGATGGGGGGCCGCGTACCTGTCCGTCAGGCACGAGCTGCGATCCGGAAGACGGCGTGTGCAAGTGCGGTGGCCGGGGCGGCGTCGTGTGCGCACCGGTGGGCGGGGCTGATGGCGGGACGATGGATCCCGCCGAGGTCTGCGTGCAGAACCCCAACCAGCAGGCCTGCCGGCGTCCCTGCGACATTCGCAGCCCTGACTGCCCGATGGGCACGTACTGCTACTTCGACTCGTCGGCGACCGCGCCGGTGGCCTACTGCGCCGCGCCCACCGAGATGCGGGTCGAGGGCAATGGCTGCAACACCTCCACTGCGTGCTTCTCGACGATGCCGGCGCCGCGCTCGCTGCACTGCAATGGGCTCGCGCTCGGGCAGACCGGGTTGTGCCGCGCCTACTGCGATGTCGCCGCGATGATGGCCGGGTGCCTCCAGGTGCCGGTCGCGCAGCGGTGCGTGCAGATCACTGGCGCGCCGGTCGGCTTCGGCTACTGCCAGCCCTGAGGGCCAGCTTCGCCGAGCACCCGCGGGACGAACCGCACCCAGGCGGATCGCCGTGGGCGCACGATCAGTCTGAGGAACCAGCCAGACACCTGCGCCGCTCGCGGGCGCCCTCTCGGGTGTAGCGGTGGTGGCCGCGGAGCCAGGAGTGGGCCTGGGTGCGTGAGCGGGCACGAGCCCGCTGAATGCTGTTGTAGAGGTCGAGCGGGCCTGCGGTCCTGAACGCGGCGCGCAGGACGGCGGCCTTGGGAGCGTTGCGCATCGACCGGTGCTGGCCGGCGCGCTTCATACGCACCTGGAGCACGTGACGATGCGCGCTCTCGGCTGCGCCGCTGGCGATGGGAAAGCCTGAGTCCCGGGAGAGCGCGTAGCGCATGCGGTGTGCGTTGGTCTGGAAGGAGCGGACGAGGCCGTTGAGGGCCTCGAGCGCGTCGTGGTTGGACCGTCGCCGCGGCGACAGCGCGAGGCACGCCATGAGCTCATCGATGACGACGCGCGGTTCGCCTGCTGCGAGGAGTTGTTTCGAGCGCTCCAGCCAGAGCGGAAGCCAAGGACTCACTTCGCCCAGCGGCACCTTTTCCGCAATCCACCGCGTGCAGGAGCGCGTGGTGCCCGTCGAGAATCTGAATGGCGCCGGGGAGCAGTTGCTCGGCCAGGCGCCAGTTGCAGACGGCGCCGTCACCGAGCCAGAGCACCGTGTGCAACTCCTCAGCGCGCTCGACGCGAGAGACCACGCGGCGGAAGAGATTGTCGGACGCGGGCGTGCGGTAGTGCAGGCGCCCGCGCGCGGCGCACTCGCCGTAGACCTCGTTGAGCGCAAAACGAGGACACGCTTCTCCATCTCCGCGGTCAGCTCACCTTCCTCGGGCAGTTGGAGGACGCGGTCGAGTGGGTCGAAGCCGAGCTGGCAGTCTTCGCAGTAGTGGTAGTTCCGCGTGAGCGTCAGCGCGCCTGCCATCGTGCGCAGCGAGCGCGTGCGGTCCTTCGCCTTCGCCGCGATGCGTTTGTTGCACTTCGGGCAGCACTTGCCGGTCGGCGCTTCGAGCGGCAGCCGCGCGAGGAGGGCATTGAGAGCCCGCAGCGCCGCCGGGTTCTCGATGCCGTAAGTCTCCCAGACGGCGAGTTCCGTCTGGGACATCGTCATGCCCGACCGGTAGTGCTGGTCAGCGAAACGAGCGGCGAGCTCAGACAGCAGGTCGTCGCCGGTGAAGTCCTTGAGCGTCTTCTTGCGGGTCAGGGCCGCGCAGAGATCACACCTCGCCGTGGGGTGTCGATCGGCCGAAGAAAGTTCGGGCTGGCCTCGGAATTCGTCGATCATGACCGCGCACGCCGGGCGCGAAAGCTCGGCTCTTGCGTGCTTCGCCCGATCAGCCGATGTAAAATTCCCTCACGCCCGTCGTGCACCCGATCGCCGTCGGTGTCAGCCCTGCGGAGTATGCGGTAGAGCATGGTTTCCTTCGATGCACCCAGGAGTGTCATGGACACTGCCGCCACGCCTCCGCCCCCCGCGCCGCCCGAGATCGTCGACGTCGCCACCCTGACGCCGATGATGAAGCAGTACCTCGAGGTGAAGGCTCAGGTGCCCGGGGCGTTGCTCTTCTTCCGCCTCGGCGACTTCTACGAGCTGTTCTTCGAAGACGCGGTGAAGGCCTCGGAGCTGCTGCAGATCACCCTGACGTCGCGCGCCAAGGGCCTGGAGCGCGTGCCGATGGCGGGCGTGCCGTACCACGCAGCGCGGCGGTACGTGGCGCGGCTGATCGAGGCGGGCCAGAAGGTGGCCATCTGCGAGCAGCTCGAGCCGCCCGGGAAGGGCATCGTGCGCCGCGAGGTGGTGCGGGTGGTGACGCCGGGCATGGTGCTCGACGACGACGTGCTCGAGGCGAAGGAGAACAACTTTCTCGCGGCGGTGGCGCCTGGCGTCGATCAGGACGCGTGGGGCGCGGCGCTCCTCGACGCGAGCACGGGTGAGTTCTCCGCGCTCCAGCCCGGCCCCATGGAGGCCATCCTCGACGAACTCTCGCGTGCCGCGCCGAAGGAGCTGCTGGTGCCCGAGGGCACGGGAGACGCGGCGCTGGAGGCGATGCTCGGTGGGTTTTCCCGACGGCCCACCGTGGCGACGCTGCCGGCCGACGCCTTCGACCCCCGACGCGCGCGCGCGACGCTCGTGCAGCACTTCCAGGTGAAGAGCCTCGACGGCTTCGGGCTGGGAGACGCGCCGGCCTCGGTGGGGGCCGCCGGCGCCGCGCTGCGGTACCTCAAGGAAACGCAGAAGAGCCAGGCCGGGCACGTCGATCGGCTGTCGATGGCGACCCGTGGAGGGGTGATGGTGATCGACGAGTCGAGCCGCGCGAACCTCGAGCTCCTCCGAACGCTGAAGGACAACGCCCGCGCCGGGTCGCTCGTGGGGGTGATCGATCGCTCGGTGACGCCCCTGGGGGCCCGGCGCATCGCCCGTTGGTTGTCGGCGCCGCTCACCGACGTCGCCGCCATCGGCGCGCGTCACGACGCGGTGCAGGCCCTCGTTGACGCGCCCTCGTTTCGCGAAGGGCTCGTCGAGACCCTCAAGCAGGTGGCCGACGTGGAGCGGCTGTGTGGCCGGCTCTCGCTCGCCTCGGGGGGCCCCAGGGACCTCAAGGCGCTGGGCCGCTCACTCGAGGTGCTGCCACCCCTCGCTGCGCTCCTGGCCCCCGCGAAGGCCCCGCTGCTTCAGGCGCTCATCGGGCCCCTGCGGCACGACGAGGTGCAGGCGCTCTCGGCGACGCTCGGCAAGGCGCTGGTCGACGAGCCCCCGGCCGTGGTGGGCGAGGGGGGCTTCATCGCGCGCGGCTACCACGCGCAGCTCGACGAGTACGCGGAGCTCGCGTCGTCGGGGAAGGACTACCTCCTCAAGCTCGAAGCCCGGGAGCGAGAGGCCACGGGCATCGGCTCGCTGAAGGTCCGGTACAACCGCGTGTTCGGGTACTACCTCGAGGTCACCAAGGCGAACCTGCACCTGGTGCCCCGTTCGTGGATCCGCAAGCAGACGACCGTGGGGGGCGAGCGCTACGTCACCGAGGAGCTCAAGACCTACGAAGAGAAGGTGCTGACGGCCGACGAGAAGCGGGTCGCCATCGAGCTCGAGCTGTTCGAGCAGCTGCGCGGCGCGGTGGTGGCCTGCGCGGGCCCGCTGCGGGCTGCCGCCGAGGCGCTCTCATCCCTCGATGCCCTGGTGGCCTTCGCACGGGTCGCCGCCGAGAACGGCTACGTGCGTCCCACCGTGGACGAGTCGGGCATCGTCGAGCTCGTCGGGGGGCGGCACCCGGTGGTGGAGAAGGCCCTGCGTGAGGACTCGTTCGTTCCCAACGACGTCCTTCTCGATCGCCAACAGCGGCAGGTGTTGATCATCACCGGCCCCAACATGGCCGGGAAGAGCACCGTGATGCGGCAGGTGGCGCTGGCCGTCGTGATGGCGCAGGCCGGCTCGTTCGTCGCGGCGCGAACGGCCCGCATCGGCATCGCCGACCGCGTCTTCACCCGCGTGGGCGCGTCGGACAACCTGGCGAAGGGGCAGTCGACCTTCATGGTCGAGATGACCGAGACCGCGAACATCCTCCACCACGCCACGCGCAAGAGCCTGGTGGTGCTCGACGAGATCGGCCGTGGGACGAGCACCTTCGATGGCCTGTCGATCGCCTGGGCGGTCGCGGAGCACCTGCACGACCGCGTCGGCGCGCGCACGCTCTTCGCGACGCACTACCACGAGCTGACAGATCTCGGCCGCGAGAAGGCGCGGGTGAAGAACTGCTCCATCGCGGTGCGGGAGGATCAGGGGCGCGTCATCTTCCTGCGCAAGCTGGTCGACGGGGCGGCGAGCCGTTCCTACGGCATCGAGGTGGCGCGGCTGGCAGGGCTGCCGCCCGAAGTGCTGGCCCGGGCGCGGGAGTTGTTGGCGAACCTCGAGGCCGGGGAGTTCGATGAGAGCGGGCGTCCGCGGCTGGCCCGACGCGCGACCGCCCTGACGAAGGACAAGGAGCCTCGCGCCGCCAGCACCGATCCCAACCAGATGGGCCTTTTCGGGGGCGCTGGCCGCCCACCGCAGCCACCGGGAACCCAGGCCGTGCTCGCGGCGCTCGAGGCGTTCAGCGTCGACTCCACCACGCCGCTCGAGGCGCTGGCGGCGATCGCGAAGTGGAAGCTGGCCCTCAAGGGCCCGTGAGCCGCACAGCGCGTCAGGCCGCCGCGGTTCGATGCGCGCGGTCACGCGGTCCCTGACGGCGCGCCGTGGCGCAGCCGCGAGGCACACGCGCGGCGACCGTCGCAGCCGTGTCGGCGTTCCGTGTTTCTCGACGACACCCGCTTCGAACGGAGGAAGGTGGTCATCGGCACCGTTTTCAGCACCACCATCGACGGTCACGCGGTTCTGCCGAAGCGGTCGGCCCGGTTCGAACGGGTCGACCTGCGCGGCGGAGAGTGGGCGATCAACCCACCGGGTGTGGCACACCGTGGACGTGGACGGCACGGCCGCGGCCCTGTTCGTCACCGTGGGGTGGGGCATCCAGCACCGTCCTCGCTGAGGTGTCTCCGCCCGCCGCGCTGCTGGTGGTGCGGCGCGGCTCCGATGACCGCCCGCCAGAACGCATCAACTCCCGAAGCGCACGGGCTGGCGCCGGTAGACGCTCCCGCACCTCCGCGAGTCGGTCGCGTCGTCAATGACGATGCGGGGCGGAACCAGCGCCTGTTCGGGATGCTGCCCGCATGAGCGCCCGTTCCGGTCGTCTTCGGGGGGGGAGGAGGGGAAACTCGACTTCGGCGCCCGATGGATCGACCTCGTGTTCAAGGAGAAGGAGACCCGACTGATGCGATCGAACCCAGCTGCGGTCGACTCGAACGACGGCCCGCCTCGTTCGGGTCTCGGGGGGCGCGCTGTTCCTTCCCCCAGAACCCCGGGAGGGGCTCGTATCCTCTCAGGTGGTGCGGAATTCTATGGCGACGCTGGTTCCGTCAGCTTCCACGGGGCACCGTTGACGCTCGCCTCGCCCGTCGCCTTGAGCTGCACGAGGCCCATCAGCGACTGGTCGTACTGCCTCGGAAACTGAAACCGTCGACGGGTGCACCGGAACGTCAGGCCGGTGACGTCGATCCACGCCGCGTTGGCCTCGAGGCTCGGCCCCGCCAGCTTCAGGCTCGGGTCGACCGAGACGACCAGCCCGTCGGGCGCGTCGATGAGGGGCGAGGCCGCGTCGAGCAACCAGGCCTCCTGACCGCGAGGAGCGCCCGTCCATGCCACCTCCACGCTCGCCGCGCGAAAGGGAGCGCCCTCGCAGAGCTCGAACCGTCGACGGAAACGGGCGGGGACGGCGTCGGGCGCAGGCGGCGCTCCAGCCGATCGCACCAGCGTCAGCGGTGGCAGGGGCCCAGGCGACGTCGCCACGCCTTGAAAACACCCAACCGAAAGAAGAGCCAGAGCCATGGCGAGGCCGGTGCGCGTGGCGCGTGGCGTACCACGAAGGACTTCCGCCGCGCCCCATCACCCAGGTGCGCGGCGCCTCACGACACTGCGGCAAAGGTAGACTGCAGCGGTGTCCGCGACCGAACGGGGGACGGGTGCGGGTCGTGAGTTTCCGCAGCGTCTGACCGCGCTCGTCTCGATGAGGCGCTGGTACGAGGGGTGCGAGTCCACCGCCAGCGGCCCCGGCGCTTCGGCCTGGGCGCGGCCTTCGTGGCGACTCTGGCCTTCGGCACGGACTTCGGCTCCGCGGCGGCCCGTGCCACGGCCTGCGCCTTCGGGACCTTCTTCTTCCGCGCGGGCGTCCTCCTCGCCGCCGGTCGGGGCGGCAACGAGAGGCTCGCCACCGGGCGCAGCAGTGTCACGAACGCCGCAGACCAAAGCGTGCGGACTCCACGGATCGCGGTGGTACGCCTTGCCGCGTCGATGGGGAGCGACGCCGACTTCGCTGCGAAGCGCCGTCCCCGGCTGGCGGCGGAGGGCAGGGATGCGGCGCTCCCGTGTAGAGAACCCTTTAGCGCCCGCCGGTGTTCGTCGCCCAGCGGGGCGTGCTGCCCGAGTACACGACGACGTTGCCGTCGTTCTGAACGGCGAGCCACGCCCCGGGGAAGCGGTACGTGTGCGTGTGCCAGAGCGCCGCCCCACCCGCGGTGTACACGACGAAGTTCCCATCACCCTGCATCGTGGCCGCGGCGCCACCGCGGCCGTTGGTCATGGTGGCCCAGAGCGCGCGGCTGCCCTGGGAGAGCACGAGGTTCCCGTCGCCCTGCATCACCAGCACGAAGCGCCCATCGCAGGACGTGAGGGACTGGTTGACGCCCAACGCCTGGCCCGGGTTCAGCCTGCCGCAGGAGGCGGCAGGACCCGGCGTCGGAGCGGGCGCCGCCTGGCACGCAGTCGGCGAGGTGCTGCGGAGAAGCTGGAAGGGGTTGATGTCGCGCAGGTACTGCCCGTCGGGCGAGACGTTGAAGTGCAGGTGCGTCGACGCGGTGCCGGTGCGGCCCATGTACGCGATGAGCTGCCCCGCCGAGACGCGCTGGCCGACCGAGACGACCGCCTGGTCGAGGTGACCGTAGAAGTACTCCCACCCGCACTCGTCGCGCAGCCTCACGCGCAGGCCCGAGGTGCGGCTCGCCGTGCCCACCGCGACGATGGTGCCGCTCGCGACGGCCACCAGCGGCGCGCGCTGAAACGCGAAGACATCGATGCCGTTGTGGGTGCCGGCCGGGTTCCAGTCGCTGTTGGCGTTCTGATCCGGGCACGAGGTGCGGCAGGTCCCGGTGCCGCAGGAGGCACGGTCGTACCCGATGTTGTGCGGCGCGCGGACCGGGAACACGCTCATGCGCGGCGCGCAGCGCACCTCCTGGCCGACGGACGCCGACTCCAACGTCTCGGGATCGAGCTCCTCGAAGGAGTCTCCGCCTTCGGTGATCGTCCCCTCGGCGCACCCCACCACCAACAACAGCCCCAGTCCGGCAATTCGCAGGTGCATGGCCGAGCGGAATGCGTCCATTGTGCCAAATCATGACTGAGTGGTCACGATGCAAGGATCATGTCGTTGTCAGTAAAATCAAGCACTTTTGTGTCTTCATTGGGAAAGAGTGACCAGATGTTTTCATTTCTGGTGTCACCTTGCGTGACCACCTGCTGTCCGTGATTCCGACGTCACGCGCGAGTGACACCGGGGACAACGCCAGCGCGGGCCGTGTGCTGTGGGGCAGAAGGCCTGCGCCGTTGCTGGCCCGGTCACCGCCGCCGGCTCGAAGCGCCACCGTTGAGGACCCCCACCAGGTCGCGCTCCACCGCCGCCGTCCGCCGCGATCTCGGACCCAGACCCGCGAGCTGGGTTCTGCCGGAGGCGTGGTGCTCGAGACGCACCGGAGCGGCGCCTTCGAGCGCGTCATGAAGCGCGTGTGTCTGCGACCGAACACCCGTCGAGCCGCGACGGCGTGCACCTCGACGACCGCGCCACCGACGACATCACCCGAGCGGTGCTGCTGGGCGCTCCTTCCTGCGCTGCAGAAGAAGGGGCTCTCGGGGTCGTTCTTCGTCCGAGCCAGGTGGCCCTCAGCCACCGACGGCGAGGCGCTCACGTTGGCTTCTGGGGAACGTGCGGGTTCTTGCGTCCTGCCCGCCGGTGCCCGCAAACCGATGAGCGATGAACGATGCGGCAGCTCGCCTCAGCCGGCGATGGCCTGGGGCGCAGCGGGGTCCGCCTCTGCCCGCTTCGCGCGGGTCTGCGTCAGACCCACTCGCGCAGCTGGAGCGGCTGGTCGGCGGCCTCGATGCGAAACCGAATGCCCCGCAGCCCGCCGCCGCCCGAAACGCCACGAGGGTCAATTGGAGCAGCGACGAGGTGGTCGACACACCCATGCAGACGATGCGGTCCTGGAGTTGTTCGAAGAGCGCCAACATGAGGTTGGGCCCCTCGGGCGAGACGCGCTTCGTGTTGGACTCCAGCAACAGGCCCGTGGGCCCCTCGGCGCAGCTCCGGGTGAGGGCCTGCATGAACGCGGATCGGTCGTCGGGGTCCCACCCGGTCTCGGGAATCACCAGTGCAGCACGCCAGGCTCAGGAAACGAAAAGGGCACGGCTGTCGGCTCCATCCCCCCAACCGTGCGCCCGCGAACGCCGTCCCGCAATTGGGTCAATCACCCCTCGCATGAGCCGTCAGCCGATGATCATGTCCTCTCGCTCGAGGCGGCCCTCGGCGAAGCGGCCCAGGGTAAAGCGCTCGAAGAGCTCGTCGGACTCGTTCGTCGCCATCCAGGTCGCCATGCGCTCGGCGACGGCAGGGGCCATCATGAAGCCGTGACCAACGAAGCCGTTGAGCTGCAGCAGGTTCGGCAGGCCCGGCGTTCGACCGAGGATGGGCGAGTTGTCGGGCGTGACGTCGTACGGGCCCGACCACTGGCGGAGGATCTTGATGCGCCCGAGCTGCGGCATCTGCTCGGTGAGGGCCTGCGCGTAGCGGGTGAGGAAGCGCCGGGTGGATCCGAGGTTCATGCCGGCCGGCTCCTTCGGGTCGCCCATGCCGCCCACGATCTCGCCGCGCATCGACTGGGAGAAGTACAGGCCCGAGTCGAGCACCGACACGAGCGGCCCGAGGAAGGGCTTGAGCGGCTCCGAGGAGCAGATCTCGTGACGGTGTGGCTCGTTGGGCAGGTCGACGCCCGCGAGCGCCGCGATGGAGGGGCTCCACGCGCCAGCGGCCAGCACGACGGTGTCACAGGCGATCTCGCCGCGATCGGTGATCACCTTCCGCACACGGCCCTGCGACTGCTCGAAGCCGGTCACGCGGGTGAAGGTCTCGACGCGCACGCCTTTCTTCTGCGCGGCCTGCGCGTAGCCCCACAAGAACGGCCACGGGAAGATGACGCCGTCAAGCGGGTTCCAGGCGGCAGCCTTCACCCCGGCCATCGTCAACTGGGGGACCACGTCGCGCGCGGCGTCGGGGGTGAGGATCTGCGTGGGAACGCCGTGTTTGTTGTGGAGCTGCGCGGAGCGCTCGAGCTTGTGCACGACCGCGTCGGACTTGGCGAGGAAGAGGTAGCCGCCCTGACGCAGCCAGATGTTGATGCCGAGATCGCGCGCGAACTGGCCCATCAGCTCGATGGAGCGCCGGGCGAGCTGAATGAGGGTGGGTGTGCCCCACTGCATTCGAACGCCGCCGCCGTTTCGGCCCGACGCGCCCGCGCACAGGTAGCCGCGCTCGAGCACCACCACGTCGCGCTCTCCGCGCTCGGCGAGGTTCCAGGCCAGCGCGAGGCCCATGATGCCGCCCCCGATGACGACGATCTTCGCGCGCTCGGGCACCGGGCCTTCGGGCTTGAGCGCGGGCTCCGTGAGGCCCAGCGAGGGAGGCACACCGCCCGCCGGCGCAACGGCGGGATCGAAGGCCGCCGAGGCCCAGTGCGACAGCTCCGTTGGGAACAACGGCGGCCGCGGCGTGAAGGGCATCAACTGCGGGCCCTTCAGGGCGGTCTTCTCTTCCAGGAACCGCGCCACCGCGGTCAGGCACTGCTTGCCCTGGCACATGCCGGTGCCGAAGCCAGTGAAGCGCTTGACCGACTCGAGATCGCACGAGCCCTTCGAGATGGCGTGTTCGATCTCGCTCGTCGTCACGTCCTCACATGGACACAGGAGCGCCTTGCTCATCGAGCGGCCTCGTTCGCGAATGAATCGGCGAGCGCATGGCCGGCGACGAGGCCAGACTCGGCGCTGGCGGCGGCGCTCATCGGCCCTTTCAGCTCACCGGCAATCCAGGTGGTGGGAGTCGAGCGGCCTGAGGCATCGGCCTCCACGACGAAGAGGCGGGCGCGCGCGTCCCAACCCACCCGGGCGCCAGCTGCACGGGCCAGTTCGAAGGAGGGACTCGCCGGTGCGCAGAGGGCCACGGCCTCGCAATCGACCTTCTCGATGCGGCCCTGGTTCGACACGGAGATCGCATCGACGCGGCGCAGTCCATGGGCGCGCACGGGCGTGCCTCCCACGGCGACGGCGGTGCCACCTCGCGCCGTGATGAGCCGGGCGAGCGACCGGCACTCATCGCTCTCGCCCACCACGGCGATGGGTTCTCCGGGGAGAATGCCGTGCGCGCGAATCAGCCGACTCACCGCACGCCCCGCGAAGATCCCCGGCAGATCGTTGTTGGGGAACGTGAGGAGCGTCGGCTGCCCGCCGTTCGCGAGGAGCAGCTGCTTGAAGAACACGAGGTGGAGCCGTTGGCGCTGAAGGACGGCAAGGCAGGGTGGGCCCTCGTCGGCGAAGAGCCCCACGACGCTCGCGCTGGCGCGCAGCTCTCCACGGGAGGGCAGGGTGATCGCCGGTGCGCCTTCGTCACAGCCCAGCCGCAGCCGCCCACCGAAGGCCGTCTCCTGCTCGAAGAGGGTGAAGGGCACCCCTCGCTCGGCAAGCGCCCGCGCGGCCGACAACCCCGCGGCGCCTCCGCCCACGACGGCCACGGCGACGTGCTCGAGGAGCGCGGGCTCCCTGACGGGGGCGGGTGTCTCGGGCAGCAGCCCCAGGCCTGCGAGCTTGCGGGCGACCTGCAGCATCACCTTCTCGACGAAGGGCACGCCCGCCATGAACTCATGGTGGTTGAACCACTTCGAGAACACGAAGTCGGTGGCCTGCAGCACGTCGATGGAGGCGTCGGGGAAGGCGTTCTGCCGCTCGACCCGCATGCCCGCGCGCGCCGGCACCTGACAGGCATACTGGTTCGGCACACCGTCGATGCGCACCAGGCAGTGCGAGCAGCCACCGGAGAAACAGAAGGGACCGCGCGGCCGGTGGTACTTGATCGATCGCGACAGGGTGGTGCGCCCATCGGCGACGAAGGCCGCGGCGACCGGCTCTCCGTCTTGCGCCGGCAGCGACTCTCCGTCGACCTCGAGGGTGATGTGGCGGGTGATGGGCTCGAGGCGGCGGCTCATGCGACGAGATGCGATGTACCCCAGCCTCTTTCAGCGCGCCCAGAGGGATTCGAACCCCCGACCCTCGGCTTCGAAGGCCGATGCTCTATCCAGCTGAGCTATAGGCGCTTGCAGTGTGACGACTTCGGGTGCTGCGAGGGCGATGGACCGGGATTGAACCGGCAACCCCAGGAGTCACAGTCCTGTGCTCTACCAGTTGAGCTACCACCGCCAGAAACGACGACCGAAAAACAGGGCGCGCACCTACCGGACGAGCGCGGCTGCGTCAACATGACATGTCGATGGGTTCGCCGGCGACCACTCTCAGAACCCGAGAGAACAATTCGGGAAACCTGTTTCGAAGGCGTCTGATAATCACCGCATGCGAATCAACCGCTGGTTCTCGAGCGTGTTTCACCGGCGCACGCCGACGCGTCCCGATCGCACGGCGACCACCCCGGGCCCGGCCGGCCCGATGCCCACGGCAGACACGTTCACGCCTTCGGGCTCGACGCGGGTCTCCATCGGCCGAGCGACCGGCTACTCGGCCGCCGAGCGCGCCAAGCTGGACCGCGCGATGGTGAAGCTTGGCGCCGTGCTGAGCAGCCGGGAGTTCCGCGACGCGGTGCTCAGCCACACGTATGGGGGCAAGCCTGGCTTCGCGAACGACGCGCGGGCTCCGGCGGAGATCTACGCCGTCATTCGAGCCGCGAAGGAGCGCTACACCGATGCCGCGGATGGCGAGGTCGACCTGAACCTGTCACTGCGCAGCCTCTCGTGGTTCCAGCGCGGCGTCGTCGGGTACACCTCGGAGGATTCCGACACCATCACCACCAACCGGCGGTTCTTCTCGGGCTTCGACGAGGCCGAGGTCGCGGGGCATCTGGGCCACGAGTGGCTCCACACGCTGGGCTTCGAGCACGACTTCAAGGCGACCGCGCGCCGGCCGTTCTCGGTGCCGTACGCCGTTGGCGATCTGATCGAGACGCTCGCCAGTCGGCCGACGCTGACGCCGTTGTGAGCGACGCCTGATCAGCGCGAACGCCACACGGTGGTGGAGGGGTCGCTGCTGCGCTTCAAGATAATCCAGAAGTCACCGCCCCAGAACGCGAAGGCCCACGCGTTCGGCATGCCCGCGAGGCCGGGCGCCTGAAAGGTGCGCAGAATGCCTCCAGTCTGCTTGTTGAGCTCGCAGGAGCACCCCGAGAGCTCGCATGCCCCGCGTTCGATCACGTTCGTGGCGCCGAGACGACCCTCCGGCCCGTGAAGGGATCGACGCCGGGTGACGCCTTCCGCTCGACGGCCTCGTTCACGACGAGGCGGGCGCGCTGGGGTGCAGGCCCGATGCGCACGGTCATGCCCGAGGTGAAGCGCAGGCAATCGGCCTCCATGCCGTCGGAGAAGATCGTCCCGCTCTGCGGCATCAGCGACTCGACGTGGAGCTCCGCGTCGTCGGTGAGCCAACCCACCACGCGGCTCGCCTGGCTGTGACGGGAGACGAAGGGCTCGCGCACCGCGAAGAACAAGCGCGGATCGTCCCACGCCATGGTGACCGGTTCGATCGCGGGGCCTCCGAAGAACGAGCCGACCTTCGAGGCCATGGTGCAGATCGACGACAGCCAGCCCGTGGAGCCGGCACCCGTGGAGACGATGACGCCGCTGGAGGACTGGCGCTCAGGCGCGCTGCTGGTGCTGGTGAATCGTTCGACCTTCGCGAGCTTCTTCGAAGGCCTCTGGTCCGAAGCGGAGACCCACAGCCGGTAGTGGGCCGACTGGTGGGTCGTCTCTCCGATGAAGAGATCGTTGAACGCGAGCAGGTGCTGGCCATCGCTGGTCTGCGCGCGCGCGAGCGTCACCTCGGTCGTGAGCGCCTTGCCTTCCAGCGTGCGGATCACCGCGGCCTTCGCCTGCGCCACCGAGAAGGGGAGCAGGGTGCCGTCGAAGCGCGACGGATCCGGGTTCACCCCGACGAGCGGCTGGGCGCCGATGTACTTCGCGGTGTTCGCGACCAGGCCGTCCTGGCCCGCGGCGACGACGAGGTCGCCGGGCCCGAAGTGGTACGTCGCCAGCAACGACCGATCGAGCCGCTGCACCGGCAGGCCCACCTCGAGCCCCGCCTCCAGCGTGTCGAGGGCGGCGTGGTAGGTGTCGTCCTCGGCAGCATAGTCGGCGAAGTCGAGCCCC
>JBILEB010000013.1:0-79302 GCA_044352295.1 Myxococcaceae bacterium
CTCGGACGTGGGAGGCCGACTTCGACGAAGAGAAGAAGAGCGCCACCGTCACCATGCCGACCGACGTCGAGGGCTGGTTCTCGGTCGAGTTCCAGGGCGCACAGGTGTTCCTCTTCTCGAAGCCGAAGGCCTCGTTGGCGGTGAGCCTCACTCCGGAGAAGGAGCGCTACGCCCCGGGCCAGCTCGCCCACCTCGAACTCGAGACCACCCTCGGCGGTGTCGGCGGGCCCGCGGCGGTCGGGTTGTTCGGCGTCGACGAGAGCCTCTCGCAACTGGTGAGCCTGCCTGGCGCCTCGGAGCTCGACGGCCTGCGGCCTGCGGTGTCTTCGAGCCCCGCTTTCCCCGGCGTCGACGCACAGGCCCTCTCGCTGGGCCGCGTCCGTGGCGCCAATGCGCAGGCCGCCACCCTCCTCAAGGTGTCGACGCTCCCCGCCCCGCCTGAGGTCGACACCCCCACCTCAGCGAGCGCGCGCAGCGTCATCGACCCCAACGCCGTGCTCGTCGACCGCTTTTACGTGGCGCTCCAGGAGCTCCACGTGCAGGCCCGCGAATGGGAAGGCAGCGCACCCGCCTCCGTCAAGATGACGCCGCAGGTGATGGCGCAGCTGTGGTCGAAGGCGCTCGACGCGATGGAGAAGAAGAAAGAGTCGCCGAAGGACTTCTGGGGCCGTCGCCTGCGCCTGCACCGGCTGCCCGGCGATCTCCTCGCGCTCACCGAACCCCGGCAGGTCGTCATCGACGGAACGCGCCTGCCGGAAGACTCCGAGAACTGGTCGCTGTGGGTCGCGAAGGAGAAGCCATGAAGAAGGTCCTCGTGCTGATGCTGACGGGCTTCGCGATTCTGGTGCTGTTCTTCCTCTCGGCTGCGTTGCACACGAAGGGGGCCTCCGCGGTGTCTGCAGCCAAGCCGTCGCTGAGCGGCTATCGCGAGCGCTCCATGGACAAGCAGGCCCTTGGCGACTTCGCCGAAGAAGGGGCCTCCGACCTGCCGGCCCCAGCTGCGGCGCCGGCGCCGCCTCCGATGGAGGCTGACGCCAGGATGGACATGGCTGCTCCCGGGGGCGGCGGGCGGGGCTTCGGCGGACTCACCGGCGCGGTGACGATGAAGCGCCAGAACGTCGTCATCACGAAGGGTGCGCCGGCCAAGATGGAGAAGGAAGACCCAGGAGACGACGGGGCCGCTCCGGCTGCGCCAACCCGCGCATGGTTCCCCGAGACGTTCCTCTTCGAGCCCCTGGTGGTGACGGACGCGCAGGGCCGCGCCACGGTGCCCGTGAAGGTGCCTGACCGGCTCACCACGTGGCGCGTGCTCGCTCTCGCCCATGGACGACAGGGCGGCCAGGCCGGCGCCGTGACGAGCTTCCTGGGCACCTTGCCGACCTACGTGGAGCCGGTGGTGCCGCCGATGCTGTACGCTGGCGACCGCGTCGTGCTCCCGGTGCAGGTGGTGAACACCACGGAGCGCGAGGTGACGAGCCCGCTCAAGCTCGAGTCGACCGGCACCTTGTCCACGGCCGGCGCCTCGGTGCGCGTCGCGGCGGGTGGGAGCGTGGTGCAGAACGTCACCCTCACCGCACCGAAGCCCGGCCCACTCGTGCTCAAGGCCACCCTCGGCACCACCGACGCCATCGAGCGCGTCATCGACGTGAAACCCGCGGGCCAGCGCGAGACGGTGACGAAGGGCGGCACCCTCGCCGCGCCGCGCACCTTCAGCCTCGACGGCCCGGCGAACGCGCTGCCTGGCTCCGAGCGCGTCGCGCTGCGGGTCTTCCCGGGCGCGCTGGGCCTCGTTCGGAGCGAGCTGTCGGCGGCACCGGGCCGCGGTGGCGTCGCGGAGGACGCTTACCTGCTGCAGCTCCTCGGCTCCGCGCCGACGCTGCTGCGAAACCTCGGTGAGGAACCCGCGATGCCGGTCATTCGCGATCTCTCCGTCGTGGCCACGCAGCGGGTGATGCGGCACGCCCGCGCACCCTCGGTGGACACCGCGACGATCCTCGCCGAAGCGGCGCTCGCCCATCCAGAGAACCCCGTGCTCGCGCGCCTCGGCGAGCGGCTCGCGGCCCAGGTGGCGCAGGCGCAGCGGCCTGACGGAACGTGTGAAGGCGCCACCGGGTGGACGCTCCAGCGACTGCTGGTGACGACGGGTGACTGCCTGCGCGCCGTTCGCGCCGCGCAGTCCAGCCCCACGGGCCAACAACGGGCGACCGCGGCCCTCGTCAAAGCGGCCGGCGCCTACGAGCGCAACCTGGGACGCATCGCCGATCCCTACACCGCGGCGTCTGCGCTCGCGTCGGGCGCCGTGAAGGGCTCGGTGGCCGACAAGCTCAAGGAGCTCGTCCTCGCGGGCATCGTCTCGGGGCCTGACGGCGCCGCGCTCGAGGTGCCCTCGGGCGTGGTGCGCGCCGATGGGCTCCGTCCGGGCCGCGTCGAGGCCACCGCCCTCGCGGTGTTGGCGCTGGCCGGTGACGCGAAGGCTCCGCTCGCGGATCTCGGCACCACGTTGCTCGGCGCGTACAACCCGTACACCGGCTGGGGCGATGGCCGTACGAACCTGCTGGCCCTGCGCGCGGTGACGACGCTCTTCCAGGAGAAGGTGCCGCCGGGGGTGAAGGTGACGCTGTCGAAGGACGGCGCCGTGCTCGCGACGGGCGAGTTGACTCCAGAGACGCTGAAGTCGGTGCTGGTGCTCGAAGCCGACGCGCCGGGCTCGTCGGGCGCGCACACCTGGGCGGTGAGGGCCGAGCCTCCGCTCGCGGGCCTCGGCTACACGCTGGGGCTGGTGGCCTACGTACCCTGGAAGGCCTCGGAGGGCGGCGGCCTCGAGCTGCAGGCAAAGCTCTCGGACGAGCTCCAGGTCGGTCGCGCCGCTGACGTCTCCCTCACCGCCGCGTACCCGGCGGGCACCCGGGTGACGCTGCGGTACGGGCTCCCAGCCGGCGTGCAACACGACACGCCCTCACTCGACGCGCTCGTCTCGGCGGGCACCATCTCGCGCTACGAGACCGAAGACGGCGCGGTGACGCTGCACCTGCCCCCCGTTCAGAGCGGGGACGTCTGGGAAGCCACGTTCCGCGTCATCCCCACGCTGGCGGGCTCGCTTCAGGCCCAGCCCACCTCGCTCGAGGTCGACGGCCAGCCCGGAACGAAGAAGCAGTTCGTCCCCAAAGCCTGGGCGATTCGCGGCTGACGCGTCAGCGCTCTTCGAGGAGCACCTTGAGCTCCCGAATCCGCCGGGTCACCTCGTCGCGCTCGAGCTTCTGGAACACCTCGGGCAACAGCTCGCGGCTGGTGCACTCCTGCACCGCCACCAGGTTCTGCAGCTCGATCTCCAGCGGGTAGCTCGGCGGCACGAAGTCCTTCACCACCGCCTCGACGTCCGCCGGCGTCACGGCCTCGCGGTTGTCGGTCGCGGCCTTGAACTTCGAGCGGATGAGGATGGCCTCGATGTCGGCGCCCGAGAACGGGTGGCCGTTGGTGAGCTTCGAGAAGTCAGGCACCTCGACGTTCACCTTCGTCTTCTTCTGCATCGCCTTGAACAGCTCGTCCCGCTCGCCATCGGTCTGCGGGTAGAACAACGCGAGGTGCTCCTCGGCGCGGCCCTGTCGCTTCAAGTCGATCGGCAACAGATCGGGCCGGCACGTCAGCAGGAACCAGACGATCTTCCCGCGGTACTCGGTGTTCCCCATGAACGAGGCGATGGAGCCGAACACGCGGCTCGACGTGCCCGAGTCTCCACCCGCGTCGCGATCGCCCAGGAACGCGTCAGCCTCGTCGATCATCACCGCCACCGGCCACAGCGCCTTGAGCAGGTTGAAGATCTTCTCGAGGTTCGACTCGGTGACCCCCTGCCACTGCGAGCGGAAGTTGAGGAACTTCACGCACGGAATGCCGATCTCTCCTGCGAAGCACGTCACCAGGAACGTCTTGCCCGTGCCGACGGGGCCCGAGACGAGGTAGCCCATCGGCATCACCTCGATGCGGCCCTTCTTCAGCATCGTCGAGGCGTCGCGGAGCATCTTCTTCGCCTTCGCGTGCCCGGCCACCACGTCGAGCGTCCACGCGGGCTCGATGAACTCGAGCAGCCCGTGACACTCGGCCTGGATGATCTCCTTCTTCTTGTCCTTGAGGATGTCGGCGGTGATCTTCTCACCCGACTCCATCGCCTCGGTCAGGAGCCGATCGAGGTTGATGCGCGAGAGGCCGGCGGTCATCTTCGCCAGCGCGGCGACGCCCACCTCCGAGACCGACGCGAGCTTCTTGCCCTCGAGCTTCCACTTCACGAAGGCGAGGCGATCGTCTTCCTTCGGCAGCGTGATCTCGATGTTCGCGACGTACGGGTTTCTCGACAGCCGCGCCGACACGTCGCCCAGGTTCTCGACCACCAGCACGATGGAAAGATCGCCCTGAAGAAACTGCGGGTCCTGCGCCCACTTGATGAGCGTGGCGAGCGTGAAGCGGTCTTCGGCCGACAGCGAGCCCATGTCGCCGGCCGGCGCGATCGTCTCGGCGAAGTCGATCACCAGCGCCATCGAGCGCCCGTCCGACACGCGCAGCCGCAGGTAGTTCTCGATGATCTGCAGCGCCCGGCCCGGGTCCCGCGGCATCACGCGCGCGTAGTCGGTGCCGTACATCGCGTCGTACGCCGCCATCGCCCGGGTGAAGTCCTGCTGCGTCTCGGGCGCCTGCGAGCGGATGCCCGAGGACCGGTCGTAGTAGAGGACGTGGTCGCGCCCGCCGAAGAGCTCTTGCCCGAAGAAGGCCTTGAGGTTCTGGAAGTCTTTCGTGCCGTCGTCGCGGCTGACGGGCTGCAGATCTCTCACCGCGCCATAGACGATGAACGTCGAGACGGTGCGCGTGTAGTAGCGCCTGGCGAGGGTCTGCGCCCACTCGGGCAGACCGGCGAGGGGATCGTCGGATTTGCGGTGCCTGGCCATGGTGTCTGGGAGTCCGGTGGAAACGACCTGAACTGCGCGGAGACGGGCTACTCCGCGCTCTTCTTCTTCAGCTTCTTGTTCAGCGGCGTGAACTGGTTGCCCTCACGCACCTCGACGGTGTCGGTGAGCGTCTCGTAGCCGGGAATGACGATCATCACCGTGTTCTTCCCGGCGGGTACCTGGAGGATCTGCGGCCAGTCCTTGAGCGGCGACCCGTCGGGCTCGGCCAGCTCCTTGCCGTTGAGGTTGACGCGGGCCTTGCCGGCCGCCGCCTCGGGCAGCTCGATGATGAGGAGCCCCTTCGCCGGCGGCTTGAGCGCGACGCCGAAGCCCACCAGCGTCAGGACGAGCACGAGGCCGATGCCGACGATGGCGATGAGCGCCTTGTTCGAGCCGCCGCCGCTGCCCACCGGCGCGAGCTGCGCGTTGGTGGTGCTGTTGGGTGCATAGGCCGCGAGCCCGGGAGACGTGTCGCTGGTCGGCTGCAGCGCCGGCAGTTCGGGCGACGACACGCCCGCGTTCGCCACCATGTTGGGCGGCGCCATCCGCGGCGGCAACGGCATCTGCCCCTGGGTGGCTCGCCGGCCATCGCTCGGCACCAGCACCGGCGGCCCCGGGCGCATCGGCGTCATCTCGGCGTGGGTCATCGCGTCCGCGCCCATCATCGTTGGCACCATGCCCCGGTTGAGCGCAGGAACGCCGGGATCCGTGCTGGCGTCGAACTCGGGGCGGTTGCGCACGTCGAGCGCGCGCGTCGAGTCCTGGCCCGGGTTCGTGTGGTCGTCTGCCGTGCCGTCGGCGAGCACCGTCGATTCGTGCTCCTCCTTGCCGACGGTGTGCGCCGCCTGCTGGGCCGTCAGCCGCGGCAGGCTCGGCGAACGCATCGGCGGGGGCGGTTGGGGCGCCGACGGGCGAGACGGCGCGAGCGTCGGCGGTGGCGGCCGGACGATCGGCGGCAGGCCCTGCTGCGACATCGACGGGGCGATCGACGGCGGCGCCATGGTGGGTATCGCCGTGACGGCGCTCGCGTTCATCGGCACCTGCGGCGCCGCCGGAACCTGCCCGACGCCGAAGCCCGCCTCGGCCGCCGCCAGCATGCTCTCGGACGGCTTGACGTCGTTGTACTCCTGGAGGCGCTGCTTCTCCTTCTCGACGTCCTCCGCGAAGGTGGCCTTCATGAAGGCCGCGAGGTCCTTGCGGCCGAACGAGTAACCCGACGTGTAGAGGAACTTGCGCAGGTCTTCGGCGACCTCGCTCGCGTACGAGTAGCGCTCGTCGACGTCCTTCGCGAGCGCCTTCATGACGATCTTCTCGAGCGCGTCGGGGATCTTCCGGTTGAAGTGCGAGGGCGGCAGCACCTCGACCTTGCGCACCTTCTCGAGCACCGAGAAGTCCGAGTCGCCCACGAAGAGCCGCTCGCCAGTGAGCATCTCGTACAGGCACACCCCGATGGCGAAGACGTCGCTGCGGCGATCGAGCGGCAGCCCGCGGATCTGCTCCGGGCTCATGTACCCGAACTTCCCCTTGAGGATGCCGGCCTGCGTCTTGGTGGCCTTGCCCGCCGCCTTCGCGATGCCGAAGTCGATGACCTTGACCTCACCCTCGTAGCTGATCAGCGCGTTCTGCGGCGAGACGTCGCGGTGAACGATGTTCATCGGCCGCCCCATCTTGTCGTTGGCGCGGTGGGCGTAGTCGAGCCCCTCGGAGCACTGCGCGATGAGGTAGCAGGAGAGCGGAATCGGCGCCGGCTCACCCCGCTTGCGGCAGCGATCGAACACCGCGCGCATGTCCTTGCCCGACACGTACTCCATCGCGATGAAGTACGAGCTGGCGATGGAGGACAGCTCGTAGATCTGCGCGATGTTCGCGTGGTTGAGCTGAACGGTGATCTTCGCCTCGTCGATGAACATCGTGATGAACTCTTCGTCCTCCGCGATGTTCGGCAGGATGCGCTTGATGGCGACCAGGCGCTCGAACCCTCCCGCGCCGAAGGTCTTCGCGCGCCACACTTCGGCCATGCCGCCGATGTTGATTCGGTCGAGGAGCAGGTACTTGCCGAAGGGGATCGGCTGACGCTTTGGAGCAGTCGTCACGAGGCCTCAAAGTGTACCCGACGCCTCCCGAAAACCGGACAGAGAACGCAGCCCCTCCTTCAGCCATGTGGGAGCGGGTGCGCGGAAGACCGTGGACGCCAGTGCCGCGCCCCGGCGCCGTGGCCCATGACGCATCGAACCCGCCGGTGGAGCCCCTACCCCGCCAGCACGCGAGCCGGGTCCGTCGCCGACGCCCGACGAGCCGGCAAGAACGCACCCGCCGCAGCCGCCAGCACGCCCAGGCCCACCCCACCAACCAGCAGCCAGACGGGCCGCTCGAACCACGTGCCGGGCTTGAAGGGGAACTCGGGCAACAGCTGGGTCGACGCCGCGTCCAGCCCGACGCTGGCGAGGAACGCGACCGCCGTGCCCGCCACGCCACCAGCGAGGCCCAGCAGGAGCGCTTCGGTCAGCACGAGCTGAAACAGGGTGGCGCGGGTGGCCCCGACGGCGCGCATCACCCCCAGCTCCTTCTCGCGGGCGCGCACCGCCGCCGAGAACGCGTGCGCGATGTTGAACGCCGCCAACACGCAGATGAGCACCGAGAGCAGCGCCAACGACGAGGTGCTGATGGCCACCGCCGCGCCCGCGTTCTCTGCCATGCGGCGCTCCTGGTCGTCGACCGACAAGCCCATCGCCTTCACCGCCGAAACGAGCCCGGGCACCGACGAGGGGTCGACCGCCTGGAGCGTCAGGGCCGTGAAGGTCGTGTCATCGAGGTTCGCCGCGCGATTGAGCCGCTTCGCCACGTCGAGCGGAATGGTGACGCCCGCGAGGAGCGCACGATCCGAGACGCCCACCAACTGCGCCTGGGCCGGAATCGCCGAGGCGTTCGGCGGCGTCGCGGTGACGAAGCTGCGGTTGAAGTCGATGGGGAAGATGAAGCCCGTCAGCAGCTGGCCGGACAACTGCGGCAGGGCGCGCTGCGGCGCGAAGCTCTTGTTGTAGAGCTCGAGCAAACGCGTCGACGCCAGCGCGGGGATGGGTTTGTCGGGGCCCGGGTCGACGAACTCCCCCATCAGCACGTCGCGCTTCACGAAGCCCGGCTCGACCCCCACCGCCAGCACCTCGAGGCCCATGTGCAACGGACGCCCGAAGAAGTCGCCCCGGTAGATGGTGACGGCCGGCGCCTTCACGTTCATCTTCCGCCAGGCGCGCGCGACCCCCGGGAGCTTCTCGAGGCGCCCCACCGTGGCGTCATCCAGCTTCCCGCCGCCCAGCAGGCCCAGCGAGAACGATGCAGGCACGACCTCGATGAGGCTCGAGTCGACGGGGAAGACCTTCTCCCGTACCACGCGTCCGACGCCGAGCCCGAGAGAGACGAAGAAGACGAGCGAAGCGACACCGACCGCGAGGCCGAACGTCGACGACAGCGCGCTGCGGCGATCGCGCGAGAGGAACAACCGCACCAGCGGCCACACCTCGACGCTCATGGCCCAGTCTCCCGGCGCGACCGGCGGGTCCAGCTCACGACAGCCTCCCGTTCGCCAACGAGAGCACCCGACTGGCCGCCGCCCGCAGCCGGTCCTCGTGCGTGACCGCGACGATGGTGAGTCCGCCCGCGTTGAGCTGCCTGAAGAGCGAGACGATCTCATCGGCCGTGGTGGCGTCGAGGTTCCCCGTCGGCTCGTCACACAGCAGCAGCTTCGGCGACGCGAACAGCGCCCGCGCGATGGCGACCCGTTGCCGCTCACCGCCCGACAACTGCGAGGGACTTCGCGCTGCATGCGTCGGCAGCCCGACCTGCGCCAGTGCCTCGCGCGCGCGCGCCTCGAGCTCGGCGGGACGGGCGGCCGAAAAGCGCGCCGGCAGCATCACGTTCTCGAGCGCGCTCACGCCGGACATGAGGTGAAAGGACTGGAAGACGAAGCCCACGGTCTCGTTGCGAAAGCGGCTCAGCGCCGCGTCCGACAGGCCGTCCAGGCGCACCCCCGCCACCGTCACCTCGCCGCGAAAGGCCGTGTCGAGCCCGCCCAGCACGTGCAGCAGCGTCGACTTACCGCTCCCGCTGCGACCGACGATGGCGACGAATTCGCCTCGAGCCACCTGGAGCGACGCGTCCACGAGCACCGTCAACCGGCCACGCTCGCCGTCCTCGAAGGAGCGGCTGAGGCCCTTCGCGTCGATCACGGCGCCTTCGCTCCCGGCGCGGGGAGGCCCAGCGTCAACACGAGCGCCGCGGTCACCTGCCCATCCTTCGCGCCCGCGGTGACGGTGATGGCCTTCAAGTCATCCGTGGCGTCGAGCCAGCGCACCGTCGTCGGCTTGAGCGCAAAGCCACCGAGGCCCCACGCCGACTCGGGCAGGGCGCGCACCGTATTGGCCAGCCTGCCGAGGTCGACCTTCACCTCGAGCGCATGCGCTGTCGTCGCCTCAGCGCCCGGTGCCGCCTGGCTCGCGAGGAGCGCGTCGAGGCGCTGCACCGGCGAGGCGAACACCACCGCGTCTCCCTTCGGCGCGAAGTGCACCCCTTGCCCCTGCGACCAGGTGGTGAAGTACAGGTCCTTCCCTTCGCGCTGCTGCTTCTCGAGCGTCGCCCCGAACCGCGGCGCCACCTGCGCCACCTTCGCCAACGTGGGCATCACGGTGGCGGCCTGCTTCACTGGCGCGACGCCCGACAGGTGCGCATACGCGAACGGATTGGTCTGCCGGAGATCGAGCGTCGGCACCCCGCGGTCCATCGGCGGCCGGTCCGCCAGCGAGAGCGCGAACACCGCGCCCGGAGACACCTGGTCGAGCACCTCGGCCTTCAGGTCGAACCCGCCCTGCTCGAAGGCGCGCCCGAGGAAGGGCCCGACGAGCTCCTTCGACACCAGCCCCAGGCCCGCCGCGTCACCGCTGTACCGCCCCGACAGGAACGCATCGGCCGGCAACGACGTCGAGAAGTCCTTCGCGGGCTTCGGCGTCAGCGCGGCCAGCAGCTCCGGCTTGCCCTTCCATTGGCCCGACAGCTTCACGGCGAAGGCGCTCGGCGAGAGGGTGGCGGTGACGAAGCCGTTCAGCAGCGGGGTGCCCTGGAGCGCCACGCTGCCCGAGGGGAACCACGCGAAGACATCCACGTCTCCAGCGCCCGTCTTCGCCGCGGCGAGCTGCGTGTCGGCCGAGAGCCGATCGACCTCGGTGAGAGACGCCGCCTGCGGCAGCTTCCCAATGGCCGCGTCCGTCGCCACGAAGGCCCAGCCATCAGCCACCACGTAGCCCAGGCGCGGCGGCTGTCCCTGCTGCGGTGAGAACGTCTTGACGGTCACTGGGCCGACCTTCTGCTCACCACCCGCGCCGGCGCCCAGCCGGTTGAACGAGAGCCCCTCGAGCCGCGCGTGCAGGGCAGAGGCGTCCTTCACCGGCAGGACGAGATAGACGTCTCCCGTCAGCAGCACCGCCGCGCCGAGGCCCCGCGTCGGGTCGAGCCCGGCCTTCGCCAGCTCCGTGGGGCTGCGCAGGTCGACCCCGAGTTGGCCCACCAACGCGTCCGCGAAGGCCCTGGCCGAAGGGAACCCCTGGAGCGGCGCGATGAAGCCCGCCACCTTCACCTGCTCGAGGAGCGCCAGCTTCGCCCCCGCCTTCTCGAGCGACGGCACCACCACCACGGCGACAGCGTTGCGCGGTAACGCCCGCTCGACGCCAGTCGACAGCTCGGCCTTCTTCCCGCACTTCGAGCACCCGGCCAGCGCTGCCAGGGCGACCGCCAGGCCCCACCGACGAAGCGTCACGAGCGCACCTTGACGGCCTGCGCGCCGGGCGTGCTGGACAGCTCTTCGGTCACCCCCATGAACGACTCCATGTCGCGCACGGTCTCTTCGGTCGCGGCCACCTCGGCCGACAGGACGTCGAGCTGGCGAGACACCACCTCGGGGTCCCGAATGGCGATGGACTGTTCGTGGGTCAGGCGCAAGAGATCCTCGATGCTCGCGAGTTGATGGCTCACCACTTCCCGGCTCTCGTCGGCCTGGACGAAGCGGGCCAGCCGTTTCTTCAGGATGTCGACGCGGCGGCCCTTCACCTCTTTGAGCCGCTCGTTCTTCTCCTGCTCGACCTCGGCCGACAGCGCCGACAGCTCCGCCTCGATGGCGCGCTTGTCGGCGGTGCTCAGGAAGGTGCGATACGAGTTGAGCGTCGTCACCAGTCGAAGAAACGAGGTGAGGAGCGCGTCGAGCCGCAGCTCGCTCGAGGCCTGCAGCACGCCGCCCCCGGGGAGCTTCCCGTACTCGTCGAGGATGCGGCCCTTGAGCGCCCTGAGCTGCGAATAGTGCTCCTTCTGGCTGGGCGACAACTCGGCGAGGAGCGCCGCCTCTTCCTCCTCGCTCGCCACCTCGCCCGACGTCTGCGCCTCGGAGTTGGCTCGCACCGCGCGCCGGAACGACGGCATCGTCGAGAGGAACCCCAGGTACGCCAACGACGCGCCGCCCGCCGCCGCCAGCGGGACCCAGTCGCCGATGACGACCGAGGCGATGCCGCCCGCGAGCAGCGCAAAGACGTTCGCCGGCATCACCAGCGCCGCTTTCAGGTAGTTCGGTCTGCGCGTCTTCGTCGGTCGGGCCACGGCGTCGTCAACCCTCTCCTCAAGGGCGCTGCGTGGCGGAAACGTACTTGAGGGCGCCGAGGTCCGCAGTCTCTTCGGCGCTCGGCGCACTGCCCGTCCCGGTGAGCTTCTGCGAGAGCGCCACCGCCGACTGGTACAGCTCGGCGTACGTCACCGGCGCCTCGCCCGACAGGCCGAAGAAGGCCAGGTTCTCAAGCGTCGATGCAGGCGGAGCGGCGAGGATGGCCTCCGTGGGATCGCCCAGCCTCGGCGCCACCGTCATCAACGCGCGCGCGGCCTCTTCGGGCGCCTTGATGACCTGCGCGTTCGCGTCGAGCAGGCCGCGCAAGAGCCGGCGCACCGCGTCCGGGTAGCGCGCCGCGAAGTCTCCGCGCGCCACCAGCACCGTGGCCACCAGATGCGGCGCGTCGGCCGTCGTCGACACCAGGCTGCCGCCGAGCTCTCTCACCGCCGGGTGCACGTCGCCTTCGAACCCTGCCGCCACGTCGGCCTTCCCGTCCTTGAGCGCCTGCCCTGCCTGGAAGGCCGACTCGAGCGGCACCCAGGTCACCTCGCGCATCGACACGCCGGCCCGCGAGAGGACCCAGAGCGCGAAGTAGTGCGATGGACTTCGGGGCTCCGTCGCCACCCGCTTTCCGGCGAGCTGCGCCGGCGTCAGGCTCCCCGCGCGTGCGCCCAACACGTCCTGCCCGCGGCTCCGCCCGAGCAGCATCACCGTCCTCGGCGCTGCGTCCCGAAGCGGCCCGGCCGACATGCCCAGGGTCGAGACCGCCAGCGCCGCGAGATCGACGCCGCCGTTCTCGGCGCCTTTCACCAGGGCCCGGCGCAGCGCGTCCTCGGTGTCGTACGTCACCACCTTCATGTCCAGTGCGTAGGCGGTCCGCAGCAGGCCGGGCTTGCCCTCCTGCGGCGCCGCCCAGACGAGGGCCGCGACGGTGCCACGCGGAACGATCCCCACCAGGACCGGCCGAGTCGGAATGGAGGCGACGTCGTCGACCGGCGCGGTGACGCCGGCGGGGAAGTCACCGGCGGCGAGCCGCACCGCACGGCCCTGCACGCGCTCCTGGAGGCGGTCGACGTAGCCCAGGCGCGAGGCGAGCAGCGCGCCCACCCCAAGGCTCGCGAAAAGGAGCGTGGCGATGACGCGACGGCCACGCATCGGCCGTCACTTCACCTCGACCTTCTTGCCGATGGTCTTCTCGCCCGTCTGCGACACCTCCGAGACCGGCGCCGGGCTGTCGAGCCCCATCTCCATCTTGAACTGCTTCACCAGCTCGCGGGCCTGAAGCTGCTCGGCCTCTTCTTCGATCTTGATGCGCTCGTGGTCGACCGACTCGAGCGCCATCTGCATGCGCGCCTCGTTGACGGCGGTCTGCTCCTCGACCTTGCGCAGCATCTCGTCGTGCGTCGCGTCGATGCCGGCGACCTCGAAGGACTCCATCGCGTCGGCCACCTTCGCCTGCCACTTGGCCCGGCGCGCGTCGCGAATGGCGGCCATCGCCTCGGCCGTCTTCTTGTCCTTCTCGCGCATGAACGCCTTCTTCACGTTCAACGCCTTGTCGTACGCCGCGCGGGCGGTCTGGAGCTGCGCCTCGTTCCGGGCCAGCGCACCCTTCTCCATCTGGAGCCGGGTCGCGTACTGCGCCGCCAGGTCGTCACGACCACCACCGATGGCCGCCTTCACCTTCGCGGTGAGATCGTTGACCTCGGTCCGGTACCGGGCGTTCTCCTTCTCCAGCAGCGTCACGTTCGCCCGCACCATGGCGATCGACTCGTTCATCTTGGGTACCTGGTCGTTCAGGTCCCTGATGTTCTGCTCGAGAATCAGCTCGGGGTCTTCGATGGTGCTGACGAAGAAGCCCACGAAGCTGCGCATTGCCCGCTTGAAGCGTTGCCACATGATGGCTCGATCTCCCTGATCCGCCGGGCGCCGAAGCCCGACTCAATGCCCGACACTGTACCGCCCTTCGACCGACACGTCCTCAGTCGGTGTGCGATTGCATCGCCGACCGTCATGAAGGGCGAACAACCCACTCGAGCCATCCGTTCCCGGAAGCCCAAGGGGTTGAAAGCAGGGGGCTTACTGACCGCTGGCAGGCGGGGCGACGCTGGAGCCGGCCTTGAGCCGTCCACCCATCTCGGCCTCACCCCAGGCGACGCCGTCGATGGCCCCCCGCTCGATGAGGAACCGCAGGTCTCGGTACTGTCCGGGCGGGAGCCGCATGCGGTAGTTCGGCCCGCCGGAGACGAAGCCCCACCGCCAGCCGCGACCGTCCTCGGCGATGAGCTCGAGCCCGACCTCCTCGCGGCCCAGGGTGTCCTTCACCACCTGGCCACCGACCCGCAACGGACCCGTGACGAGCACCGTGTTGTAGTCGAACTCGGCGTTGACGGCCTTCTCCTGGTCGATCAGCACCTGCGTGCCGACGCGGCGCCACCCGGAGGCGTACTCGGGGAACACGTCAGGGTCGATGACGAAGAAGATGTCGTAGTTGCCCACGGGGAGCCGCACGCGGAACTGCCCGTCTTCCGCGGTGACGGCGCGGCGACGGAAGAAGCTGTTGCGGTACTCGGGCGAGCGGTTCGCGAAGAAGAACGTGCCCACGGGAACGCCGGCCGGCGGCGGCTTGCCGTCGATGCGCAGACGGCCCTGGTAGTAGCCGGTGTTGATGTTGATGGGCAGGCGCTGCGGGCCCTGGATGACCTTCAGCCGGTCGACGATGAAGAAGCCGTCGACGAGGTCCTCGGCCAGCTCGTCACTCATCTGCAGGATGACGAAGTAGTTGTTCACGAAGGCGCGCAGCTCGAACGACGACGACTCGAGCGGCACCTGGTACTCGAGGAACGTGTCGGTGTTCCCGGTGCTCGAGAAGCCGTACATGAACATCGTCCACGCGTAGGTCGGCCGCGGAATGACCGGGACGCCGTCGATGCTCAAGCTGCCCTCGACGGGCACGGTGTCGACGCGAGCGTTGAGGCGGCGGTCGGTGCGCAGATCGAGCGCGCCCACGAGCGGTACGTTCGACACCTCGGAGGGATAGGTCCGGTCCGGCACGCCGATGAAGCTCAAGCCCACGCCGTACTCACCCCTGGGCACCATGCCGGTGATCGTCGCGTAGCCGCCCTCGTGGTGGGTGCGCACGCTCGCCTCACGCTCGCCGGGAATCGTGTAACTCAAGGTGAAGTCGGCGCCGGGCCGGCGGTCGGGGAGCGCCACGCCGTCGAGCAGCACCTCGCCCTCGAGGGTCGCGGTGGGAATGTCGATGTCGAACGCCTGGTCGCGGTCGAACACGAGCTGCGACGCAGACACCATGTACCGCCGCAGCTCCGTCCCGTAGAGCGCGCGCGGCGGGGCGTTGAGGAAGAGGGCGAACTGGCCAGAGAGCAGCTTGAGCTCGTACGAGCCCGTCTGGCTCTGCGTCGAGACGCGCTGAATGGTGGCCTGGTTGAGGCGCGAGGCGCCCGTCGTCTCGAGGCCCACGTCATCGGGCGCTCGCGTCGGCACGAAGGGCAACCCCCCGAACAGCGCCGAGCCCGCCAGCGTGTACGAGGTCGCCTCGAGCCGGCGCGTCTGGTCCCGGCGCAGGTCGACGGGACCCGTGTCGATGAGCCCTTCGTGGGTCAAGAACACGCCCGCCGGCTGGTACGAGAAGATGTCGTAGGTGGCCCGCATCACCTTGACGTCGTACTGGCCCGACGTCGGCAACGACCCCTCCCACTCGGAGCGCCCTCGCCCGCCGCGGAACTCGAACTTCACGCCGCTGGCCGCGCGCTGGTTGAGCAGCACCTGCCCGCTCACCGTCTTGAGGCCCACGCACAGCCCGAACACGATCGATCCGTCCGGCGTTTCTTCGATGCCACCATCGTCCAGCGTGAGGCGACCAAACGTCTCCGGCGGGCAGAGATCGCCCGCCGCCGTCCACGTCATCTCGCCCGGGCCTGCGTCGGGGTTCACCACCGGCGGCCGGCCCGCATCGCGCGGAAACGGCGGCTGCACCTCGGTGTCCGGGTCGACGTCGAGGTTGGGCGCGAAGTTGCCACACCCGGCCACCGCCGCCGCCAAAAGCCACGCCCCAACCGTCCGCGACGTACGCATCACCACGAGCTCCCGGCCAGAGGACACCGACATCGCCCTCCTTTGTGCGCTCGATCAAGCAAACGCAACGCCATGTTTCAACCCCCCGGGCTTCTTCCGGAATTCGTGACGCGGCGCTTCCTCATCGCGCCAGCCGACACCCGCCGCGCGCCCACAGGTGACAGGCCGCTGGCGGCTACCCGAGCGCGTCGAGGAGTCGCCGGGCGTGGGTGATGGCACTCTTGCGAACCCCCGCCCCGTCCAGGGTCGTCGGGACCCGGTCTCTGAGCACGAGACGGCCGTCGATCATCACGTGCCGGACGTCGCGCGACTGGGCCGAGTAGACGATGGTGGCCACGGGGTCGTCCGACACTGGCGTCAGGTGCGCGCCGGAGACGTCGATGAACGTGAGGTCGGCCTTCTTGCCCACCTCAATCGAGCCCACCTGATCCTCGAGGCCGAGCGCGCGCGCGCCGTTCACCGTGACGAGCTCGAACGCCTGCATCGCCGAGAAGCCGGTCGGGCCGACCCGAGGGAGGTGCATCAGCGCCGCGAGCCGCAGCTCATGGAAGAGGTCGAGGGTGTTGTTGCAGGGCGCGCCGTCGGCGCCGAGGCCGACCGTGATCCCCTGCGCCATCAGCTCTGGCACCTTGGCCATGCCCGACGCGAGCTTGAAGTTTGCGCTGGGGCAGTGGCACACGCAGGTGCGCGTCTGTCGCAACAGGCGCTGCTCCTCGGCCGTCACCCAGACGCAGTGGGCCAGCGTGGTGTGCGGGCCGAGCAGCCCCAGCGCGTGGAAGTAGGCGACGTTGTCGAGCCCGGTCTTCTCGCGAACGAGATCGCACTCGGTCGGGTTCTCGCTGGCGTGGGTGTGGATTCGCACGCCCTTCTGACGGGCCAGCTCGCCGACCCGCCGCATGAGCCCCTCGGTGCACGAGAGGACGAAGCGCGGCGCGAAGGCGTAGGTGAGCCGGCCTTCTTCGGCGCCGTGCCACCGCTCCAGCAGCGCCACGCTCTCCGACAGGCTCGCCTCGGTGGACTCGCGCAGCCCGGCCGGAACGCCCTGCCCCGCGTCCATCATGCACTTGCCGCCCACCAGCCGGATGCCAGCGTCTCGTGCGGCCTCGAAGACGGCGCCGTAGTGACGCACGCTCCCCATGTCGAGACACGCGGTCGCCCCCGAGGTGATGAGCTCGAGGAAGGTGAGGTCGGCCGAGGCCCGCATCGACGCGGCGTCATGGGAGGCCTCGAAGGGCCAGATCCGCTCCCGCAACCAGTCCAACAGCTCCAGCCCGTCGGCGTGGTTGCGACACAGCGTCTGGCAGGCGTGCAGGTGCGAGTGAATGAGACCCGGCGTCACCACCAGTCCCCGCCCCTCGATGACGCGCGTGGCGTGGCGACGGCGGGCCTTCGAATGCGGGCCGACGTGCACGATGCGCGAGCCGTCGATCACGACGTCAGCGTCGCGCAGCACCTCGCGGGCGGCGTTCATCGTGACGACGGTCGCGTTGCGGATGAGCAGCTCCACGGCGGGCCAGCATGTTGGCCGATGGCACGGCAGAGGTACACTTTTCGCCGTGACGCTCTTCCAGCTCCTCACCCGCCTCGCCATCGACCTGCCCGGCGAGCCACCCGACTACGTGCGCCCCCCCAGCGCGACCACCCCTCGCTACATCGAGTTCCTCGAGGGGAACACGCACCTCGCCTATCCGGCCCTCGCCGTGCTGGTGCTGGTCCTCATCGCCCTGGGCATCCTCCAGGCCTGGCGCAGCGAAGACATGGACGGGGTGCAGAAGGCGGAGCTCAAGCGCGACGTCATTCGGGAGCTGCGCCGCGAGGTGCACGGCATGACGGCCGATGCGCTGTCGAAGGCCGTGGGCATTCCGTCGCTCAAGCTGCTGCGCGTGCTCGAGGAGATGCAGAAGGACAGCATCCTCGAGGCGCGCACCGACACGCGCCGCATCACGACGTGGAAGATGAAGCTCTGACGAAGACGTTCAGTTCGCCAGCGCGCGAATGGTGCTGATGACGCAGCTGCCGGCGGTCGGGTACGGGCACGGCGCGCCGTAGGGGTCGTCGGTCTCGAAGACGGCGAAGATGCGGTACGAGGTGCCCGTCTGGGGCGGCATGCCGCCATCGAAGCCGCCAAAGCCAATCTGCCCGAGGATCCGCGTCGACGGCACGGTGGGCGACGGCGTACCGGCCAGGGTGGTGGGCACCGTGGGCGGCGTCACCCAGCGGAAGAAGCGACAGGTCCCGCCTGCACCCATCACGCACTCTTCGTCAGGTGTCGCGCCCGTGCCGCCGTCTCCCAAGGCCGCGCCCTGCCAGAGCGACGCGGAGACGATGGTGAGCGGCGCGTCTCCCAGGTTGGCCAGGCCGTTGTAGCCCTGCACCACGTTGGGTACCGCCCCGGACAGGTTGATGTTGATGTCCGAGGTGACGCCGCGCGGGAGCAGCGACTGCCCCGAGAGAATGGCCGTCACCGTCTGCGGCTGGCGGTTGGTGTTGCCGGGCTCGTTCTGACGCAGCCAGAACACCTGCACCTGGTCGGCGCTGTCATCGCGACAGCGGGACGTGGGCCGGTAGGTGACGCGCACCGGGGCGGTCTCCCAGGGCTTGGGGTCCATCACCGACGCGGGGAGCTGCGCGCTGGGCACCATGAAGCGGCCACCGTCCGACGGGTTGTTCGAGAACTCGAAGTCGGGCGTCGTCCCGCCATCGCAGCGCCCGCCGGCCACGAGGTTGATGTTGAAGGCGTACTGCACCGGCGTGTTGCCCTCGTTGCGGACGTAGAGGCGACCCGCGCGGGCCGACGGCACCGTGCCGCCATCGCTCACCAGGCAGGGTCGGCCGCCGTCGGCGGGGAAGAGCCGGTTGTCGCACAAGGAACCGAACGGGAAGTTCAGCATCGTCAGCGTCCGGTCGGAGCAGGTCTCCATGGGGGAGTCTTCGAACCGGAAGCACAGCCGCGGCACCGCCTCGATGGCCTTGCCGCGCAGCGTGACGCGCAACGGGTCGAGCCCGCCGCCGAGCGTGACATCGAGCGTCGTCATGAGGTCGCCCGTCGCCGTGGGCGCCCAGGTAAACGTCACCTTCTTGCTGGCCCCGGCGGCGAGCGGGCCCACGAGCGTCTGCACCATGCCCGTGAGGCTGGTCGGTGCACCCGCGCCGAGGGTGGCCGCTGTCACCTCGAGCTCGTTGGAGCCCGCGTTGGTGAGCGTGACGTCGAGCATCCTGCTCTCGTTGACGTACACCTCGCCGAAGTCGAGCGTGCGGGGCATCACCGTGGCAACCGCCGCGATGCCGCTGCCCAGCAAGGTGAGCTGCACCGTCGGCCGGGCCGGGTCGTCCGTCTCGAGCGTGACGGTCCCCATCTCGCGCAGGTCGGGCTCCGTGGGCCTGAAGGTGAAGGCGAACATGAGCTCGCCGTTGGGGTCGATGGTGACCGGCAGCATCTCGCCGAGGCCGAACTTCATGTTCGAGAAGGTGGCCTTCGTGAGGTTGAGCGTCGCGGTGCCGCCGTTGCGCATGCGGATGCGGGCGGTCGCGGTCGAGTTGAGCTGCACCTGGCCGAAGTCGATGGCCGAGCGCTCGGCGCCCATCGCGTCGATGACCTCGAGCCTGGGGAAGGTGCGACGCACCGACGGGCCACATTCACAGCCAACCAGAGTCAGCACGCCTCCGAGGAACGCGGCCAGGAGACGAAGAGAGGAGATTTTCACGTCAGCTCCGACTTGGGCGTACGCACCATGAGGTCGAGCGCCGCGGCCTTCGGGCTCTTCCCTTCGTACGCGATCTTGTACACCTGCTCACAGATGGGCAGCTCGACCGCGAGCTTCGCCGAGAGGTCCTTGGCGCTCTTCGCGGTCTTCACGCCCTCGGCCACCTGCTTCATGTCCTTCAAGATGTCGTCGAGCGGCCGGCCCTTGCCCAGCTCGATGCCCACTTTGCGATTGCGCGACAGATCGCCGGTGCAGGTGAGCACGAGGTCGCCCATGCCAGCCAGCCCCGACAGCGTCAGCGGGTTGGCCCCCATGCGCATGGCGATGCGGGAGATCTCCGCCAGCCCCCGGGTAATGATGGCGGCGCGCGTGTTGTGACCCAGTCCCAGCCCGTCGGCCATGCCCGCGGCGATGGCGATGACGTTCTTGAGGCTGCCGCCGACCTGCACGCCCACCACGTCCGTCGAGGTGTAGGTGCGGAAGCGCTCACTCGAGAACATGCCCTGCGCCTTCTGCGCCGTCTTCTCCCAGCGCGAGGCGATGGTGACGACGGTGGGCATGCCGAGGATCATCTCCTTGGCGAACGAGGGGCCCGACAGCACCGCGATGGAGGGGTGGTAGGCCTCGGGCAAGCACTGCTCGAGCACCTCCGTCATGGTGAGGAGCGTCTCGTTCTCGATGCCCTTGGCGACCGACACCACCGGCACGTGGCTGGGGACGAAGGTGGCGACGCGCTTCATCAAGTCACGCGTCGCCTGCGACGGGGTGGCGACGGCGACGAGCTCGGACCCCGCGGCGGCGCGCTCGAGATCGGTCGAGCCCACCACCTTTGGCGACAGCGTCAGGCCTGGCAGGTACCCGGGGTTCTCGTGCCGCTCGTTGATGGCCGCGATGGTGGCGCCATCACGGCCCCACAACACCACCTCGTCGAAGTTCGCGGTGAGGACGGAGGCGATGGCGGTGCCGAAGCTCCCGGCCCCGAAGACGGTCGCTTTCTTCATGGGCGTTGGCGTTTAGCCGCATTCCGGGCGCTGCGCCTAGAGGGGCGAAGAGACGCCCTTTTAGAAGCCGGTCACCAGGCCAATGGCGACGTTCACCATCGCCGGCGCATCGTCGGGCCGGAAGTGCAGGTCGAGCCCGAACGAGAACAGGAAGCTGGTGCGCTCCGAGAGGGGAAACTCACCGCCCGCGCGAGAGAGCGCGTTGTGGCCGATGAGGAACGTCGCGGGCACGCCCTGCAGTGGCGTCTGCGCGAAGGGCTCGGTGTCGACCGTCAGCATGTAGCGCAGGTCGAGAAAGAGCCGGGCCGCGCGCAGCGTCGAGCCCTGGTACGAGATGATGGCGCCTGGCGCGAAGTTGAGGTTGCGCCGGCCGGTGAGCCATCGCGTGCCGCGCGCCTCGCGGCTCGCGCGCTGGTTGAAGAAGGCGCCTCCGCCTTCGAACGCGAGCGCGAAGGCCCACCCCGGCCCCTTGCCGAACCCGTACTTCACCGAGCCGCGCACCTCGTGGTGCATGAGGTAGAAGCTCTCGTAGCTGAGGCCGATGTCGAGATCGTCGAGTACCCCGATGGCGGCCTTGAGCTGGATGAAGGGAAACCCCAACACGAAGGCCTGGCCGCGCTTCCACTGGCCCAGCGCTGGGGCGCCGAACATCGACACGTCATTGGGGGCCTCCCGGGGCCGCAGGCGGGCCCGCACCTCGGCCGGCGAGGGCTGGGCCATCGGCGGTGGGACGAAGCCGGGCGGAGAGGCGAGCGGCGGGCGCGACGGCGCGGGCGCAGGGGCGGGGGTCGTCGGGAGCGGAGGCGTCGTCGGGGTGCCCGGAATCTGCTGCCACTCGTCCTCTGGTTGGCTCTGCGCGAGGACGGTACCCGGCAGCAGCGCAGCCAGGGAGACGAAGCAGAGAAGAGACGAAGGCGTCATCGTCACACGTCGTTTCAAAACACGAAACGCACCCTCCGTGCGGCTGGAGGATGCGTCGCGTGCGTCAGGGAGCTTCGAGGACGCTCAGAGGGACTTGAGGTAGGCGACGAGATCGCCCTTCTCACCGTCCGACAGCGTCGAGGTGATGCCGTGCATGTCGCGGGCGTTGCCGAAGACGCGCTGCTCGAGCGTCAGCTCGGTGCCGTCGTGGAGGTAGGGCGCCGAGCGCGAGAGGCCGTGCAGCGAGGGCACGTTGAAGCCCTGGCGCTCCACCAGGCCGTTGTCACGCTCCTGGGGGTTGGTGGCGCGGGTGTTGAGCGTGCCGACGTTGCGGTTGGTGTTGTCGGTGAGCAGCTCGCCGGTGTGGCAGGTCGCGCACTGCGCCTTCTCGAAGGCCGCGCGGCCGCGCTGCACCACCTCCATGGCGGGCTTGAAGGGCGAGGGCGCTGCGGGCAGCGAGTCGACCCAGCGGTCGAGGTTGAGGGCTTCGGTGCTGCCCAGGCCGCGGCCGCCCATGCGCTCACGAATGGTGTGCACGTTGAAGTCGGTGATGGTCGGGAACTCGCCGCTCCAGTGGTACGGCGCCGTGGAGAGCAGCTTGCGACCAGCCAGCGCAGGCGTCTGACGGGGGCCATCGGGGAACATCCACACGTGGCCGTCCTCGCGGGCCTCGAGGTGGCAGGTCGAGCACGCGACGGTCGTCTGCGGCGAGCTCATCTTCGGGTCGAGCGCGTCGAAGAACATGCGGCGGCCGAGGGCGAGCTCAGGCGTGAGGACTTCCTTCATGCCGACGTCCCTGAAGCCGATCGGCTTGCCGGTGTTGATGACGCGCGCCTCGTTGCCGCGGCCCTGCGCGACCAGCTCTTCAATCTGGTGGTCGAACTGGCTGTAGACGAAGGCCCGGGTGCCATCGCGGGTGACCGCGATGCCGTCGGCGCCCATGCCGATGCGGACGAGGCTCCGAATCGAGGTGCCGCTGCCGTTGAAGTCGAGGTCATCACCCGAGCGTCGGTCGGTGGGCATCACCGCCACGTTCTGCGACTCGCGGTTGACGACGAAGACCCAGGCGCCGGTCGGGTCGGTCACGCCGACCGTGGGGCCCTGAACGGCCCGCTCCGAGCCTCCGATGTTCGAGGCGAACGTGGACACCGGAAAGTTCGAGTTGCTGTCGGTGTTCGCACCCGCGCTGATGCAGGCGGTGAGGTCGTCGACCATCGGGGTCGGCGTGGCGCCAGCCGTGTCATAGGTGACGATGCCGGCCGTCGCGACGGCGCCAATGGAGCACGGACCGCCCGACGAGTAGTAACCGCCAGCAGAGGACGGCCGACGGGCGATGGCGTCTTCGCGGGCCCACACCACCGGGGTGAAGGCGCGGGTGCCGTCGGGCGTGGTGATGACGTCGGCTGCGGCGCGCGGGTGGAACGAGCTGAAGGTGCCCCCGCCAAACGACGGGCTGTTCGGAGTCGTGGTGACGCGCGTCGCGTTGGCCTGCGTGTAGACCTGCGTGCTCGTCGGGTTCGACGTGAGCGCCTGGCGGTTCAGGTCGACCACCGCCACTTCGCCTTTCTTGTAGAGCGAGACGAGCGCCTTGTTGCCGGCGACGACCGCGACGGCCCGGGGCTCTTCACCGACGGGGAGCTCCCATGCCTGCTGGAGGGTCGCCGTGTCGAAGGCGGTCAGCACGCCGTGCGCGGTGGTGTCACGCGCCGTGGCGCTGGTGACGAGCAGCTGCTTTCCATCGGCAGAGAGCGCGAGGCCCGCGGGCTCGATGGAGGTCTCGAGGGTGGCCGACACCTGCCGCTCGCCTTTGCGAATCACCGACACCGTATTGCTGCCACGGTTGGCGACGTAGACGGTGTCGTCGGCGCCGACGATGAGGCGGACGGGCTCCTTGCCGACGGGGACGAGGTACTTCTCGCCAGGGTTGGTGACCGACACGACGGCCAGTACGCCGTTGTCCGTGTCGACCGCGTAGAGGGTGGAGTCATCACTCGAGAGTGCCAGGGAGCCGCTCGACCGCGAGCCGTTCCCCTGGGCCGGTGGTGTGCACGCCGACAACAACGCCGCCGCCGCCAACGCCCCCAACACGACCGTTCGTTTGAACCAGTTCATGCGCTGCCCCTTTTGTGTTCCGCCTGCGTGATGACCGCTGCTCATCGTGCTTCCAGAGAGGTCTGACCGCTGCGCCCTGTCGTCCATGTCAGACCACCCCACCCGAACGTCTACCAACTCCCCGTTCCGACATGTCGTTCCCGCTCGCCCCTCGCCGCCGCCGCCTCTGTGCACACCATGTGCCCAGGTGGAGTGCCATGCGCTCCCGCAATTCGACTAAGGACGTTGCCGGCGACCGGCATTTTGATCGATGCAGTGCGCAGGGGGCTGCACCACCCTGTGCAATCCCCTGCGCATGTCATGTCGCGTACCTGTGAGGCGCACGGTTCATGGCGAATCCGCAAACAGCTGATTTCCTGAGCTTCCGAAGGACGTTCACCTTACTCATCGTATTAGTCGTGCTCCCGTCGGCAGGCCTGTCGGGCTTCGGCGTGGTGGCGATCGTGAACGAACGGGCGGCGGTGGAGAAGCGGCTCGAGGCCACCTGGGCGGGCCGGCTCAACACGGCATGGGTCGAGGTGGCCAGACGGCTCCAGACGCTCACCGTCGCCAGCGAGGCGCCGCTGCAGGTCGAGACGAGCGGGGTCTTGCTGGTGGAGTCGACCTTCGACGTTACCGGCGATGAGGTGACGGCCGAAGACCCGAAGCTCGCGCCGGTGGTGAAGAGCCTGGCGTCGCAGTTCGCGGTGGTCCCCACGCAGCCCATCGTCTTCTCTGCCTCGACGCCGCAGGGCGTGTTCGCGCTGGTGGCGCTGCGCCGCGACGGGACGGTGCACGGGGGCTTCATCTCGGCGCGCGGGCTCGAGCAGGTCGTGCACGAGGTGAGCGGGCCGTTGCTCGTGGGAGCCGAGCCGGCGCAACTGGTCATGGCCCCGGTGAAACAGGTGCCGGCCGAGGGCGTGCTCGCGCGGCTGGCCTCGGGCGTGAGCGAAGTGCGGGACGCGGCGCTGGGGCCGCCGGAGCTCTCCTCGCTGTCGCTCCCCTCCCCCATGCAGGACTTCCGGCTGGTGGCGCAGGCGCTGGGCGAAGACCCGGTCGGCAAGGCCTCGGCGCGAAACCGTACGGTCTACGGCATCTTGCTCGGGCTGTTCTACGTGACGCTCGCGCTGGGGGTCATCTACACAGGCCGCTCGCTGTACCGCGAGGCGCGGCTGTCACGGCTCAAGACCGACTTCGTCTCGCTCGTCAGCCACGAGCTGCGCACCCCGCTCACGTCGATCCGCATGTTCATCGACATGCTCGCGATGGGCCGGGTGAAGGACCCGACCGAGATGCAGACGGTGCTCGACCTGCTCTCGCGGGAGACCTCGCGCCTCTCGACGATGATCGACACGGTGCTCGACTTCTCGCGGCTCGAGTCTGGGAAGAAACAGTACGACAAACACCCGGTGGCGGTGCAGGCGCTGGTCGAGGCGGCGGTGGCGGCGTTCCAGGCCCAGCGCGTGGGCGCGCAGATGTCGTTCTCGGTCGACCTCGAGCCGAACCTGCCCACCCTGCTCCTCGACCAGGACGCGCTGGCCGGCGCGGTGCTGAACCTGCTGCAGAACGCCTACAAGTACACCGGCGACGACAAACGCATCAGCCTGCGCGCCAGGCAGGTGGGCCCAGAGGTGGTGCTCGAGGTCGAAGACAACGGCGCGGGCATTCCCCGGCGGGAACAGCGGCGCATCTTCGACCGCTTCTACCGGGTCGACTCGCTCCTGACGCGAAACACCGAGGGCACGGGCCTGGGGCTCTCCATCGCGCAGCGCATCGTCGAAGCGCACGGCGGCCGCATCTCGGTCGACAGCACGCCCGGCAAGGGCAGCACCTTCCGCGTACACCTGCCGCTGGGCGGCTGATAAGGAGTGCCCTTCGATGAGCGAACCGAGGCAGCGCATCCTCGTGGTGGAAGACGACCTCTCCATCCTGACCGGGCTGTCGATGAGCCTGCGGTCCGACGGGTACGAGGTGTTGCAGGCGCAGGACGGCAAGGGCGGGCTCCAGAAGGCCATCGATGAGGCGCCGGACCTCATCGTGCTCGACCTCATGATGCCGCAGCTCAACGGCTACGAGGTGCTGGAGGAGCTGCGCCGACGCGGCAGCAAGGTGCCCGTCATCGTGCTGTCAGCTCGCGGCATGGAGCGGGACAAGGTGATGGGGCTCGACCTCGGCGCTGACGACTACCTCGTCAAGCCGTTCAGCCTGAGCGAGCTGCTGGCCCGTATTCGCTCGGTGCTGCGCCGGCGCGACCGTGACGAGGTGAACGAGCTGACCTTCGACGACACCCGCATCGATCTGCGGGCCAAGACGGTGACGCGCGCCGGCCAGCTGGTGGAGCTCACCGCTCAAGAGTTCAAGCTGCTGGCGCACTTCGTGTCGAACCCGGGGCGCACGTTCTCTCGCGACGAGCTGCTCTCGGCAGCCTGGGGCTTCGGCTACGAGGGCACCGCGCGCACGGTGGACAACTTCGTCAGTCAGCTGCGCGCGAAGTTCGAGCAGAAGCCCGACGAGCCACGCCGCTTCTGCACCGTGCGTGGGCTGGGCTACCGCTTCGACGCCTGAGAGCCGGCATCCGCGCGACGGCGGAGCAGGGCCACCAGGGACGCCGGAAACAGGAACGTCATCTGCGCCTCACCGAACTTGACCTGCGCGCCATCGGTGAGGGCCACCTTCTGGTTCGCCGTCAGCCGCTGCGGACCCAGAAACGTGCCGTTCTTGCTCTCGGCGTCGCAGAGGAACCAGGCCTTCTTGCGCTCGTCGAGCTGAAGCCAGGCATGGAACCGGCTCACCGAGCCGTCGTCGACGATGACGTCATTCGTCTCGACCCGCCCCACCGTGATGCCCATCGCGAAGGGGTTCGGCCGGCCCGGCACCTTCTCGAGCAGGAAGACGAGGGGATCGGCCGCCGTGGGCCGGGTCTTGGAGCCGGTCTCGGTCGGAACCCAGTCTTCGTCGGGGGAAGACTCCCGCGGCGGGGCTTCCCACACGAGCACCGGCACCTGCACGAGCGGCTGGCTCGGCTTGAGGACCAATTCCCGCATCAGCTGGGTCAACGAGAGCGCCACGGACACCGCAATCTTACACAACTCACCCATCGGGCGCGCCAGCCTCGTCGCGTCGTCGTACAGTGACCTTCATGTACCGCCGCTACACGATTCACCGCGATGGCGACCTGCTGGTGGAGGACCTCGACGAGACCGGCAAGCCGAAGGAGCCGGAGGCAGTGGCGCCCGAAGACCGGCTCCCCCTCGAGGTGACGGTGATGGGCCCCGACGATGCCGACTCCCGCGCAGCGCTCATCGATCTGCTCGAGATGGCGCTCGGCCTCGAGACCGAGGGGCCGGAGTCGGTGGGGTTGCGCAAGCGCGAGGGCAAGAAGCTCGACGTGTTGTCCTGACGAGCCCCGCCAAACGGCGCACGCGGGTTGCTTGCAGGTCGAGGTGGGGCTGCGCTACCTGTGCCGGCCATGAACGCACTCCTCGTCTCCCTCGTCCTCGGTTGCACCCCGGGTCCTGACGGCAAGATGGCCTGCGACGGCCACCACGCGGCCACCAGGGACGCCAAAGCCGAGGCCGGCGCGCCGGTGTTGGTGCGCGGCGAGAAGCTCAAGGGCCTCAAGCCAGTCACGCTCGACACGCTCCTCACCTCACCCGCCGATTTCGAAGGCAAGGACGTGCAGGTCGAGGCGAAGGTGCGCAAGGCCTGTGAGAAGAAGGGCTGCTGGATGGAGCTGGCCCCGACCGACAAGGGGCCCGGCGTGCGCGTCACCTTCAAGGACTATGGCTTCTTCGTCCCGCTCGACTCCGCCGGCAGCACCGCGAAGGTCGAGGGCACCGTGAAGGTGGCCGAGCTGTCGCCCGAGCGCGCCAGGCACTACGAGGCCGAGGGCGCGAAGGTGGCGAAGGGCAAGGACGGCAAGTACCGCGAGGTGCAGCTGGTGGCCCTCGGCGTCGAGCTGCGGAAGTAACGAGCCTCCCCGTCGATGCCGCGGGCGTACTCGATGCGCGGCGTGCAGGGCGCGGCGGATCGCGCCGTGCGCCTCGCGACCGACTTTCTGGCCCTCAAGGCCCCCGGCAGCCTCGTGCACGACGTGCAAGAGGACCCACGCTTTCAGCACCGGGGCGTCGACCTGCTGTGGGATCGACGTGATGGCACACCGGTCGTGGGCGTCGAGGTCAAGGGAGACCGGCAGGGCCGCCGCCGCGGGAACTACTTCTTCGAGCTCATCAGCAACGCCGAGAAGGACTCCCCCGGCTGCTTCCTCTACTCCACCGCGGATCTGCTCGTGTACGTCTTCCTCGACGTGCGCGAAGTGCACTGCCTCACCTTGAGTGAGGTGCGCGACTGGTTCGTGCCGCTCGCCAGACAGTACCCGCTCAAGTCCGCGAAGACACGCACCGGCGCGAACCTCTACACCACCGTGGGCGCCATCGTGCCGCTGCGCGACGTGAAGGCTGGCGTCCCGAAGGCGCTCGAGGTGCACCGGTTCGTTGACCCGGCCTGACTGGCGGCTTCCCTACCTCTGACCACCTCATGCTTGCGGCGCAAGACACGCGCGGACCTTGTGCTTACGATGGCGGCCGTGAGTCAGCCAGACGAGTCCGGGAAGTTCTCCACCAGCATCGCCGACGACATCATCAACGAGGCCCTCAAGAGCGTCGACAAGGCGCGGGCTGCCGTTCGCGGCGACGAGGTGCCTGAGCCCGCCCCGGCCCCGACGACCGCTGCGCCCGCCGCCGCGGCCCCCGCGCCCGCCCCGTCAGATGAAGTGGAGTCCCTCAAGGCGCAGCTCGAGCTCTCCATGGCCAAGGGCCGTGAGCTGATGGGCAAGGTGAAGGACGAGCACGAGAAGATGCTGCGCGCCGTGGCCGACCTCGAGAACTACAAGAAGCGCGCGGTCAAGGAGAAGGACGAGGTGCAGAAGTTCGGCGTCGAGAAGCTCCTCAAGGACTTCCTGCCCGTCGTCGACAACTTCGACCGCGCGCTCGAGCACGCGAACAGTTCTGGCGACCTCGAGAGCCTGAAGAAAGGCGTCGAGATGATCCGCAAGCTCTTCGAGGACACCCTCGGCAAGCATGGCGTGCGCAGCTTCACTTCGAAAGGCGAGCCGTTCGACCCGAACCGGCACGAGGCCATGTCGGCCACCGAGACCGACGCGATGCCGCCCAACCACGTCATCAACGAAGTCTTGCGAGGCTTCCTGCTCAACGACCGTCTCGTGCGACCGGCCCTGGTCGTCATCTCACGCGCGAAATCGACCACGCCCGAGCCGCCACCTGACGCGCCCACGCCTTGACGACCTGTCGGCTGGCATTTTGGAGTTCAACGGTGTTCGTGGTCGTGCTGGTTTGAAGGGGTCATGAGCAAAGTCATCGGAATCGACCTGGGAACGACGAACTCCTGTGTCGCAGTGATGGACGGTGGGGAACCGGTCGTCATCCCCAACAGTGAGGGCAACCGCACCACGCCGTCGATGGTGGCCTTCACGGACTCCAACGAGCGGTTGGTGGGGCAGATCGCCAAGCGACAGGCGGTCACGAACCCGGAGAACACCATCTACGCGGTGAAGCGGTTGATGGGCCGCGCGCTGGACTCGCCCGAGGCCAAACGCGCCGCCAGCATGGTGCCCTACAAGGTCGTCGCGGCCGAGAACGGGGACGCGTGGGTCGAGATCCGCGGGAAGAAGCACAGCCCGCCCGAGATCAGCTCGATGATCCTCACCAAGATGAAGATGACGGCCGAGGACTACCTGGGCGAGCCCGTCACCGAGGCGGTCATCACGGTCCCCGCGTACTTCAACGACGGCCAGCGCCAGGCCACCAAGGACGCCGGCCGCATCGCGGGCCTCAACGTGCTGCGCATCATCAACGAGCCCACCGCGGCTGCGCTCGCCTACGGCCTCGACAAGGAGCAGACCAGGGCCGAGACCATCGCGGTGTACGATCTCGGCGGCGGCACCTTCGACATCTCGATCCTCGAGCTCAACTCGGGCGTCTTCGAGGTGAAGGCCACCAACGGCGACACGTACCTGGGCGGCGAGGACTTCGACAACAAGCTCATCGACTTCCTGGCCGACCGCTTCAAGGCCGCCAACAGCGGGCTCGACCTGCGCAAGGATCGCATGGCGCTCCAGCGGCTCAAGGAGGCCGCCGAGCGCGCCAAGCACGAGCTGTCGAGCGCCACCGAGACCGAGGTGAACCTGCCGTTCATCACCGCCGACGCCTCGGGGCCCAAGCACTTGCAGGAGACGATCAACCGCTCCGCGCTCGAAGACCTCGTGAAGGACCTCATCGAGCGATCCATCGAGCCGTGCAAGGTCGCGCTCAAGGACGCGGGCATCACGACGGCGCAGGTGAACCAGGTGCTCCTCGTCGGCGGCATGACGCGCATGCCCGCGGTGCAGGCGAAGGTGAAGCTCTTCTTCGGCAAGGAGCTGCACAAGGGCATCAACCCCGACGAGGTCGTCGCCGTCGGCGCGGCCATTCAGGGCGGCGTGCTCAAGGGCGAAGTGAAGGACGTGCTGCTGCTCGACGTCACGCCGCTGTCGCTGGGCGTCGAGACGGCCGGTGGCGTCTTCACCAAGATCATCGACAAGAACACGACGATCCCCTGCAAGAAGAGCCAGATCTTCTCGACCGCCACCGACAACCAGCCGCTGGTGAGCGTGCACGTGCTCCAGGGTGAGCGTGAGATGGCGGCGGACAACAAGACGCTCGCCCGCTTCGAGCTCGTCGGCATTCCCCCCGCCCCGCGTGGCGTGCCGCAGATCGAGGTGACCTTCGACATCGACGCCAACGGCCTGGTGAACGTCTCGTCGAAGGACCTCGGCACCGGCCGCTTGCAGACGGTGAAGATCGTCTCGAACTCGGGGCTCACCGAAGCCGAGATCCAGAAGATGGTCGCCGACGCGCAGTCGAACGTCGAAGGCGACAAGAAGAAGAAGGAGCTCGCCGACCTCAAGAACGCGGCCGACGGGTTGTCCTACACCACCGAGCGCTCGCTGGAGGAGTACGCGAGCATGCTCAAAGAGAAGGACCGGGACGAGATCAAGGTCGACCTCGAGAACCTCAAGAAGCAGCTCGGCACCGGCGACCCGGAGAAGGTCCGCGCGGCCATCAAGCAGCTCGAGGGCAGCGCCTACCGCATCGCCGACACCATCTACGCGGCCGAGACCGAGAAGAAGTAGCGCCTCGATGAAGCGGGCTCCGCTCACGTTCGAGTCGCTCGATGAAGAGGTGCGCTTCCTGCGGGGCCTCGTGTCGGTGCAGCGCCTGGCCGACGAGGTGCTCGAAGACTGTCTGGAGCGCCAGCTCGGCCTCGCCGCCGCTGCCGACGTCTTCCTCACCCAGTGCGCGCGCCTCATCCACGCGCAGGCGGCCTTCGTTCAGGTGAAGGGCACCCATGGCGCGGTGCTGACCCGCACCTGGGGCACGGGCGTCTTCGACGTGATGCGCTGGGCCGACATCCGCGGGGCCCTGGCCATCGAGAACGGGCGCACGGCCTTCGTCGCGGGTCTCGATCTCGGCAAGACGTCGCTCGGCAGCCTCGGCTTCGTGCTGCCGGGCCACTTCTCGGACGGCGGGCAACAGGTGCTCGCGCTCGTCGACGCGGTCGCGGAGATCTTCGACACGGCGGTGCTGTCGTTCCTCGCGCTCTCGGAGGGCCACACGCCGGGCGAGCGCCTCGACGAGCTGGCCGCGGCGGGTGAGTTCCGGCCCAACGCGCGCATCGGGAAGTACGAGCTGCTCAACCCGCTGGGCACCGGGGGCATGGCGCAGGTGATGGTGGCGCGCACGGTGAACCCGGGCGGCGTCTCACGGCTGGTGGCGCTCAAACGAATCCTCCCCAAGCTCGCGGAGGACGAGAACATCGTGAAGCAGTTCCTCGACGAGGCGAAGCTGGGCATGCGCCTGTCGCACCCGAACCTCGTCACCATCTACGACTTCGGTCAGGGCGGCGGCAGCTACTACATCGCGATGGAGCTCATCGGCGGCGTCGACTTCGACCACGTCATCTACTGGCCCAACGGCCCGCTGCCCGAGGCGCTCATCTCGGCGGTGTTGTCGCAGGCGCTCGAGGGGCTCCACGCCGCGCACGAGACGAAGGGTGACGACGGGTTGCCGCTGGGGCTGGTGCACCGCGACCTGTCACCGCACAACCTGATGGTGGGCTTCGATGGGCGGGTGAAGGTGCTCGACTTCGGCGTGGCGAAGATGCGCAACGCGCGCACCGTCACCCTGCCGGGCATCGTCAAGGGAAAGCCGCTCTACATGTCACCGGAGCAGGCCACCGCGGAGCGCATCGATCGACGCAGCGACGTGTTCTCGATGGGGCTCATCCTCCACGAGGCGCTCACCGGCACGCGCGCGTTCGACCGGCAAGACGACACGAAGACGATGGAGTCGATCGTCAACGACCCGCTGCCGCGACCGACGGGCATCCCCGCGCCGTGGTGGGTGGTGGTGGAGAAGGCGCTCCAGAAGCGACCTGAAGACCGGTACCGGCACGCGCTCGAGATGGCCCAGGCGGTGAAGGAGACCGCGAAGCCGATGCGGGAGCACGAACTGGGCGCCCTCGTGTCTCAGGCCTTCCCGCGACGGGTGGCCGACATGGCGACGTGGGAGCAGACCAAGAACCGGCTGGCATCGAAACGGTCCACCCCCGGCTGACGTGGGGCTACTCCGGGGGCGCGCTCAAGGTGCGCTGCGCCTCGAGCCACACCGGCTGCTCCTCGAGTCCGGGGCGTCCCATCAACAGCTCATGGGGCCGAAACCCGCCCTTGTACGTGAGCGACGCGCAGCCCTCGACGCGGTACCCCAGGTAGACGTGTTGGCAGCCCAGCTCCCGGGCGAGCTCCACGCAGCGCATGACGTTTCCAACGCCGGGCGAGAGGCGCGCGATGTCCGGGTGGTAGAAGAAGTACGCCGCCGACAGGCAGTCCGGCGTCACGTCGATGAGGCCCAGCGCGACCAGCCGGTCTCCGTCGTACCAGGCCGTCTCCCGGCCGGTGCTGGAGGGGAAGGCGAACTGGGTGGCGTACTCGTCCTCGGTGAGGTGGGTGGGCTCCCAGCCGCGGCTGTCTTCGCGCGTGGCGTGCCACTGCGCGTGGAGCTTCAGCCGCTCATCGTCGATCTTCGGCCGGCCCACCTCGACGCGGAACCGCTTCGAGCGCCGCGCCGCCCGCCGCTGGCTGTCCGTCGGCAGGAAGCGGTGCACGTCGAGGCGAATCGACACGCACTCCATGCACGAGGTGCACGCCGGCCGGAAATAGGCCGGGCCAAAGCGCCGCCAGCCGCGAAAGATGAGCGTCTGCAGCTCCAGCGGCGTGACGTCCACCATGAGGCGGTACTCGAGCGCTGCCTTGAGCTGAGGCAGGTACGAGCACGTGCGGGGCTCTTCGATGAAGTGGCGGACCAGCCTCGCCAAGACGTTCTCGCCTTTCCCGCGCCGGCCTTCCTGGCGCTCTCACTGTCACCATGTTGACACCGAGGCGCGCGGGGTGCCACTGGCGTCCAGACGCTCACGGCTCGCGGCGCACGTTCACCCAGGCCTGGTGGGAGAGCCGATAGAGCAGGTGAGGCCGCAGCGGATGGCCCTCGGGCAGGCGGGGATGCTCGAAGTCGAAGGCCGCGTCGGGGTGAAGCCCAGGCGCTTCATCACCCGGCGCGATGGCTGGTTCGCGGGCACCGTGACGCTCACGATTTCCGAAAGGCCGAGCGAGGTAAAACCGAACGCGATCGCGGCGCGCGCTGCTTCCGTGGCGAAACCCTGGCCCCAGGCCGCGCGCGTCAATCGCCAGCCCACTTCGACCGCAGGCGTGAAGGAAGCCGTGAAGGTGACCTGCTGCAAACCGACCATTCCCAGGAAACCCGGCTCTCCGCGGAGACTGAGCGCCCACCACCCGAAGCCGGCCCGAGACAGCGAGTCCCGCAGCCGATCGGCCGAAGCGTCGCTCTCGGCGGCCGTCAACGTGTTCGGAAAGTGCCGCATCACCAAAGGGTCGGCGTTGAGGGCGCGGAAGGCCACCACGTCCTCATCCCGCCAGTCGCGGAGCACCAGCCGCGGAGTGGTCAGCTCCACCACGGGCAGGTGCGGTGACGATGGCGCCGACGGCGACGCTCGCCGCCTGACCGGACCCTGCTCGCGGAAGCGCTGATGCAAGAACGGCAGTGCCCAGTCCATGGCTCGTCACGCTATCGCCCCCACAGACCGCTGACGACGCCCCCGGCCGGGACTACAAGCGTGCGTTCATGCGACGGGTCCTCCTCGGGGTGCTGCTGGCGGTGCTGGGCTGCAAGAAGTCCGGTGAGACGAAAGATGCGCCGAAGGCCGCGCGCGCGGTCGGCCTGGTGACGGACATCGGCGGCCGGGGCGACCAGTCCTTCAACGACTCGGCGCTGCGGGGCCTCGAGGCCTGGGCCGCCGGGCAGACGTTCAAGGGAGGCGCGTACGAAGCCCTCACGCCCGCCGCGCGCGAGGCCACCCTGCCCGCGGAGCTGAAAGCGACCGTCACGCCAGTCGCCATCCGGCCGCTCGTGGTGCAGTCGAAGGTGCAGGAGGACTACCAACCCAACCTGCAGCTCGTCGTCGACCAGGGGGCCAGCCTCGTCATCGGCGTCGGGTTCGCGCTCGAGAACGCGGTGGAGACGGTGGCGAAGCAGAACCCCGACGCCCGCTTCCTCCTCATCGACAGCCAGGTGCTCGATGCGAAGGGCGCGCCGCTGGCGCTCAAGAACGTGCGCACCGTGGTCTTCAAGGAGCACGAGGGCAGCTTCCTGGCGGGCGCGCTCGCGGGCCTGGTGTCGAAGCAGACCGTCGGCTTCGTCGGCGGCATGGAGATTCCCCTCATCAAGAAGTTCGAGGCTGGCTTCAAGGCGGGCGTGAAGACGACCAACCCTGGAGCGCGGGTGCTGGTGCAGTACACCGGCAGCTTCGACAACGTGCAGCACGGGAAGCAGGCCGCGGCCGACCTCGTCAACAAGGGGGCCGAGGTGGTGTTCCACGCCGCCGGCAGCGACGGGAGCGGCGTCATCCAGGCGGTCAAGGAGGCGCGCGCGGGCGGTCAGGCGGTGTTCGCGATCGGCGTGGATTCGGACCAATCGCACCTCGCGCCCGAGGCCGTCTTGACGTCGATGGTGAAGCGCGTCGATCTCGCGGTGTGGCGGGCCGTGAAGGACCTCGACGGCAACGCGTTCACGCCGGGCGACGTGGTGATGGGGCTCGCCGAGGGCGGCGTCACCCTGGCCCCGGTGAGCCTCGACTTCCCCGGCAAGGCCGACGCGCTGGCGAAGGTCGACACGCTCCGGGCCGCCATCATCGCCGGCCAGCTCGTCGTCCCCGCCACCGACGAGGCGCTGTCGACCTTCACACCGCCGGCGAAGTGACGGCTCGCGCTCGAGCATGACGACCCTCGCGCTGCGCGGCATCTCGAAGCGCTTCGGCACCCAGGTGGCCTTGCGTGACGTGTCGCTCGAGCTGACGCGCGGCGAACGGGTCGCGCTGGTGGGCGAGAACGGCGCGGGCAAGTCGTCGCTGATGAACGTGCTGTATGGCCTGTACGCCGCGGACGCGGGTGAGGTCCTCGTCGACGGCCGGCCCGTGCGCATTCGCACGCCCTCGGACGCGCTGCGGCTGGGCATCGGCATGGTGCACCAGCACTTCACGCTCGTGCCGACGCTCACCGTCACCGAGAACGTGGTGCTGGGCGCCGAGCCCACGCGCTTCTGGCAGCTCGACGGCGTCCGTGCCCGCGCGGCGGTCGAAGCCACCTGTCAGCGGTTTGGCTTCGTCCTCGACGTGGACGCGCGGGTCGACACGCTGACGGTGGGCTCGCAGCAGAAGGTCGAGATCGTCAAGGCGCTCCATCGCGGCGTGCGCACGCTGATCCTCGACGAGCCGACGGCGGTGCTGACGCCGCAGGAGGCCGACGAGCTCTTCGCCGTGACGCGGCGCTTGAGCGACGAGGGCCTCACCGTCGTCCTCATCAGCCACAAGCTCAAGGAGGTGTTGGCCTTCGCGACGCGCATCGCGGTGATGCGCCGGGGCGAGAAGGTGGCTGAGGTGTCACCGACGGCATCCACCCCCGAGTCGCTCGCGGCGCTGATGGTCGGCGAGCGCACGACGGTGTCCGCACCGCCACCACCGACGCGTGGGCCCGTGGTGGTGCGCCTCGAGCACGTCCACGCTGGCCGGTTGAGAGACGTGTCGGGTGTCGTTCACGCCGGCGAGGTGTTGGGCATCGCGGGCGTCGACGGGAACGGACAGCGCGAGCTCGCCGAGGTCTTGACGGGCCTGCGCGCGGTGGAGGGCGGCACGCTGGAGGTGCTGGGTCATCACGGCGCGCTCGACCCCGCGACGGCCCGGTCGCTCGGCGTGGCCCACGTTCCAGAGGACCGCCTGCGCCACGCCGTCATCACCGACTTCACCGTGGCCGAAAACGTCGCGCTGGGCCGACACCGGCGACCGCCGTTTTCGCGCGGCCGACGCATCGACGCCGACGGCCGGCTCGCGCGCACCACGATGCTGCTCGAGACCCATGACGTGCGGCCTCGCGCGCCGGCGCTCCGGGTGGGCGCGCTGTCTGGCGGGAACCAGCAGAAGCTGGTGGTGGGACGAGAGCTCGATGGCGCGCCACACGTGCTGGTGGCCGTGCAGCCCACCCGCGGGCTCGACCTGGGCGCCGTCGACGCGGTGCGCGGGCGGTTGCTCGAGTTCCGCGCGGCTGGCGGAGCCGTGCTGCTCGTCTCGCTCGATCTCGACGAGGTGCTGGCGCTGGCCGATCGCGTCCTGGTGCTGCACGAGGGCCGAGTCACCGGCGAGTTCGAGCGCGCGGACTTCGATGAGCGTGTCATCGGCCGCCGGATGCTGGGGGTTCTCGATGCGTAGCCGACCTCCCGCCTCCCGCCTGCTTCGCCGGCCGCCCTGGTCGAGCCTGAAGGCCGCATCGTCGGCGAGTTCGCGCGCGCGGACTTCGAGGGGCGCGATGCGGAGCCGCCCCCAACCTCCATCGCCTGCCCGGGCCCCTGGAGGTCACGGTCACCGCCTGGTTGGCCGTGCGTCGTGGCGAAGACCGCATCACCCGAGCGTTCGAGCACTCGGGCTTCGGCGTGCGTCGTCATCGACCGTCGGACGCTGGGGGTGCCCGATGCGGAGCCTCCCTTCCTCCGCCGTCTCATGTACGTGCCCGCAGCAGCGTCCAGCGATGCGCCAGCCGCGGGCCCTCTCCACCCGAACCGCTCACGGACGCTTCGGGCAGCAGTCTGCAGGCGGTTCGCCGGACTTGTACGGCGCCATGGCGCATCACCGTCGATCCGGCGTGAGAGGTGAGGTGCTCACGCATGCGTGACACCCTCCGCGCCGCGCTGCCCTCGGTCGCGGCCATTCTGAGCTCGCTCCTGCTGTGCTTCGTGGCGGTGGCGGTGCTCCGCGGTGGCGTGGAGATCGCCGTCGATGCCTTCCTCGCGATGACGTGGGGCGCCGTCGGCGACGTGCCGAAGCTGCTCGAGGGGGCCTCTTCGGCGGTGCTGCTCCGGCCGTGGGGCGAGTCGGCCACCAAGGCGGCGCTCCTCACCCTCACCGGGCTGTCGGTCGCCGTCGCCTTCCGTGTCGGCCTCTTCAACATCGGCGCGCAGGGCCAGCTCATCGTCGGCGCGCTGGCCGCGGCGGTCGTGGGCGCCGGCGTCGAGCTCCCAGCCGCGGTGCACGTGCCGCTGTGTCTCCTCGCGGCAGCGCTCGCCGGAGGGCTCTACGCCCTGGGCCCGGCGGTCCTGAAGCTCAGGCGCGGCGTGCACGAGGTCATCAGCACCATCATGCTCAACTGGGTCGCCGTCTCACTCGTCGAGAACTGGCTGGTGCCAGGTCCGCTCCGGGCGCAGGTGGGCGGCGGCAACTCGGTGGCCGGAACGGCGCAGATCCACGAGACCGCCGAGCTGCCCCGTCTGGTGGGAGACGTCTCGCGACTCAACGCTGGCATCCTCCTGGCCCTCGCGGCCGCGGTGGTGCTTTGGCTGTGGCTGTCTCGCTTCGTCGGCGGCTACGAGTGGCGCGCGGTGGGCCTGTCACCCGAGGCGGCCCGCGCGTCCGGCATCGAGGTCGGAAAGGCCGTCTGGCGGGCGATGCTGGTGTCGGGTGCGCTCGCGGGCCTCGCCGGCGCCGTGTTGGTGCTGGGAACGGAGCAACGCTACCCCGCGACGCTGGGCGCCCCCTACGGCTTCGACGGCATCGCGATGGCGCTCATCGGTCAGGGTCACCCGCTGGGGGTGCTGGCGACGTCGCTGTTGTTCGGCGGGCTGCGCGCTGGCGGCACCCGCATGCAGCTGTTCGGAGTGCACAAGAGCTTCCCGGAGCTGATCCAGGGCCTCGCGCTCCTCCTGGTGGCGGCGCGGCTCTTGTGGACGAAGCTCATCGACCGCTGGCTCCCTGCGAAGGAGCCCCGCCCATGATGACGGTGCTGCTTTCGCTGCTCGACTCGGTGCTCGACGCGGCGCCTGCGCTCGTCTTCGCCGCGGTGGGCGCCACGCTGTCCGAGCGGGCTGGCGTGGTGAACGTCGGCGTCGAGGGCATGATGCGGGCGGGGGCCTTCGCGGCGGCCGCGGCGGCGCTGGTGATGCCAACCCCGCTCGGGGTGCTGGTGGGGGTGGCCACGGGCGCAGCGGTGGGGGCGCTCCATGGATGGCTGTGCATCGTCGCGCGCAGCGACCAGGTCGTCTCGGGCATGGCGATCAACCTGGTGATGCTCGCGTTGGGACAATTCCTCCTCGAGGCCGTGTTCTCGTCGCCATCGGGTACACCGCCGATTCAGCAACTGCCTTCGTGGCTCGGCCACTCGCCGCTGACGTGGCTCGCCCTCGTCATGCCCTTCGTGGTGCACGCGGCGGTGCAACGAACGGCGTGGGGCCTGCGGCTGCGCGCGGTGGGTGAGAAGCCAGAGGCCGTGGCGGCGATGGGCGTGCGCGTCGCGCGGCTGCGGCTGGGGGCGGTGGTGCTGTCGGGAGCGCTCGCAGGCCTGGGCGGTGCCCAGCTGTCGACGGCGGTGCTGGATCGGTTCGAACACCACATGCCCGCGGGCCTTGGCTTCATGGCGGTCGCCGCGATGGTGTTTGGCCGGTGGACCCCCCTCGGCGCGGCGCTCGCGGCGCTCTTCTTCGCCGTCGGCAATGCCCTGCGCATCTCGGTCGCCTCCTCGGCGCCAGGCGTGCTCGAGGTGGTGCCCCAGGGCGTATTGTTGGCGCTGCCGTACGCGCTGACGCTGGTGGTGCTGGCCCTTCAACCCCGCGGCACCAGCCGGGCCCCCGCGGCCCTCGGGCGTCCGTACGACCCCGAGCTCCGCTGACTCGCCCACCTCGACGCCACGCGTTTTTCCAGTTCGACTCCGGCTTCGCCTCCGTCACACGGCGTGACGAACCGTAACGGCCTGTGACGCCGCCCGATGGGTGGAGGCCCGAAAACACCAACGACCTCAAAGACTTGAGGGCCCATCCGGGCCGGTGACAGGGCTGCACTGCGGGCGGGCATGCTCCTGCCCCTCACCCTCGTCGCGTCCCTGTCGTCCGGATGTCTCCCTGAAGCCGAGTCGAGCCCGCAGCTCAGCGGCCGTCATCAGCGAGTCGTCACCTCGAACGGCCCGATGCACCTGTGGTGTCCCGCTGGCGCCACGCCCGAGCTGCTGGTCGTCTACGTGCACGGCTACTCCGACACGGTCGATGACGCGTACCGCGACCACGGCCTCATCGAGCAGTTCGAGAAGAGCGGCGTGAAGGCGCTCTTCGTGCTGCTCGAAGGGCCCAGCGGCCCCCACGAGCGCGTGCGCTGGCCACAGTTCGCACCGCTGCGGGACGAGCTCCAGCAGGTCCTGGGCTGGGCTGCGCCGACGCGGGTGATGGCGCTGGGCCACAGCGGCGGCAATCGAACCCTGCGCGAGTGGACGAAAGAGCGGCTCGTCACCGACCTCGTGCTGCTCGACGCCTTCTACGGAGACCCCGCGCCGTGGACGGCGTTCCTCCAGTCGTCCGCCGACGGCCGGGTGGAGCTGGTGGGCGCGTTGACCTTCCAGAAAGCCGAGCGTTGGCGACGCGCGCTTCCGGTGTCGTCGAGGGCCCGTGTCGTCCAGGTCACCGCGGGCACGAACCACATGGGCGTGGTGACCGACGGCGTCTGGATTCCGCGGCTGCTGCGGGCACGCGTGGGGCTGCCGGCCATCTGAGCGTGGACCTCAAAGGCGCCCCTCGGCTCACCCGCGCCTGGCGCTTGACGGGGAGCGCGCGAATTCCCTGCCGCCGTGCCGGGTGTAGCTTCTGGGAAGGATGTTGCGGCGACACACACCGGGCTGGGTGTACGTGGGTGGGCTGGCCCTCACGACGGTCGCCGGGTGCGTGAACGCCGTCGCGGTCGCCAGCGCGTACCACGCCGTGACCCACATGACGGGCACCGTGTTCTCGGTGTCCTTCGAAGCGTCCAGGGGCCACGCCGACGTCGCGCTCCGGGCTGGCGCCGTGGTGTTGAGCTTCTTCGTCGGCGCTGCGGTGTCCGGCTTCATCGTGCAGCAGTCGACGCTGCACGCGGGGCGACGCTACGGGGTGGCGCTGCTGGTCGAAGCAGCGCTGCTCTTCGGCGCGTGGGTCGGGCTGCGGGAGCGGTCGGTCTCGGGAGAGGTGCTCGCCGCGGCCGCCTGCGGGCTCCAGAACGCCCTCGCGACGTCGTACTCCGGCGCCATCATCCGCACGACGCACATGACGGGCATCATCACGGACCTGGGCATCACCATGGGGCACTGGCTGCGCCGGCAGCCGGTGGAGTGGTTCCGGGTTCGGCTCCACCTCGTGCTGCTCACTGGCTTCGTCGTCGGCGGCGCCCTGGGCACGACGGCGTTCGGGGTGTTGGGCACCTCCACCCTGCTGCTCCCCGCGGTGGGCGTGGCCCTGATGGGCCTGCTGTACATGGTCCGACGTTCGGCAGAGCGCGCGGTCGCCGGGTCCACGCCTCCGTCCGCCCCGCCGTGAGGGCGACGACCGGAGACTTCTCCAGGCAGCAGCAGCACCTGACCGGGTGGCTTTCCGACGTCCGTCAGTCCGGGTATGAGAGGTTCATGTCGTCGACCGACTCCGATGCTGCCCTGCTGGCCAGAGCCCACGCGGGCGACGCCACGGCGATCGAGGCGGTCCTCGAGAAACACCAGAACCAGGTGTACCGCTACGGGCTGCGCATGTGCGGCAACGAAGCCGACGCGCGCGACGTGCTGCAAGAGACGCTCATCGCTGCGTACCGCAACCTCGGCAGCTTTCGCGGCGACGCGCGCCTGTCGACGTGGCTGTACCAGATTGCCCGCAGCTTCTGCCTCAAGCAGCGCCGGCGCCGCGAGGGAGAGCCAGCCCGGCACGAGTCCCTCGACGACTCGGCCCGCGACCTCGCCACCGACGACAGCGCGAGCGACGTGCGCGTCCACGCCCGGCAGGTGAGCGAGTTGATTCAGGCTGCCATCGGCACGCTGCCCGAGGATCACCGCGAGGCCCTCGTCCTGCGTGACGTCGAGGGGCTCTCGGCGGAGGAAGCGGCGTCGGTGGTGGGGATCGAGGTGGGCGCGCTCAAGTCGAGGCTCCATCGAGCGCGCCTGGCCCTCAAGGAGCGGCTCGCCGCCGTCATCGACTCGGGCGATCAAGCCATCGAGTGTCCAGAGCTCGCCAGCGAGCTGTCGGCCTACGCCGCGTCCGAGATCGACCAGGCGGCGTGCGAACGCATCGAGGCCCACCTGGCGAAGTGCAGCCGGTGCTCGGCGGCCTGTGAGTCACTCAAGCGCACCGTGTCGATGTGCCGCGCCATTCCCGGAGGCGAGGTGCCCGTGCCCGTGCGGGCGGCCGTGAAGGCGGCCCTTCGTCGCGCCGGCCTCGACACCCTGGCGTGAGCGCGCGCACGCTCGTCGTCGGCGACGTCCACGGGTGTCTGGAGGAGCTCACCGAGCTGCTCGACGTCGCGGGCCTCACGTCGGCCGACCGGCTGGTGCTCGCGGGCGACCTGGTGGCGAAGGGGCCGGACTCTCCGGGCGTGGTGGCGTTGGCGCGCGCGCGTGGGGCCCTCGGGGTGCTCGGCAACCATGACGCGCACGTGCTCAAGGGCCGCGACGGAGACCTCGGCGCGCTCAAGGGCAGCCACCGGCACGTCGCCGAGCGACTCACGGAAGAGGACTGGCGCTACCTCGAGGCGCTCCCCCTGTGGCTCGACTTCCCCGAGCTCGACACGCTGGTGGTGCACGCGGGCCTGCTGCCGAACCTTGCGCTGGAGCAGCAGCCCCGGCACCTGCTGCTCAACCTGCGCAGCCTCGATGAGAACGGCCAGGGCTCGACGCGGGTGACGGGTGGACGCCCCTGGGCCGAGCGCTGGCCCGGGCCCCGCTTCGTGGTGTTCGGCCATGACGCGCTCCGGGGGCTCCAGCGACATCCCCATGCGTTGGGGCTCGACACGGGCTGTGTGTACGGTGGCACCCTCTCGGCCGTCTGGCTGCCAGAGCGCCGCCTCGTGCAGGTGAAGGCGAAGAAGGCCTGGGTGCCCGTCGGCGGCTGAGCCGTGCTTGACGCTCCAGAGTCGAGCGAGTGAGGTCCACCGCATGGATCGACAGACCGCCGACGTGGCGCTCGAGGGCGCCCAGCTCGTCCCGTGGGGTGAAGGCAGCGTGGCGCAAGCCAGGGAGCTCGAGCGACAGCTGCTCGCCGCCGACATTCCGGTGGTGCTCGCCAAGCCGCCGCCGAAGGCCTGCTGCGGTGGAGGGTGCGGGTGTGGCGCGAAGCTCCAGGTGCTGGTGCGCGAGGAAGACGGTCCGCGCGTCGCCCAGGTGCTCCAGACCGAGTGGGTCGAGGCGGTGCGGCGGGAAGGCACCGTGACGCAGCCCCTGGTGCCCCTGCGCACACCTCAGGAGAACGAGCTCGTCTGCCCGGCGTGCCAGTTCGTCGGGGTGCTCGTCGACGGTGCCTGCCAGGACTGTGGGCTCGTGCTCGAGTGAAGGGACTCGTCGCGGCGGCGGGCCTCGTGCTGTGCGCATGTCCGGCCATTCGCCAGCCTCCGTCGGACGGCGTCGTCATCTCGGGGTCGGTGACGTGGGGTGGGTTCGACCGCCGCGCCGAGCCGCTGGGTGACGTCCTGGTGACGGTGTCGTCCGGGGCTGCGACGGGGTCGGCCACCTCCGCGGCCTCGGGTGAGTTCCGCGTCGAGCTGCCGGCGCAGGACGTCGCCCCCGTCGTCTTCACCGCCTGGCGGCCGGGGTTCGTTCCGGTGGTGCGCCGTCTTCGCGCAGGCACCCGCACGGAGCTGCAGCGCTCGTTCGCGCTCACGCCGCTGACTCCGATGGACTGCGTCGACACCGGGTGTACGGCCGGCTTCGGCGCCGTGCGGTGGGTCGATGCTCCCTCGGGCGCCAACGCCGCCGTCGCGCTCCTCGCCGGTGACGAGGTGCCCGCGCTGGCGAGCACCGACGGGCTGCTCACGGCCGCGGCGGTCGAGCTCGACGGAGGGACGCTGCCGGGAGCGCTGTGGCTTCGCGTGCCGGTGTCGGCGTGGCCCGACGTGGTGGACACGCAGCCAGGCACCGGCGCCATCGAGGTGTCGGTCGCCACCCTGGGGCCGCTCGACCGGGCCTGGATGAACCGTGGCGCTGGCCTCCTTCGCACCGAGGCGGGCAGCGTCATCTCGGAGGTGCAGTTGACCCGCGTGCGCTCGGGCATCTTCGCGCCGGGGGTCGTCGTCGAAGTGCCGCCGCTGGCCCGAGGCGTCGTTGGGGCCTTCGGTGGGCCAGCGCGGCAGGGCTGCGTCGAGGGCACCGTCGTCATCGACGACCGGCCTGCCGCGGGCGTCACGGTGGTGCCGGCGAGCGGAGTCCCAGGTGCCTCCACCGAGACCGGCGCGGTGTGTGTCGAAGCGCCCCAGGGGAGCGAACCTCAGCCGGCGCGCGTACAGTACGCCGGCGTCGTCTTCACGGCCGTCAGCATTCCGGCGGCGACGGAGCCCGGGCGCTGTGGCCAGACGTGCCGCGCGCTGGGGCGGCTGTCGGTGCGCGGGGAAGCGGTGGCGACGGTGGCGCCATGTGCGTTGACCGTTCGCGTCGTCGACGAGGCAAACCAGCCACTGCCCGGAGCCGTCGTCATCGGCATGGATGATGGACTGACGCAGGCGGCGTTCACCTCCATCTGCGGGCGTATGGGCACGCGCTGCACGCTGACCGGCGCCACCGATGGAGACGGCGGCGTGCGCCTCGTGGTGCCGGTGCTCGCTGCGGTGTCGCTCGGAGCGCGCGCGACCGTCGCGTCCGGCCTTCGGGAGGGCAGCGCGCGGGCATCGGCCTGTCCGAAAGAGCCCCTGGTGCTCCAGGCGAACCGCGGCGCGGACGTGGTCGAGGCGACCGCGCAGCTCTCAGGCGCCAGCGTGTCGTGGACGCCCAACGTCCCTGCCTACCGGATGCGCCTCGAGCGAGATGGCGGCGTGGCCTGGGCCGTGCGCTCGTTCATCGGCGTCGCGGGTCCCCTGACGGTGGGCGCCACCCCGCCTGGCGCGGAGGTCGAAGTGGCAGGCACCGGGCCGCTGCAGCCAGGCGATGTCGTGGTGCTGTCGTTCGATGGCGTGCGTCCCTCGGGCATCGCCCAGGTGGGCACCGCCAGCGTCCGCGTGGAGTAGCCCCGGTCACGGCACGCGCGCCGCGCGGCCCGTGGACCGGAGCCGGGCGGCCGCGTCGACCGGGGTCGACAGGTGCGTCACCCCGTGCGCCGTGGCAAAGGCGTCGAGGGCGATGGGTCCACCGACGAAGAGCCGGGGCTGACGTGGGGCCGGGAGCTGCCGCACCGCGGTGATGCAGGCAGCGAGGCCAGGCAGGAGCTGATTGCGCGTCACCGTGAAGCCGACCGCGGCGAGCGGCTGGCCCTGGAGCCGGGGCGTCAACGCCGCGGGCCCGAGGCCTGGCCCCAGGTGAACGCACCAGCCGTCCTGCCGCAGCGAGCGCGCCACCAGCGCGAGACCGAGGGTGTGTTGCTCTCCCGGGGCCGTCGTCAGCAGCACGTCACCCCGCTTCGCGACGGTCCCATCGGAGTCGAGCGACACCAGCGCCGAGAGCACGCCCAGGCCGGTGGTGACCTCCGCGAAGGATCGCCGGTCGGCATCCCAGTCGTCGCCCAGTTGCCGGGCGCCCGCGACGACGAGCGCTTCGAGCGTACCGCCCTGCTGCGTCCAGCTCGCGGCACACGCACGGGTGGCGTCGAGGTCGCCCCCCAGGCAGCGAACACGAACGGCTGAAGCACCTGCGAGGCCGGGAGGAGGTCGCGAGGCGTGTCCGCTCGATGAGCCTCGAGGATCCGGGGAATGACGTGCCGCTCCAGCGCGAGCCGCAGGGGCTCGACGTGGACTGTGAGCCGGAGGGACTTCGCGCCAGCGAGCAGCTTCTCCAGTCGCGACATGCACACCCCTTGCCCACGGTGCCCCGATGGCATCGTCGTTGCGCCCTCGTTTCACGGAGCGCGCCAGCCGGCGGTCCCGCGCAAGTGCCTCACATCGCGAGCAGGCGTTCCCATCAGGCGGCAATCGGGGCGCGAGCCTCAGGCCAGACGCAGGGTGTGCGAAACGACCCGTTCCTGAGTGGTCGGTGCGGGAACGAATGGGGGTATCGGTTTGAAAAAGCCTTCGACGCAGAGCACGGCCCATTCGGCTTGGTGCAGGTCAAGCGGACTCACTGCGTCCTCTTTTCAATACGTTCAAGGCACGAGCGTCTCCCCGTCGCTCCTGTCGTCAGGGCCCACGGCGCTGCCAACGCTTCGGAAAAACCTCCGCAGGAAATGCAGGGCTCTTCACTGGCCCATGTTGCGGCGCCAGGTGTCGATGGCTTCCTTCGCGTCCTGCAGGCTGACGCCCGTCTTGGCGCGGTAGAGCTTGATGGCCTCGATGAAGTTGCGCTTGCGAATGGCGGCGACGATTTGCGGATCGGAGACGACGTCGCTGGCGGCGGTGTCGATGACCTTCGCGACCTTCGAGCTCGAGGCGGCTTGCGTGCGCCAGGCCTCGAGGGCGGCCCTGGCTTCGTCGAGGCCCACGCCGTGCTGGTCGCGGTAGCGCTTGAGGGCCGGAATGAAGTGGCCCTGCTTGAGGAGCGTGACGAACTCGGGGTCCGACGCGATGGCAGAGGCCGCGTCGAGCGCGACTTTGGCGCTCGGTCGCTTCGGCATGGGCGGCGGGGCCGGCGGGGGTGGCGGCTCGAACGGCGTGAACGACGGACCCGCGGGAGGCGTCGCGGCCGCGTGAGGGACGCTCTGCGACGGGGCCGGCGGCGGTGGCGGAACCTTTCGGCGGGGCGCGCTCTGCGGCAGCGGTGCGACGGCCTGAACGGGAGTGCCCAGGGTCGCGAAGGCAGGCGCGAACTCGAAGACCGACTTCGCAGGCGGCAGGGCGCGGGCGCTCTTGTCGATCTCGAGCACCCTGGGCGTCTCGGTCATCGGCGCGAGCGGCGGCGGCACGGACGGGTAGCGCTGCACGCGTTTCGAGAGGTCCGGGTGTTGATGCGGCCGACTCTGGGCGCGGGGCTTGGCGTCGTAGTTGAGCGAGAGCTCGGTGACGCTCACCACGGCGCGACTGGAGAGGACGACGAGCGCCAGCAGCATTCCAATCAACCCACCGAGGACCAGCAGGAGGATGAACATGAACGATACGTTAGCCGGGAACGGGGTAAGGCGAGGCTAGGACTTGCGGGCATCGCGGAGGGCCTCGACCGCGTCCTTCGATTCCTTGAGGCCCAGGCCGGTGAGCTCGCGGTAGCGCTTGATGGCGTCGATGAGGCGATCGGCGCGCAGGTGTTCACGGAGCTCGCGATCATCGACGGCGACGCTCGGCGTGAAAGGCCCAGGGGGCGGCGGCGCGACCGGGACAGCGACGGGCTCTCCGCGCTCGAGCGCTTCCACCGCATCCTTCGCTTCCTTGAGCCCGACGCCGGTGAGCTCCCGATACGCCTTGATGGCTTCGATCTTCCGGCCGGCCCGCAGCAGATCGTGAACGGGGCCAGCGCCCTGCACCACGACGGGCGCCGCCGAGGTGGGCGTCGCGGTTGGGGGTTTCGGTGTCGCGACGTCGACGACGGTGACGTCGTTGTTTCGCGACAACCACAGCACCACCAGCCCGACCGCCACCACGCCGCCACCGATGAGCACCGCGAGCGTCATGCGCCCACGATGCCAGAAGTCGTCGACGACGGGCAGTGTGCAGGGCGTACAGGATGCCGCGCCGGCGGCCACCAGACTCCAACGCCCGGAGGATGGCCGACGAGCCGGCGCCCGAGCGCCTTACGCGACCTCGATGAGCGCCGCGGCGCCCATGCCGCCACCGATGCACATGGTGACGATGCCGCGCTTGCCGCCCCGGCGCTTGAGCTCGCGGAGGATGGTGCCGACCAGCCGGGTGCCCGACACGCCGAGGGGGTGCCCGAGCGCGATGGCGCCGCCGTTGACGTTCACCGTGTCGAGCGGAAGGCCGAGCTCCCGCACGCAGTACAGCCCTTGCGCCGCGAAGGCCTCGTTGAGCTCGAAGAGGTCGATGTCCTTCACGGTGAGCTTGTTGCGCTCGAGCAGCTTGCGCACCGCCGGCACCGGGCCGATGCCCATGATGTCGGGGGGCACGCCAGCGACGGTGTAGTCGACGAAGTAGCCCAGCGGGGTGACGCCGAGCTCCTTCGCCTTCGCCTCGCTCATCACCACGGCCGCGGCGGCGCCATCGGTGAGCGGCGAGGCGTTGCCGGCCGTCACGGTGCCCTTGCTGTCGAAGGCGGGCTTGAGCTTCTGGAGACCCTCGAGCGTCGTCTCCGGGCGCAGGATGGTGTCGTCGGCGATGGTGCCCGTCTTCTCCTGGCCCGCGTCGTCGAACCACTTCACCGCGATGGGGGCGATCTCGTCCTTGAACTTGCCCTGCTCCCGCGCGGTGGCGGCGCGGCGCTGGGACTCGACCGCGAACGCGTCCTGGTCGGCCCGGGCCACGTTCCACTTCGCGGCCACCTTCTCGGCGGTGGCGCCCATGGTCGTGTAGACTTCAGGGTGCTTCTCCATCAACTCGGGGTTGGCCGACACCTTGTTGCCGCCCATCGGCACCAGCGTCATCGTCTCGGTGCCGCCGGCGACGCCGATGCTGTAGTGCCCGGCCTGAATGCCCGCCGCGACCTGTGCAATCGATTGCACACCGGAAGCGCAGAACCGGTTGATGGTCATCGCCGGGACCGTGTCGGGCAACCCGGCGAGCAGCGAGGCGATGCGTGCGACGTTCATGCCCTGCTCGGCCTCGGGCATCGCGCAGCCGAGCACCACGTCTTCGACCTGCTCGGCCTTGAGGCCGGGGACGCGCGCGATGGCGGCCTTGATGACGTGCGCGGCCATCGTGTCGGGGCGGGTGTCTTTGAGCTCACCCTTGTTGGCGCGGGTGAAGGGGGTGCGGGCGGTGCTGGCAATGACGACTCGGTTGGCCATGGAAAGCTCCTCGTGAGTGCTGTTCGAAAGGGAGGTTGCGAAGAAAGAGTGTGCAGCCAGGCCACCCGGCCGAACGGCCCGGGCGGCCCTCAACGAAACGAGCGCCTTCAGTTCCGCAGCGGCTTGCCCTTGAGCAGCATGTGCTCGATGCGGGCCTGGGTCTTCTCTTCGCCGCAGAGCGAGAGGAAGGCCTCGAGCTCGAGCTCGAGCAGGCGGGCTTCGGTGGTGGCGACCGACGCGGAGGTGTCTCCGCCGGTGAGCACGCTCGCGAGCTTCTTGCCGATGTGCCGGTCGTGCTCGCTGATCTGATGGTTGAGCTGCATGTCGTACAGCATCATGTCGATGGTGGCGGCGCCGCTCTTGCCGGGCAGGAAGAACGTCGCCGGGCGCGGCGGGCGGAAGCCACCCTCGGAAAGCCCGATGCAGACGGCCTTCGCGTCGGCGAGCTGGTGGTCGCGCGACATCGAGATGCCGTCCTTCGGGGTGAAGAAGCCGGCCTCTTTGGCCTCCTCGGCGCTGGTGGCCACCTTGGCGGTGCCGATGGCGAGGAACGCCTTCTTGAGGAAGGGCAGCGCGTCCATGTCCTTCGCGCCCTCGTGCATGCCGTAGAGGTTGCGCAACAGCTGCAGGTTGCCGCCGCCGCCGGGAATGAGGCCCACGCCGACCTCGACGAGGCCGATGTACGTCTCGGCCGCGGCCTGCACGAAGTTGCCGGCCATCGTCAGCTCGGCGCCGCCACCCAGGGTGAGCTGGAAGGGCGCGGTGACGACGGGAATGGACGAGTAGCGCAGGCGCTGGTTGGCCGCCTGGAAGCCGCCGACGAGCTTGCGCACGTCGTTCCACTGGCCGTCCTTGATGGCCCACAACAGCATCGCGATGTTCGCGCCCGCGGAGAAGTTCGCGCCGTCGTTGCCCACCACGAGGCCACGGAAGTTCTTCTCGGCGTGGTCGACCGCCTTGTTCATCATCTCGATGATGTTGGTGTCGATGCTGTTCATCTTGGTGTGCAGCTCGAGCTGCAGCACGCCGTCACCCATGTCCCACACGGTGGCCGAGTCATTGCCGTCGACCTTCTTGTTGCCGCGCTTGAGCAGCTCGACGGAGATCTGCCGGGCGATGCGGTCGACGCTCTTCGAGGCCTTCGCCTTGACGTCCCAGAACGTGTCGTGAAGCCCGTCGCGTCCATAGAAGCTGGCGCGGCCGCTCTCGAGCATCTCCTCGACCCAGGGCGCGGGCGTGATGCCAAGCTCCTTCATGCGCTTGACGCCCTTCTCGACACCGTAGATGTCCCAGACCTCGAAGGGCCCGAGGTCCCACGCGAAGCCCCAGCGCATGCCGCGGTCGATGTTGACGTAGTCGTCGGCGATCTCACCGAGGCGGCGCGAGGCGTAGGCGAGCGTGTCGAGAGTGACCTGCTCGGCGAACTTCGCGGCCTTGTCCGAGCCGCCGAGCACGGCGCGAATGCGCTCCGGGAGCTCCTCGATGTCCTTCGCGGCGCCCAGGGACTCGAAGCGCACCTTGTTCTGCGCGCGGTACTCGAGGGTGTCGAGGTCGAGCACGAGGATCTCCTTCTCGCCCTCGCCGCCCTTCTGCTTCTTGTAGAAGCCACCCTGCGTCTTGTCGCCGAGCATCTTCTTCTCGATCATCTTCTCGAGGAACGCGGGCGCCTTGAAGGTCTCACGCGCCTCGTCGTTGGGCAGTGAGTCGTAGCAGTTCTTCGTCACGTGAAAGAACGTGTCGAGGCCCACGAGGTCAGCGGTACGGAACACGGCGGACGACGGGCGGCCCATGGCGGGGCCGAAGATCTTGTCGATCTCTTCGATCGACAGTCCATGCTGCTTCATCAACTGCAGCGTGCGCATCATCCCGTAGGTGCCGATGCGGTTGGCGATGAAGTTGGTGGTGTCCTTCCCGTAGACGATGCCCTTGCCGAGGGTGCGCTCCCCGAAGGTGTGCACCGCCTGGAGGATGGCCGGATCGGTGTGCTCGCCCGCCACCAGCTCGAGCAGCTTCATGTACCGGACCGGATTGAAGAAGTGCGTCACCAGGAAGCGCTTCTTGAAGCTGGCCGAGGTGCCCTCGGTCATGCCCTTGATGCTCATGCCCGAGGTGTTCGAGCTGACGATGGCCTGATCGTGCACGAGCGTCTCGAGCTTCTTGAACAGGTCGTTCTTGAGCTTGAGGTCTTCCTTGATCACCTCGACGACCCAGTCGCAGTCCTTCACGCGGCCGAGATCGTCTTCGAAGTTCCCCACCTCGATGAGCGAGAGCGCCTTCTGCGTCATCAGCGGCGCGGGCTTCTGCTTGCTCAGGTTCGCCACCGCGAAGAGCGAGAACTTGTTCCGGAAGGCCTTCGTGTCGGGCTTGTCCGTGGGCTCGGCCCTTGGAGGCACGATGTCGAGCAGCAACACGGGAATGCCGGCGTTGGCCAGGTGCGCGGCGATGCCGCTACCCATCACGCCCGCGCCGAGGACGGCGACCTTGCGGATCTTCATGGGGACTCTTTTCGTTGGGACTCGGGTGGCTTGGGAGACTGGAGAGACGTGGTCCTTCGAAGCGGCCGATGCATAGCGCAGCACCGAGCGCGCAACAGCCATTTTGGTCGATAAGTCTCCACCGGAGACACGGGCTCGAACGAGCTCGCTGCTCCAACGGGCAGGCTCGCCATGGGCCTGACGCGGCGCCGGGTCGTGATGACCCCCGGGACTCGCTGGACCCGCCACGGGTGCGCGCCAATCCTTCGATTCGACGATGGGCGCTGATCGGCGACGCGCTTGCAGTCTCGACCCGACGGGAGGCAGCACCCATGGCCAAGAAAGTTCTCGTCGTCGACGATTCACCGACCGTTCGCCAGCAGGTCTCGATGTGTCTGGCCGGCGGAGGCTACGAGGTTGTCGAAGCGCAGGACGGCGCCGACGCTCTCACGAAGACCGGCGGCGTCTCGATGTGCATCTGCGACGTCAACATGCCGCGCATGAACGGCATCGAGTTCGTCGAGAAGGTGGGCGCGGGTGCGATGCCCATCGTCATGCTCACCACGGAAGGGCGGCCCGAGCTCATCGAACGCGCCAAGAAGGCCGGCGCCAAGGGGTGGATGGTGAAGCCCTTCAAGCCGGAGCACCTGTTGTCGGTCGTGAAGAAGATGGTGGGGTGACACCATGCGCTCGAGCTGGGCAGACCTCGCACGGCGTGCCGCCGGCAGCCTCGCGGCCTCGGGGGACTCGCGAGTCGAGACCGCGTCGGTCGGCTTCGTGGCCATCGACGGTTCACGCGGCGCGGTGCACGCGGTCGTGCGGGGTGGCCTGTCGGACGACGACGCCGCGCGGTTCGCCAAGCGCTTCTCGGAGCTCTGTCACAGCGAAGGCTGCCCCATGCGAGTGGTGTCGGTGAGCCGCTTCGGCGGTTCGCCGCTCGACCGCACGAGCGTGCCCGTCACCACCGGCGTCGCGCTCGTCGTCGACGTCCACCAGGGCGACGGGAGCCTCGTGCGCCGACTGCACATCGCCCGCAGCATCGCGGCGGCCCAGCAGCTCGCCGAAGACTCGGTGCTCGACGTCGGTCACAACATGCGCGGCATCTTCGAGCTCGCCCGCTCGCACGCCGGCAGCCTCGAGGGCCTCGTCGCCCAGTACTCGCAGGCCAACACGGGCCAGGACACCATCGCCAGCACCATCGAGTCGCTCGGCACGAAGGTCGACCGCGTCAACGAGGAGCTGGTCGAGCGGGTCAGCCGTCAGGCGAAGGCGCTCGAGAAGGCGCGCGCGTGGACGAGCGACATCGTGCGCCTGGGCCAGTCGATCGCGCACATCGCCTCGTCGGCGCGCATGCTGACCTTCAATGCCCGCATCGAGAGCGCCCGCATCGGCGAGGCTGGCAAGGGCTTCGCCGTCATCGCGCAGTCGATTCAGGATCTCGCCACGCAGATCCGCGAGACGAACGACGCGGTCGGGTCACTGGCGAGCAATCTCGCGCGCGCGCTCCCCGAGCTCGGCTCCGAAGCGCAGGCCATGGCGTCGGACGCGAAGGAGCAGCTCGCCCAGCTCACTGGCAACCTCCAGAAGGTGCGCGCGCAGCTCGAGGCCACCCGGCACGAGGCCCACGCGTCACTCGTCGCGTCGACCGAGAACGCGTCCCAGCTCGAGCAGCGGGCCAACGGTGTGCTGGAGAAGCTCCAGTTCCAGGACCGGACGCACCAGATGCTGGACGAGGCGCGCATTCAGACCGAGGCGCTGCTCAAGCTGGTGGGCGTCGACGAATCGACGGTCGACCAGGCGGTCGTCGATCAGGTCGGTTGGCTCGGCAAGCAACTCGACGGCGCGGCGAAGCTGAAGGAAGCCGGTTCGGTCGAGCTGTTCTGAAGACGCTCCGCACGGCGAACTGGGCGGACCACGCCGCCCGAGTCCTATTCGAAGCCTGCGACCACGCTGTGGGGCCCGTGTCCTTCTCGACGATCGCGGCGCGCGCGCGCTTCGTACAGCCCGCGGTAGAGCGTGAGGAACACGGTCGCCCCCAGCTCGAGGCCCTGCTGCACCTGGTACCGAAGCGTCTCATCGGCCGCGTACCGCTCCCGCAGCGGCGCGTAGAAGCCTTCGGCGTGCAGCTCATCGAGTTCCTCGTGTGTCTTGTAGTGCACGAGCGCGTCGGCCGAGAGGAACCCGCGCGCCACCACCGAGCGGCCGATCTCCGCCGAGATGCCCGCGAAGAGATCTTCGATGATGCCCAGCGTCGCCAGCGCCGTCGGCACGTCGTCGAGCGTGCACACCCCCGCCAGCACCGTGTTGAACGCGCGCACCTCGGGCCACAACGGCCGCTGCCACGGCGCGTCGGACGGCACGCCGAGCCGCTCGAGAAACTTCGTGAAGGTCGCCTCGTGCGACATCGACAGGTCCCCGTCCCCATGCTCGTCGCCCACGTTCTGGAGCAGCGGCAACCGCACCTTCGGGTTCGAGACCCGCGCCGCCAGCACCATCATCGGCCGAGAGAAGAAGAAGACGGCGTGCGCGAACTGCACCTGCGTCTCGACGAAGTCCTCGCGGCTCATGGAGCCGTCGCGCAGGGTGGCGAAGTACAGCCCTTCGAGCGGGCGCAGGCGCGTCTTGAGCGCCTCGACGAAGGCATCGAGCGAGGTGGCGTCGATCATGGCAGGGGCCCGGGCGTCAGTCCTTTGGAAGCGAGGAATTCGCTGTTGAAGACCTTGGACGCATATCGACTGCCGTGGTCGCACAGGAACGTGACGATTCGTTTGCCCGAACCCTGGTACTTCTTCGCCACCTCGTAGGCGCCGCGCACGTTCAACGCCGCGCTGGTGCCCACCACGAGGGCGTCGGTGCGGGCCAGGTGGTACAGCATCTCGATCATGGCCTGGTCGCTCACCCGCAGCGCCGAGTCGATGCGCGCGCGCTTGAAGTTCTCCGTGAGCCGCATGATGCCGATGCCCTCGGTGATGGAGGAGCCCGAGCCCTCCACCTTCCCTTCCATGAAGTGACAGAACAGGCCCGAGCCGTGGGGATCGAGCAGCACCACTTCGACGTTCGGGTTCTTCTCTTTCAAGGCGCGGGACACGCCGCCCAGCGTTCCGCCCGTGCCCGTCGAGGCCACCAGCACGTCGACCTTGCCGCCCAGCTGCTCCCAGATCTCCCGGCCCGTCGTCTCGGCGTGGAAGTCGCCGTTCGCGGGGTTCTCGAACTGGTTCGCCCACCACCACCCGTGCTGCTCCGAGAGAAGACGCGCCTGGTGAAAGAAGTGTCCCGGGTTGGTGAACGGCACCACCGGCACCTTGTGCACGTCGACGCCCATCGCCTCGAGGTACTCGTATTTCTCCCGCGCCTGGTTGTCGGGCATCGTCACCACCACGCGGTAGCCGCGCTCGATGCCCAGGACGGCGAGGCCGATGCCCGTGTTGCCGGCCGTGCCCTCGACGATGGTAGCGCCCGGCTGGAGCAGCCCCCTCGCCTCGGCGTCGCGGATCATGCCCTTGGCTGCGCGGTCTTTGATGCTCCCGCCGGGGTTCATGAACTCGGCCTTGCCGAACACCTCGCACCCCGTGCGCTGCGACAACGAGGCGATCTTCAACAGGGGCGTATTGCCGACCGAATCCCAGAGTGTCTGTCCCATGCGGCCAGCGCGTCTACCCGGCCCCGGCCGGCGAATCGAGCCTGGCGGGTCCTGACGCCTCACGCCATGAGCCCTCTGCACAATTGCCCACCTCCGGGTGTCGTGACATGAACGTCACGACTCGTTCACACCACTCCTCGGGGAAACATCGATGCCCAGTCTCACCGTCAAGCGCGGCGTTCAGTTCCGGCCTGATCTCTTCAACAAGTCCGACCGGTCGGCGTGGTTCGACGCGGTGGGCAAGGAGCTCGAGACCAGGGGGGTCAGCCTGAAGATCGGCGAGGGGACCGGCGCGAAGGTGGTGAAGGACGGCGCCTCGCTCAAGGCCGCGATGAAGGAGCTGCAGACCCAGGCGACCGCCGCGAACCAGCCCGTGCGCGCCTACGTCGCGGACCTCGTGCAGGCGATGGACGACGTGGTGAACGGCGGCAAGGTGAAGCCGGGCGACGTGTTCGACTTCTCGAAGGGCTCGGGCCTGTCGAAGGCGCTCGGCCTCGATGACGCCAACCGGTTCAACTACGCCGCGAGCACCACCGAGTTCGGCAAGGCGGCGCGGCTCAAGCCCGAGGCCACCATGGCGATCGACGGCGTCACGCTGCAGATCATCGAGCCGAAGGTCGTCGACCTCTCGAGCATTCCGCACATGAGCGCCGAGACCCTCAAGGACGCGCCCATCACCTACGGCCGCGACGGCGAAGAGGTCGAAGACACGCGCGTCATCACCGGCCTGTCGAAGGACGAGACGGTCGCGCTGGCGACCAACTCCCTCAACGACCTGCAGCGCTCGCGCGCGGTCGCAGGGCTCACCGTCGGCACCGTGCCGCTCGAAGAGATGAGCTGGGAGAGCGACGCCCACGCGTTGCGACGCGCGAACCCGTACGTGTCCTTCACGCTCGACAGCCGCAGCTACGAGGTCAACCCGAACAACGGCCAGCCCCGCGTCGCGATCGGCCGCGACTTCTTCTTCGACACCTTCCTGGCGAAGAAGGATCTGGCGACCGGCAAGCTGACGAAGGACCTGCAGAAGGCCGATCTCATGTACCGGGCGCGCATCCGGTACGGCTCCGACCGCGACCCCATCGAGGGCACCCGCGTGCTCATCGGCATGAAGGAAGGCACGGCCATCGACGCCGCCGGCACCAAGCACGCGCGGAAGATCGACAGCCGCACCGACAGCGCGAGCCAGGAGATCTTCGACACGCTCCTCACCTCGGCTGCCACAGGAAAGCTCAACGCCGCCTGGGGCTGGAACGGATCCAACAGCGTCGCGCCGGCCGCGGCCAGCATGTACCGGGTGGCCGTGCAAAAGGGCATCACCGACAACGTAGGCGGTGAGACGAACGTGCTGGCGATGGAGGCCGGCGCGGTGGCCCGGCAGATCCGCGGGCGCTTCCACCTCGACGAGACCGATCAGTCCGCCCTGGTCTCGGCCTTCCGTGACGCCGGCGAGCTGCGCATCAAGGAGCTGACCGAGCTCATCACCGCCGCGCCCGACTGGGCCGCGAGCAATGGCCAGCCGTCGAAGGCCCAGCTGCTCGAGAAGGCCAACGGGTTGCTCGACCGCTCCGCCATCGTCGCCGCGGCCACCGAGGGCCTCAAGAAGCTCGACCCGACCCTCACCGTCGACAAGGCCCTCATCGACCGCCTCTGGCCGGGGCAGTCCATCAGCGGGAAGCAGGACGCCAGGCTCCAGCGCGTGGTGGCCGATGCGATTCGCGGCCAGTACGACGGCTTCGCCGAGAGCGTCGATCAGCTCCAGCGCAACATCGGCGGCAACGTCGACCGCGCCGTGCGTGACGCCGGCAGCGCGACGGACGTGCGGGACTTCATGCGCGCCAAGGCCGCCACCGCGCGCTTCATGAGCTGGGCCGAGCGCAATGGCGCGACCGCTGGGCAACCCGCCACGTACGTCGCCGCCGCGAAGAAGATCGTCGACATGGCCGACGGCCGCGACAAGACGAACCTGCTCCAGAGCATCGGCGTGGGCGTGAGCCAGATTCGTGAGCTCACCGAGGCGAACTTCGCCTCGCCCGTGCGCCTCGACCCCGAGCTCACCCGGCAGCAGACGTTCGGCGGCTTCCTCAAGGAGTTCGACGCGCAACTCGCCGGCCCGAACAAGGACGTGTTCCTCGCCGAGCTCGGCGCCGCCCTGCGCAACAGCCCGCTGGGACAGGCCGCCGACAAGACGAAGGTGGCCCAGGACCTCCGCAAGAACCTGGTGGCCGCGCACGCCGAGGTGCTGCACCGCATGGTGGAAGGCGCGGGTGGCTGGGGCCAGGCCGTGTGGTTCAACAACTTCCGGCAGCAGGCGCTCGGCATCAACCCGCAGTCGTGGAACTTCATCATCGGCTCGATGGACTACACCGAGTTCTACGACGCGAAAGTGGGCCAGGGCCTCAGCTTCCAGGAGCGCACCAGCCGCCGACCGCTCGACGCATCGAAGATGACCGGCGCGATGATCAGCAACGACATTCAGATCGAGCTCGAAGCCGAGGCCGGGTACACCAGCGCCATTCGCAAGGCGCAATACGCGCTCAACGGCGCCGCCGCGGGCCTCATGATGGACTACGCGCTCTCGAAGGGCCTCCCCGGCCTGGCCGCGGGAGACGCCGCCGCCTTCGAGAAGTGGTTCGCCGCCGAGAACGCGAAGACCGGCGCGCCCAAGCAGACCTTCATCGACGAGCTCAACGCTTTCGCGCGCAGCAAGGGCAGCCCGGTCGACTTCAACCGCGTGTTGCGCCCGCTCGGCGAACAGGAAGACGCGATTCGCACCTTGTCGAACTTCGCGCTCAAGAAGAACCCGCAGCTCACCGCGAACGACCGCGCCGGCATCGAGGCCTGGTACCGCCAGCAGGCCGGCCAGAACGAGACGCAGCTCAACGCGTTCCTCACCGAGGTGGCCCAGTTCGCCGCCGACGCGAAGAGCGAGATTCCGCTGTCACCTGAGCTGCTCCGCACGCTGGACTTCAAGCCGTTCGCGGCGAGCAACGTGGGCCAGCCCGTCACCGGCCATGGCGCCCTCGTCGACGACCTGAACATCGCCCAGGAGGTGTGGACGATGGTGAAGAAGGCCCAGCAGGACCTGTCGGCGGCCCGTGGGGGCGAGGTGCAGCGCATTCTGCGTGACAACAACCTCCAGGGCCGCGGCTGGGATCCACCGACGAAGGCCAAGGGCGACTACGCCATCGATCTGGCGATTCGCTGAGGCGAACCCGGGTCTCGAGGTGACCTCGGCCACGGCGCTCCTTTCGTGAGTCGTCGTGGCCGTCGTGTTTGTGGGTAGACTCGTCGGTCTCGTGAACCTCCTCGCCTGTCCCGGTTGTGGCCGTTCCTTTCGTGCCAGCGAAGTCGACCGCTCGCTCGGCATCGCGACGTGTGGCGAGTGCGGGGGCGTGCTCGACCTGCGCACCCGCAGCGCACCCACCGACGAGCAGCTCGAGGCGCTCACGCGGCCAGCGCCTCCAGCGCCGATGCTCCCGCTTCCTCAACGCTTTCAGGTCGAGGACGCCGGTGGCCGATTCTCGGTGTCCTGGCGATGGCGCTCGGTGGCGACGGCCTTCCTCTTCGTCTTCGCGTTGTTCTGGAACGGCTTCCTGGTGGTGTGGTTCTCGACCGCGTTCGCCTCGGGCACGACCGAGATGGCGCTGTTTGGCTCGATTCACGCGCTGGTGGGCGTGGGGCTCGCGTACTCGGTGCTGATGCAGCTCTTCAACTCGACCCGGGTCACGCTCGAGCAGGGCGTCTTCCAGGTCCGCCACGGGCCCTTGCCGTGGTTGGGGGGCGGCTCGTGGAAGCGGGAGGACCTCGCGCAGCTCTACGGCGAGCAGGTCGTCCGCAACACCAAGAACGGCGGGCGGGTCTTCAGCTACGACTTAAGCGCGATGCTCCGCGATGGCCGCCGCGTGAAGCTCGTCACCGGGTTGACCGACAAGGCGCAGGTGCGTTGGCTCGAGCGCACCTTCGAGACACGCATGGGCATCGTCGACGTGCCCGTCGAAGGAGAGCTGGCCAGGGCCTGACGCAGAGGTCCTCGTCGCCGGCGAGCTGGTGGTTCAGCCGACGAGCTCTGGCCTCAGCTGCCGAAGCTGCTCGCGGAACGCCGCGGCCGTCGTGAAGACCCGCCCGTGAAGCCCCAGGGCCGTCGACGCCTCGGCATACCGGGCCACGTCGTCGAAGAACGCCGCGCCCGCCGGACTTACCTGCGCCAGCTCGAGGGCTCGACGGTAGATGGCGGGCTCTGGCTTGACGTGGCCTTCCTCGTACGAGAGCACCAGCCCGTCGAAGCGCTCCAGCACGGGCAGGCGAGGCCGAAGGAAGGCGATGTGCTGGTCGTGCGTGTTCGAGAGCAGGACGAGGCGGATCCGACCGACCAGCCGCTCCACCTCGCGCACCATCGCCTCGTGCAGCGTGAAGTGGCAGTTCCACACGTCGAACCAGGCCTCGGGTGACACGTCGCGACCCAACCGCGCGACCAGCTCCTGCCGCAACGAATCCCCCGGGAGTTGGCCGCGGTTGACACGGTCCCACAGGCCGCCATCGAGCCGCGCGCGCATCGCCTCGCGCGTGGTGCCGAAGGTGCGGGCCATCTCGTCGAAGAGCTTCTCGTTGTCGTGGAACGCGAGCACGTTGCCCAGGTCGAGGATCAGCGCGTCGATCATCCCGCCCTCCCCAGACGTCGTGAGCGGCCGAGCACGATGCCCTCGCTGCCCCGCCGCGCGCCGCGCGCCTTCTTCGACGGTCCAGGGCCGATGGGGTCGGGGCACACGTCGAAGTGGCGGCAGGTGCGGCACGACGCGCCGCTCCAGACGGTGTCGAAGAGCCCGCTGATGGCGTCGATGGTGTCGAAGTCCTCGGTGATGAAGCCGACCTCGAAGTTGCGCGCGTCGGCGTGTTTGGCGCCAAGGCCCGCACCGGTCAGGTTCGCGCTGCCGAGGTAGAGCCAGGCGCCGTCGATGAGCACGGCCTTGAAATGCACCCGGGGGCAGAGCTTGAGCTCCATGCTCGCGCCGCCTCTTCCACCGTCGCGAATGAGGCGCTGGTGTTTGTCGAAGGCCGCGCGAAAGGGCCGCGAGGGGAGCTCGGCGTGCAGCACGCGCACGGTGACGCCGCGTTTCGTGAGCTGCGCGAAGACGTCGGCGACGGGGCGAAACCGACCCTCGAGCTCGACGAGCATGGCCTTCACGTTCGCCGTCGCGATGAGCACCGACTCGCGCGCGCGGAGCATTCGGTCGACCACCACACGCTGGTAGAGCGCCTCACCCGACAGGAGCTCGGCTTCGAGCAAACGCACCCCGACACTTTGACACGACCGCTTCGGGACGGGAGTCGTCATCAATGGGGCGGCGGTCCCAGCGGCGACGCATCGGCCGTTGGTTTTCCCTTGGGCACCCGCGGCGCGACGCTACGGTGCGCGCCCATGGGCTACACGAGAGACCCCGTCAAGGCGCCGAAGGTTGGCGGCCCCGCGCTCAAGGCCTTCGTCGCGGCGCTCGAGAGCGCGGTGGGCCCGCTGCTGCTCAAGAAGCTCGTCACCGACTCCGGCATCGAGCGGTTCCGTGCCACGAGCGCCGGCACGGCGTCGCCCATTCAGGTGCCGCTCCCGTTCGGACCGCTCCCGGCTGACGTCACGCCAGCCACCACCCTCGCCGCGCGCGCCCTCGACGCGCCACCACCGTCGAACGGGCCCCGCCTCGAGACGGTTCGCGCCTATCGCGAGGCCTACCAGCGCGGCACGAGCGACCCGGTGCGCGCCGTTCGGAGGCTGCACGAGGCCATCCTCAAGCTCGAGGGCGGCGACGAGAAGATGAACTTCTTCATCTCGCGCAAGCCCGAGGCCGTGCTCGCCGACGCCGAGGCCTCGACCGCGCGGTGGCGCGCCGGCACGCAGCGCTCGGTGCTCGACGGCGTTCCCGTAGTGCTCAAGGACGAGGTCGACCTCGCAGGCTTCGTGACGACGCTGGGCACGAAGTTCCGCAGCGAGGTGGCCACGCGGGACTCGGCCGTCGCCTCGCGCCTCAAGGCCGCGGGAGCGCTCGTGCTGGGCAAGGCCAACATGAACGAGATCGGCATCAACCCCATCGGCCTCAACCCGCACCACGGCCCGGCCCGAAATCCGTGGGACCGCTCGCGCATCACTGGCGGCTCCTCGTCGGCCTCGGCCGCGGTGGTGGCGGCGGGTCTGTGCCCCATCTCCATTGGCGCGGACGGCGGCGGCTCGATTCGCATTCCCGCGGCGCTGTGCGGGGTGGTGGGCCTCAAGGCCACCTTCGGCCGCATCAGCGAGGCCGGCGTGCCGCCCTTGTGTTGGAACGTCGGCCACGTCGGGCCGCTCGGCGCCACGGTCGATGACGTCGCGGCCGCCTACCTGCTGGTGGCGGGGCCCGACGAGCACGACCCGGTGTCGATGCGCCAGCCGCCGCTCCACCTCACCGACTACGAGAAGACCGACCTGCGGGGCCTGCGCGTGGGGCTCTGCCGCGCCTGGTTCGAGGACGCAGACGCCGACGTGGTGGCGCGGTGCCGCGAGGCGCTCAAGGTGCTCACCGACGCGGGCGCCACGCTGGTCGAGCTGCCGCCGCCCGACCTGAACCTCGTGCTGTGGAGCCACGCCGTCATCATCCTCTCCGAGATGCGCGAGGCGATGCACGACGAGGTGCTCCTCGACGCCACCCGCTTCGCGCTCGACTCGCGCACCAACCTCGCCATCGGCGGACATTTCTCGTCGCGGGACTACGTGCACGCGATGCGGCACCGGCAGAAGCTGACCCGCGAGTGGCTCGAGCTGATGAAGACGTGCGACGTCGTGGTGACGCCCACCACCGCCTGCACGGCGCCGCCCATTCCCGAAGCGAGCCTGCCCGACGGCGAATCGAACCTGCCGGTGGTGGACCAGCTCATGCGCTTCATCCGCATCGGCAACCTCACGGGGTTCCCGGCCCTCTCGCTGCCGGTGGGCCTCGACGCGCTGGGGCTTCCCGTGGGGTTTCACCTGATGGGGCGGCCGTACGAAGAGCACCTGCTCCTGCGGCTGGGCCGTGTCATCGAGGGCGCGCTGCCACCGCGGCCGCTCCCCCGGGTGCACGTCACGGCGCTCTGAGCGCGGAATCGATGGGCGGCTGAGGCGTGGTGCGACAGACTCCCGGCATGGCGAGTTCTTCGTGTCCATCGTGCGGGGCCCCGCTGGTCCGGGACGAGGCGTTGTTCGGCGTCAGCCGGCCCGGGCTGGCGTGCGGCGCCTGCAAGACGACGTATGCCGAGTGGGCCGTGACGCAGGGGCTCTTCGAGGTCGCCGGGATTCCGCTCGGTGACGTGAAGGCCGCTGCGGAGAACGCGAGCCCGGCGCAGGGCAGCGCCCGCCAGTGTCCCTCGTGTGGCCAGCCGCAGGCTCGCTTCCGGCTCAAGGGCATCGAGCTCGACCTCTGCCAGGCCTGTGGGACCTGCGCGTTCGATCCCGGAGAGCTGTGGCGCCTCACGGGCGGCAAGCTCGGCGCGGCCCCGGCGGCGGCGAAGCAGGGCGTGTTCGAGATGCTGTGGGACTGCGAGCACTGCGACACCCGCGACCTGCTCGGCAAGACGAACCGGTACTGTCCGAGCTGCGGAGCGCCGCAGGACCCGAAGCGCCGACGCTTCCCCGAGCCCGGCCAGGAGGTCACCGCCAACACCGAGTACGACGGCGTCGACGCGGTCTGCCCGGCCTGCTCCACGGCGAACGGCGCGAAGGCGAAGCACTGCCGGCACTGTGGCTCTCCGATGGACGGCTCCGGGCAGGTGAAGCGGCTCGCCGATCAGGTCGAGGGTCGCGCCGTCGAGCCGAGCCCGCCGGCGGTCACTCCAGCGCCACCGAAGAAGGCCCGCTGGCCGTGGGTGGTGGGCGCGGCTGCGCTGATGCTGTGTGGCGTCTGTGGCGTGGGCGCGTTCTGGACGAAGCCCTCGAAGGCCACCGTGGCGGGCCACCGCTGGCAGCGCGTCATCGACATCGAGCGCTTCGGGCCCGAGTCCGCCTCGGACTGGTGCGACGCCCTGCCATCGGGCGCGTACGACGTCTCGCGCAGCAAGAAGCAGCGCTCCACCAACAAGGTGCCCGATGGTGAGACGTGCAAGACGCGCAACGTCGACCGTGGCGACGGCACCTTCGAGCGCAAGCAGGAGTGCACGCCGAAGTACAAGGAAGAGCCCGTCTACGACGACCACTGCCGCTACACGGTCGATCGCTGGAAGAAGGCGCGGGAGGTCGAGGCCAGCGGAAGTCTGGCTGAGTCGCCGGCGTGGCCTCAGGCGTCGGGGCTTCGAGGCGGAACCGGCGTGGGCAGCGAGCGGGCGGGCTCCCGGCGAGAGACGTACACGGTGTCGTTTCGGGGACCGAAGGGCGAGGCGTGGACGTGCGACTTCGACGAGGGCCGGTGGAAGGGGCTCTCCAAGGGCGCCACCCTCGACGTGAAGGTGCGCGTGATGGGCGGCGGGCTCGACTGCGCGTCCGTCAAGTGAGGGACCCGCGCCAACTCGAAGCCGAGCCGCTCCTCGGCAGACGAAGGCGCGTGAGGCCTCCCCTGACGGCGTCGTCTGGTAAGGAGCCGGTCCCCCGTTTCCCCCGGAGTTCGTGATGGCTCACGTCGCCCTCATCACCGGCGCCAGCGCCGGCCTCGGAGAGCAGTTCGCCCACCGCTTCGCCCGCGACGGGCACGACGTCATCCTCGTCGCCCGCAACGAGGCCCGGCTCGACGCGCTGGCCGAGCGCCTTCGTCTTCACAAGGTGCGCACCTTCGTGATGCCGTTCGACCTGGCGGACCCGAAGACGCCCAAAGCCCTGGCCGAGGCCGTCGCCGCGAAGGGGCTCGAGGTCGAGTACCTCGTCAACAACGCCGGCTTCGGCTCCAACGGGGCCTTCCTCGACCTCGACGTTGGGCGCGAGCTCGAGATGGTGCAGGTCAATTGCGCGGCGCTGCTCGAGCTGTGTCACCGCTTCATCGGCCCGATGCGCGCGCGGGGCCACGGGCGGGTGCTCAACATCGCCTCGACCGCCGGGTTCCAGCCTGGCCCGTACATGGCGACGTACTACGCGACGAAGGCCTTCGTGGTGAGCTTCAGCGAGGCCCTCTTCCACGAGCTCGCGGGGACCGGCGTGACGGTGACGGCCAGCTGCCCGGGCGCCACCGCGACCGAGTTCGCGAAGACCGCCGGGAACGACACCTCACGGCTGTTCCAGCGGCCTGGCGTCGCGAAGCCCCAAGACGTGGTGCACGACGCGTACGAAGCGATGATGCAGGGTGAGGCCCTCGCCGTGCACGGGTGGATGAACCTGCTCGCCATGCAGTCGCTGCGCGTGTCGCCCCGAAGCATCGTGCGGGCCATCACCGCGTCCCTCAACCGCGCTCCGTCGGCGACTTGACAGCGTCAAGCCATGACCGTTAAACGACACCTGACAGCGTCAAGTCGACGCACTGGAGGAGTCCGCCATGGTTTCGTCCGCCCTGCTGTCGACGTTGCACCTGCTCGCGCTCGGTGTCGGCTTGCCATCGGTCTTTGCGCGCGGGCGGGCCCTGGCCGCGCTGGAGCAGGACGGCTCGAAGGTCGACGCGGTGCTCCGGGCCGACAACGTGTGGGGCCTCGCGGCGGTGCTGTGGCTGGCGACCGGCTTGGCGCGACTGCTGGGCCCGTTCGAGAAGGGCACGGGCTTCTATCTCAACAGCGGCAGCTTCCTCGTGAAGATGGGGCTCTTCGTGGCCATCCTCCTGCTCGAGGTATGGCCGATGGTGACGTTCATCCGCTGGCGGATCCGCCAGGTGAAGCGGCTCCCCATCGACACGCAGTCCGCGGGACGGCTGCGGCGCGTGAACCAACTCGAGCTCGGCTTGACGCTCGCGATGCCCTTCTTCGCCTCGCTCATGGCGAGGGGCCTGGGCCACGACTGGTTCCGCTGACGCTCAGCGAGCGCCGACGATGCGCACGCCGTGAATGCGGTCTGACCGGGTTCCCAGCACGGCGAGATCGTCGAACACCGCGGGTGACGCCTCGATGTCGCCAGACAACTTGAGGCTGGCGACCTCGGTCCCGCTCGCGGCGTGGACGAGGCGCAGCACGCCACCGATGCCGCCCTGCAAGAGGTAGCTGGTGCCGTCTTCGTCCTTCACGAGCGTGGGCGTCGACCAGGCGTACTGGGCCAGCGGGAGCCGCCACACCTCGGCGCCGGTGGCCTTGTCGAGCGCCAGCAGCACGCCATCGTCCGGTCCCGGGCAACGCGCCAGGGTGAAGAAGACGAGCCCCTCGACATCCCCCGTGCCGATGGCCGGCGTCGCGAAGAGGCCCGCGTCGATCTTCTTCGGCGTCAGCGCGCCACGGCACTCGAACGAGTTGGTCCACTCCACCGCGCCGGTGAGCGCGTCGATGCGCCGCAGGTGGCTGAACCCACGGGGCCCCGTCTTGTCCACCTCGCACCCGGTGAAGAGCGCTGGCCGAGGCTGGCTCACGTCGAGGGCCAGGCTCGCGTCGGTGTCGTCTCCGGCGGGGAACGTCCACAGCGGCGTGAAGGAGCGCAGGTCGATGGCCTGGAGCGTGCCGCCGTTGTCGGCGAAGAACGCGACGGGCCCCAGCGCCGACATCGAGTTCTCGACGCCGAAGTGTGACGAGGACTGCTCCTTGTAGCGGTACCGCACCACCTCGGGCGCCACCTTCAGCGTCAGCGCGATGGGATCGAAGTCGGTGTGCAGCTTGAGCAGGTAGATGAGGCCATTCTCGCCGCCCACGACGTAGGTGTCGGTCGCGCGGTTGAGCAGGCCCGACGAATCGAACGCGCCCCACTCGCGCCGCGGAGCATCGCGGTCGGCTCCGGGAAGGAAGAAGACCTCGCGGTGTCCGATGAGCTCGTACACGCGCAGGCCGATCGGCACGTTCTCGGGAATGCCCTGGCCGACGAACAGGAGCGGGTAGCCGCGCGGGTCGAGCGACACGCTGCCCTTGATGGGGTTGCCGGTGACGATGGGCGGGCGACTGGGGCGCCCGGAGGTGAGGTCGAGGAAGTGCACCCGTCCGTCGAGGCTGCCCTGGATGACCTCGACGAAGCCTTCCTTTCGCGCTTCGGGCTTGAGCTTCGGCATCGAGTTGCGAATGACGGCCGGCCACCGGACGAGCACGGGCTGTCCCGTCCACCCCGAACCACCGAACCAGGGCGCGCGGCTGCGACCCGTCACGTGCGTCCACGCGAGCTCGAGCGCGACGGGATGGCGGGGAACACGACCGAAGGCGCCACCGCTCCGGCTGGGTCCGCCGCGGAAGGTGAAGACGCCGTCGACGGTGGAGTACGGCTCGGCGAAGACCTGACGATCGGCCTCGGGCACGCCGGCGTCCCGCAGCACACCGCGCGTGAGGCGCTCGAGGGAATCGGCCTGCGCGACGACGCCCATCCACGCGGGGCGGGGCGCGGGCGGCCGCGGCGTCTCGTCGGGAACCACCAGTGGTGGAGGTACGGGTGGAGCCTCGGGGGCGGGGGGCGCGCGGACGCACGCCGCGGTGAGGCTCACCACGATCATCGACCAGGCGCGCGTCACCACGACGACACCGTAGCCCAGCGCCCTCGCTCGGTGGCGCAGCGACGACCCACCTGGCGCTCCATGACCCACCCCCGCCGACCAAGTCCCGAAGTGCTGCGCGCAGCATGCACCTTGCAGCCCAGGAGCGTGTTCACCCACGCCCGGGGGAGGGTTCATCATGTCCAGGTTGTCTCTGCGTGCGCAGGTATCGTCGCTTCTTCTCCTCTTCGCCCTTCTGTTCGCCGGGTTCATCGCGTTGGTGTGGCAGAGCACGGCCGAGCGGGTTGAGGCGTCGGTGTACAGCCACGTGCTCGAGACGAAGGAGCTGGTGGCCGATGTGATGCCGCCGCCCCTGTTCGCCCTGGAGGCCTGGCTGGTGGCGCATCAGGCCATCGTGGCCGATGCGGCGGCGCTTCCCGCGTTGGAGCGCCGCTGGGCCACGCTCGAAGCCGCGCTGGAGACTCGCCAACGCCACTGGGTCGAACACCTCGCTTCAGGGACGCTCCGCGCCACGCTCCAGGACGAGAGTCTCCCGCCGGCTCGAGCCTTCTTCAGCGCAGGCCGCCAGCAGCTCTTCCCCCTCGTGCGGGCCGGCCGCCGCGCTGAGGCGGAAGCCGTGCTGACTGGGGTGATGGTCCGTCACTTCGAGGCTCACCAACGGGCCGCGGAGCGCGCGGTCGGCCACGCGACCGAGCTCGAGAGCGCCCAGCGCCTCGAGGCGGCCCGCGAGGTCCGCCAGCTCAAGTGGACCCTGCTCGGAGTCGGTCTCGTCGGGCTGCTCCTTGCCCTGGCCATCGGGTTGCGCATCGCGAGCCACGTCTCGAGCCGCCTCGAGGGCCTCGTCACGGCGCTCGATGCAGCCGCCTCGGGCGACCTGCGTCCACGCCCGGCGGACCGGGCGCACGACGAGGTCACGCGGGTCCACCACGCGCTGCGCACCACGCTGGCCGGCATGGCGAGCGCCATCGAGAGCGTGCAGCGGGTGTCGAGACAGGTCCAGGAGGAGTCCTCCTCGCTCGCGCAGACGAGCAGCGCGCTCCAGAGCGGGGTCTCGACGCAGGCCGCGTCCTCCGCCCAGACCTCGGCCTCCCTCGAGGAGCTCACCGCCAACGCCCAGCAGACGGCCGACATCGCCCAGCGCGCGAACGCCCTGTCGGAGACCTCCCGCCAGGGAGTCGACTCGACCAGCGCGGTGATGCAGTCCGCGCAGGCCGCGATGCGAGCGCTCGCGAGCACCTCCGCCGAGGTGCGCGACATCATCGGCACGGTCGACGAGATGGCCTTTCAGACGAACCTGTTGGCCCTCAACGCGGCGGTCGAAGCCGCGCGCGCGGGTGAGGCGGGGCGTGGCTTCGCCGTCGTCGCTCACGAGGTGCGGGCGCTGGCCCAACGCTCGGCGGACGCCTCGCGGCGAATTCGCGCGCTCATTCAAGGCTCGGTCGAGCAGGTGGCCTCGAGCTCGAAGCTGGTCGACGAGTGCTCGGTGTCTCTCACCTCGGCGGGCCAGGCCGTGGGGGAGGTCTCTGGCTTGATGCATCGACTGGCGACGGCCGCGAAGGAGCAGTCCAGCGGCGTCGAGGAGATCAACCGCGCGTCGATTCAACGTGACAGCATCGCGCAGACCACCGCCGCCCGGGCGACGGCGCTCACCGAGGCCGCCGAACGGCTCTCCGGGTCGGCGACCCACCTGACCGAGCTCGCGCAGCGTTTCCGCACCGCCGACGAGACGCCCTTCGAGCCGGCCCTCGCCTCGTTCGAAAGCAGTTCAGCGGCCCGCACCGCCGCGCTATCGCCCGTGCATGGATCTGGGACTGACGGGGCGCGTGGCGCTGGTGACGGGCAGCACGCGGGGCATCGGCCGGCACACCGCGCTCACGCTCGCGCGTGAAGGGTGTGACGTGGCCGTGTGCGGGCGGACCGCGGAGGCGCTCGAAGACACGGTGCGCACGCTGTCGGCGACGGGCCGTCGCGGCCACGGCACGCAGGTCGACCTGGTCGAGAAGGGCGGCGTCGAGCGCTTCGTCGACGAGTCGGTGCGCGCACTCGGCCGCCTCGACGTGGTGGTGGCGAACGTCGGCGGCACCTTCGGCGGGAACTTCCTGGACACCACGCCCGAGGACTGGGTGAAGACCTTCGAGGTGAACCTGGTGCATGCGGTGCGCGTCATTCAGGCCGCCACGCCGCACCTCGAGAAGAGCGACGGGGCCAGCGTCGTCATCGTCGCCAGCATCTCGGGCTCGAGACCGGGGCCCCGCTCGCAGTACGGCGTCGCGAAGGCCGGAGAGATTCAGCTCGCTTCGTCGCTCGCGCGGGAGCTCGCCGGGCGCCGCATTCGAGTCAACACCGTCAGCCCGGGCAGCATCCTCTGGGAGGGCGGCTCCTGGCACAAGCGGGCCACCACCATGCCCGAGGTCATTCAGGGCTTCGTGGCGCGAGAGTTTCCGTGGGGACGAATGGGGACACTCGACGAGGTGGCGAACGTCATCACCTTCCTCGCCTCACCCCGGGCCTCGTGGGTGACCGGAGCGGATGTCGTCGTCGATGGCGCGCAAGGCCAGCCCTCGATTCGCCTCTGACTCACTCGGGGAACTGCAAGAAGCGAAGCGCCGTGCCGTCGGCCAGCGTCCACGAATCACCGTGACGCAGCGCCCCCGTCACCTCAGGGCTCCAGAACGGTTCCCGGCCTGGCAACAACACCCAGCGCCCCCGTTGACGCGAGAGCAACGGCATCGCCTCGGGCACGCCGGGGCGGACGAAGGTGACGCCTCGCTCGACGTCGCGCCAGACGGTGTTCACCGCGCCCAGCCACTGACGCTGCGTCTTTCCGTGACGGGTGACGTCGAGCACGGCGGGCTCGGTCCAGGGGGCCACGGGGGTCTCTCGGGCGCGCAGGCGAACCGGTGTCGTGTCGGTCTCGGCGAGTTGGCCTTCCCAGAACAGGCGCGCGACGAGGGGAAACGACGCGCGCGCCCGGGCGCCCTGCTCACGCAGCCAGTGGAGCGGCTCATCTCCACCGGGCCGCCCCGGCCCCAGCACCTCGATGGCGCGGACGAAGCGAAAGAGCGGCTCGGTCTTCAACAACGCGCAGGCGCTCGGCCAGTGCGTGGCCTCCACCGCGAGGGTGGTGACGAAGCCGTTGGCGTCGAAGGTGACGCGCGCCGCACCGGTGGCCACCATCGGTGCTCCGAGGCCCAACAGCCGCAGCCGAGCCGGGCCACGCGCCCGCGCAGGAACGTCGTCACCCGCCTCGAGCCGGGCGTCTTCGAAGACCCGCCAGGCGTCGTCGGGCGCTTCGACGCTCGGAGGCTCGATGGGTGCAACGGTGCGTGACGGATCGACGACGCGCCAGCAGCGGCCATGCAGCTCGAGCGGCGCGTGCGGCTCCAGCACATCGCCCACCTCGAGGGGCTGGCCTGTCGCGCGCACCCCGTTGACGAAGCCGGACGCGAGGAACCACTCCCCTCGCTCCCGGACGAGCACGGGCCGCTGGAACTCGACGTCCAGCGCCTCGGCGGCCGCCTCGAGAGAACGGGTCAGCGACGCGGCCGTCCACTGCTCGCACAGCGCTTCGACGACACAGGTGTCCGTCGCGCGCACCATCGCGTCAGGACGGCAGGCCCTCGAGCTCGGCGACGAGGCGTTCGGCCGCCCGAAAGCCCGCGGGGCCCAGACGCTCCCAGTCCTTCACGAGCGCCTGCGCGAGCTCGTACCCATCGTCGATGAAGCGGGTCGCCCGGTGCTGCTGGTCCCACTGCTCCAGTCGCTGCACCACGCGCCACAACGCCCCCGCTTCTCGACGGGCGTCCGCGCGTTCCCGCAACGGAGACTCCGGGTCGAGCGCGACGAGGTCGCCCGCGGTGCTCCGCGAGGCCAGCCACGCGGCCGCGGCATCGATGAAGCACCGCGCGAGGTGCCGGGCCTGGTGCTGCTCGACGACGTCGAGGAACGACGCGGCGACGGCGGCCTGGGCGCGCCCGACCATGACGAGCACCTTCGGCTGCGCGAGCTGCGGCTTCACCAGCTCGGCGGCGAGCCAGGTGTCCCCCAGCAGGTCGAGCAGCCCGCGCACGAAGGGCAGATGCGCCGCCGTCAGAGGCGCCACCTCGAGCGCACCGACTCGACCGAGCGGCGCGGCGTGGACGAGCTGGACGAGGGGCGCGCGGCGGAGCTCGGGCTGCAGCATCAGCGTCGCCTCGGCGGCCGTTCCGCGCGCGCGCTCCAGCAAGAGCGCGGCGAACACCTCTTCGGCCGGAGTCAGCGCTCCCCGAAGCTCGAGCCGGCTCACCTCGGGCTCGGCGAGCGGCAGCTTGAGCGCCCACTGCAGCAGACGAATGACGTTCCCCGAGAAGCGGAGCTCCGGCAGCGGCGCGTCCCACAGTCGGCCCGGCGCTTCCTTCGTCCACCCGCCTTCGTGGAGCAGCGAGAGCGCCACGCCCTTCGCGAGCGTCTCCTCGAGCAGCGTCGCCGAGGTGGGCCCGAGCTTCAGCGGCGGCGCGACGCTGACGAGGAGAAGGCGGGTCAGCTCCGAGGCGGGGCCGACGCCCAACGCACAGCGCGCCAGGGTGAGCAGGTTCGCTTCGGCATGGGTCACGCGCGCGAGGCTCATGAGGCGTCGGGAGTCTCGCAGACGGGCGCGGTCGGTGGGGAATGACGGAAGAGGCGTCGGAGCAGGTCTGCCGGCGCAGGCCACCCGTTGATGGTGAGCTGGCCGTGTTCCAGCCGCAGCTCGACGGTGTTCGACGACCAGAAGCGCGGATCGTCAGGCCGGTACGCGTCGGTGAAGAAGTGCAGCGCCTGGTTGGTCGAGCCGACCCACCGGCGGCCCTTCTCGGGCCTCGTCGCGTCGTACCGGCCGTCGAGCAGCAGGTCGGCCACCTCGAGCAGCGCCTTCACGCCGGGCTTGCCGTCGAGCACCTGCCGTTCGAGCTCGGCGAGCGTGTACCCGCTGTAGACCATGACGGTCTTTCCACCCGCCTTCACCAGGCGGCACAGCGCCGCGACGCCCTCGGCCTGCTCGAAGGGCTCTCCGCCCAGCATCGAGAGGCCTTCGATGCGCGGCGTGGCGAGAATGTCGGCGGCCAACGTCTCAATCTCGACCTCGCGCCCGCCCTTGCCGTGGACGAACATCTCGGGGTTGCAGCAGCCTGGACACCGAATCGAGCACCCTTGCACCCAGACGGCGTAGCGGGTGCCAGGTCCTTCGGCCTCGGTGTCCTTCACCTCTTGAGCGATGCGCAGCCTCACGACGCGAGGCAGCATAGCTGTCATCGACGATGGAATCCTGCGGTGCCACCGTGGGCTCTCACCGCCCGTTCGGCCAACCACAGGTTCCTTCATGCGCCCCTCCAGTGTCGCCCTGCTGCTCCTGTTCGCCGCGTGTCGCACCGAGCGCGCAGCGCCCGTCGACCCCACCACGCCTGCTGCGGCGACTCCGGTCAAGGTGAACGAAGTCGCCCTGGCGCTGTCGAAGGCGGTGACGCTCGACGCCGACGACCCCGCGACGTGCGAGAGCTGTCACGCCGAGGTCGTGGCGGAGTGGCGCCTCAGTCAGCACAGCCGCGCCCACCACGTGAATGACCCGCTGTACGCGCACCTGCGAATGGTGCGCGCGAGGAAGCAGGGCGACGGCATTCCGGCACAGTGCGCGCGGTGCCACAGCCCGCGAGACGTGACGGACTTCGACTCGAAGGCCGCGCAGACCGGGGTGAGCTGCGCCACCTGCCACCAACTCGACGGGGTGCACCTCGAGGGCGAGAAGAAGGGCATCGAGGCGCTGACGTGGGCGCCCGCGAAGGTCTTTCGGGGCCCCCACGACATCCCCACCGGCGTGTCTCCGGTGCACGCGAACGGGCCCGCGCTGCCCGCCATCGCCGACGGGAAGACGCTCTGTCTGGCCTGTCACGGAGAAGAGAAGAACGCGGCGGGTGTGACGAGCTGCTCCACGGGCGTCGAACACGCACGCGCGGCCGACGCGAAGAGCTGTGTGTCGTGTCACCTTCCCGAAGTGCAGGGCCCCTCGGGTGCCGTGTCGAGCCGGCCGACGCATCGAAGCCACGTCTTCACGGGCCCGCAGCATGCGATTCGCACGAAGGCGCCGGGGCTGGTTGGAGCCGCCGTCGCGCTGACGGCGCGCTTCGAGGGCGATCGCCTCGTGGCCCGGCTCGAAAACCGCGCGCAGCACGGCTTCCCCACCGGGTTTCCAGCTCGCCTCGCGCGCGTCGACTTCGTCGGCTTCGATGGGAGCGGCAACGAGGTGTTTCGAAACCTGCGCGAAGACCCGATGAAGGACCACCCCGAGGCGATCTTGAACCGGGGCTACGTCGACGCAGAGGGCAAGCCGTCGCTGGCGCCGTTCGCTGCGAAGCAGGTGCGGGACGCGCGGCTCCAGGCAGGAGAGGTCCGCGAGGTGTCGATGCAGGTCCCGCCGCCCGTGGTGAAGGCCGAGGTGCGCCTCACCTTCGTCCTGCTCGCGCCGATGGCCGCGAAGATGATGGCCTACGAGGGGCCCGAGACGGAGGGCCTTCGGCTGGCGACGGTGACGGTCAGCCGGTGAGGGGTCGTTTCACAGCGCCAGCACGCCCGACGCCTTCTCCATCAGCGCGAGCCGACGCCGCGTGACGGGGCTGGTGCCGTCGATGACGGCGGCGGTCTCCTGAAGCACGCGGTCCAGCGAAAAGAGCTGCACCGACGAGTCCTCGGTGGGCGTTCCGCCGGGCAACGGCGGCAGCCACGCCACCATCGCGTCGGTGTGCCCTCGCAGCAGGGAGCCCAGCGCAGCGAAGCCCAGCCGGCCGGCGATGGCGCGGTCCTGGTAACTCGGGTTGCCGCCTCGCACGACGTGGCCGAGCACGGTGGCGCGGATCTCCACCGACGGCATGTCGGCGCGCATGGCCTCTTCGGTGAGCCGCACCAGCCGCGTACACGGCACCTGCACCCCTTCGGCCTTGATGACGAGGATGCGGCGCTTGCCGCGCGCATACCCGCTGCGGATGACGTTGGAGAGGTCGGCGATGAGCTGCTCCTCGCTCTTGCCCTGCTCGCGAATGAGTACCGCGTCGGCGGCCACGGCGATGGCGCTCGCCATGGCGAGGTAGCCACAGTCACGCCCCATCACCTCGACGACGAAGGCGCGTCGATGCGCGCGCGCGGTGTCAGAGATGTGGTCGCACGCCTGCACGATGGTGTTGAGCGCGGTGTCGACGCCGAGCGCGAGCGCCGTGCAGCCGATGTCATTGTCGATGGAGCCCGGAATGCCGATGACCGGCAGCCCCGACTCGCCCGCGAAGACGTGGGCGCCCGTGAGCGAGCCGTTGCCGCCGATGACGATGAGTCCCTCGAGGCCGTACTTCACCATCTGCATGTTGGCCTGGGCGCGGCCTTCAGCTTCCCGGAAGCGCAGGCTGCGCGCGGAGCCGATGATGGTGCCGCCCTGGCCGCCCGCCGCGTCCACCTCGACGTCCACGGTGATGGAGCCGTCGCCGAGCACCTTCGTCAGTTCGCGAAAGTGGCCGTGCATGAGGCCCTCGTAGCCCTCGAGCGCGCCGACGACCTGCACGCCCTCGGAGGCGGCGAGCTTGGTGATGGCGCGCAGCGCGGCGTTCATGCCGGGTGAGTCTCCACCCGAGGTGAGGACGGCGAGCTTCTTCATGGCGGCTCCTGACGGCGGGACATGTCGCGTCAGTGTGCCGTGTTGGCGCGGCGAGGGAAGCGTCTTTGTCGACCAGCAGCGTCAGCCCGTGGAACGAAGCGAGAGACGCAGCATCAGGCGGCCTGGAATCAGCCGAGCGAGAAGCAAGAACCAACGCGGCGAGCGCGCCAGGTCGACCGCCATGACGCCTCAAGCGCTCAGGAACTCGCCCGCGCCTTGAAACGCCAACTCGATGCCGTCGATTTCGACGAACTCTTCGTCGCTCGGCTCGGGAGCGCGAGACCGGTCCTCGACGAGCGCCGCCACGGCTGCGCCGAAGACGTCCGTCACGGTCGGGCCCTCCATCGGCCATGATGACAGCCCCACGTGCACCGCGACGCCCTGCCCCGCGAAGACGCTGCGGAGCGACTCCACCAATGACCAGCCGTCGAACAACGACTGCCCCGGCGCGACGATGGAGATCAACTCGTCCGACACGAGGTGCAGCGTCGCGCCAGACGGGAGCACCGCTTCGAGCGCGTCGAGCACGGGCTCATCGAGGCCGTCGAGCGACACCATCGACTCCACCAGCACGAGCACCCCAGCCCATGCCGTGCCGAGCCCCTCGGCCAGCGCCACGTCCACCTGACGCCTCGACTCCACCCCGCGTGCAATCGTCTCGAGCATGTCCCCGCCTCCCGACGAGGCTTCGGCACGACTCGCTCCGCGCATGAGGTGGGACGCTGACGTACCCGCCGGCCGTCTGGCAGAGACGAGCGATGCCGCGCCTGTTCCCGCTCGCCCCTTCACTCCTCTGCGGCTGCACCACGACCGCCACGTTCCTGACGCGCGACACGGGCCTCCGCGAGGCGCGAATCGTCGGCGAAGACCGCACGAGTCTGCTCGTCCAGACCGAGTCCGGTGCGGAGCGCGTGCTGGCGCGGGCCGATGTCGTCGACATCGATCACCCCGGGAACGTCGTCGCCCTCGTCGGCGGCATCATCGCGGGCTCCGGAGCGCTGAACCTGGCGACGGTGTCGTTGTCCTGCGCGCCGGGGCTGGGCAGCACCGGGAGCCAGTGCGGCTTCATCTCCGGCGCGATGGGCTCGATGGTGGCCACGGGGGCCGGAATGCTCACGTGGGGCCTGTGGACCTGGCTCACCTCACGCGGACTGGTCACCTCGACGCTCGAGAACCGCCCGCCGCCTTCGGAGCCATCGATCGGGCCACCGCCCGCCTCGCACCTGCTTCCCTCGACAGCACGCGCGCCAGGTCCGTTCGTGCTCCTCCGCTGAACGGAGCGTTCTCCCGTCTCGACGAGCACGACCAGCCCTCAGGGGGCGTTCACGAACGCCCGCAGCACTTCCCGCACGCCGTCGTCGTTGAACAACTCGGAGTGCTCGGCGCGCGTCTCGACGACATCCGCGACGAGGGGCTTCGGAGGCACCGCGCGCGCGGCCAGCACCGTTCCGTCTCCGTTGCCCCGCGTGGGATTGGTGAACGACACGGTCCCGTCCGAAGTCACCCGCCAGGCCTCGAGCGTCTCACGCCCATGGCCGATGATCGCCAGCACCCGGACGGGCGGCGGAGCGCCCTCGACGTCACTCAGCTCGCTCCACAGGGCGCGATGGGCCGAAAGCCGCTGCTCCAGTTGCACGCGGTAGGCCGGGTTCGCCCGCACGGCCTCGTCCGAGAACAGGCCCCAGCGACGCGCGAGCCAGGTATCGGCGTCGAACGCCGGCACGGACGTCGGGGCGCCGGATGAATCGACGAAGAAGTCGGGCTGCGGCCCAAGGAGCTGCCACGCGGACGGGAAGGTCAGCAGCGTCTCGGCGTCGAGCAACTTCTCGTTGCTGCCCGTCTTCGTCCCGAGCTGCAGATCATCCCACTGCCCCGGGCCGCCGCGAAATGGAGTCCCCACGAAGGCCACCTTCACCACCATCGCGCGCACGGCGTCCGAGCCGCTGCGCAGACACGACAACGTCACCAGCCCGCCCATGGAGTGCGCGAGGATTCGCACCCGTCGCCGCGGACCCAACGCCTCGAGGTGCTGGCACAGCGCCTGCCCGCTCTCCCGAATGTCCCTCCGCCAGTCGTACGCGAAGGCGTGGAAGCCCGGCATGCGGGTCTTCGCCCAGGTCATCCACGACAGGTAGGGGTCGAGCTCGTACGCGAGCGGAATCGCCGTGAGCTTCGTCAGCGGCCCCACCACGTGCAGCGGGCCATACCGGGGAAAGTCGCGCTGGCCCTCGAACGGAAACGCCAGCGAGCGGTCTCCCTTCGACAGGCCCTGGCCCGGTGTCACGTACGCGATGGCGCCAGACTCGTCGGCCAAGAAGCTCGCGCGGTAGCCGTGAACGAAGACCGTGACGTCATCTCCCTCCAGGGGCGCGAATACGGGCTGCGGCGCGATGCACGCGCTGAGGATGAGACACGACAGCACCAGCCGTCGCGTCATCGGGTGCCTTCGAGCACCGTCTTCGTTTCACCGCCGAGCGACATCGTCAGCGTGAAGGAGCCTCCGTTCGGCCCGACCGACAGGCCCAGCTTCGGCCACGCCTCCTGCTCGAGCTTCTTCGCGAACGCGGCGTACGTCTGCTCGTTGAGCCGGAAGGCATCACCCACCGCGTTGACGATGTTGCCCGTGTAGAAGACGAGCGCGAGGAGCCCCAGGGGGATGCCGAAACCCCACTCCGGTTGAGGCCTCGCGAGCAGCGCCACGGTGCCCGCGACCGAGGCCCCGGTGAGGATGAAGGCCAACGACGCGTCCAACCAGCGGCCGTTGTACAGCTGCCCCGCGCCTGGGAGTACCGCCGACAACAGGCCCGCGAGCCATGGGCGTTGGAGCGGCAGCGCAGCGCGCTCGACGGCGAGGCGGCCCAGCACCTCGGTGGGAACAGCTGGTGCTGGCTCGGTGCCCATCAACACGCCGAAGTACCGCGTCAGGTGCGGCTTGAGGCCCAGCGGCGTGTCGTCGGGCAGCTCGGCGATGGCCTCGGCGCAGTTCCCGCTCAGGATGCGGGTGATGCACACGTTCTCGAGCGAGAGCAGCCGCGCGGCCGTGCTGGTGCGCGGCTCACCCACCGCGACGACGCGATCGAAGTGAAACCGCGAGGCGTCCACCATGCGGCCCTTCGCATAGACGCTCCCGATGAGGAGGTGCGCGTGCAGCGCCTCGGGCCCCCCCCGCAGAAAGGCGAAGCGCTTGAGCTCGGTGATGGCGCGGTAGGGGTCCTGCTCGGCGAGCAACAGGCGGGCGAAGGCGAGCGACTCGTCCTCCCGGACGTCGCCGGCCTGCCCCATCGTCACCGCACAGAGGAGCGCCAGTACCATCGCGGGTGATCCTCTCTCGGGGTGAGCCAGTCCAGGGTGTCGTCGAGCGGGTCGAGCAGCCGCGCGCCGTCGAAGCGGTAGAAGCGGTCGGCGTTGAGGTGAGCGCGCATCAAGCGGGCACCAAAGAGGACGAGGCCCGGGACCAGCCCGAGGTGTTCGATGGCCTGGTGGCCGTACAGCGAACACGACGGCTCGAACCGGCAGTTGCTCCCCTTCGCCGAAGAGATGGTCGCGCGGTACGCGAAGTAGAACCCACGCCCGATGGTCTGCAGCAGCGTGGGACGCGCCTCGGGGCTGGGGGCCGCGACCGCCTCCGGTGCAGGGAACGCCGGTGCAAGCGGTTGATCCCAGGGAAAGGGGGCCACCTGCGCCAAGACCGCGAGGAGCGCTGCCGTCACGTCAGAGCGATGGCGGGGCCGGCTGCGGGGCCGGACGGACGGGCACCGGCGGCGGCTGGTCACCCGGAGCTGGCGGAGGGCCTCCATTGCCGGGCACCGGGGGCGGGGGGTAGTAGCCCGGCGGCATCTGGCCTGGCTGCTGGTAGTAGCCACCACCTGCGGCCGGCTGCAGCGAGAACTCGTACGAGGGCCGATAGTCGGTCGACCACAGCAGCCCCGGGAGGAAGCAGAGGACGCTGACGATGACGCGCCCCACGGACCACTGGTCCGCCGCGATGGTGGCGTTGGTGTCGTTGTAGCCAGCCATCGAGAGGCGCACCGAGTTCTTGGTACCCGCCCACACCGTCTCGGACCATTGGGCTGGCGCCTGGCCGAGGTTCTGCCCGTCGACCACGACGTTCGCGCCCGTCGGACGCGAGTTGATGATGGTGGAGCTCGTACAACCCGTGGCCACGAGGACGGCGGCGAGGACGAAGGAACGCATGAGGGCGCTCTCTAGCGCTTGTGCGCCCTGACAGGCCAGCGTTGCGGCACCGGGGGTCGCGGCCGGCTCCGTCCCTAGACCGGCATGCGCGCCAGCCGCAGGCCGTGGCGCTCCATCAAGCGATAGAAGGTGACGCGGTTCACGCCGGCCAGCTTCGCGGCAGCGGTCACCTGCCCGTGCGTGCGGTGCAGCAGGTCCTGGAGGTACTGGCGCTCCAGCGGGGCCAGCCACTGCTCTCGCATCGTCTCGAGGGGCAGCACCTCGTCCTTGCCCGGCACGGGGAGCGTCGGAGGAACGACGAGGCCGGGCGCCGCGCGCATCGACTTCGGCAGGTCTTCCGCGCGCACCTCATGGCCGCTGGCGAGGATGACGGCGTGCTCGAGGGCGTTCTTGAGCTCACGCACGTTGCCGGGAAAGTCGTGGGCCTGCAGCAGCGCCGTCGCCTCGCGCGAGATGGCATCGACGCGGCGCCCGTGCTTCTTCGCGGCCTGCTGAAGGAACACCTGCGCGAGGATCTCGAGGTTGTCCTTGTAGGTGCGCAGCGGCGGCAACTCGACGGTGATGACCGACACGCGGAAATAGAGGTCGTCTCGAAAGCGGCCCTCGCGCACCATCTGGGCGAGGTTGCGGTTGGTGGCACAGACGAGGCGAACGTCGACCCGCAGCGGGGCGTCGTTGGAGCCCACGGGGCTCACCTCGCCCTGCTCGATGGCCCGCAGCACCTTGGCTTGAAGCATGAGGGGGAGCTCTCCCAATTCGTCGAGGAAGAGCGTGCCGCCGTCCGCCTTCTGGAACTCGCCGACCTTGTTCGCGCTCGCGCCGGTGAACGCCCCCTTCACGTGGCCGAAGAGCACGCTCTCGAGCAGCGTCTCGGGAATCGCCGCGCAGTTCACCGTCACGTACGGCTTCGCGCTGCGCCTCGAGTTGAAGTGAATGGAGCGCGACACCAGGTCCTTGCCGGTCCCGCTCTCTCCCGTCACCAGCACGGGCGCGTCGGTGGACGAGACCTGCTCGACCTTCCGCTCGACCTCCAGCCAGGCCGGTGAGAGGCCCTTGATGACGAACGGCCGGCCGGTGTCGAGGGTGGCGCGCGCGAGCTGGGCGCGACGCAGGAAGCGGGCCGAGGCCGCGGCGACCGATTGCAGCGCACGCACGTGCTCGTCCAGGAAGGCCCCAGGCGCCGTGGTGGCGACGGTGAGCACGCCGAGCGCTTTGTTCTGCCAGGGAATGGGCACCGCCAGCACCGCGCCCACGTCGAGGAAGTACCGCGCGTAGTTCGGGTCCTTCGAGGTGTCGTTGCAGAGGTAGGGCGTGTTCGTCTCAAAGCACGTCAGCGCGATGCCGTTCGGGCGCCCGTCCTGCCTGGGGCGAATGATGGAGCCCGTCCCCGGGAGCGTCACCACCACCCCACCGACGACGTGGAAGTCGACCGACAAGCCCTTCGACTTCGAGTCGTGCAGGAAGACGGCGCCGTTGATGGCCCCGGTCTGCGCACAGGCGAGCTGGACGAGGCGGCGGCCCACCTGCTCGATGTCGGCCGCGTGGAGTTCCTTCTCGGTGTTGAGTTCAGGCAGCATATCACCTTCTTTTGAATCAAACGTTGCTTGAAAGCAACATCCACAGGAACCTCATCCTCCTCTTCTTCGTGGGTTGCGAGCGGATCGAGGCGGCACGGCGACTGCAACCCATCGCGTCCGTGCAGTTCACCTCTCACCCTTCGGAGTCCTCCATGAACGCCCGCCTGCTCGCGCTGCTCACCTCGATCCTCGCCCTGACCGCCTGCGGCGTGGACTCGGCCCAGGTCGACGACCTCGATGTCGACGTCGATGCCTCCGCCGAGGTGATGGATGAGCTGACCCTGTCGCGCGGCCGCTTCGAGACGTTCACCGGCGCCGATGGCCGCAGCTACTTCCACCTGCTGGCCGGCAATGGCGAGAAGGTGCTCGCCTCGCAGGGCTACGCGTCGGCCTCGTCGGC
>JBILEB010000086.1:0-29696 GCA_044352295.1 Myxococcaceae bacterium
CATGTGGCCAGTGGAAACATGACCCCCGCATGGCGCCGGACAGCCGCTGGGAGAAGCCTCCCTCCCGGCCGGTGATTGCGAAGACGACGCCCGGCGTCATTCCGTCAGGCCCAGGTCTCTCGAGGCTTCGGAGTCCTGCGCGGGCTCCCAGCCCGACGGCGCCTCGAGGTCTGGCAGTCGCCGATAGACAGCAAGGACGGAGAACCAGCGCATGGTCCAGGTGGACTCCGGAGACGGTCAGGGGGCCACGCTGACCTGTGTCGACCGGTCACCAGGGCGACTCGCGCGGCACTCGAGCGACGCCAAAGTCCATCGTCACGGGAGCGTCGACCAGGCGCCGGTCCCCAGCGCCGGCACCCGCGCGATGAGGAGCGGCTTCACGCACTGCCCCGAGACACAGGCTTCATCCGCCGCGCAGGAGCCCACCGTCGTACACGTGCGACCCGTCGGCGCCTGCGGCTTGAAGATGGCGGCTTCTCCCCAGGCGAGCGAGTCGAGCGTGGGGCAGGTGAAGCCGGCGTGGCCCACCATCGCCGTGTTGGTGCCGGCCGCGGGCGTCTCGTGCAACAGCGCGACGTTCTTCGCGCAGCGCAGGCCCTCCTCGTACACCCAGTAGGTGAGGTCGGCGCTGAACTCGAGCGCGGGCCCGAACTGGAAGTCCTGCGCGGTGGTGAAGCACCGGCAGTACTCGCTCGTCAGCACCCGGCCCACGGTGACGCCGTTCGACTGGAACCACGTGCGCACGGCGGTCGTCTCGGCCGACGCGGGCACCACCGAGAGCTGCCGGGCCGTCGTCATGCACGCGGGCGCGTCGGACACACACGTCTTCCACCAGTTCGCCGACGGGGTGCCCGCCAGCATCGACGCGCACGTCTGGCCGCTGGGAATCGTCTGCGGGCACAGGTCGGTCCGGTCGCTGCACATGGCCGCCGACGCGTGCCGCCAGAAGAGCGTGTACCCGCCACCGCGCAGGGCCTGTTTCAGCGTGAGGCTCACCGACACCGTCGGGCCGCTCGCGTCACACGATGCGCTCGAGCACCCCACCGCCCGGTACGTGTAGGTGCGTGTGGTGGTTCCCACCGAGGGGAGGAGTTGATCCACCCGCTCCGTCGCGTTCGCCGCGGGGCCCTCGAACACCACGACCGGCGACGACGTCATGCCACCCGAGGTCAGCGTGCGCGTCAGGCGAACGCGCGCCAACGCGGGGCTGGGGCCGTTCGTCCACGACACCTGCACCCGCTGCCCATCGGGAGACAGTGCCGCCGCGAGGCCCGTCGGCGCGAGGCCTCCATCCATCGGTGTGCCGGCGTCGGCAATTCCCCCATCGACCTCAGGCGTCGGGACCGTGAACGACACGACCGTCGGCGCCTGTCGGCAACGCCCACACGTATTGCACGCGAACGCCGCGTAGAAGAGCCGCTCCCCGGGCGCGTAGTCCCTCAACGCCTCGGCGAAGCCAGAGACCGCGCCCGTCGCCACCGGCACGCCATCGGTTGGCGAGCTCGGCGCGACGCCCGACTTGCGCACCAGCGCCACCTGAAAGAATCCGGACGAGGGAGGCGGGTTCGTCCACTGCACGAACACCGCCCGGCCGTTCGTCGAGGACGCGGTGAGGTCCGTCACGGCCTGAGACGGCGCGGGCGTGGTGGTGCCCGCGGGGAGTTCGACGAGGGCCTGGCCGACGCTCCAGCGCCCTTGCGTGTCCTGCGCCCACAACCGGTACGAGAGCGCGCCACAGCTGGTGGGCGGCGCGGAGTCCACGAACGACGACTCCAGCCCGAGGAACACCACCGAGCCACTCATGCCGATGGCGTCGCCGACGGCTGGCGTTCCCTCGGGTCGCGTCGCCGTGCCACCGGGAAGGAAGCGCGCGAGCAACACCCGCGCGAGGTCGTCATCGCCCGGGTTCGTCCACGACAGCTGCACCGTGCCGTCGGAACGCACCTCGGCCCGCTGCTCCGTCGGCGCGGCCGGCGGGTTCATGTCCACCGTGCGTGGTGGAGGCGGGCTGCACGCCTGCGCGGCGAGCGTCACGACGAGGACACGACAGGCCGTTCGCATGCACCACTCCTATCGCCTACCCCCGCGCGCCGGCCGCACTTTTCGCGACAGGGAGGGAACGTGTGCGGGCTACAGTGACACGCATGCCCGTCGACGTCATTCTCGTCGAACCCTGTTTCCCTGCGAACCAGCGCGAGTTCGCCCGCGCGCTCCACGCCGTCGGTGCCCGCGTCACCGGCATCGGCGAGCGGCCGAAGGAAGCCCTCGACGACGGGCTGCGCCAGTGGCTCGCGCACTACGAGCAGGTGAGCAACGTCACCGACGAGGCGCAGCTCGAGCGCGTCGTGCGGTTCGTGCAGTCGAAGGTGAAGGTCGACCGGCTCGAGGCGGTGGTGGAGGCCCACGTCATGGCGGCCGCCCGTGTGCGCGAGCGCTGCGGCATTCCCGGCACCAGCGTGCGCTCGACGTTCCTGTGCCGCGACAAGCCCGCGATGAAGGAGGCGCTCCGCCAGGCCGGCGTGTCGTGCGCGCAGTCGATTGGCTCCAACAGCGCCGACGACATCAAACACTTCGCCGCGCGCGTCGGCTTTCCCCTCATCGTCAAGCCCCGTGACGCCGCTGGCGCGTCAGGCACCGAGCGCGTCGACAACGGGCCCGAGCTCGACCGCGCCCTCGTCCGCTTCGGCGTGCCGCAGGGCCGCAGCGTCGCCGTCGAGGAGTTCATCGAAGGGCACGAGGCCTTCTACGACACCATCTCCATCGGTGGACGCGTCGTGCACGACTTCGTCACGCACTACTACCCCAACGTGCTCGAGGCGATGCGCAACCGGTGGATCAGCCCGCAGTTCATCGTCACCAACCGCATCGACATGGCGCCCGCGTACACCGAGGTCCGCGCGATGGGGCAGAAGGTCATCACCGCGCTGGGCCTCGAGACGACGGCCACGCACATGGAATGGTTCGTCGGCCCCAAGGGCCTCAAGTTCAGCGAAATCGGCTGCCGGCCGCCGGGCGTGCGCGCGTGGGACCTCTATGCCGCGGGCAACGACATCGACATCTACCGCGAGTGGGCGATGGCGGTGGTGCACGGGCGGCCAAGCCAACGCCTGTCTCGCCAATACGCCGCCGGCATCATCGCGCTGCGCCCCACGCAAGACGGCCGCATCGTCGACTACGCGGGCCTCGACGAGGTGCACCGCCGCTTCGGCAAGTGGTTCATCGACGAGCACCTGCCTGCGCCCGGCACGCCCACCCAACCCGTCGAGGCCGGCTTCATGGCCAACGCCTGGATGCGGCTCAAGCACCCCGACTACGACACCCTGCGCGGCATGCTGAACCTCATCGGCCAGACCGTGAAGGTCATCGCGCGCTGACCAAAGGGCCTCGTCACGAGGCGTCAGTCCCCGGTGCAAGGAGGCCAGCCCACGTCGGGCCGACACCGCGCCGAGGGTGTCCATCCCGGGACGAGGTGTGGCTCCCGCACCTTTGGCGGGGCCGGTGCCTCACGACGTGGCGGTGAGCGTGCGGTCCTTCTCGAGAAAGAGGCTCACCATCGCGCGCGCCTCAGAGCGGTCGCGGAGGAACTCGGGCTTGAAGTCGGTGAGCCGGTCGAAGGCCATGTCACAGCGGGCGAAGTCGCGGGTCGTCACCTCGTCGCGGTACAGAAGGAACACCTGGCGGTGCCTCGGGTCGCCGACGATCTTCGCGTAGAGCGCGTCGACCGCACCCTCGTCGCCCTCGAGCACCTGCACGAAGTGGCCGTTGCCATAGAGGAGCAGCCCGGTGATTCCGTCGCGGCCGTTGTTGGCGCGCGCCTTCGTCAACAAGGCCTGCAGCGCGGGCTCTTCGAAGGGCTTCGAGGCGACGCTCGCGTAGCAGATCTGAATGAGCATGGGACGGGCCCGGGCCTACCACGAAGGAACGCGTCGTGGGCCCCAGAGCCTCGCGCCGCGGCGGGTGTGCTCCCTCCCCTCGAGGCTGAGCAGAACCTTCGCGGCTTCGTCCAACCAGGCTGACGACTCGCTGAACTTCGACTGCTTTTCGTCCTTCGTCACATAGACTGCGCCACCTTCCGAATGCCTGCTGACGCCACCCCCACCCGCACCGCCGTGCTCCTCGGCGCCCAGCGCTTTCAGCCGACGCTCGCGGCCGCCGTGAAGGAGACCGGCGTGCAGGGCCGCATCGCCATCGTCACCGCCGGCTGGCAGGAGCGCGAGGACGAAGACGAAGAGCTCGTGCAGCACCTCGACGAGAACACCGTCAACCTGATGCTCTACCGGCGCGGCGAGCAGCTGTTCCGCGAAGACCCGCAGTTCGCCCGCGCCCACAAGGAGCGTCAGAACCTGCTGCGCTCGCTCCAGGACGTGTACCGACTGCGGCTCGAACGCGCGCTCGACGCCGAGGCGGTGGTGCGGCTGTCGAAGCCGCCCGAGTCGATTCGCGAAGAGGTCGAGCAGGCGTGCATCGACGCCATTCGCGACCTCGACGCCTGGCACCTGTACCAGTGCGCGAGGGTGCGCGCGGAGTTCAACGAGGCGTGGAAGCCGCTCCAGCGGCCGGCCATCGCGCGGCACCGGGGCGACCTCATCGAGTGCCTGTCGGACTGCGGGGCCATCGCCATCGCGGGCGGCCACGTCGCGGTGCTGGTGAACCGGTTGCTCCTCTTCGGCCTCGAGTCCCTCATCGGCGCGCGCACCTTGTTCGCCTGGTCGGCCGGCGCCATGGCGGTGAGTCAGCGCGTGGTGCTCTTCCACGACGACCCTCCGCAGGGCCAGGGCGCGAGCGAGGTGCTCGACGCGGGCCTGGGGCTGGTGCCGAACCTCGTCGTCTTCCCCGAGCCGGAGCGGCGCCTCAAGCTGGACGACGCCGTGCACGTCGGCCTGATGGCCCGTCGCTTCGCGCCTTCGCGCTGCATCGCCTTGCCCTCGCGCGCCTCCGTCGTCATGCACGAGGGCCGCGTGGTGCGCACCAGCGGCGTGGTGCACCTGAGCCGCGCTGGAGACGCCCTCCCCACATGAGCACCGCCCGCCTCATCGACGAGCTCATCAACACCTGGGGCGACGCGCCGAAGCTGCGCGCGTTCCTCAACGACCACACCTTCCCCCTGGTGCAGGACTCCCACGTCACCTTCGTGTGGCTGGGCCAGGCCGACGCGGTGAACGTTCGGCACTGGGTGTACGGCCTCGAGTCGTCCACCACGCTGACGCGCGCGCCGAACACCGACCTCTGGCACCTCACGCTCGAAATCCCCGGTAACTCGCGGGTGGAATACAAGTTCGAGGTTCTGCGTGAGGGCCGCGCCGAGTGGATTGAAGACCCCCTCAACCCCAACCGCGCGCGGGACCCGTTCGGCGCCAACTCGGTGCTGCAGTCCGCCGGCTACGTCAGCCCCGACTGGACGCAGCCGGACACCCTGGCGCGCCCGGGCGTGCTGGAGCGAATTCGAGTGCCCAGCAGGACGGTCGGTAACCGGCTGGTGCAGGTGTACCTGCCCGCGCGCTACCGCAAGACGCGGCGCTACCCGCTGTTGGTGGTGCATGATGGCAGCGACTTCCTCAACTACACCGGTATGAAGACGGTGCTCGACAACCTCATCCACCGCCTCGAAATCCCCGAGCTGGTGGTGGCGTTCTCGGATTCACCGGACCGCTTGCGCGAGTACGCCGCCGACGAGGGGCACGCCAACTACATCACCAACGACCTGTTGCCGTACATGAACGGGAAGTTCCCCCTCATCGACGAGCCGCGGGCGCGGTGTCTGTTGGGCGCCAGCTTTGGCGCGGTGGCCTCGTTCTCGACGGCGGTGCGGCACCCGGGCATCTGGGGGCGGTTGCTCTTGCAGTCGGGCAGCTTCGCCTTCACCGACATCGGCCGGCGCAACCGCCGCGGGCCTTTGTTCGACCGCATCGTCGAGTTCGTCAACGCCTACCGCGAGAAGCCCGTGGCGATGAGCCAGCGGGTGTTCGTCACCTGCGGCGTGTACGAGTCGCTCATCTACGAGAACCGCTCGCTGGTGCCGCTGCTCGACGCGACCGGCATGCAGGTGAAGTTCGTCGAGGCCCGTGATGGGCACAACTGGCAGAACTGGCGAGACCGGTTGCGTGAAGGGTTGTCGTGGCTGTTCCCCGGTCCCTTGATGTTCGTATACGAATGAGGAGCTTCCCGTGGCTGTCGTGACGCGTCGTATCGGTTTGTCCCTGGGCGCCGACCTCTGCTGGCCCTTGTGCTTCGAGCACCTGGTCAAGCGGCTCAACCTGAGCGTGCCCGCCGGTGGAGACACCGTGCGCTTCGAGGTCGAGCGCGTCGCCATTCAACCCTTCAACCTGCGCGAGCCCGTCGGCTACGACGTGGTGGTCGACCGCCTCACGCACTGGATGCACAGCCAGCGCGAGTGGATCAAGAAGGGCCTGTTGATGGATGGGTTGTATGTCTTCAACAACCCGTGGAGCGTGCAGGCCAACGAAAAGCACACCAGCTACGCGGCGATGATGAAGCTGGGCATGCCGATTCCCGAGACGTGGATGCTGCCGGCGAAGGCGTACGGCGAGGACCAGGTCGACGCGAAGGTGACGCTGAAGCGGTACGCGAAGCTGTTCGACCTGAAGACCATCGGCGAGAAGCTGGGCTTTCCCTTCTTCATGAAGCCGTACGACGGCGGCGGCTGGCGCAACGTCACGCGGGTGAAGACGGCGAAGGAGGCGTGGACCGCGTACGACGAGTCGGGGAAGTCGGTGATGCACGTTCAGGCGTCGGTCGAAGGGTACGACGCGTTCGTGCGCACCATCGGCTTCGGGCCGCAGACGCGCATGGTGTCGTACGCGCCGGACGCGCCGCTGCACGACCGCTACACGCAGAAGGTGGATTTTCTGCCGAAGGCCGAGGCCGAGCACCTGCGCAAGGTGACGCTCACCATCAACGCGTTCTTCGGGTGGGACTTCAACTCGTGCGAGTCGTTGCGGAAGAACGGCGTGTGGCACCCCATCGACTTCGCCAACCCGTGCCCGGACTCGCAGGTGACGTCGCTCCACTTCCACTTTCCGTGGCTGGTGAAGTCGTACGTGAAGTGGACGCTCTTCTGCGCGGCGACGAAGCGGCCGTTCCGCAAGAACCTCGACTGGCAGCCTTTCTACGACGTGGCGGCGATGGAGCTGCCGTACCTCGAGAAGCTCGACCGCTACGCGAAGATTGCCGACGAGCGCTTCGAGACGGCGCGCTTCGACGAGTTCTGCGCGAAGGAGCTCAAGCACCTCGACGCCGAGGCCTTCGAGTTCTTCGCGACGAACGAAGCGAAGGAGGCGGTGCGGCTGAAGGTGGCGGCGCTGTTCCCTGCGCACGAGGTGGAGAAGTTCACCGAGCTGTTTTGGCAGCGCATTCAGGCGTGGCGCGCCGCCGGGTGCCCCTGAGGTCGATGGTGGAATTCCACCACGCATGGTAGAATTCCATCATGGCGATTAACTTGAAAAATTCCGAAGTGGAGGCGCTTCTGAAAGCGCTCGCCGCCGAGACCGGTGAGTCCCTGACGGAAGCAGCGGGCAACGCCTTTCGTGCACGCCTCGAGGCGCTTCAGGCCAGCCGCAAGCCTGGCCGCGAGCGATTCCTTCCCGAGATTCTGGAGATGATTGAGCAGGGCAAGAGCCTCCCGGTGCTCGACCCCCGGCCATCGAAGGAGCTGCGCGACGACCTGTGGGGCGACGCGTGAGGGACTGCGTCGTCGACGCGTCCGTGTTGCTGGCCATCGTGCTCTCGGAGGCCGACGCCGTGAGCTCCGCACAGACGCTCTTCTCGGGTGGTCGCCGGCTCATCTCGACGGCAACCCTCCTCGAGGCTGCCATCGCCTCAGAGCGTCGCATCGGCCTCGAGGGTCGTGAGCGGCTCGACGTCCTGCTCCGACGGCTGGAGCCCGACATCGTGCCCTTCACGACAGAGCACCTGGGTTGGGCGCGCGATGCGTTTCGCCGCTTCGGCAAGGGCCGCCACCCTGCGGCGCTGAACCTCGGTGACTGCATCGCCTACGCGACCGCGCGCCATGCGGTGCTGCCGCTGCTCTCCAAGGGAAATGACTTTGCTCAGACCGATGTCGAGGCAGTCCCGCTCGGGTGAGGAGCACGACGGCGCTGCGGCGGCGTGACATGCTGTCGCGCCTCGTTTCCCTCTTCAGGAGTCACCCCCGATGTTCGTGAAGTCTCGCTGGTATTCGCATCGCCTCGGCCAGGAGGCCACCCTCGCCCGCTGGGGCTCCTTCGGCCAACCCGTGCTGGTGCTCCCCACCGCGGGCGGTGACGCGGAGGAGATCGAGCGCTTCCAGATGATTCGGGTGCTGCAGCCGCTCATCGAGGCGGGGCGCATCAAGGTGTACTCGTGCGATTCCGTGGGCGGCAAGGTGTGGTTCGGCCGCGTCGGCAGCCCCGGCTACCGCATGACGATGCAGGACCGGTTTCAACAGTACGTGCGTGAAGAGGTGCTGCCGGCGATTCGAACGGACTGTCAATCACAAGACATCACGGTGTGGACGACGGGCGCGAGCATCGGCGCGTTCCACGCCGCGGCGCTCGTGTGCCGGTACCCGGATGTGTTCGTGAAGGCGCTGCCGATGAGCGGCACCTTCAACCTGATGCGCTTCATCGAGGTCGACCACCCGAACGATGATTTCCGGCGGGCGTCTCCGCTGTACTTCGTGCCGCACCTCTCAGGCCGACACCTCGAGCTGCTGCGCACCCGGTCCATCCACATCGTCACCGGCGAAGGGAAGTGGGAGTCGCTCAAGGAGTCGTGGGGCCTCGCCAACGTGCTCGGGCCGAAGGCGATTCCGAACTACGTCGACTCGTGGGGCCCGAAGTGGGACCACGACTGGGTGACGTGGCGCGCGATGTTGCCGAAGTACCTGGGTGAGTGGACGACGCCGCGGCCGTGAGTCGTCTCTTCGTCGTCGCTCTGGTGATGGCCATGCCCGCGCTCGCTGCCGTTCAGAAGAAGCCCGTCACGTGGACGCTGGGCGAGGCCTCGTACGAAGGCGTGCTCGTCTTCGACGACGGGACGAAGGTGAAACGGCCGGGGCTCGTGATGGTGCCGAACTGGATGGGCGTCACCGACGCCGCCGTGGCCCAGGCCGTGGAGCTCGCCGGCTCGAAGTACGTCATCCTCGTGGCCGATGTGTACGGCGTGGGCAATCGCCCGAAGGACCGCGACGACGCCGGGAAACGCGCCGGCGCGCTGAAGGGGAATCGGCCCGAGCTCCGCGCGCGCATGGCGAAGGCGCTCGAGGTGTTGCTGGCGCAGGCGAAGGTCGCGCCGCTCGAGGCCACGAAGGTCGGCGCCATCGGGTTCTGTTTCGGCGGCACCGCCGCGCTCGAGCTGGCCCGCCACGGTGCGTCGCTCGCGGGCGTCGTGTCGTTCCATGGAGGGCTCGCCTCTCCCAAACCAGAGGACGCCAAAGCCATCAAGGCGCGCGTGTTGGTGCTCCATGGCGCCGATGACCCCTCCGTGCCGCCCGACGAGGTCCGCGCGTTCGAAGACGAGATGCGCGCCGCGAAGGTGGACTGGCAGCTCGTGTCCTACGGGAACACCGTGCACAGCTTCACCGACCCGGCGGCGAACGTGCCCGGCCGCGCGCAGTACAACGCGCCGGTGGCCAAACGCGCGTTCACGTCGATGAACGACTTCTTCGACGAGCTCTTCGGCCGCTGACCCGTTTTCGTTCGAGTCAGCAGGAGATCGCCACGAGGTATCAGCCCCGGATATCGTCATTCCATGGCGGCGCAACCGAAGGACCAACGCTCGTACGCTGACTACCTCATCCTCGAGGCTTCGAGCCCAGACCTGCGCCGCGAATATCTGCGTGGAGAGGTATGGTCCATGGCTGGCGGTACGCCGGAGCACGCGCTGTACGCCACGAACTTCCTGGGCCTGGTCCGCGCTGCGCTGAAGGGCCGACCCTGTGCCGCCTATGGCTCCGACCTCCGGCTTCGCATCGACGCGACCGACCGCACCACGTACCCAGACGGCATCGTCATCTGTGGACCGCGGCTCGTCTCAGCCGTCGATTCCAACGCGGTGGTGAACCCAACGCTTGTCCTCGAGGTCACCTCGGACGGCACCGAGGCAGACGACCGTGGAGAGAAGTTCGCCCACTACCGGCATCTGGCGACGCTTCAGGAATACGTCATCGTGAGCCACCGCCAGCGTCGCGTCGAGGTGTTCCGGCGGGAGGCCACCGCGTGGGCGCTTCGGGAATACGCTTCGGCGACCGAGGTCGAGCTCCAGAGCCTCGGCATTCGGATTCCAGTCCAGGGCGTGTACGACGACCCCAACGCGCCAGGGGCCGGGGTCTGAGCAGAGCCCCGGCGCTGAGCGCTCCCTCAGAACTGACCGCTCACCGCGAGGCCATTCCCCGACACCGACACCCCCGTGATGGCTGGGCCCTGGGGCTCCGGCGCGATGGGCTGCGCGAACAACACCGTGCCCCACACCTGCAACCCCAGGCTCAGCGCATTCCCGGCCACGCGCCACGGGAGGCCCGGGTCGACGGAGCCCGGTGTCCTCGGCACGAAGAGCTCGAGCGCCAACCCGACGGCCGGCCCGAGCAAGGGAATGGCCGAGACGACGACGCCCGTGACGATGGCCACCGGCGCAAGGAGGTAGCGCGTCGTGCTCGACTGGGTGGGTGCCAGCAGCGGCAGCGTCGCGCTCAGCGACACCCCCACCGACACCGCCATGCCGAAGCCAAAGAGCCCGAACGCCCCGCCACGGTCTGGCTTCTCGGCGGCTCGTGCCGGAACCGTCACGGGCTCCTGAGGGACCGGCGTCTCTGCCGCCACGAGGGGGGCACGGGTGAGCGGCTGATCCATCACGACGGGGGACTGGGCGAGGAGCAGGCCGAGCGAGAGCGAGAGCACGCACCCACCTGGTGCGACCTCGGGGCCACGGACGTTCCTCGTCGATTCAACGACCTGCTGCGGGCTGGGTGTGCAACCGATTGCAGCGTGCAGAGCCGGTGTGCACTCGTCAGCGCGCCCGCTCCCACCCGTCGACGAAACCCCTCGCGGACATGACGGACCGTGTCATGCTCGTGCCCTCACCTCGCTTCCGGAGCACACCAGACATGGCCGAGCTGGAGACGACCCAGCGTCACAAGGAAGTCGATGGGGAGCTCAACGGAGAGTCGCGACGGCACTACATGCACGCGCTCCTCTCGGAGCTGCGGGCGCTCGAGCGCATGGTGAAGGGCGGCGCCTTCGAGCGCGGCGTCTCACGCATCGGCGCCGAGCAGGAGATGTTCCTCGTCGACTCGGCGTTCCAACCCACCGGCGCGGCGATGCCCATCCTCGACAAGCTCGCCGACCCGACGCGGTACACCACCGAGCTGGGCGCCTTCAACCTCGAGATGAACGCGTCGTCGCAGCCCTTCTCGAAGGACGGCCTGACGAAGCTCGAGGCCGAGCTGCACCTGCTCTACCAACGCGTGCGCGACGCGGGCGCCTCGATGGGCGTGGCGCCGGTGCTGGCCGGCATCCTCCCCACCATTCACAAGACCGACCTCGGGCTCGACAACATGGTGCCCAAGCCGCGGTACCAGGCGCTCAACCGCGCCATGCAGCGGGCGCGCGGCGAACACTTCGACTTCTCCATTCGCGGCATCGACGAGCTCGTCGTCAAGCACGACTCGGTGATGGTCGAGGCCACCTGCGCCAGCTTCCAGGTGCACCTGCAGCTCGCCGAGCCGGAGCGCTTCGCGCAGATGTACAACCTGGCGCAGATGCTCACCGCGCCGGTGCTCGCCATCGGCACCAACTCGCCGCTGCTCTTCGGCCGGCGCCTGTGGAGCGAGACGCGCATCGCCGTCTTCGAGCAGAGCTGCGACATTCGCACGCCGGGCCTGCACCTGCGCGACAGCATCGGCCGCGTGTCCTTCGGGCGAAACTGGCTCAAGGGCAGCGTCGTCGACCTCTTCAAGGAGAACGTCTCGCGCTTCCGGCCGCTGGTGGGGCTGGGCTCGGCGTACGAGCTCGACGGCCTCGAGGCGCTCGAGCAGGGCGTGGTGCCGCAGATGAAGGCGCTGCGGCTCCACAGCGGCACGGTGTACCGGTGGAACCGCCCCACCTACGGCATCTCGGACAACGGCACGCCGCACCTGCGCATCGAGCTGCGCTGCCTGCCCTCGGGGCCTACCATCGCCGATGAGGTGGCCAACGGCGCCTTCTGGCTTGGCCTGATGAACGAGCTCGGCGCCACCATCGACGACGTCGCTGACCGCATGCAGTTCGACGAGGCGAGAGTGAACCTCTATGCCGCCGCCCGAGACGGCCTGCGCGCGCGCTTCACCTGGCTCGACGGACAAGAAGTGCTCGCCCAGCCCTTCGTGCTCGACACGCTGCTGCCGCTCGCGAAGGCCGGCCTCGACCGCGCCGGCATCGACCCGAAGGACAGCGAGCGCTACCTCGCCATCGTCGACAAGCGCGCGCGCAGCCTGCACACCGGCTCGGCGTGGCAGCTCAACTCGCTCACGAAGATGCGCGGCCGTGGCACGCCGGGCGCCCGGGCCACCGCGCTCGTCGCAGGCCTCATCGCGCGGCAGAAGACCGACGCCGTGGTGGCCGACTGGGAGCTCGCCACGCTCTCCGAGAAGGACGCGGCGTCGACCGACTTCCAGAAGGTGTCGCAGCTGATGGTGACGGACATCTACAGCGTCAGCCCGGACGACCCGGTCGAGCTCGTGAGCGAGCTGATGGCCTGGGAGCGCGTGCGCTACGTGCCGGTGGAAGACGACAAGGGCCGGCTGGTGGGTCTGGTGTCGTCGCGCGGCGTGATGCGCCACCTCACCGACGTGACCCGGGGCGCCTCGGAGCGCGGCGCCGCCGTCAACGCCATCATGAAGACCGAGCTCATCACCGTGACGCCCGACACCTCGACGGCGATGGCAATTGCGCTGATGAAGAAACACAAAGTGGGCGCGCTGCCAGTGGTGGTGAATGGCAACCTGGTGGCGATGTTGACGGAGAACGAGTTCGTCGACGCGGCCACCCGGGTGCTCGAGAAGCAGGGCACCTCGACCGAGCGCGGCTGACGGTCGGGGCTGGAGCCGCTCGACTCGGCGCGCGAGCGGCAGGCGCTCTGGGTCCCCGCTCAACGCTCAGCGACGGCCGGCGACGTGTGGCCCAGTGACAGGCCAGCGCGCTTGAGTCGCTCGAGCAGCGCCGCCTCGACGACTGGCGGGCACCAGTCGGACAGCGGGTGCCGCGCGAGCGCGAGCTGCTTGAGCCGCGAGGAGCTCACCTCGGCGGTGGTCGGGTCGGCGTTGATGAAGACGGTGGTGAGCTGCGGCGCGAGGGCGGCGTTGACCCGGGCCAGCGTCAGCTCGGCGTCGGCGTCCGTCACGGTGCGCACCCCGCGGACCAGCCAGCTCGCCCCGACGGCCTTCGCGTAGTCGACGATGAGGCCCGGGGTGCTGGCGACGACGACGCCAGACGGAAGGCAGGCGGTGAGCAGCGACACGCGCTCTTCCACGGAGAACCACGTGTGTTTGTCCGGGTTGATGCCCACCACCACGTGCAGGCGGTCGGCGAGCGCGCGCGCCTTGTCGATGACGTCGAGGTGCCCGTTCGTCACGGGGTCGAAGCTGCCAGCGTAGACGGCGACTCGCATGCGACCTCCTTCCGATGGATGCGGCCGTGGAGCAGCCCCGCGGCGACGACGGCGAACGCCGCGAGGACCGCTGCGACGAGGAAGTGCGCGTGATGGCCGATTCGCTCGGCGCTGAAGCCGCTGAAGCCGCTGGCGAGGAGCGTCGCGATGACCACCGTGGACGCCTGCACCGTCGCGTCGGTCGCCGCGTGGCCGGGACGGCACCAGTCCATGATGCAGGTGAAGAGCGCCGCCGTGGCGAGGCCTCCAGCGAAGTGCTCGACGGCGATGAGCGACGCCCGCGAGGTCCACGACGACGCTGGGCTCAGGGTGGCGTACCCGAGCACCGCGATGGCCTGGAGCATTCCGAACCCGACGAGCGCGCGCTGACGGCCGAGGCGATTCACCGACAGGCCTCCGACGACCGCCCCCAGCAGACCCGCGATGAAGCCGAACGTGCCGACGAGCACCCCGACCTCGGAGAGCGACGCGCCGAAGTCGACCAGCGCTGGTTTCAGCATCGCGACCCCGAACGCCTCGCCGAACTTGAAGACGAAGAGGAGCCCGAGGAGCGGGGCCGCGTCGGTCCGCCGGAAGAAGCTGGCGAGGCTCGGGGACTGGGCCGAGGGCGCGCGAACTTCCTTCCATCGAAGCACCGGGAGCGTCGTCAGCACCGTCAGCGCCCCCATCGCCAGGAAGACGCCGGACCAGCCGATGACGTCGAAGGCCACGAGGAGCGCGCCGCCTCCGACAATCATCCCCACGCGGTAGGCGCCGACCTGCAGGCCGTTGGCCAGGCCCCGGTGAGCCGGCTCGAGGGAGTCGACCGCGAGGGCGTCGGTGGCGATGTCCTGCGTCGCTGCGACCAGGTTCACGAGGAACACGACGACGAGAATCGGCGCCAGCCACGTCATGTCGAACGTGCCCGCGGCCACCAGCAGCGAGGTGCTGGCGGCCTGCAGCCCCAGGAGCCACCGTCGGCGTGAAGGCGTACGGTCGAGCATCGGAGCTGCGAGGAACTTGAGCGCCCACGGCAGCGCGAGGAGCGACGCCAGCCCGATGTGCTCGAGCGACACGCCGGCCTTCCGCAACATGACGGGCAGCGCCTGCGTGAAGAAGCCAAAGGGGAGGCCCTGCGCGAAGTACAGCGCCCCCAGCAGCGTGAAGAGTCGTCGAGGCGTCATCGGAGAAGTCCTCTCGCCATGCGCTTGACCGTCTCGGCGGCCGTCCCCCGCGGCACCAGCGCCCGCGCCGTCGCTGCCACCACGAAGTAGCCCTCGATGGCCGCGAGGATGCCGGACGCCGCCGCCGCGTCCGGCACGAGCGCGACGATTCGGCGATGCAACTCGGTGAGCCCCGCCGTGTACTGCGCCCGAACGGCCTTGGACTTGAGCGCTTCCCCTCCCAGCAGCACCCAGACGGACAGCAGCTCGGGGTTGGCGGTGGCTCCGGTGGCGAGGTGCGCGTCGATGAGCGCGTCGAGCTGCGCGACCGGCTTCGGGCCCGCGGCCTCCATGCGTCGATCGACGGCCTCGAAGTGACTCGAGAGCACCGAGTCGATGAGCGCCTCGAGCACCTCGCCCTTCGAGCCGAAGTGGTAGTGGACCAGCCCCGGCGACAGGCGCGCGGCGCGGGCGATGTCTTGAATCGTCGCCCCGTCGTAGCCCTTCGCGCTCATCGCCTTGAGGAGCCCCCGGGTGATTTGCGCCCGGCGTTCGTCGGTGTTCGGTGGTCGCGCCATAGGTTGGTTGAACAACCTACTAACACGCCAGAGGCGAGCGCAACACCGACGCCAACGGAGCCGGAATCACGACGGAATGGTGGGGTCAGCCCCGCGAGGGGAGCGCCTCGCTGGCCCGGCCGCGCGCCCACGCCAGCGCCTCGTCGCGCGTCGCGCACACCACGTACGGCACGCCCAGGCCCGTCACCAACAGGATGGTCATGGTGACGAAGCGCAACAGCGGGCTCGACAACACGTACACCACGCCCAGACAGCGCTCGTTCACGGTGGCCCGGTGTTGCCGTTGCCACTCGGTGATGCGCGCGCGCATGTAGGCCGAGACGCTCCCGATGCGCGAGGCGTCCATGATGGCCACGTAGGCCTCGGGGCGCTGCGTGAGGCCCGTCGCCTCACGGAGGTAGTCGTCGATTTGGCGGTCGTTCAGACTGCCTTCGACGGCATGAATGACGATGGGCCACTGAGAGGTGTCGATGGTCCAGGTACTCATTGGCGTCCGTCAGTTGGGGCCATCGGTAAGCGGACCACGCACGTCGTGCCACGTCCCGTGACACTGTCGAACGACACCTCTCCCTGGTGCTGCTCCACCACCTTGCGAACGATGGCGAGCCCCAGGCCGTGCCCCCGGGCGCGCGTGGTGACGAAGGGCTCGAAGAGGCGGTCCTTCAGTCCGGCAGGGAGGCCCGGGCCGCTGTCGCGAATCGTCACGGTGGCGAAGGGGCGGCCCTGACGGGTCTCCTCGCCCACCTGCACCTCGAGCCGGCCCGCGCCGGACATCGCCTGCACCGAGTTGCGGAAGAGGTTGGTGAAGGCGAGCTCGATCTGCCCGGCGTCGATGGGAATGGGGGGCGCGGCGCCGGTGAAGCGCACTTCGACCTTCCGCGTGGCGTCCTGCGCCCACAGCGTCTGATGGAGCGCCTTCTCGAGCAGCGGCTCCAGCGGCCTGGGGCTGACGTCGAGCGACACGGGCCGCACGAAGTCGAGGAGGTTCGCCACGAGCAAGTCGAGGCGCTGCGTCTCGTCGGCGATGACCTTCCACAGCTCGCGCTCTTCGGTGCGGGAGAGCTGCCCGCGCTCGAGCAGGGCCACCACGTTCGAAATGCTGCCGAGCGGGTTGCGCACCTCGTGGGCCACCACCGCGGCCATTTCTCCGAGCGAGACGAGCTGCTTGCGGCGAACGAGGGCCTCCTGCGCCGTCTGCAGCTCGGCCAGCGACGCGCGCAGCTTCGCCTCGGACTGCTTCAGCGCGGTGATGTCGATGTCGACGCCGAGCACCCCCACCACGCCAGCGCCGTCGTAGAGCGGTGAGAGCGCGCGAGCGACGGTGCGCGTGCCCGGCGTCTCTTCCACCACCAGCTCTTCGCGCACCTGCTCACCCGAGAGCGCCCGCGCCACGCCGGCCTCGAGGGAGGAACGCTGCTCGTCGGGGACGGCGAGCTCCGAGGTGCTGCGGCCCAGCACGTGGCCGAGGCGGCGCACCGAGGCGGGGTTCTGCAAGAGGAAGCGGCCCTCGCGGTCCTGAATCCAGAAGTCGAAGGGCAACGTCTCACCGAGCGTCACCAGCCACGACTCGAGCTCACGCCATTGGCGGGCATCGAAGCGCGCGCCGGTGACGTCCTGCATCGCGGCGAACGCATGACCGGGCTGCTCGGTGCAGCGGGTGAGCGTCGTGCGCATCCACAGCGAGGCGCCGCTGGGCAACGTGAGTCGGTGCTCGAGCGAGCGGGTGGCGCCATCGCGCACCACGGCCTGGAGCTCTGCGTAGAGGAGCACGCCGTCTTCCGGCGAGAGCGCCGACCGCCAGAAGGTCTCGAGGTCGAAGTCCGCCAGCCAGGCAGGGGCCGCCTCGGCGACCCACGTCACCTGGCGTGAGGCGCTCTGGAGGCGCACGAGGGCCACCGAGAGGCCATCGAAGAGGGCGAGGAGGTCTTGCGGAGAAGCCACAGGCGCGTCGAAGACTACCCGAGAAGCGTGGACGCCGCCGCTCTCACAGCTTCGGGTCGACCGTCTCGCGCAGCGAGGGCGGAATGCGGAACTTCGCCTGCTTTCCTTCCCGCGAGACCGTCACCACCATCTTCATGAAGGCGAAGGTGGCAGTGTCGAAGAGGCGGCTGGCGATGTCGTCGGGGTTGCCCGCGGTGAGGAAGCGCTCGAGCGCGGCCAGGATGTCCACCACCTCGGCGGTGAAGTCGACGGGCGGCAGGCCCAACAGGTCGGCGCAGTGGTCGCCGGAGAGCCGGCGGATGAGCGCGACCGGAAAACCGTCGAAGGTCGTACCCGGAAAGTACTCGCGCATCATGTCGACGAGCGGGCCCACCAGCGCGCGGCCATCATCCGACGGAATCCACTGGCGGGTGCGAATGGCCTCCATCAACTCGTGCGCGTCGTCGAGGGTCTGGGGAATGAGGTCTTCTTCGAGGCCCAGCAGCACGCCCACCACGCGCCAGTGGTGCAGCCAGTCCTCCTTCTCCTGCACCGAGAGCTGCACGCCCAGCGACTCGAGCCCATCGAGCACGACGATGGAGAACGTCATCAACGTGCCGGCGAGGTCCTCCTGGTTGAGGGGCTGGCCGAAGTACGAGGCGTCCCACCTGGGCGTCGCACCGGTCAGCAGGAAGTGGCGCATCGCCGAGTGCATCAGGCGCACCTTCTGGATGCTGCGCACGCCGCGCCCGTTCGGTGTGAAGGCCCCATCGCCGCACGCATCGAAGAGGAACTGCGCCGTCTCGAAGATGCGCTGGCGCACGTGCTTCGTCATCGCCTGCGACTGCGTCAACACGTGCGCGCCCCGGCCGGCGGCGTAGGCCTGGGGGAGCGACGTACAGAACAGACACGTCGCCATCTGCCAGCCGCAGCGTGTGAACAGCCGCTGCGCCCGGTTCATCGCCTCACGGTCCGCCCAGACCGGCAAGGTGACGTCGGAGAAGTACGCCTCGGCGAGCGGCGGGAGGTTCGGCGGCACCGGCTCGTCGGTGCGGAAGATGCCCATCATCACGCGGTTCACGCCGTCGACGTCGTGGCGCGCGAAGATGTCGGCGATGACGGCGTCGGCGGGCGGGTCCATCTGCGTGCGTGCGCGGTCGAGGCGCTCGTTGGTGTACGGACGCCGCGGCGCGAAGCCGGCACCCTGCGCGCGTCGGGAGCTGAGGTACCGGGCGAGCGCCTCGGTTGGATAAAAGCGCGCAGCCTCAGGGTACACATAGAACGTGTCGGGCGGGACGTTGGTGTGCAGGTACAGCCCGTTGCTCCACGTGCCGTCCGGCGCCTGGCTCTTCAGCAGCAGGTCGACGGCTTTCTCCACCGCGGGGCTGTCGCCCTTCCCCACGTCGAGGAGCGCCTGCACCACCAGCGCGGTGAGCGGCAGCATCGTCGGGCCCTTCCCCGCGTTCGTGATGCTCACGTACGACGACGGCCCTTCGCCCCAGCCGCCGTCGGCGTTCTGGCTCTGCAGCAAAAAGTCGATGCCACGACGAACCCACGCCTGCGTCAGGTCCACCTTCACCGAGGCGAGGCCCATCAACACGAAGGACGTCGCCGAGACGTAGTTCACCACCCACCGGCCCCACCACCCGCCATTCGAGGCCTGCTGGGTCTTCAGGAACGCCACCGCCTTCAGCACCGCCGGGTGGGACTCGGTGAGGCCGGCCTGTCCCAGTCCGTGCAGCACGCGGCTGGTGAGGTCCTCCGTCGACGGGTCGCCCATCGGTGGCGGCACGTCGATGACGGACTGGAGCATGTCGACGAGGTTCGTCATGTCGACGCGTGGGTTCTTCTCCATGATGGGGCCTGGCGGTTTGCCCTGGAGCCCCCAGACGAAGGCCGACCAGCCGCCGTCGGGGTTCTGCATCGAGAAGAGCCACTGCATGCCCAGCTGCGAGGACCGCTGCACCTTCGAGAAGTTCGGCTGGCTCAACGCCGCAGCGCCGGTGGCCGAGAGCGCATGACCGAAGGCGGAGAGCACCACGCCTGCGTCGTCGGCGTCCGGCATGGTGTGGTTGGTGCGCTGAAACGCCCAGCCGCCGGTGAGCACTGCGTCGGGTTTGCGGTTGTCTACCTTCGGCATCGCGCGCGTCAGCTGCGCGTCGACGAGCCACTGCAGCGCCTTCGTCATGCGCGGAGACGACGGAGGCTCTCCGGCCGCCAGCAACGCGCGCACGTTGAACGCCGACGTCCACACCTCGGTGCCGAAGCCGTCGAAGCGCAGACCCTTGCGGTCCCGCACCTTCTGCGCTTCGAGCCAGGTGAGCGCGCGCTCGAGCATCTGTCGGGACTCGGCCGAGTCGATGGCGTCGAGGCACGGGAGCGCCAGCACGCTGATGACGGCCGAGTCGTTCCAGCTCCCGTTGTCGTTCTGGAAGGTGCGCAACACGTCGACGGCGCCGCGGCACTTGAGGTGGTCGAGGAACGTCTTGGGTCCACCGTCGAGCCCGAAGTCGCCGCGCAGCTTCTTCACCAGCAGCTCGAACTCGAACGCCATCATGAAGACGCCCGAGTGGAAGCGCGTCTCGAGGAACCGCATGACGGGCGGGAACAGCATGGCCGTCGTCGAGGGACACGGCAGGCTCGCGGCGGGCACCAGGCCAGCCATGCCGAGGAAGAGGGCCGAGAGGTCGCCTTCGTCGATGCGCGCCAGGACCGCGGGGACTGAGCCGTTCGCGTCGACCCAGGCCTTCGCCTTCGCCGCCGCCGCGCTCGCGCCGCACAGGTGGAGCGCCGCCCAGCCCGCCGCCGTGGTGCCGAGGTCGCCGTGCGTCGAGTAGGCGTGAATGGCGAAGCTGCCGTCGTCGCGCTGCTGTGCGGACAACCACGTCGCCGCGGCCTTCGTGTCGGCGTCACTGAGGCGGCGCAGGTACTTCAGCACCGTCACCACCTGCGCCGTCACCCATGCGCCCACCTGGCCCGGACAGTCCCAGGAGCCATCGGCGCGCTGCGTTCGCCACAGCACCCGGGTCGCGCGGTCGAGTGAGAACTGCACTTCGTCCAGTGTCGGAGCCACGTCGAGTCCCCCTTCTCGAAAACCGTCGTCAGCGCATCTGCGGCGCGCTCTTCAGCTCGTGCAGACAGCCAGGCCCGTCCATTCGTTTGACGCGCATTTCCTGGACCCAGCCTTCCATGAATTTTCCCGCTCGCCGTCTTGAGGAGGGCCTCGACGGACGAGCTGAAGATGCGCCGCTCTGGTGCCCCCATGGGGTCGCGGAGCGTAGGGGCCTGGCGACGCGCGGGTCATTCGGAATCTGGTCTACGAGCGTCGAGCCGAATCCCACATTGGCGGCGAACGTGGGCTCGGGTGGAGCCGCCACGGGCCTGGAGCGTGCACGCCCTTGTTCCAGAGCGCCCCAGCCCGCGGGGCTCGACCAACCACCCGATGCGCTGCTGGTGAGCTTCCTGCGCGACCGTCGCTGGGCGCGTTCGCCTCGCTCACGCAGGAGCGCTGGTGGCCCTGGGTGCAGCAGCTCGTCGAGCAGGTGCGTCGGGGATGAGCCGCTGCGGCGCGCGTCCGCGAGATATGTGAGACTTTCGGACGCATGAACCCGTTTCGCAAGCTGGGACAGCTCGTGAATTGGGTCCTGGGCGCCGACCTCTCGGAGCCTGCGCCGCCGGCGCCCCGCCCGCCCCCGCCTCGACGAACGGACACCTCGGGCCCCGATGGCTTCGACCCGCCGAAACGCGCTCCGTTGACGTGGAGAACGCCGTTCGAGCCGCGCGCCGAGCCCAGTCCCGAGGAGCCGCTCCCCGAGCCGACACCCGTGACACCCTCGGCGTTCATGGCCTCGCTCGACGACATCGACCTCGTCGACGACCCGCTCGAACCCAGGCCCGAGTTCATCCCCAGGGGCGGCATGTCCACCGAGTCACTGATGCGCGAGTTCGACTCGCTCGACCCCGAACTTCGTGGGGCCGCGTCCGTCGAGGCCCCTGCCGTGGAGCCGCGCGACGCGTCTGCCGAGGCGCTGATGGCGGAACTCGACGGTCTCACCCAGGTGCAGGAACCTCCGCTCCAGGACGTCCACGTCAGCGCGCCTGGTGCACCAGCCATTCCGCGTGACGCCGTTTCACAAGTTGACGTGCAGCCCCCGCTCGATGCACCCGTCGAGGGGTCCACCGTGCCGATGGTGGAGAAACCGGCGAGCGCAGTGGAGGAGCCGACGGCTGCGAAGGACGATGGATTGAACCAGTGAGCCCGCTCACTCGAGGCTGATTGTGGCCCATCGACCCGGTCACCGGTCAGCTCGGGACGAACCGCGTGGTGGTGCTCGCCGACCTGCCGTCTTCATCGAGGTGTCGAGCCCTTGAAGAGACTCACAGGTGAACGCCACCGGGCGCGGTGAAGACCGGGTCGTCGACGTCACCCGTGTTCACGACCTCCGAGGGCTCGAAGACGAGCACCTCGGCCTCCTCGTCGGCGGCGGTGCGGTGCTCGACCCCGCGCGGCACCACGACGCCTTCACCCGGCCCCAGCTCGATGACGCGGTCGCGCAGCTCGACCCGGAACCGGCCGCGCCACACGAGGAAGAGCTCCTCGGCGTCGGGGTGTCTGTGCCAGGGGAACACGCCAAGCACCTTCACGAGCCGCACGTCCTGCCCGTTGAGCTGCGCGACGATTCTGGGCCGCCAGTGCTCGGAGAACGCGGCGAACTTCTCGGAGAGCGTGAAGGGTTTCATCGGGTCACCAGAATGCACGCATCGCCTCGACGAACGGCCCCGCGAAGCGCGCGCAGGCGTCGTCGCTGATGGCCATCTGCGCGAACGGCGTCCACGGCGCGGCGAGCAGGTCGCGGCGCACCTCGACGCACAGCACCCGGCCGGGCCACTTCACGACGTGTCCATGCGCAAGCGTGCTGGGGTGGAGCGGATAGCTCTCTCCGTTGGCGAGGCCGAGGCCCAGCGCGGCGAGGGACGTCTTCAGGCGGTCGACCACCGGCGCGGGTGCGAGCGACTGCCCCTCGACGGTGGTGCCGATGACGTCGACCTCCGGACGCAACGGCCAGGTGGACTCGGTCTCGGGCCGGTACGCCGCGTGGAGCGACTTCACGATGTCGAGGTTGACCTCCACCCCGACCGTGCGCGGCGCGTAGGTGTGAAGGAGGAGCATCGCGCCGCCCTTCGGCATCACCAGCGAGACCGCGTCGTCCACCGCGTTCATGTACGCGCGAGACCGCTGCAGCAACAACGCGCGGTCGTCGTCAGTCGTCACCCACGGCATCAGGCCCGGTGTCACCTTGCCGGCCTTGAATTCCTCAGGCCTCGCGTCGATGCGCCGGTTGCAATCGATGAACGTGCGCGGAATGCGGCAGCGCAGAATCGCCACGGACTTCGTCGGGTCCTCCTTCGTGAGGCGGTGCGCGATGGCCACGCCGAGCTCGGGCGCCCCGGCGTCGGTGTTGACGTGGAAGAAGTCGACCAGGCCCTCCGGCAAGGGGCTCGAGAGCCACTGCGCGACGTCGTCGAAGTCCGCGGTGCGCGTCGCGCCGTGGGGAATCTCGATGAGGAGGTCGGGCGTCGGACCCGCCTGGGCTCCGCGAAAGGTGAGGACGTCGACGACATGCGGAATGGACGTGGGAGCGGGCATGCGTCGCGCACCATAGCCCCAGCCTTCGTGGACCCACGCGGTCAACCGCTTCACCACGGGCGACCCTCGCCATCCGTGCGACCACAGTTGGCGGGTCGGCGGCAGGAGGCTCGGTCACAGGATGTGGGTTCTCCTCGTACGCAGCAGGGTGGGGGCGTGGCTCGCGGTGGCCTCATCACCCTCACCGCAGACGCGACTCTGGGACTCGGGCAGGGACCGCGGTCTGTCGACCTTCGAAGGCCTCGTGTATCTGCCTGATCGACCCCTACCGCTCGAACACCATCATCACGATACCCTGCTGCGCCTCGCTCTGCTTCGCGTCACTGAACAACACGGGGTTTCTCTGCACCGCGAACGCAACGGTCGAGCGCAGCACCTCGTGCGAAGAGCGCGACCTGCGCTGCTGAGGGATGCCCCACGGCCCTGCCTCGGCCGATGCGACAGGAATGCCGCGTGGTGTAAAGGGTCCTGGTGGCTTCGTTGCTCACCCCTTCCCGCGACACCCCGCGAGACCTGCGACCGTGGCTCGCGCTCCCCTTGTCGCTGCTGGGGCATGGGCTCGCGCTCGGCGGGTTGATGCTGCTCTGGTGGGCCACCGCGACGCCACGACCGGTCAAGCCGCCTGCGCCCCGGCCGGTCTCGCTGCGACGAATCGACTCGCGCCAGTGGGCCGCCAACCGCAGCGCCCGCACCGCCCCCGCGCCGGAACGCCCAGCGCCCGTTCGCCCCGACGGACAGGTCGTCGACGTCGCCCCGGGCAACGAGCGCCGCGCCGAAGACGCGAAGTACCTCGCCACGACGGACAACCGCGTGATGAAGGAGACCCGCGCTCGCGAGCAGTCACGCACCTGGAGCCGCGCCACGCCGAAGACGCAGCCGAACCCCGAGGCGCTCCCATCGGCGAAGGGTGAAGCCTCCGGAGCCCCGCCCCCGTCCGCGGTCTCACTCGCCGAGAGCTTCCTCGGTCGCCGCAGCGCCCCCAGCCTGCTCTTCCCCGACACGCTGTCCGCGGGCAGCGGCACCGAGCCGTCGACGGCGCCCGTCGGCACCGAATCGGGTTCGAGCGCGGGCGACACGGCCTCGACGACCGAAGGGGGCGGCGCTCCCAACGACCACCTCGACGTGGCCGAAGGCGACGGCACGTTCCTCAACACCCGCGAGTGGAAGTACGCCGCGTTCTTCAACCGGGTGAAGCAGGCGGTGAGCGCGAAGTGGGACCCCAACGGCCGCCTGCGCCACCGCAACGAGAACCTCGGCGCCCAGACGCGCGTGACGGTGATGCAGGTGACCCTCCGGCCCGACGGCACGCTGGCCGACCTCTACGTGGCGCAGAGCAGCGGCGTCGACGGGTTGGATGCCGAGGCGATGAGCGCCTTCGAGAAGGCCGCGCCGTTCTCGAACCCGCCCCCGGGCCTCGTCGAGCAGGGCTTCATTCGCTTCGGGTTCGGCTTTCACGTGACGAACGAGGGGCTCGCCATGCCCCGGCCGTTCCGCTTCCGGTGAGCGTCAACGAGCGGCCTCGCGCCGAGCCTGCTCCCGGGCTTCGACGAGCCGCTGGAGCACCTGCGCGCACTCATGGAAATCCATGCGTCAGCTCGGGTCAGCGCGAAAAGACGCTCCACGAGAAGCCGGCGGTGAGGCCGATGAGCCACTGCAGGTTGACGGACTGGGTGGGCACGAAGGTGCCCGACAAGGCGATGGAGATGACGCCGGGACGCTCCGCGGGAGTGCTGCCGCCGGCGACTCGAAGACGCACGCCCGTCTCGAGCGAGAGCCCCAGGTGGTGGTCCTGCGCGCCACGGAACCCGGGCGTCCACGGCGGCTGAAACTGAAGCAGTCGCACGCGGGGGCCGACGAAGAAGACCGAGCCGCCCGGGTGCCACGCGCCGCCGACGGAATACGACTGGATGAAGCCCGACGGCTCCCACCACGCATCGACGTCGAAGCGCGGCTTGCCGTCGACGAAGAACGTCCCGGTCGCGCCGAGCCCCAGGAGAATCGGCAACCCCAGGTGCGCGCCCACGTGGAGCCGAAAACCAGGCAGCGGCGCCGGCGTCGGCGCGACGGTGGGCGGGGTGCCCTCGAGGCCGGGGCTCTGCAGCGTGCCGACCTGCGCCTGCGAGAGGAGGAGTGAGACGACGAAGGCGAGGCTCATCGCGCCACCTCCGCCTCGAGGAACTTGAGCGTTCGCTCCACCGCCTGGTTCCGCAGCGCGTCGCGCTCCGCGTAGTGCTCGTGCAGCGCCTCCTCGATGACGGTGAGCTGACAGGCCTGCGAGGCGTCGCAGAAGCGCTTCTGGCCGCCCGGCTTCACGATGGAGTCCTTGCCGGCCTGGAGGATGAGCGTGGGCGTGGTGGAGAAGCGGCCCAGCTGCTCGGCGTACGACGAGGCCGTGAGCGACTCACAAATCCACCGCCAGGTGAGCCCGCCCAGTCGCAGCTCGGGCGACTCGGTGAAGAGGAGCCGCTTCCACTCGAAGCGCTGCGGGCTCTTCGTCACGGTGGACTTCTCGAGGTCGGTCTCGGGCTGGAAGTCGCCGGAGCCGATGGCGTAGGCGCTCCCGTCGGAGGCCCCGCACGCCGCCGCGCCCAGCGTCGAGGCGATGGGGGCCGGGAAGGCGCCGGTGTCGATTTCGAGCATCGGCGACGACAGCACCATGCCGGCGACGTCGTCGGGGAACCGGTCGGCCGCGAGCACCGCCACCGCCCCGCCCATCGAGTGCGCCACCAGGAGCACCTTCTTGTCGGTCGCGGGCTTCACCACCGTGGTGATGAAGGTGTGCACGTCGGTGACGTAGTCGTCGAAGCTGGCGACGTAGCCCTTCTGCGGGTTGGGCAGCATGCGGCCCGACGCGCCCTGCCCGCGGTGGTCCATCGCGAACGTCGAGAAGCCGGCCTGCTGCAGCTCCTCGAGCAGCTCGGCGAACTTCCGCACCGGCTCGGTGCGACCGGTGAGCACCACCACCACCGCCTTCTCGTTCGGAACCCGGTGCACGAGGTAGGCGATGTCGACGTCGGCGACGCCCTTGAAGGTGCCGCGCCGGCCGGCGTCATGGCTGGCCTTGAGCGGGCCTGCCCACCGCTCCAGCAAGGTGGACTCGGGGCTGAAGGTCGTCGGCCCGGGCAGGGCCGCGAAGTCGAGGGGCGCACGGGCCGGTAGGCGCGGCGGTGGACGACAGGCGGCAAGCGCCAGGAAGAGAAGGGGGAGAACTCTCACGGGCCGCTGCTTCACACGGCGGACCTGCGATTTCCAGCCCTGGCGCGTCATGTTACCGATGGACACATCCCCGGTCACGGTGGGGTTCTGGCGACGAGGGCCAGGCTCAGCTCACGAGGTGATGCCAGGCTTCGTCGCGGTCGAAGTAGACGTGGGCGCTGCCGGCCAGCCCGCTCTCACGGAGAATCCGCCGTGACTGCAGCTCACCCACCGCCGTCTGCTTCACCACCCGTACGGCCGCGACGAGTCCGTGCGCTGCGGCCCACCGGTTGAGCTCGGTGATGATGTCGGTGAGGTGCGGCGGGATGACGTCGAGCCGCGTCTGGTTGACGAGGCAGCGCCACGTCGGGCCCAGCTTGACGACGGCCCGCTCGAGCTGCGCGCGGTATTCGTCGAGCGCCTCGCGCGTCAAACGCTTCGGGTACGTCACCTCGACGATGCGTTCGCGTTCGTGAATGTGGACTTCGAAGTCGGCCTCAGACATCTGCTTCTCCAACGATCCCCACACCCCCCTTGTAACAAAGCCCGGCGGACATGTGTGCGACGAGCCGGTGAAGTCACCATGACATTCCAGTCGGAGGATCGCGCCGCGGACCCGGGTGGGCGGTCTGGGATGACCCGGCGCACGTCCGAAAAGCGCCTCACGGCGCGACCTCGAAGCGCGCGCTCTCCGTCGCGGTCCCGTTCGAGGCCACCGCGCGCAGGGCACAGCCGGTCTGCGCAGCACCCGACCGTCGTGGGTCAGCGCGGACCGTTCGTTACGCAGCGACACGCGCCCTCCTCGTACGGTTGATCAGCTCGCGCGGCGACGACGTGCCTGCCACGCCCATGCGGCGACGAGCGCCAGCATCGCGCCACCAGCGCTCGAGCACCCACACCCCCTCGGCGGCGGGTCCTCGTCGTGCTGGTGCGGCTCAAAGTCCGCGTCGGGAATGGGCGTGAAGGTGACGCCACCGTCCATCGCTGGGGCGCCTGCATCGACCGGGGTCCCGCCATCGACGCCGGCATCCTGGGGCAGCCCCGCGTCCACCACCGGCAGGCCCGCGTCGCGAGGGAGCAGCACCAGGTCGGCGCACTGGAAGTAGATGTCGTTGCCGTCACCGTACGGCGGCTTGTCGGTCATCATCTGAATGAGCTGGAGCGTGCAGTTCGTACACGGCGTATCCGGCAGCCGAATGCGTACGGTGTAGCGCTGGTTCGCCAGCGGCGCGTCGGGGATGGCGTCGATCAGCACGTTGAGTCCGCCGTCGCGGTCCGTGAAGGAGCGCGGCAGGTAGAAGTCCTGGCCGTCGACGTCGAAGCTGATGCGGTAGTGGCCGGGGTGGTTGATGGTCTCGTCCCACACCACGTCGATGGTGTCTCCGGCGGTGAAGGTGGTGACACGGCTGGTCCGCGCGTCGGTGGCGCCCCGGCCACACGGCCCGGACTTCTGGTCGGCGTACCGCACCATCGGCGCCCGAAGCGCGATGTGCGCCAACGCGGGTCCGGCTCCCAGGAACATCAGTACCCCGAGCGTCCGCATGGGCGCATCGTGGACGGCTCGGGATGGGAGCGCAATCGGAGTCGACCGCGCCCGGGGAAGCCCGTCGGAGTGCCGTCGACCGGAGGGATGGCGCTCGACGAGCGGTCGATGGCGTTCTCCTGCAGCTCGGTGCCGGGCGACGAGCGGCTGGCCCTCCTTCGGCTCGGCGGCGAAGGTGGCGCTTTGACCGTCTTGGGAGAACGCCAGGGCCCCCCCCTCGCGCACGACCTCTGCCTTGAGGCCAGGAGCCTTCGCGTGTTGTTGAACTGTTGTCAGCCGAGGAGGACCGACGGTGTGACGCGCTCCTTCAGGAGCCCACCTCACCCTCAGGGCTTCTTGCCCTTCTTCACCGGCTTCGTGGCCTCGGCGGGCACCACCTTCGCCTTCACGTCATTCGCCTTGAGCAGCGCGATGACCGGGTCGAAGTCGCCCTCCACGGCGACGCCGAAGCCCTGCGCGCGGAACGCCTCGGCCAGCACCTTCTTGCCCTCGGCCCCCAGCCCCATGCGCCCGAAGGCCATCATCACGTCGTTGAGGCGGAAGAGCGGGAACTCGGGGCTGTGCGCGATGACCTCGTTGGGCAGGTTGCTCGTCGAGCCCAGCACCTTGAAGTCCGTCACCGGGCCCGCGTCTTCGCAGCCCGTGGCGACGAGCGGCTGGCCCTCCTTCGGCTCGGCGGCGAAGGTGGCGCCCACGTCGACGGTGCCGTCCCGCACGGCCTTGCACACGGCCGGGTGGTCGCCCGAGAACACCTCGCTGACGAACGTCTTGTCCGGGTCGAGGCCCTGGTCCTTCAAGAGCGCGCGCGGAAACAGGTAGCCCGACGCCGACGACTTGCCGACCCACGCCACCTTCTGCCCCTTGAGGCCCTTCAAGTCCGTCAGCGCTGACGAGGCCTTCGCGATGAAGACGGCGCGGTAGAAGAGCCCGCCATCGGTCGCGCGCATCACCTTCGACACGGCGGTGACGTCTCGGTTCTTCTGCGCGGCCTGCACGAAGGCCAGCGGCGTAATCCACGCGAGGTCGACCTGGTTCGTCGCCAGCGCGTCGGACAAGGCCTCGTAGGTGTCGAACGTCTTCACCGTCACCTGCGAGCCGAGCGCCTTCGTCAAGTACGGCTCGATGAGCGCTCTGGCCTGCTGGGCGTGCGCCTCACCGTACGGGTGCGACATGCCGAAGGTGAGCGGCTTCTTCACGGGCGGCGGCGACTTGTCCGCGGCGAAGGCGAGCGAGGCCACCACGAGGAGGAGCGAGGCGAGGCGTCGGGTCATTGACGGACGACCGTAGCGCAACCGCCTGCCGAGTCACCGGTAGCCAATCGGGCTCAACAGAATCTTCGGCGCCATCGCGAAGCCGTCATTGGGAATGGCGAAGCCCAGCGTGTCGGCCATGCGGGTGAAGACGGCGAACTGCCACGCCACCCACAAGGCGTCCTGCGCGTCCGCACGAGACACGCCCGCGGCCTTGAGCGCCGCGCCGTCGGCCTTCGTCAGGGCCTCGGGCGTCGTCGACACCTTGCCGAGGAAGACGAGCATCGCGCGCAGGCGCTCAGCAATGGGCGCGGTGGCCACGTCGGCCAGCACCGCCTGCACCGTGTCAGCTCCGAGGACGGACGACGCGACCGCGCCGTGGGCGCCCGTTCAAAACGGACAGCGGCGCGACTTCGACACGAAGGCCGCCATCAACTCGCGCTCGCCGATGCTCCAGCCCGAGGCCCCGCGCATGATGTCCTGGCAGAGCGGGTTGAAGCGGCTGCCGAGAAACTCGCGGCGGTACATCAGCATCTTCACCACGTCGTACGGCTCTTTCCCGAACGCCTTCGCCGCCTTCAGCACGAGCGCGAACGGCCCGGTGTGCCCCTCGCTCACCGCCGGCAGCCGCATCATCAGTCGTCCTCCAGCACCGCGAGGCCCGCGGCTCGAGCCCGCTCGGCCGCGCCGAAGGCCGTCGCCAGCATCACCTCGAAGAGCGCGTCGTCGGAGAACGAGGCCCGCAGCGCGGCCACTTCAGCGTCGGTGATGGCGTGGGCTTCC
>JBILEB010000001.1:0-174952 GCA_044352295.1 Myxococcaceae bacterium
GGGTCGAGAGCGTCGCAGTGTCCGGGCCCGTAAAGCCCAGCGCGAGGATGAGCAGGTCGACGTCGATGCGGCGGCTGGTCTCCGGGTGCTCGATGATCTTCCCCTGTTCGAGTGTCACCTCGACGCCTTCGAGCGCCTCGAGCGAGCCGTTCGAACCCAGCAGGCGCCTGGTGAGGAAGCCGAAGCTGCGCAGGCCGCCTTCCTCCTGACTCGACGAGCTGCGGAGCACGAGCGGCCACTGCGGCCAGGGATTCGCCGCGACCCGCGCCGTGGGAGGCAGCGGCATCAGCTCGATCTGCGAGACCGCGGCTGCTTCTTCCCGCAGCGCGGTGCCCAGACAGTCCGAGCCGGTGTCGCCGCCACCCAGCACGATGACCCGCTTGCCGGTGGCGGGCCCGATCGTACCAGTGCCCGCGGCGATGCGACGGTTGGCGGCCTCGAGGTAGTCCATCGCCTGGACGATCCCGCCCAGCTCACGTCCGGGAACGGAGAACTCCCGGCCCACACGCGCGCCGATGCCCAGCACCACCGCGTCGTGCGTGGCCTTCAGCTCGGTCCACGACGTGGTGGTCCCCAGCGCAACGCCCGTCTTGAAGGTGATGCCCTCGGCCTCGAGGAGCTTCACGCGCCGATCGATGACCCACTTCTCCATCTTGAAGTCGGGAATGCCGTACCGGAGCAGCCCGCCCAGCACGTCATCCTTCTCGTAGACGGTGACGGTGTGGCCCGCGCGGTTGAGCTGCGCGGCGGCGGCGAGCCCGGCAGGTCCGCTCCCGACGACCGCGACCGTCTTGCCCGTTCGCGACGTGGGCGGCTGTGCGCGCACCCAGCCCTCCTGAAAGGCGCGCTCGATGATCTCCTTTTCGATCTGCTCGATGGTGACGGGATCCTGATTCACCGCGAGCACGCACGCCGCTTCACACGGCGCGGGGCAGAGCCGGCCGGTGAACTCGGGGAAGTTGTTGGTCGAGGTGAGCGACAGGTACGCCTCGCGCCAGCGGCCCTTCCACACGTGCTCGTTGAAGTCGGGAATCGGGTTCCCCAGCGGGCAGCCCTGCTGACAGAACGGCACGCCGCAATCCATGCAGCGTCCGGCCTGGCGCTTCGACTGCTCCGGCACCAGCGGCAGGGTGAACTCCTTCGAGTCGTGCAGGCGCTCCTTCTTCTCGCGCTTGGGTGCCGGCTCGCGGTTCCACTCGAGAAAACCAGTCGTCTTGCCCATGGGTCAGCCCTCCCTTCCGCCGATGGCGCGCAGCCGGGGTGGACTGGCGCGAGGTCGCAGTTGCGCCCGCCGTGCCTGCAGCACGCGCTTGTAGTCGGTCGGCATCACCTTCACGAACGAGCCCACGAGGTGCTCCCAGTTGTCGAGGATCCGGCGGGCCTGCGCCGAGCCGGTGAAGCGCAGGTGGTTCTCGATGAGGCCGTAGACGAGCCAGATCTCCGACTCGTCGACGAGCGACTCGAGCTCGACCATCTCGAGGTTGCAGCGCTCCTTGAACACGCGCGTGCGATCGAAGACGTACGCGGTGCCGCCGCTCATGCCGGCCGCGAAGTTGCGACCGGTCTGGCCCAGCACCACCACCACGCCGCCGGTCATGTACTCGCAGCCGTGATCGCCCACGCCCTCCACCACGCAGCGCGCGCCCGAGTTGCGAACCGCGAAGCGCTCGCCCGCGACACCCGCGAAGTACGCCTCGCCCGCCGTCGCGCCGTACAGCACCGTGTTGCCGACGATCACGTTCTCGTCGGCGTTGAAGCGCGCGCCCGTCGGAGGCCGCACCACCAGCCGCCCGCCCGACAGGCCCTTGCCGACGTAGTCGTTTGCTTCGCCTTCGAGCTCGAGCGTCACGCCCTGCACCGCGAAGGCGCCGAAGCTCTGGCCCGCCGCGCCCTGCAGCTTGATGCGCACCGTGTCGTCGGGGAGGCCCTGGCCGCCGTGCTTGCGAATGATCTCGCCTGACAACATCGCGCCGACCGCGCGGTGGGCGTTGGTGACCGGCAGCGCGATGGTGACCGGCGCGCCGTTCTCGAGCGTGCGCTTCGCCGCCTCGAGGAGTTGGTGATCGAGCGAGTCCGACACGTCCTTCTGCTGGAACTTCGTGCAGAAGCGCGGCGCGCTGTCCGGCGCGTTCGGGACCGACACGATCGGCGACAGATCGAGCTTCGCGGCCTTCCAGTGCGGCACGTCCTTGCGCACCTTGAGCCGATCGACCCGGCCGACGAGCTCGTCGAAGGTGCGGAAGCCGAGGCGGGCCATGTGCTCCCGAATGCGGCCGGCGAGGAGCATGAAGAAGTTCACCACATGCTGTGGATCGCCCGTGAACTGCGCGCGGAGCTTCGGATCCTGCGTCGCGATGCCGACGCTGCAGGTGTTGAGGTGGCACTTGCGCAGCATCACGCAGCCCTCGACGACGAGGGACGCCGTGGCCAGCCCGAACTCTTCACCGCCGAGCAGGCCCGCGATGACGACGTCGCGCGAGGTGCGCAGCCCGCCATCGACCTGCACCTTGATGCGATCGCGCAGCCCGTTCTGCACCAGCACCTGCTGCGTCTCGGCGAGGCCCAGCTCCCAGGGCAGGCCCGCGCGCTTGATCGACGACAGCGGAGAGGCGCCCGTGCCGCCCTCGTAGCCCGAGATGGTGACGCCGCCCGCGCCGGCCTTCGCGACGCCCGCCGCGATGGTGCCCACGCCGACCTCGCTCACCAGCTTCACCGAGACCCGCGCGGGCCGGTTGACGCTCTGCAAGTCGTAGATGAGCTGGGCGAGATCCTCGATGGAGTAGATGTCGTGGTGCGGCGGCGGCGAGATGAGCGTCACGCCCGGCGTCGACCACCGTACCTTGGCGATGCGCTCGTCCACCTTGTGGCCGGGGAGCTGCCCGCCTTCGCCCGGCTTGGCCCCCTGGGCCACCTTGATCTGCAGCTCGTCGGCGTTGACGAGGTACTCGGTGGTGACGCCGAAGCGTGCGCTCGCCACCTGCTTGATCGCGCTGCGTCGCCAGTCGCCGTTGGGGTCCTTCTGGAAGCGTCGGGGCTCCTCGCCGCCTTCGCCCGAGTTGGAGCGCCCGCCGATGCGGTTCATCGCGATGGCCAGCGTCTCGTGCGCCTCGGCGGAGATCGATCCAAAGCTCATCGCGCCGGTGACGAAGCGCCGGGCGAGTGCGGTGACGGGCTCGACCTCGTCGAGCGGCACTGGTGTCACCGAGGGGTCGAACTCGAGCAGCCCGCGCAGGGTGATGAGCGAGTCGTGCTCGTCGTCGGCGAGCTCTTCGTAGCGCTCGAAGACCTTCGGGTCGTTCGACTTCGAGGCGTGTTGGAGCGCCGCGATGGTGGAGGGGTTCCACTTGTGCAGCTCGCCGCGTCGACGCCACTGGTAGTTGCCGCCAGTGAACGGCACGACGACGTCATCGGGGCCTGCCGCCAGTCCGTAGCCCCGGCCGTGGCGCTCGACGACTTCACGATCGAGATCGTCCAGCCCGATGCCCTCGAGCCGCGACGGGGTGCCGGAGAAGTGTTTCTCGATCAGGTTCTTGTCGAGGCCGACGCACTCGAAGATCTGCGCGCCGCGGTACGACTGCACGGTCGAGATGCCCATCTTCGACATCACCTTGAGCAGGCCCTCGTCGAAGGCGTGCACGAGGTTCGCGTCGAGCTTGTCGGGTTCGCCAGACAGCTCGCCCTTCGCGGCCAGTTCGCGCATGCCGTCGAAGCACATCCACGGGTTCACCGCCGCGGCGCCGTAGCCGATGAGCAAGGCCACGTGATGCACCTCGCGGACCTCGCCGGTCTCGATCACCAGCGAGGTGTGACGCCGAATGCCGGCGCGCACGAGGGTCTTGTGGACGGCCGAGGTCGCGAGCAGGGACGGAATCGGAGCCCGCTTCGCGTCCACCGAGCGATCCGAGAGGATGAGGATGTCGTGCCCCTCGTCGACCGCGCGCACCGAGGCCTGGATGAGATCTTCCACGGCCTGCTCGAGCGCGCCCGGCGTTCCCGGCTCGTACGTCATGTCGAGCACCCGCGGGTCGAAGTCGCCCTTGCCGGCGAGCGCCTTGATGCGCGCGAGCTGCGAGTTGGTGAGCACCGGGCCGGGCAGGGTGAGCTTCGCGCACTGCTCGGGCGTCTCTTCGAAGGTGTTGCCGTCGGGGCCCAGGCCCACGCCGAGCGACATCACGAGCGACTCGCGAATCGGATCGATCGGCGGGTTCGTCACCTGCGCGAAGAGCTGGTGGAAGTAGTCGAACAGCGAAGGGGCGCGCTCGGAGAGGACGGCGAGCGGGGTGTCGGTCCCCATCGAGCCGACGGGCTCCTTCCCGGTCTCGGCCATCGGGCCGACGATGAGGCGAAGCTCTTCGTCGGTCCACCCGAAGGCGCGCTGCTGGCGGGCGAGCTCTTCACCGGTGAGCGGCGTTGGGGCCGGCGCCTGCGGCACGTCGTCCCAGGTGAACACGTTGCGCTCGAGCCATTTGCGATAGGGCCAGCGGCCGGCGATCTCCTTCTTCACCTCGTCGTCCTCGACGATGCGCCCTTCGTCGGTGTCGACGAGGAACATCTTCCCGGGCTGGAGCCGGCCCTTCCGGCGGACCTGCGAGGGCGGCACGTCGATCACGCCCGCTTCGCTCGCGAGGATCACCCGATCATCGTCGGTGATGACGTACCGCGCGGGCCGCAGCCCGTTCCGGTCGAGCGTCGCGCCCACCAACCGCCCATCGGTGAACGTGATGGCGGCGGGCCCGTCCCACGGCTCCATGAGCGAGCTCGAGTATTGGTAAAAGGCGCGCCGCGCGTCGTCCATCTGCGGGTTGTGCTGCCATGCCTCGGGGATCATCAGCATCATCGCGTTCGGCAACGACCGGCCGCCGAGCACCAGCAGCTCGAGCATGTTGTCGAACTGCGCCGAGTCGCTCTTGCCGGGGACGATGATGGGCTCGAGCCGCTCGAGGCCTCCGCCGAACTTGGCCGACTGGAGCAGCGTGCGCCGGGCCTGCATCGAGTTCCGGTTGCCCTGCACGGTGTTGATCTCGCCGTTGTGGGCGATGAAGCGGAACGGCTGCGCGAGATCCCACGTGGGAAACGTGTTGGTCGAGAAGCGGGAGTGCACCACCGCGATGGCGCTCTCGAAGAGGGCGTCGCGCAGGTCCGTGTAGAACTGCGGCAACGTCGCCGGGAGCAGCAGCCCCTTGTAGATGATCGTCTCGGACGAGCAGCTCGCGATGTGGAATCGGCCCTCACCGTCCACGCCGCTCGCGCGCACGCGGTTCTCGGCCAGCTTGCGGATGATGAAGAGCTTCCGCTCGAAGGCGGACGGGACGGTGCGGCGACGGGCGATGAGGCACTGGCGCATCGTGGGGAGCACGGCCCGCGCGACCGGCCCCAGGACTGACGCGTCGACGGGAACGTCACGCCACCCGATCACGCGCTGCCCTTCCTGCTCGACCACCTCGTTCAGCATGCGCTCGCACTCGGCCCGCCCGAAGGCGTCGCTCGGCAGGAAGACCTGCGCCACGCCGAAGGCTCCGCGCGGGGGCATGGTGAAGCCGAGCCGGCTCCCTTCACGCGCGAAGAAGCGCTCGGGGACCTGCGCCAGAATGCCCGCGCCATCGCCGGTCAGGGGATCTGCGCCCGTCGCCGCACGGTGCCGCATGCGGTGCAGCACCTCGAGCGCCTGATCGACGATCGAGCGCGAGCGGATGCCCTTGATGTGGGCGACGAAGCCGATGCCACAGCTGTCCTTCTCGGTGCTGGGGTCGTAGAGCGAGGAGCGACGGTCGACGCGGTGCATCGGGCGAAGATAGGGAGACATGGCCCAAGGTTCAATGCGCTGCGTCAAGGATCCGGCCGGGGGATTCAGGGCTGAGCGGCGTTTCATCACAAAGCGCCGAATCTCCTTGGATATTGAACGGCGATGGAGCGGTTTGGGCCACGGTGCAGGTCCAGTGGCGTGCCACTGAGGTCCCTCTGGGCCTCCGGTCTCACGCAGTGACGCGCCACTGAGGTCGCACGGGGCTCTTCGGACACGCAGCGACCAGGCAATGACTGATCACCAGGCCCCAGGTGACGTCCGGTGGAGAACCATCAGGCTCGATCTGGCCCCGGGAACACCGCAGCGGCAGGTCCCCGTGCGAGGACATGGCGTTTCGAACGTGGCCGCCTCGTCCGCGTGATGCCCACGACACCGCGCCGCGCAAAGGACGCGAACGGAGAGGCAGGCGTGTTGTGCGCATCATCGCCGGCCTCCAACCTTCGTTCGCCATCGTTGGCGCGCCGTGATGTTCACCATCGACACCAGGGCGCCGGGGGCGGCCGAAGTTCCGCACGGGCGTACGTCTCGACCGTCAGCGCGCATGCCGCAGCCTCGCTTCGTCGGCAGGCATCGTCGCTTCCCCCAGTGGCGGGTGCGTGTGTGGAGGCTGTCCGCGTCGATCCTGGCTTGGAGCGGCGTTCACGTCGGGTTGGCGCGGGTTTCAGCAGCAGCGTTGTACACGCCGAGCAGCGCGCTCGCCTCATGCGCGATCCCGCGTCGTCGCTCGGCCTCGGCCCGCGCGGCACGTCCCACCGACTCGACGAGGCCTGGCTCCGCGAGGAGCTTCGCGAGAATGCGACGCAGCCCCTCGACATCGCCCGGCTCGAAGAGGAAGCCCGTCTTCCCGTCCTCGATCACCTCGGGCACCGCAGCGATGCGGGTCGCCACGACACAGCAACCGGCCGCCATCGCCTCGATGAGCACCATCGAGAACGCCTCGGCGTACGAGGGATGCACGAGAATCGAGAGCCCCCGGTAGAACGGCACCACGTCGCGGTGCTCGCCGGCCAGCACGAGCCGCCCCGCAGTCTTCGCCTTCAGAGCCTCGGCCCAGTGCGCATCCTTCGCGAGCCCAACGAGCACTGGGGTCCACTCGGGGTTCGCGTCGAGCAACGGCGCGATGGCTTCGACGAAGTCGCCCTGGCCCTTGTTGGGCCGTACACGGCCGACCACGCCGATGCCGAAGCGGCCCGGAAGTTTCAGCGAGGCGAACGCTTCGGTTCGATTCTCGGGAGGCGAGAAGCGCGTCAGGTCGACCCCGTGCTGCACGATGGTCGACGGGTGGTGCACCCAGTCGGCCGCGATGCGGTTGAGCGTCACCACCTGATCCGCGAACCGCAAGATGAAGCGCGTGAAGCGGCCGACGGGCCTCGGGCTGTGGCTCGTGTAGACGATCGAGAGCTTCCGCCCCAGCAGCCGCAGGAGCGCACCCCACAACAGCTCGTTGTTCCGGTGGGCGTGCCACAGGACCCGTTCGGTGCCGCTCCGTCGCCAGAGCTCACCCCACGTCAGCTTCGGCAGCGACTCCGGGAGCTGCTGCCCAAGCACCTTCACCTCGCCCATCGACGCCTGCGCGCTGGCGATGAGCTCCACGTGCGCCGTGACGCCCGAGCGCCGGGGATGCAGGTGCGGATGGACGATCAACATCGGCGTCGGTCGATACCGTACTCCCTCGACTTGCGCGCGCGCTTTTGCGGTGTCACGCCGCCTCGTGCCTCTCGTGGTTGCTGCCCTTGGCGTTGGGTGCCTCGCCTCAGGGGTCGCGGGGCTGATTGGCAGGCGTCGTCGCCCCATGATGGTGGCCCTCTTCGGCTCGCTGGCGACGGTCATCCTCGGGGTCGCCGCGACGATCGGCTTCCCGGCCGAGCAGAAGGCGCCGCGCCTGAGCGAGCAGCTCGCTGAGGCCATGAACCTGACCTGGTGGGGTGTGGCGCTGGGGATGCCAGCCCTCGTCCTTGCACTCGTCTCCTTCGTCGTGATGGCGCGAAGTCGGCCACCGCCCCCGCTGCGTCAGCCGAGGGCTGCTCGCAGCGCGTCGAGCGTGGGCTCGAGCGGCCTGGCGCTGGCTGGCTTCGACAACAGCGCGGCGAGCGGGGCAGGGACCTCGACCGGTTCTCCGATGAGCGGCTCGACGATCGTCTCGAACTTCGCCGGGTGCGCGGTGGCGGCGACGAGCAGGGGGCCGGTGTGACCCTTCGCGCGAAGGCGATCGCGCACGGCGACCCCGCATGCCGTGTGCGGGCAGATGGCCGTTCGAGCTGAACGAAACGTCGACGCAATGGTGCGGCGAATCGTCTCGTCGTCGACCCAGTCGGCCGACAGCTCCGCCCGGAGCGCATCGACATCCGGCCACCAGCAGCGCAGCCGCTCGAGGTTGCTGGGTGCTCCGACGTCCATTGCGTTGGCGAGCGTCGCGCGGCTCGGCGTCGGGGAGTATGTGCCGGTCTCGAGAAAATCCGGCAGCACCCGGTTCGCGTTCGTCGCCAGCACCACGCTGCCAATGGGGAGCCCCATTCGCTTCGCCATCAGGCACGCCAGCGCATTGCCCAGGTTTCCGGTGGGCACGACGACGTCGACCGGGCCGACGCCACGTGACGCCAGCACGAGCGAGGCGTGCGCGTACGACGCCATCTGCGGCAACAACCGGCCCAGCGAGATGCTGTTGGCCGACGAGAGCCCGTGCCGCGAAACGAGGCCTGCATCGGCGAAGGCCTCCTTCGCGAGCCGCTGGCAGTCATCGAAGCTGCCTGCAACCCGGAAGGTGCGCACGTTGTCGCCGAACGCGCCGAGCTGGTGGGCCTGCCGCGCCGAGACCCGCCCATCGGGATAGAGGATGACGACCCGAAAGCCCGGTCGTCGATGGAAGGCCGCCGCGACCGCTGCGCCCGTGTCGCCTGAGGTCGCCACCAGGATGGTCGTCGGCCCCAGGCCCAGCCGGGACAATGCCTCGGCCAGGAAACGCGCTCCAAAGTCCTTGAACGCCGCCGTGGGCCCGTGGAACTGCTCGAGCAGCCACGTTCCCTCGTCGAGCGGCAAGAGCGGCGCGTCGAAGGTGAAGGCAGCGTTCGTCACTGCCGCCACGTCGAGGGATTCTCCGTGGAACAGCGGCGTCAGCAGCGACGTCGCCGTCTCTGACAACGACTCGCCCAGCCTGACCCCCTCGGCCCGAGCCAGCGGAAACACGTACAGCCCGCCGTCTGGCGCGAGCCCTTGCGCGAGGGCCGTGGTGAGCGGCACCGGGCCCGCGCCACGCGTCGACACGCACTTCATCGCCCGAGCACCCGCGCGCCGGGCCCGGCCACCTTCGAGACCAGCACGTCGGTGCCCAGCTTCACGCTGCGAAACGCCTCGGCCATCGCCGCGCCCGCGGCCTGTGCCTTCGTCTTCGAGTCGAACCAGGCAAAAACGCTTGGACCCCCGCCCGAGATGGAGGCTCCGAGCGCTCCGCTGTCGAGCGCGGCCTCCTTCACGCGCCCAAAACCCGGAATCAACCCGGCCCGTCGGGGCTCCACCAGCACGTCTCGAAAGCCGCGTCGAATGAGCTCGAAGTCCCTGGCCCAACACCCGGCCAGCAGCAGCGCGAGGCCTTCGCTCTGCACCACGAAGTCGTGCAGCTCGTACGGGCCCTTGAGCGCCGCTCGCGCTCGACGCGTCTCGAGCACGAAGTGGGGGTGCACCAACGTGCAGTACAGGTTCGCCGGCACTGGCACCCGCACCGGCGCGCCGCTCGCGGGCGCGATCACCAGCCCGCCCAGCAACATCGGCGCGACGTTGTCCCCATGCCGGGAGCCGCTGGCCACCGACTCTCCATCGATCGCGAGATCGTAGAGCGTCTCCAGCGGCACCGGCTCCTCCAGCAGCGCGTTCGCCGCCACCAGGGCCGCCACCGCCGACGCCGCCGAGCCGCCCATGCCGCTGCCGAGCGGAATGCCCTTGTCGAGCTCGAGCTCGAAACCCACGCCCTTGCGCAGCTTCATCAGCCCGATGAGCGCTCGCCCGGCGGTGTTCTCCCGCGCGTCCATCGGCAGCTCGGTCACCACGCCGCGAATCGCCGTCACTCGCACCAGCCGATCCTTCGTCAGGCGAACGGTGGCGACGTCACCGGGGCCCTGCACCGAGTGCCCCAGCATGTCGAAGCCGACCGCCACGTTGCCGATGGACGCCGGCGCGAAGGCCTGGACCTCGGTGGGCCGCTTCACAGCTTCGCTCCCAGCGACGCGGCGATGCGCAGGACGTCGGCGAAGATGCCAGCAGCCGTCACCTCCGGCCCGGCGCCGGGGCCCTGCACCACGAGCGGGTTCTTCCGGTAGCGCGCGGTGGTGAACTGCACCACGTTGTCGGTGAGCGCGATGTGGGCGAAGGCGTGAGCGCTGGGCAGCTCGACCAGCCCGACCTTCGCGGTGCCCGTTCCATCGAGCCGCGCGACGTAGCGCAGCACCGTCGAGTTCTTCCGTGCCGCTGCGAGCCGTTCCTGCATCGGCCCGTCGAGCGCGCTCAGGCTTTCGAGGAAGTCCTTCGCCGAGACGCCCCGCAGCGCCTCGGGCACGAGCGACTCGACCTGCACCGCGTCGAGCGACGACTTCCAGCCGGCTTCGCGCGCGAGGATGACGAGCTTGCGCGCCACGTCCATGCCCGAGAGATCGTCACGGGGATCCGGCTCCGTGTACCCCAGCGCGCGCGCCTCGGAGACCAGCGCGCTGAACGGCCGGCTGCCGTCGAAGGTGTTGAAGAGCCAGGCCAGCGTGCCCGAGAAGATGCCTTCGATCGCGTGCACCTGATCGCCGGTGTCAATGAGATCCCGCAGGGTCGAGAGGACCGGCAGGCCAGCGCCGACGGTGGACTCCGCACGGAACCGAGCGCGGCTCGACGCCTTCCGAATGGCCTCGTACCGCTGGAGCGGCCCGGAGCCGGCGTGCTTGTTGGGTGTGACCACGTGAATGCCCCGCGACAGCCAGTCGGCGTACCGGCTGGCGACCGCGTCACTCGCGCTGCAGTCGACGATGATGGCGTGGGGGAGGTGATCCGCGAGCACGTGCGCCGTGAAGCGGTCGAGGTCGACCGGTTGATCGAGCGTCACCGTGTCCAGGTGCTGCTCCGAGAGCGCCATCGTCGAGCTCGTCGCCACCGCCCTCACTCGCAGGTCGAGCCCGTTGTGGCCGAGCAGTCGCTCGCGGGTCGCCGACAGCTGCTGGAGGAACGTGCGGCCGACGTTGCCGGGCCCGATGACCCCGACCGAGACCGTCAGCGCCGAGAGGTAGAACCCGGCGTGCACGGCCTTGAGCGCGCGCGTCGCGTCCGCGGCCCCGATGGCGACCGAGATGTTCCGCTCCGAGCTGCCCTGCGCGATGGCTCGGACGTTGATGTTCGCGCGCGCCAACGCATTGAACAGCCGCGCCGCGACCCCCGGTGTCCCCGCCATGCCGTCGCCGACGACCGCGAGCACCGAGATGCCAGGCGTGAGGGTGATCGCCTCGATGAGCCGTGAGTCGAGCTCCCGCCGGAAGGCGTCTTCGAGCGCTTTCTTCGCGGCGTTCGCCTCGTGCTCCTGCACCACCGAGCAGATCGAGTGCTCGCTCGAGCCCTGGCTGATCATCACGACCGACACGCCCGCCTGCTTGAGCGCGCCGAACGCACGCTCCGCGGTGCCGGGGACGCCGATCATCCCCGCGCCCTCCACGTTCACCAGCGACAGGCCGGAGAACGCGGTGATCCCCTTGACCGGGAGTGACGTGTCCGTGGCCTTCTCGATGCGAGTGCCCGGTTTCTGTGGCGCGAAGGTGTTGCGAATGATGAGCGGCAGGCCGCGCTCGAAGGCCGGCGCCATGGTCTGCGGGTGGATTACCTTGGCGCCGAAGTACGCCAGCTCGCACGCCTCGGAGTACGACATGCGATCGAGCAACACCGCCTCGGGCACCAGGCGCGGATCCGCCGACAGCACTCCGTCGACATCGGTCCAGATGTGGATCTCGCTGGCGTCGAAGAGCGCGCCGAAGATCGCCCCCGAGTAGTCGCTGCCATTGCGTCCCAGCGTGGTGATGCGGCCGCGGCGATCTCGCGTCACGAAGCCGGTGATGATGACGCGCTGGAGCGACCGGCCGGCGCGCCAGGCCTCGAGCTTCTGCTTCGACAGCGTCCAGTCCACCATGGCGCCCAGCGACGTCTTGTCGACGACCAGCACCTCGCGCGCGTCGAGCCACGCCGTCGCCACGCCCCGGCTGCGCAGGTGTGCGTCCAGCAGCATCGAGCTGAAGACCTCACCCAGGCCCTGAATGACGTCGAGCAGATCGTCCGACAGCGCGCCGAGGAAGGCCTGGGCCGAGAGCAGCTCCAGCATGCCGTGGAGCTCGCGATCGAGCCGCTCCAGCGTCGGTCCGGCCTGGTCGCCCAGGAGGTCTCGTGCGACCTGACGGTGCTTCTGGGCGAGCGCCTCGGCGTCCTGAGTCCAGGAGGGATCGCGCAGCGCCGCCTTCTTCGTCATCGCGATCAGCGCGTCGGTCACCTTCGACATCGCCGAGACGACGACCGCCTGCGACTCGCCGGTCCGCCCGATGAGGATGTCGGCCACCCCGCGAATGCGTTCGCTGGTGCCCATGCTGGTTCCGCCGAACTTGTGCGCGACGATGCTCACGTGGCCCCTCCCGCCTGCGAGACGACGACGATTACTCCACCAGCAACATGCCGCTCACCATCATGTCCATCGCGCAGCCGAACTTGACCTGCCCGGCCTTCGTCGGCGTCCAGGCGATCTCCACTGGCTTGTCGAGCGGCAGCTCGGCCTTGATGTCGGTGCCCGCGATGAGCAGCTCGGTGGCGCACGTCTCGTCGCTCACCCGCGTCACCACGAACTTGACTGGCTCGTCCTTCTTGAGCGTCACGTTGCCCGGCTGGAAGCCCTCGGCCGTCACTTTGAGCTCCACCACGCGCGCGGCTCCGGTGGGCCTGGGCGCCTCGACCGCCCTGGGCGCTTCGGCCGGCTTCACCTCGGCTGGTTTCACCTCGGCGGCCACCTTCGGTGCCTCGGCCGGCCGGGCCTCGTCCTTCTTGCAGCCAATCACCAGACACAACAGGAACAGGGCCAGAGCGAACGTGCGCATGAGGGCTGTGTAGTCGGAGCGGAATCGACATGCATCACCGCATCGAACCCGAGGCTGGCAGTTGCTACGCTTTGGTGACTCCATCGAGGTGACACCATGTTGTGGATGGCCTGGGCGGTCGAGACGCGGAGCGCGGAGCAACGGGAAGGGCACCTCCTCATTCAGGGGCGGGGCGCCGACGACGAGCCGCGCGCGCCGGTGATGGTGAACCTCGTGCTCGACCGGTCGGGCTCGATGAAGGGCGCGCCCCTCGCCGCGGCGGTCGAGGCGGCCCAGTCGTTCATCGATCTCGCGGGCCCCGATGACTACATCGGCCTCGTCCTCTTCGACGGCGTCGCCGAGCAGCGCGTGCCGGTGATGGCGATGGATGTACGCGGCAAGGCGCAGATGGCCGAGGCCTTCGCGCACGTCACCACGGGCCGCGGCACCGCGCTTCACCAGGCCATCGAGGTCGGAGCGCGAGGCCTTCAACGCACGCTCGTGCCCGGGCGACGTCCCCGGTTGCTCCTCCTCACCGACGGTGAGCCCTCTGTCGGCCCCGACACGCAGGACGCCTTCGACGAGCTGGGCCTTCGGCTGGCGCGGCTCAACGTGGCCGTCCACGCGCTCGGGCTCGCCCGCCATTATGTGGCCGAGGTGCTCGAGGCCCTCACGCGTCCCTCGGGCAACGGCTTCGAGCACGTGGACGGGCCCGAAGGGCTCACCGAGGCGATGGGCGCGATCGTCTCGACCCTCTTCGGACAAGTCGCCACCGAGGTGCAGGTGCGCGTGCAGCCCGAGGGCTTCGGCGCCATCTCGTGCCGCCATGGTTTCCCCACCGCGCTCGAGTCCGACGCGCTCCTCGTCACGCTGGGCGACGTGTCTCGCGGCTTCTCCCGGCGCCTGTTGCTCTCCGGCCCGATTCGCTCGCAGACGTGGAGCGCCATCGTCCACGGCTCGTCCCGCGAGCGCGGTGAGGTGAAGCACCAGAAGGTCGAGGTCGAGTTCGTCACCCCGGAGTCCTCGCGCGGCCGGCTCATCGTCGGGCTCTCGCACGAGCTGAACCTGGTCGCTGACGAGAGCGCCGCGTGGCTGTCACTCGCGCGCAGGGACACCGCGCGCGCCGAGACGCAGCTCGAGGCTGCCGAGACGGCCCTGCGCGCCATCGTCGCCATGGCGCCCGAGGGCATTCCAGTGCGCCGTCACCTCGAGCGTCTGGCCGACCTCCGGTCCGCCGTCGAGCGTGGCGAGGGCGACATTCCGCTCCTCATCCGCCGGGCGCAGGCGGCGCGCGCGGGCACCAACGTCAGCCAGGTGATCCCGATTCAGAACTACCAGGGCCGGCGCAAGTAGCGCCTCAGCTCGCCGCTTCGGTCTCGTCCGCCGCGGCCCACGAGAGCATCGCGTGGAGCGGGATGAAGAGCGGCGAGTCCTCGTCACCCACCAACACGTCGTACGGCCCCACGGCATTGAGCCGCTGGGTCAGGGTGATCCCGTTGCGCAGCACGAACTTCACGTCCTTCCCCACCGCGTCGACCATCGGGCGCGGATCGTTCACGGGACGACGGGAGGGCTGACGCGCGACCGGCGTGGGCTTCTGGGCCAGCCGCGAGTCGCGCTCGATCTGGTTTGAGAGCCCTTCCCAGGTCGCCCGCCGCCCGAGCAGCACGACTTGAATCTTCTCGAGCCGCCCGGAGCGCTCACACTCGAAGGCCACCGGCTGCACGCTGGTGATGACGTCGAGGGTGGCGCGCTCGCCCAGCACGAGGCTCAGCTCGGCCCTGGTCTCGACCAGCGCCTGGATGAACGCGTCGATGGGGCCACCGTCGACCGAGCTGCGGGCCTTCTTCACCTCGTCACGCTTCTTCGCGCGCGCCCGTCGGGCGAGGAACTCGTCGACGCTCAGCCCGCTCTGCACCACGCCGAACGCGTCGGTCAGCTCGAGGTTCGTGTGCTGCTCCATCAGCGTGAAGGCCTGGTCGAAGCGGCGCGCCTCTTCGGCGTGGAGCTTCTTCCAGATGCGGCACTTCATCTTTCCTTCGAGCTCGCCACGGGCGATGCGGTTGGGCACGCGCTCCTTCTTCGCGAGCGCGACGATGGCTTCCGGCGTCGGGGGAGGGCGCGGCGTCGACGGCCCACGGAACCCACCACTGCGAGGCGGGCCGCGTCCCGGCGGACCGGGACGAGAAGGCCTGGGGGCTCCGGGCGCGCCGGTGGGGCGGGGCGCGACGAGCGGCATCGTGCCGCTCACCGTGCGAGGCGTGACGACTGGTGTCGCGGTGCGGGGCGCCACCGGCGCCACGGGGGAGACAGGGGCGATCGCCGGGCGGGGTGCCGGCACAGGAGACACCGGCCGCGGAGCGACGGGGGCTCCGGGTCCCTTGCGAATGACTTCGACCCTCGGGGCGGGTCGTTTGCTCTTGTCGTTGGGGTCGTTCACGGCGTCACCAGCTCGGGCAGGTCGAGGGCCCAGCGCTGAACTTCTTTCACCATCGTCACGCGTTCTTGCACGTCTGCGTCCTTCGGGCACGTCCCACCCGCATCCAGCGCTTCCCGGCACGTCGTCACCGTCAGCACCGCCCGGGTCGCGTCTTCCTCCTGCACGGTCACCGACACCAGCGGTGAGGCCCGACGCGGCGAGACGAGCAGCACCGATGGCTCGTCCTTCAAGGTGCCCTTCGAGGCCTCGGCCAACGCCTTCGACTTCGCGCCCAGCGCGGCCTTGCTCTTCTCCGACAGGAGGCCGAACGCAGCCTTCACGTCACTCTTTCGCATCGCCTCGGCGAAGAGCCGGAAGGCCCCTTCGGGTGACTCGGCGGACGGCTTTTGACAGCCCACGGAGGCGAGGAGGACGAAGGCGGCGACGCGGGGCATCACGGCGAGGTCGTATATCGACGAATGCGCAGTGGGGCGCTACCGAATCACCGTCATTCGGTGAGGGCCTGTCGCACCTGGTTGCGGCCGCCTTGCTTCGCCTCGTACAGACACGCATCAGCGATTTGAACGAGCTGCTCGGCGCTCTCCACCGCGGGGGAAGGGGCGGTGGAGACCCCGATGCTCGCGGTGCAGCGCACCTGCTCCGGAGGCTCGACGGTGCGACAGGTGAGCCGCATCGCCTCGACCCCCATGCGCACCCGCTCCGCGGCGCGCCAGGCCTCGTCCGGTGACGTCTCGGGGAGCAACGCGATGATCTCTTCGCCGCCGTAGCGCGCGATGACGTCGACGTCTCGCAGCGCCCGTCGGGCCACCGCGGCGACCTCCTTGAGCACGACGTCGCCGAAGGGGTGGCCCCACGTGTCGTTCACCTTCTTGAAGTGATCGATGTCGAGCAGCATGCACGACAGCGGCGCCCGGTACCGCTCGCTGCGCGCCCACTCGGCGGCGAGGCGCTCCTCGAAGTGCCGGCGGTTCACCAGGCCCGTGAGGCCGTCGGTGCGCGAGAGGTGCTCCAGGACCGCGCGCTTCTCTTCGAGCTCGTGGTTGATGCGGTCGAGCTCCTTGTTCTTCTCGACCAGCGTGTCCTGCAGGGCCTTGAGGCGCAGCATCGACTTCACCCGCGCCGACAGCTCGAGCATGTCGAAGGGCTTGATGAGGTAGTCGTCCGCGCCGAGCTCGAGGCCCTCGACCTTTCCGCTCGAGCGCCCGGCCGTCATGAGGATGACGGGGGTGAAGGCGAACCCGGCCCCCTGGTTGGCCTTGACGATGCGGCAGACCTCCACGCCGCCGAGGCCCGGCATCTCGACGTCCATGAGGATGAGGTCCGGGTGGTGCTTGCGAATGGCCGTGAGCGCCTGCGTCCCGTCCTCGGCCTCGACGAAGCGGTAGCCCTGGGGTTCCAGGCCGCGCCGGAGCAGCTCCAGCACCCCGCGGTCGTCGTCGACCAGGAGGACGAGCCGCCCCTCGAGCTTGAGGGCACCTTCGTCGCGGCGGGCGACCTCGAGTGTCTTGCGTCGTGGAGGAGGCATCGGGCGAACTGCGCGGAGCCTAACCCGGCTTCACCAGCCGCGCGCGATACACTGGCTGCCCCGAGACGAGATAGCGACGCTCGCGGGTCGAGGGCGCCTCGTCGGGATCGGAGGGGTGGAAGACCCCGGCGCCGAGCGGGTTGTGGAACCCTGCCTTCTCGAGCACCGCGAGGCCCTGGAGCGCGCGCTCCTCGACGTCCGTACGGAAGTCGAACCGACCCCCGGGCCTCAGCAGCCCCAACAACAGCTTCGTGAAGTCGGGGAGGAGGATCGCTCGCCTGAAGTGCGCGCGCTTCCACCAGGGGTCTGGGAACTGAAGATGAATGACGTCGAGGCTGCCGGGCGCGAAGATCTTCGGCACCACCGTGCGCGCATCACCCTCGATGACCTTGAGGTGGGTCAGGCCGTGCTTCTGGGCGCGGTGGGCGACCTCCCGCGCGTACTTCTTGCGCCACTCGAAGGCGACGTAGTTGATGGCTGGATGACGGCGGCAGTGCTCGAGGGCGAAGCCTCCGGCGCCGCAGCCGATCTCGAGCTCCAGGGGCGCTGCCCGGCCGAACACCTGCGTCCAGTCGGGCGGGGCCTCGAGGATCGACAGCGACTCACCAGCCTTCTCGGGGCGGAGCGGGATTCGGGACATACGAGGCGCGGCTCCATACTGCACTGGCGGCGAGGCGCGCGAGCGTTGTCGTGCATGGCGCCAGGGGCCGTTCGGTCGTATGGGGCCCTCGTCGTATGCTCCTCTTCGAGTCGCTCGAGCTCGCCGCGTCCGCTGCCGCCGGCCTGAGGCCTGCCATCTGTCTGGGCAACTTCGACGGTGTCCACCTGGGCCACCAGGCGCTGTTCGCGCGCGCCCGCAGCCTGGGCCCCGTGGTGGCGCTGACCTTCGATCCGCACCCTGGCAAGGTCCTCCAGCCCGACCTGGCGCCGCGGCTCATCGCCACCCGTGCGCGCAAGCTCGAGCTCCTCGACGCCGCCGGCGTGGCGACGACGATCGTTCAGCCCTTCACGAAGGAGTACGCCCGCACCACGCCCGAGGCCTTCGAGGACCTGCTCTTCGACGGGCTTGGGGCCGCCGCGGTGGTGGTCGGCTACGACTTCACCTACGGCCGCGCGCGCGGCGGGACCGTCGCAACGCTCGAGACGGCCGCGCAGCGACGGGGGGCCCAGGTGGCCGTGGTGCCCGCAGTGACGGTCGACGGGGTGGTCGTCTCGTCATCGAAGGTGCGTGAGTACGTGCTCGAAGGACGCGTCGAAGCGGCGGCGCGCCTGCTCGGCCGGCCCTTCGATCTGGACGGGGTGGTGGTGAAGGGCGCCCAGCGCGGGCGCACCATCGGCTTCCCGACGGCCAACGTCGACACCCCCAACGAGCTGCGCCCCGGCGCGGGCGTGTACGCGGTTCGGGCCCGGCTCGCCGATGGGCGCTTCTTCGGTGGGGCGGCCAACATCGGTGTCAAGCCGACCTTCCAGGGCCAGGAGGTCACCATCGAGTGCCACCTCTTCGAATTCCACGAGGACCTCTACGGCCAGGCGCTGCGGGTCGCGTTCCTGGAGCGCCTGCGGGGAGAGCAGCGCTTCGCCGGCATCGAGGCCCTCAAGGCCCAGATCGAACGTGACGTGCTCGCCGCCCGCGCCATCGTGAACCGCGGCTCACCCTGAACGAAGTGAACGCGCACAATCGCGCACACTGCATCAACGCTTGACGGGGCGGGTTTTGGGGGCTTCCATTTCGCGGCTCGTTACTTCGACCACTTCGCCGCTCGCGAGAGGCTACCAACCATGTCCGGCCGTTTGGGTGAACTGCTCGTCCGCGAGAACCTGATTTCGGTTCAGCAGCTGCGGAAAGCACAGGAGGACCAACAGAAGAACGGGACCCGCATCAGCACCGCGCTCATCAAGGTGGGCGCGATCGAGGAATCGAAGCTCACCGACTTCCTCTCGAAGCAGTACGGCGTGCCCGCCATCAACCTCAAGGAGTTCGACATCGACGGCGAGATCATCAAGCTCGTCCCGAAAGACGTCGCCGAGAAGCACCTGGTCATCCCCGTCAACCGCGCCGGCAGCTCGCTCATCGTCGCGATGTGCGACCCCTCGAACATCTACGCCGTCGACGATCTCAAGTTCCTCACCGGGTACAACATCGAGCCGGTCGTCACGAGCGAGCCCGCGCTGCGGGAGGCCATCGAGAAGTACTACGCCGAGAAGGGCCCCAACCTCGAAGACATCATCAGCAACATGGAGGACGACGTCGAGGTCGCCGAAGGCGAGGACGACGGCGGGAACGTCGAAGAGATGGCGAAGGCCGCCGACGACGCGCCCGTCATCAAGCTGGTGAACCTCATCCTCAAGGATGCCATCGGCAAGCGCGCCTCGGACATCCACATCGAGCCCTACGAGAAGGACTTTCGCGTCCGCTTCCGGATCGACGGCGTGATGTACGAGGTGATGAAGCCTCCGATGAAGCTGCGCAACGCGATCACCTCGCGCCTGAAGATCATGGCGCAGCTCGACATCTCGGAGCGCCGCCTGCCGCAGGACGGTCGCATCAAGATCAAGCTCGGCGGCGGCAAGGAGATGGACTTCCGCGTCAGCGTCTGTCCGACGCTGTTCGGCGAGAAGATCGTCATGCGCCTGCTGGACAAATCGAACCTGCAGCTCGACATGACGAAGCTGGGGTTCGAGCCAGAGCCGCTGAAGTGGTTCAAGGAGGCCATCGACCGCCCGTACGGCATGGTGCTGGTGACCGGGCCCACCGGTTCCGGCAAGACCACCACGCTCTACTCAGCGCTCGCCGCCCTCAACGATCCGACCACCAACGTCTCCACGGCGGAAGATCCGGTCGAGTTCAACTTCGCGGGCATCAACCAGGTGCAGGTGAGCGAGTCGATCGGGTTGACCTTCGCGTCGGCGCTCCGCAGCTTCCTGCGGCAGGACCCGGACACGATCATGATTGGGGAGATCCGCGACTTCGAGACCGCCGAGATCGCGGTCAAGGCGGCCCTCACCGGCCACCTCGTGCTCTCGACACTGCACACGAACGACGCGCCGTCGACGGTCACCCGACTGCTGAACATGGGCATCGAGCCCTTCAACGTGACGGCGTCGCTCAACCTCATCCTGGCGCAGCGCCTGTGCCGCAAGCTGTGTCAGAACTGCAAGCGCCCCGTTCAGGACTTCGACGAGGCGGCCTACACCGACGCCGGCATTCCCGCGGACAAGATCGGCACCTTCACGCCGTACGAGAAGGTGGGCTGCAAGGAGTGCAACGATCGCGGGTATCGCGGCCGCGTGGCCGTGTACGAGGTCATGCCCTTCTGGGACGGCCTCAAGGAGATCGTCATCAACGGCGCCTCGGCCGCGGAGATCAAGCAGGAGGCGATTCGACTCGGAATGCAGTCGCTGCGGATGTCGGCCCTCAACAAGGTGATTCAAGGCACCAGCACGCTCGAAGAAGCCGTGGGTAACACCGCGCCTGACCGCTTCTGACCCATTCCCCCTCTCTCAAGGATCGATCCCTCGTGGCGAATCTGCATCAACTGCTGAAAGCGATGGTCGAGAAGGGCGCCAGCGACCTCCACGTCACTACGGGCTCTGCCCCGCAGCTCCGCGTGGACGGCGGCCTGGTGCCGCTCAAGATGGCGCCGCTCACTCCGGTCGAGACGAAGCAGCTGTGCTACTCGATCCTCACCGACGCCCAGAAGCACGCCTTCGAAGAGAACAACGAGCTCGACCTCTCGTTCGGCGTGAAGGGGCTCTCGCGGTTTCGCGCGAACATCTTCATGCAGCGCGGCGCCGTCGCTGGAGCCTTCCGCACCATTCCGTTCAAGATCCTCACCTTCCAGGAGCTCGGGCTGCCTCCGGTCGTCGCTGAGCTGTCGAAGAAGCCGCGAGGGCTCATCCTCGTGACGGGGCCGACCGGCTCGGGCAAGTCGACGACGCTCGCGTCGATCATCGACAAGATCAACACCGAGCGTCACGAGCACATCATGACGATCGAGGATCCGATCGAGTACCTGCACCCGCATAAGAACTGCCTGGTGAACCAGCGCGAGGTCGGCGCCGACACCAAGTCGTTCAAGACGGCGCTCAAGTACATCCTCCGGCAGGATCCCGACGTGGTGCTCGTCGGCGAGATGCGCGACCTCGAGACGATCGAGGCCGCGCTCGTCATCGCCGAGACCGGTCACATCGCGTTCGCGACCCTGCACACGAACAGCGCGGTGCAGACGATCAACCGCATCCTCGACGTGTTCCCGCCCTACCAGCAGCCGCAGGTGCGCGCGCAGCTCTCGTTCGTGCTCGAGGGGATCATGTCGCAGTCACTCCTCTCGAAGGCCACCGGGAACGGACGCGTGCTGGCCCTCGAGGTGATGATTCCCAACCCTGCGATTCGAAACCTGATCCGCGAAGACAAGGTGCATCAGATCTACTCGTCGATGCAGATCGGTCAGGCGAAGTTCGGCATGCAGACGTTCAATCAGGCGCTCGCGATGTTGCTGTCTCGCAAGCTCATCTCGATGGAAGAGGCCTTCGCGCGCACCTCGGAGCCCGATGAACTCAAGAACATCATGGCCACGGGTGGCGGCGCGGGGAGCCTGCCCGGTCACCTGGCCCAGGGGGCCCTGCCGACCAGGCCCGGCCCGCCGGGTAGGTGAGGGTAGGGTGGCCGGTTCCTTCGCGTCGAGCCCAGGTTGCGGTAGTCTTTTCATCGTCAAGTTCTGGAGGTCTTCATGCCGGCCGTAACCGCACGCACTCAACCCGCCGCCCCCAAAGCCAAGAAGTCGGCCGCTCCGACCTTCTTGTGGGAAGCGAAGACGAAATCGGGCGAGGTAAAAAAGGGCGAGATGGAGGCCCAGGACGCGGCGGCCGTCGACGCCCGGCTCAAGTCGCTCGGCCTCACGCCCAGTAAGGTTCGCAAGAAGTCGATCCTCGACGCCAACCTGACGATCCCGGGTCTGGGCGGTGTGTCGAGTAAGGACATTCTGATCTTCGTGCGTCAGTTCGCCACGATGATCGACGCCGGCCTTCCGCTCGTTCAGTGTCTCGACATCCTCGGGTCGCAGACGCCCAGCCCGGCGTTCCGGAAGGTCATCTTCGCGATCAAGACGCGCGTCGAAGGGGGCTCCACGTTCTCCGATGCGCTCAAGGATCACCCGAAGGTGTTCGACGAGCTCTTCGTGCAGCTCTGCGCAGCTGGTGAGGTCGGCGGTATTCTCGACACCATTCTCAACCGGCTCGCGGTTTATCGCGAGAAGGCCGAGAAGCTGAAGGCCAAGGTCAAGAGCGCATTGACCTACCCCATCATCGTGCTCACCGTCGGTCTTGGCGTCACGGCGCTCCTGATGCTGAAGGTGACCCCCGTCTTCGCGAAGATGTTCGCCGATTTCGGCTCGGCCCTCCCTGCCCCCACCCAGGTCGTCGTCGAGATGTCGAACTTCATGCAGCAATACGTCCTGCACATGTTCGGAGGCCTCGCCGCCATCATCGGGGTCTCCACGGCATTCTACCGGAACGCACGGGGACGCCAGATCTTCGACAAGGTGATTCTGCAGGTGCCCATCATCGGTTCGGTCATGATCAAAGTCGCCGTTGCCCGCTTCACGCGGACCCTGGGCACCATGGTGAGTTCTGGTGTTCCGATTCTGGACGCGCTCGACGTCACCGCAAAGACGGCCGGGAATCGAACCGTCGAAGAGGCCATCATGTTCGTGCGCGCGAAGATCTCGGAAGGCAAGAACATCGCGGGCCCATTGGCCGACACGAAGGTTTTTCCGTCGATGGTGGTGCAGATGATTGGCGTCGGCGAAGCCACCGGCGCGATGGATCAGATGCTCACGAAGATCGCCGACTTCTACGATGAAGAGGTCGACGTCTCGGTGGCCTCGCTCACGTCGATGATTGAACCGCTCATGATGGTCTTCCTCGGAACGGTCGTCGGTGGTTTCTTGATCGCGATGTACTTGCCAATCTTCAGCATCGCCGGTGCCATCAAGTAAGAGTGCCGATGGCGACGTTCGCCTGCTCTGGGTCACGGCGTTTCGAGCCGCCGCTGCGACCGTTCTTCTCGCCGTCACCGCCGTAGGACTCGCTCGAGCGCAGCAAACCGAGGTGCCGCGCGCGACCGCCATTTCGTTCGCGACGGCCGGGCTCGTCTACCTATGGATTCTGCTCACCGGCGTCCTGCTGAGGACCCGACGGGCGAGCGCCTCGTGGCTGCTTGTGCAGCCGCTCTTTGACCCCCTGCTCGCTGCGACGCTCGTCGGCCTCTCGGGAGGCGTGACGTCACCGCTGTGGTTCGGCTTCCTGCTGAGCATCATCTCGGCTTCGGCCCTGCAGTGGCGTCGCGGCGCGGTGGTGTCGGCGGGTTGGTCGAACCTGTTGACCGTTGCCGTGCTGTGGTGGGCGGAGCCTGCATGGTCTGCCACCCTGTTCGTCGAGCTGGCCTCTCAACTGGCCGCGCAGTGGCTGGTCGCCGTCTTGAGCGGCTACCTCGCCGAACAGCTGAGCAGGACTGGCTCGAGTTTGCGGGTGTCCGAGCAGAACCTCGAGGCGCTGCGGCGGCTGAAGGATCAGATCGTCGAGGCCATGCCCTCGGGACTGATGACGTGCGATGACGATGGGCGGATGACCTTCGTCAACAGTGCGGCCCGATCGATTCTGGGCCTTCCAAGTGAGGTCGGGGCGACGCTCCAGGCGGTGATTCCCGGCCTCAGCCTCGATCGTCCTGTGGCGCGTGCCGAGTACCCGGTCACGACCGCCAATGGCCCGAGGATCGTCGGCGTCAGTACCAATCGCATGGGGGCCGAGGGCGCGTGGTTGGTGGTCTTTCAGGATCTCACCGAGCTTCGTCGCATGGAGGCCGAGCTGAAGCGAATCGATCACCTCGCCGAACTGGGTCGTCTCTCGGCGACCCTCGCGCATGAGGTTCGTAATCCACTCGCCTCGATGCGAGGCGCAGCCCAGATGCTGGGCTCGGAGTCCTTCGCCGACGAAGGGCAACAGCGCATGAGTCGGCTGATTGTCCGAGAAGCGGATCGTCTGGCTGGCTTGGTCGAGAGCTACCTCTCGCTGGCGCGCCCTCCACCGCCGGTCCGCACCCGGCTGCGCCTCGACGAACTCGCGACGGAAACGGTCGAGATGCTCCGCGCGGATCCGCAGGTGCGACAGCTCATCGAGTTCGAGCTGACAGCGGTCGAGGCCTTCGTCGATGCCGGGCAGGTGAAGCAGGTGTTGATCAACCTCTTGCGCAACGCGCTGATGGCGGCCGGGGTGCAGGGGCGGGTGCGGTTGTCGTCCGGCGTCGACGGGGCTCGTGGCTGGATCGAGGTATGGGACAGCGCGGGGTCCATCGGCCCGGAGGAGCGGAGCCGGCTCTTCGAGCCCTTCTTCAGCACCTGGAAGGGCACCGGCCTGGGGCTATCGATGGTGCAATCGATCGTCCAGGCACACGGCGGTCACATCGACGTCGATTCCACGCCGGCCCTCGGGACTCGGTTCCGAGTTCACTTTCCGAAGGAGACATCGTCATGAGTAATATTCTGGTCGTCGACGATGAGGAGTCGATTCGGGAATTCCTCGAGGTCCTCCTCACCAGACGGGGCCTCAGCGTCGTCACGGCTGGGACCGTGAGCGAGGCGCTGGGCGCGATGGATCGCGTCGAGCTCGTCGTCACGGACTTTCGCCTGGGAAAGGCCTCGGGGCTCGAGGTGCTCAAGGCGGCCCGGCGACGAAAGACTCCTCCCGAGGTCATCATCATCACGGCGTACGGCACCCCTGCCTCAGCCGTCGAGGCGATGCGAGCGGGCGCCTATGACTACATCTCGAAGCCCTTCGACAACGAAGAGTTCTGTCTGCTCGTCGAGCGCGCGCTCGAAAAGCGGCGGCTGGTGTCCGAGAACGAGGCGTTGCGGGCCGCCTCGGCGGGCTACGCGCCCGGGCGCAGCGAGGCGATGACGCGGGTGTGGAACATGGTCGACAAGGTCGCAGCCACGCGTTCGACCGTTCTCGTCGTCGGCGAGAGCGGCACCGGAAAGGAGGTCGTGGCGCGAGCGATTCACCAGCGTAGCCCCAGAGGGACGCGTCCCTTCGTGCCGGTCAACTGCGCGGCCATTGCCGAGGGCGTGCTCGAGAGCGAGCTCTTCGGTCACGTGAAGGGCGCCTTCACGGGGGCGACGTCCGACCGACCGGGCCTGCTCGTGTCGGCTGGCGAGGGAACGGTGCTGCTCGATGAGATCGGCGAACTCCCGTTGGGAACCCAGGTGAAGCTCTTGCGGGTGCTGCAGGAGCGACGCGTCAAACCGGTGGGGAGCAGCGTTGAGGTGCCGTTCGAGGCCCGGGTGCTGGCCGCCACCAACCGTCACCTCGACGATGACGTGAAGACCGGCCGGTTCCGCCAGGACCTGCTCTTTCGCTTGAACGTCATCACGGTCGAAGTCCCCCCGCTCCGGGAGCGACGCGACGACATTCCAGCGCTGGCTGAGTTCTTCCTCTCCCAGGCTCGCGTCGAGCTCGGTCGTCCGGGGATCTCGATGAGCGACGAGTTCCTGGCCACGCTCCAGCAGTACGCGTTTCCCGGCAACGTGCGCCAGCTGCAGAACGTCATTCAACGCGCGGCGACGCTGGCAGAAGGCGACCGGCTCGAGGTTGACGACCTGCCTGCAGCCGTCAGGGGCCGGGAGTCGCCGGTGCCGATGGCTGCCGTGACCCTGGTGCCCGGATTTTCGCTCGAGAAGCACCTCGACGAGCTCGAGAACGCCTACCTCTCACAGGCCTTGCGAGCCGCCGGCGGAGTCAAGGTTCGCGCAGCGGAGTTGCTCGGGCTGTCGTTTCGGTCCCTTCGCTACCGCCTGGCGAAGCATGGGCTCGGGTGACGTCAGGGGCCAGGCGGGGGCGACGCGTCGGTGCGCTCGGCGCCCTGCTGCTTGAGGAAGACCGAACCCAGGCCTGCAATCGTCTCGGCCGTATAACCTCTCGCGGTGAGCATGGACTCGGCGCGCGCGCGTCCGGCGGAGTCACCGACCTTCAGCGACGAGCGAAGCAGCAGCAGCAGCCGTTCGGTGTCGAGCGGTCCATCTTCCGCTGCGGCCATCAGGAGCTGGACCGCCTCCTGGTACCGCTCGCGGCTGCCTGCTTCGAGTGCCGCCCGGATCTTGCGGTTCTGCTTCTGGGTCAACGCCCTGGTAGGCAACTGTTCGGCGAGTTTCATGAGGTCCACGGCGTTCCACGCGCGGAGCGTCGCTTCCGTTCGACGTCCAAGCTCCACGGACTCGAAAGCAACGACCCGACGGAGCAGCGCCCCGCCAGCCCTCGCCACGCTCGTCGGCTCTGGCTGGGCGGAGGCCGGATCTGCCACGAACAGCCACGCGAGAGGATCGTCGTTGTCGACGTGTGGCGCGCCGAGGGCGGGCCCCTCATCTGGGGCCCCGAGGCTCGCTCTGAACGCACGCACATCGGGTCGGTGCCCGAACGAAGCCAGCGCCTTGAGCGCGGTCTCGCGGAGTGCGGCGGGGCTGGCGTCGGTGACACCCGCGGCGTGCGCGAAGACCAGCGCGCGTTCCTTGAGCGCCGGCGTCTGGAGGGCATTGGCTGCGGTGAGCGCGTCAGCCCGGTTGGCTCTCAGCGCGGCGAGCCGAGCTTTCAGGTACGTCGTCAACTCGGTCTGCTTGGGTCCAAGGCCGGTCTCGAGGCGGGCGAGCGCCTCTGCGCGGCGGGGCACCTGGGGCAGCCGGCCCGCTGGCGTTCCGAAGGAGACCTCGAGCATCTCGAGCCACATGCTGTCCGGGTCGGCGCCCTCGATTGCGGCGAGTGGAAGCGCCCGTTGTGAGAACGCCGCCAGTGGGTCGGAACGTCTGGCGGTCGTGGGCGCCGAGAATTCGATGATTGCGTTGTCATCGGTCGACACGAGTTGAGACGCCGACAACGAGGCCTGCCCGAAGGCAACCACGAGCGAGCCGAAGCTCGCGGCCGTCACGCCCTGCGGGTCAACGCCCACGAAGGGCTTCGAGGTCTTCAACGTCTCGAATCGGGCTGGGTAGAAGCGAAGGGGGACCTTCGACGCGAGAACGTAGAACGCACCAGTCTGTGGCACGTCGTAGACGAGGACATGGGGGAACTCCGCCCCGAAGGCGCCAAACAGCGCCTCCATGCTCTCCTGGCTCATCCCTTCCTTTCCAAACCACGTCGAGAATACGCCCGTTTCGTTCAGGTTCTCTTTCACGAGCGCGAAGAACTCCCGGGTGAACAGGGCCGGGGCCACCCAGGGGTGCGCGGGCATGGACGTGATGAAGTCGTACCGTCCCGCTTCGCGGTGTGCCGAGATCAGCAGGTGATGACGAGCATCATCCTGAATGAGTGAAACGCCAGGCCGGAGGAGCGGGCTCTCTTCTTTCCAGATCCGCTCGACCGCTTCCTGAACGGCGGGCTCGAGTTCGACGACCTCGAGCGACGCGACGCCCAGGTCGGCGAGCGCATTGACCGTGCCCCCCGCCCCGAGCCCCACCACGAGCCCTCGGTCGTGTCGGGCGGCGTGAGCCCAGGGAAGCGCGGCCACGAGGAGCGACTCGAAGATCACGTGTGGAGGCTCGGCGTTACGGCCACCCTGACCGAGTCCATTGAGGGTGAGTCCTGAACCGCCCGCTTCCGTGCGGACCGCGACCGTCGCGCTGTCGCCCTCCTTGCGCCAGGACTCGACGGCTCCTGTCTGACGTTGCTGCTTCAACGCCGTGAAGAAGTCTGGACTGACCGTGGTCCGGCGGTTGGTCGCTGCGCTTGCATCGAACTCCGGGAACGCCGCGATGACGAGCATGGTGGCGGCGACGGCGAGCGCGGAGAACAGCCTGCTTTCGGCCGCGACCACCACGGCGAAAAGAGCAGTGGCAATGCTGAGGAGCAGGCTCAGCGCGTAGAGCGCGCCCCCGGAGCCCAGAGAAGGCAGGCCCCAGAAGCCGACCGCTACGGAACCGACGATACAGCCAAGGGTGTTGGCTGCATACAGACGTGAAAGGCTCTCTCCGACATGAGCGGCGCGTCGTTCGACCACGCCCACGAGCAGGGGAAACATCGCCCCCGAGGCGACCGTGGGCACGAGAAGGCTCAACCACACGACCACGATGTCTGCATGGCGAAGGACACCCGGTGACCAACCCGCCTGGGTGAGGCTGCTCAGGACGTACGCACTGAGCGGAAGGATGCCAATGAAGACTGCGCCGCCCGCCAGCTGTGCGACCTGAGCGCCGAGGGCGACTGTCGCCAACGAGCGAACCCGGCGCGATGCCCAGGCGGCCAGAAGGGAGCCGAGGGCGAGCCCGACCAGCACGCTCACCAGCACGGAGCCGAGCGCGTAGGTCGTGCCCTTGAGAATGATCGAGAACGTTCGGCCCCAGACGACCTGCGCACCCGTGGCGAACAAGCCTCCAACGAACGCCGTCACCAGCACGACGCGGGTCTCTTTGGTGAGCTCGACGCGGCCAGCGTCCGGCGAGGCATCTCCCGAGACCGAGCGCCCTTCTCCGCCTGGCTGCCTGGCAAGGACCCAGGCCGCAGCGCCTGCCACGAAGTTGAGTCCGGCCACGACCGCGACCGCCCCGCGCACCCCCAGCTGTGGAAGCAGCAGGAAGCTCACCGCCCAGGCGCCGAGACAGGCACCGAGGGTATTGAGCCCGTAAATCCACGCCGTGCCGCGCCCGGTGTCGGCGTCGTCACGAATGACGGCGACCGAGACGAAGGGAAGCGTGGCCCCCATCAGGAACGTCGGGGGCAGGAGCAGCAACACCGCGACCAGCAGCCGGACGGTGAGCGCCCCCCCGCCTGTCCCCACATCGACCCACGACACCACGCGCCCGAGGTTCAGCATGACCGGGTAGAGGAGCAGGCCCAGCGCTCCAGTCCCGACCTCCAGCAGGGCGTAGGCTCGAACTGGACGCGCGACCGCTCGGCTCTTTCCGCCGGCCCAGCGCGAACCGACCGCGAGGCCTCCGAAGAAGACCGCCAACACGGTCGAGAAGGAGAGGGTGGTTCCCCCGAGACTCAGCGTCAGCAGCCGGACCCACAGCAGCTCCCACGCGAGCCCCGCGAAGCCAGAGATCAGCAGGAGGCCCAACAGTACCCGGCGGTGCATCGTGACAGGGTGCCAAGGGCAGCCCCGCCGATCCAGCGCCATTTTCCGTCGCTCGAGGTGACAATTTGCGGCACTTCTTTAGAAGAAACTGGACCCTCTCACCCCGAGTCCCTATCGTATGTTCGCCGCGGGAGTTCGTGGCGCGCCCCTTGCTCCACGAGCAGTCGCAGCACAACCCTCAGGAGACCTACACATGACCATCCTTCGGAAGAAGGGCTTCACCCTCGTTGAGCTCATGATTGTCGTCGCGATCATCGGAATCCTCGCCGCGATCGCCATCCCGAACTTCATTCGCTTCCAGGCCCGCTCGAAGCAGTCGGAGGCCAAGACCAACCTCAAGGCCGTCTTCACCGGGCAGAAGTCCCGCTTCGGCGAGCGCGATCGCTACGCCGACCAGATCGGCGAAATCGGGTTCGCGCCTGAGCGTGGTAACCGTTACGCATACGAGATCGGCGATTCGGCCGGCATGATTGCCATGTCAACGGGCGCCATGATCGCCTGCGCCAACTTCGAGGACCGCACGACGGCCATTGCGACCTTCATGGGCGCGGGTGGCGCGTGTGGCGTGCTCGCCGACGTGTTTCGGTACCAGAGCTCGATCGAGCCGACGGTCGTCACTGGCTTGACGATGGCGACGTTCATGGCGAGCACCACCGGTCCCGCGGACCTCGGTGACGACACGGTCGGCTTCGACCTCGCCGCATGTCCTCTGTGTGACTTCGGGGCGCGCGCGGTCGGCAACATCGACAACGACACGGGTGCCGATATCTTCTTCGTGTCTTCGCAGTTCACCACGACTGCGGCTTCGGCCTGCGCCGAGGCGACGGCGAACGAGCAGCCGGGTGGCTCGGTGAACGTCCGCAACGACGTCAACTGCGACTAACCGTCATGGCGGAGGGGGCGGCTGACAGTCCACGCGGCCGCTCCTTCTGCGCCTGGTTGCACCTTGAAGCTCAGTCTTGCATTCGCCGTATTGGGCAGTGTGTTGGTGGCGGCCATGGCGCGCCCGCCGACAGCGTCTTCTCGAATCAGTGACCTGAGGCCGGTCCTCTTGCGCCCTGCCGTGGCCAAGACGTTTTCCCGCCCGTTTCTACCACTCCTCACCGACCTCCTCTGGCTCCGGTCGCTGAATGCGATCGGACAGAAGGATTCGCTTTCGAAGAACCTCGCACTCTACGAGTATGCGCAGCTGCTGACGGAGCTCGACCCGCGTTTCCTTACGGCCTACGCGTATCTCGGGCTGAACATTCCCTACGCCGTCGACCGGACCTGGCACGGCGGAGATCGAGCGAGCGCAATCTTCCGAAAAGGGCTGGAGCACTTTCCGGACGACATGAGGCTGCATCTGTACCTCGGGTTCTCGCTGATGCACCACGAGCGGAAGTTCGTCGAGGCTGGAGATGTGTTCGCGCGGGCCGCCCGTCTGCCTGATGCGCTGCCATTCATGGCGGCCCTGGCGACGCGGTTGAAAGCGCAGGGCGGGGACGCCGAGCAGGGGTTGGCGCTGGCTCGTGAACTCGCCCGGACTGCAACGGACGAAAGCCTCAAGGCTGAGATGGAACAACGAGCAGCCGATCTCGAGGTCGAGGTTCAATTGCAGCGGGTGGATCGTGCGATCGCGAAGTACCGCGAGGATCATTCCCAAGCGGGGCTCATCTCGTTCACCCAGCTGCAGCAGCAGGGCTACTACGATGGACCGTCGCAAGACGTCCGCGGAGGCACGATCTTCATTCGCGAATCCGATGGCAAGGTCTTGTCGACGTCACTGGAACGGCGCCTGGAACTGTACGAATGACGGCCGCAGCGATCGAACTGAAGCAGTTGGCGAAGTCGTACCAGGTTGGGAATCTTCGTCGGCGACAGGTCAGAGCACTGCACGGCTTCGACCTGACGGTGGCTCCGGGCGAGGTCTTCGGGCTGCTCGGCCCCAACGGCGCAGGGAAGTCGACCACCATCAAGATCCTGCTCAACCTCATCCGTGCGACGTCCGGAACGGCGCGCCTGTTTGGAATTGAAACCACGCGGCGTGAGGCTCGGGAACGGGTCGGGTTTCTGCCTGAGAACCCAACGCCATACGACTACCTGACAGGACGAGAGTTCGTTCACTACGCAGGCCAGCTCGCGGGGCTGTCGGGGGCAACGCTCCAGCAGAACGTATCGCGCGTGCTCGACCAGGTTGGCATGACGAACGCGTCAGCGCTGCAGATCAGGAAATACTCGAAGGGCATGACCCAGCGTATTGCCCTGGCCCAGGCCCTTGTGGCCGAACCGCGGCTGCTCATCCTCGACGAGCCCACGAGCGGCCTCGACGTGCTGGGCCGGCAGCTCATTCGTGACATCATTCTCGCCGAGCGCGCGCGGGGGGCGACCGTGCTGTTGTGCAGTCACATCATTCCCGACGTCGAGGCGCTGTGCGACAAGGTCGCCGTGCTCATCGGCGGCAAGGTCGTCAAGGAAGGGGCCGTCAGCTCGCTATTGGGAGACGTGGCAACCCAGGTCGAGCTGGTCGTCGATGGTGTGCACCCAGGCGCGCTGCCCCAACCGTGGACCCAGGTCGAGCAGCGTGGCGAACGGCTGGTGCTGCGGTGTGAGGAGCAGCACCTGCCGCAGTTGCTCCGCGCGACGCTTGACGGTCAGGGCCGCGTCGTCTCGGTTCAGCGTGAGCGCTACACCCTCGAGGCCCTGTTCCTCGAGGCCGTTCGCAAGAGCGACGTGCGGGTGGGGAGTTCGATCGAATGAACGCCATCGTCGCGATCGCCATCAACGGTTTCCGAGAGAGCCGCCGCAACCGCGTGACGGTGGTCGTCTTCGCGTTCGCCTTCGTCATGATCTTCTCGGCGACGGTCGCCCTCGAGATGACGGTCGCGACGTTCGGTCGGGTGATGACCGACCTTGGCCTCGGCGTGTTGTCCATCATCACCACGTTCCTCACCATTTTTCTCGGGAGCGGCCTCATTCCGCGCGAGATCGAGCGCCGCACCATCTTCATGGTGGTCTCCAAGCCCATCGGGCGCAGCGCCTTCATCGTGGGTCGTCTGCTGGGGAACGTGGTGACGGTGTTCTTCGTCACGGCGCTGATGGCAGTGCTCTTCTTCGGCCAGGTTCTGGCGGCGGGCTCTGCGATTCACTCGAGCCAGGTGGTCGCGGTTGGGGGTATGGCGCTGCAGGTGGTGCTGCTGACGGCCATCGCGTTCCTGTTTGCGTCGTTCTCGTCTCAGTACGTGACGGCGATCTCGTCGACCGGGCTCTTCTTTCTCGGGCACCTCGCGCCTGATCTGTACCAGATGGCAGAGCGCTCGAAGGCGGAGGCGCTCAAGCCGGTGCTCAAGGCGCTCTACTACGTATTGCCCAACTTCGATCGCCTCGACTTCAAGGCGCGTGCGACGTACCTTGAGGCGACGTCCTTGACAGAGTTCACGGCTTCGGCGACCTATGCACTCGGGTACTCCGTGGCCCTCGTCGCGGTCGCCTGCATCCTCTTCGAGCGCCGGGACTTCAAGTAGAAGCGCCCCATGCGCGGACGGATGCTGGTGGTGGCGGCGGTGGTGGCCATCGCCGCAGTGGGGGGCACCTTCATGTCGGTGCAGCCGCTCCTGGCAGGGCAAGCAGAAGAGCTGAGTGCGCTCACCGGGGAGCCGCAGCGGATGAGTCGGCTCTTCCTGTCCGCAGGGCTGCTCGTCATCCTCGACGCCCTGGTGGCCACGCTGCTGATCTATCTGGTGCTCCGGCTGACGGTCTCAGCCCCCCTCGAGCGGGCCCGGGTCGAGGCCTCGGCTGCGCTGACCAGCGTTGGCGCCCGGGCGCTCGACACGGAGGCGTCAGGACCCGCCTTTTCGGACGCTGTGCATCGCCTCGCAGAGACGATTCGACAGGAGCGGCAGCTCAGCAGTCGACGGCTGTCCGAGCTCCAGGTGAGCGCGGATCAGAAGGCGCGGCTCCAGAACGAGCTGGTCGCGGCCGACCGGCTGGCGACCGTGGGCAAGCTCGCGGCGGGCGTTGCGCACGAGGTTGGCAATCCGCTTTCTGGAATCCTGGGGTACCTCACTGTGCTGCGCATGCGGGCTGCCACCCAGCCCGAGGTCATTGACGCGGTGGAACGCATCGAGGCCGAGGTGAAGCGCATCGATACCATCGTGCGGGGCTTGCTCGAGATGGGGCGCCCCTCACGAGGGAAGGCGCAGCCCATCGACGTCGTGCCCGTCGTCGATTCCTGCGTGCGCATGGTGCGGGCGATGCGCGAGTACGACGGGGTCGCCGTGGCCGTGCGCGGCCCCGAGAGCGCGTGGATGCGGGCCGAGGCCGGGCCCGTCGCGCAGGTACTGGTGAACCTTTTGATCAACGCCGCCCAGGCCGTCGGAGGCACGGGCCGGGTCGAGGTCATCATCGAGCCCCAAGGGGGCGGCGGAGAGATTCGCGTCGAGGACGACGGCCCCGGCATTCCGGCCGAGGTGTTGGGGCGGCTCTTCACGCCGTTCTTCACGACCAAGCCACCGGGGAAAGGGACCGGCCTGGGCCTGGCGGTGTCGCGGCATCTGCTCGCCCAGTTCGAGGGCTCCTTGACGGCCCAGAACCGGGAGGGCCGAGGTGCCGCGTTCATCATCACCCTGCCGCGGTGAGCGCCGTCGCGCGGTCCCTCCAGAGAAGGTAAGAGCGGCGGTCTATGGGCATGCTGCGCTCGATTCTGGTGGTCGACGACGAAGCGTCGATTCGCCATGTGCTCACGCTGGTGCTGGCCGAGCACGGCTTCGAGGTCCGGGCTGTCGCGGACGGAGAGGAGGCCCTCAAGGAGCTGCAGGCGCGCCCCTATGACGTGATGATCTCCGACGTGCGCATGCCCCGGCTCGACGGGATGGCGCTGTTGTCACAGGCGCTCACGCTGAACCCCGACCTCACGGTCCTGGTCATGAGCGCCTACGGCTCGAAGGATCAGGCCCTCGAGGCGGTCTCCCGCGGGGCGTACGACTTCGTCCAGAAGCCGTTCAAGCCGGAAGAGATCGTCTTCATCCTGCGCAAGGCCGAAGAGCGCATGCGGCTTTTGCGCGAGAACCGGCGCCTTCGCGCGCCGCAGGGGAGCGCGACCTCGGAGCAGATGCTGGGCGAGAGCGAGCCGATGCGGGCGCTGAAGAAGCAGCTCCAGCGGGTGGGCCCGGTCAACAGCACGGTGCTGATCACCGGCGAGTCAGGGACGGGCAAGGAGCTCGTCGCGCGGGCGTTGCACGAGCTGTCACCCCGGGCGAACGAGCCCTTCGTCACCGTGAACTGCGGCGCCATTCCGGCGGGGTTGATCGAGAGCGAGCTGTTCGGTCACGCGCGCGGGGCCTTCACCGATGCCCGCACCGCGAAACGCGGCCTCTTCACCGATGCCCACAAGGGCACCATTCTCCTCGACGAGGTCGCCGAGCTTCCCGCCGCGGCACAGGTGAAGCTGCTTCGCGTGCTCCAGGAGGGCGAGGTCCGTCCGGTCGGGGAAAATCGCGTCGAGAAGGTGGACGTGCGCGTCCTCGCGGCCACCTTGCGTGATCTCACGAAGCTGGTGGAGCGGGGTGAGTTCCGCGAAGACCTCTACTTCCGGCTCAACGTCGTCCAGCTGCGTGTGCCCCCCCTGCGTGAGCGACGAGACGACGTCGTGCGGCTGTCGCGGGTGTTCGTCGAAAGGTTCAATCGGGCCTTCAACCGGGAGCCACCGGTCACCGGGTGGACGCCAGAAGTCGAGGCCGCGCTGCTCTCGTATGGGTGGCCAGGCAACGTGCGCGAGCTCGAGAACGCGATTGAGCGCGCGGTGCTGCTGTCAGAGGGGACGTTCCTGGAGCTGTCGAGCCTGCCCGAGCGCGTGAGCGCCGTGCGCCCGTCCGCGTCGCCGAGCTCGTTCGCTGTCGCCCTGCCTGACGCGAAGGCCAGTGACTACTCGCTCAAACGGGCGATGTCGCAGCTCGAGGATCAGTTCATTCGTGCCGCGCTGCGGAAGACCCGCGGCAATCGAACGCGAGCCGCCGAGCTCCTCGAGATCAGCCATCGGGCCTTGCTCTACAAGATCAAGGACTACGGCATCGACCCCGACGCCGAAGGCGCGAGCCCCACCGAATCCTGATCGGCAGCGGACCCCAGCCCTCGTGGTCGGCACTCTCCCACCCACAAGGAGAGGTATAGCTTCATATCTTTAACATCTAATTATGTGGTCAAAGAACGATCAGAGTGTTTGACAGGCGGCTGCGGGTGATCCACGCTCCAGCCGCGATGAGTGCGAACGATGGGGACGAGGCTGGAGGCCGCACGAACAACGTCCAGGTCCTGCGCGAAGAGCGACTGCTGTCGAAGGCGGAGCTGGCGAGGCGGGCTGGGGTCTCGGTGCTCACCATTGACCGGGTCGAGAAGGGCGCGCCCTGCCGGCTGGACACCAAGCGCAAGATCATTCTCGCGCTGGGCCTGAAGGTGACCGACAAGGATCAGGTGTTCGAGGACTGATCCGGCCGTTTTTTTGGAGGGCCTCTGATCGAGGCCTAGGCTGAACGAGAGACGCCGCAAGGCGAAGGAGCCGCGACGCGATGGCAAAGGGCAAGCTGGCAATCGGGCTCGACATCGGCTCTTCCGGTGTGAAGCTCATTTCACTGAAAGAGAGCCGGCGCCGCGGCGAGGTCATCTACTCCCTGCAGAGCTTCGGAATGAAGCCGCTGCCGCCCGAGGCGATCGTCGACGGCGCGCTCATGAACTCCACGGCCATCGTCCAGGCCATCCAGGAGTTGGTGGGCGAGCTCAAGCTTCGCAACAAGGAGGCGGCGATCGGCGTCAGCGGGCACTCGGTGATCATCAAGAAGATCTCGATGCCGCGCATGTCGCAGGACGAGCTCGAAGAGGCGATTCAGTGGGAGGCGGAGCAGCACATTCCCTTCGACATCAAGGACGTCAACATCGACACCCAGATCCTCAAGGCCGACGCGAATGATCAGACTGGCCAGATGGACGTGCTCCTCGTCGCGGCCAAGAAGGACATGGTCAACGACTACAGCCAGGTCGTCTCAGAGGCCGGTTTGACGCCGACCGTGATCGACGTCGACGCCTTCGCCGTGCAGAACGCGTTCGCGGCCAACTACGAGGTGCCGCAGAACGAGACGGTTGTGTTGATCAACGCCGGCGCGGCCGTCGTGAACATCAACATCCTGGCCGGTGGCGTCACCGTCTTCACCCGCGACGTCACCATCGGTGGGAACCAGTTCACGGAAGAGATTCAGAAGCAGCTGTCGGTTTCCTACGAAGAGGCCGAGGCGCTCAAGGTCGGCGGAGGGCGCGGTGACGCAGACGCCGTCGTCCCGCAAGAGGTCGAGAAGGTGATGTCGCAGGTCGCCGAGCAGGTGGCCGGTGAGATCCAGCGTTCGCTGGACTTCTACGCAGGCACTGCCGCGGACGCGACCTTCTCGAAGGTCTTCCTCTCGGGCGGCACGGCGAAGGTGCCCGCGCTGTTCAAGACCATCGAGTCGCGCGTGGGGGTCCCCGTCGAGATCCTCCAGCCGTTCAAGCGCATCGAGATCGACAACCGGAAGTTTGACCCGGCCTTCATCATGGACGTCGCACCCCAGGCGGCGGTGGCCGTCGGGCTCGCATTGCGGCGTCAGGGCGACAAGCTGGGCTGACAGGAGGCGAACGAACCATGACGATGATTCGAATCAACCTCCTGCCGGTTCGGCAGGTCCGCAAGCGGGAACTGGGGCGCCAGTTCCTCGTGATCGTGGTCGGCGTGCTGATCGCTGCCCTCGCGGGGAACTACTACTGGTTCTCCACCCGTGATGGCGTTCGGGCGCGCAAGGCCGATGCCAACGCCGAGCGCGAGCGGCAGATTGCAGCACTCGACAAGCAGATCGGCGAGGTCAACGACCTCAAGAAGCGCAAGAAGGAGGTCGAGGACAAACTCGGCGTCCTCGAAAAGCTTCGCAAGCAGCGGTCGGGACCCGTGCGGCTCCTGGATGCGATGGCCTCGGTCATGCCCAAGAAGATCTGGCTGGCGAGCTTCGACGAGAAGGCTGGGGCGGTGAAGCTCAATGGCTCTGGGGACAGCCACGAGGACGTTTCGGAGTTCATGAAGTCGCTCCAGAACGTCCGCTGGACTCCGAAGGGCCTGGGGCGCGTCGTCGAGCAGAAGCGCGAAGCCACTCGGGCCCGAATCGAATTGCTGACTGGCGAACAAGCCATCGAAGACTTCGACGTTCGGGATCTCGCGCCCTTCTTCACGGCCATCGAGTTGAAGTCGAGCGAGCAGCTGTCGGACACGAAGACGGGAAAATCGACTGTGAAGTTCGAGCTCAACATGATGGCCAACTACTCGACGTGAGCCATGGAACAACTCCTCGAACGTATCAACAAGCTGCCCATCGCCGCCAAGGCTGGCATCGTCGCGGGCCTCGTGGTGCTGATCACTGCCGCCAACTGGTTCCTGCTCATCGAAGAACTGGAGACGTCGATCGAGTCGCTGGACTCCCAGCAGAAATCGTTGGACCAGACCTACGCCGAGAAGAAGGAAATCGCCGACAACCTGATCGAGCGTCGACGCGAGATGGATCAACTCGAGCAGCGGCTCCAGGATGCTCTGACAGAACTCCCCGAGAAGAAGGACATCGACGAGCTGCTCGCCCAACTGAATGACGTCGGCAAGAAATCGGGTCTCGAAATCACCAAAGTCATTCCTGGCGCTGAGGCGAGCGAGAACTTCTACGTCCGCATTCCCATCGTGATGAATGTGCGCGGCAACTACCACGAAGTCGCTCTGTTCATGCAGGAAGTCTCGCAACTCAAGCGCATCGTCAACGTGAACAACATCAAGCTGGGAACCCCGACGACCAAGAACGACAAGGTCGTTCTGACCTCCGAGTTCCTCGCAACCACCTTCCGCTTCGCCACAGCCGCGCCGAAGGGTACGCCCAAGGACGGTGCGAAATGACCGGCCGCTTCATCCTTTTCGGCACACTCAGTGCTGCACTCTGGCACTGCGGCGAAGCCCCGCTACCGCCAACTGCCGCAACGCCTGCCACGCCTGGGAAGGCGCGTGTCACGCCTGACGCGGGCGTTTCTGCAGCGGTCATCGCAGAGCAATACCAATACTCGTACTCGCCTGTTGGCAAGCGAGACCCGTTCCGAAGCCTTGCCGCCTCACCGAGTGAAGCGGGGCCGGCGACCCCTGTCGGTCAGAGCCCCTGTGACGAGGTGCTCTGTCAGTTCGACCTGGACGATTTGAAGTTGGTGGCAGTGGTGAGCGGTGATGCCAACCCGATTGCGATGGTTGAGGACCGAAACGGTGTGGGACACGTCCTACGTCGGAACAGCAAGGTCGGGCGGCAAGCCGGCAAGGTCACCGCCATTCTCCGGGACTGCGTCGTGGTGACCTCATTCATCGCTGGCCCCGATGGTCGGCAGCAGCCCAATCGACAAAGCCTGTGCGTGAGTCCCGAGGGTGGGACCTCGCCAGTGCTCGACCTCATGAACGGAAGGCCCCGAGAGTGAACATGCAACTCGTCAATACGGAGATCCGGTCGATGTCACGACTCCTCGCTGGGACCGCGTGCCTGGTCGCGCTGAGTTCGGTCGCCGCCGCGACGAACGAACTGACTTCCCTCGAAGTCCAGCACAAAGGTGGCTCGACCTTCGTTCGGGTTCAAGCGGCGAGCACGCCCGTGTTCACGGTGTTCAGGCTTCAGGACCCCGATCGCCTCGTGGTCGATGTCTCGTCCGCGAAGCGAGGGCTGCTGTCGAGCCACTATGACGGCGCAGGTGCCGTCGCTGGGGTCGTCGTGTCGCAGTTCTCCGAGGGCCAGGCGGAGGTGGCGCGGCTCCTCGTGGGGCTCGAGGGCGCCACGGCCTACGACGTCCGAGCGGAGGGGTCGAGCCTCGTCATCCGCGTCGATGGGAAGGCCAGCGAGCCTGTCGCTCCGGTGCAGGCGCCTGTTGAGCTGAAGCCTGCGTCCGAGACGACCGCGGAAGTGGTTCCGGCCCCGGCCGAGCCACGGGTCGACGAAGTTGCCGTGAAGAACCCGGGACGGCGCGTGCTCGGCGTGGACTACCGCAAAGGCGTGCTCACCATTCGAACGGACGGAGCGGTGCGCCGGGTCGAGGTCCTCGAGCTCGAGGCGCCCCCGCGGCTGGCCTTCGACCTGGTGGGGTTCGCGGGACCGGCGCGGGTTCCGTCAGCGACGGATGAGCTCGTGCGAGACGTGCGGGTGGGAGTGGGCGAGCACCACTACCGGGTCGTTCTCGAGGGTGCTCGGGCCCTCGACGGGAAGCTCGCGCGAACTCGAAAGGGGCTCTCGATTCGGGTGGAGGCGCGGAGCGCCGCAGAGGTCGTCATCGACGGGAAGCCGATGGCGCTCGTGGCTCCCGAGGTCGCTGAAGTCCAATCGGTGGCCTTCAAGGAGTCAGGCACCGCCGGGATCATCAACGTCGCGCTCAGCGGCGCTGCTCGTTGGAAGGTCGAGCGGCCTGATGCTCGAACCGCGACCTTGACGCTCGAGGGAGTGCGTCTGCCCAGGAGCCTCGAGCGGAGCCTTGACACCGCCGACCTTGGCACAATCGTGACGATGGTGAGTTCGTTCAGCCAGGCGGGCGACAAGGTGCGCATCGTCGTCGCGGGAAGTGGGCCGTTCGAGGAACGGGTCACTCCGCAGTCGGGGCGGCTGGTCTGGAAGATCGCGCCCGTGGGCCAGTCCGAGGTCGCGGTGAGCGAGGCACAGACCGCTGGTTTGGCGGTCGAGGCGGGACAGGTCTCGGTTGAGGGGGCGCCGCAACGCGCCCGGTATGTGGGTCGCAAGGTGTCCTTCGAGTTCAAGGACATCGACATTCACAACCTGTTGCGGATTATCGCCGACATCTCCAAGAAGAACATCGTGGTTGCCGATGATGTGTCCGGCAAAGTCACGATTCGGCTGCGCAACGTCCCCTGGGACCAGGCGCTGGAGTTGGTGCTCCGCTCCAAGAGCCTCGGTCAGGAGGACCTCGGCAACATCATTCGCGTCGCGCCCCTGACCCGCCTCGAAGAAGAGGCAAAGCAGCGAGCCGAGCGACGCAAGGCGGAGCGGAACTCGCGAGACCTGTCGGTTCAGCTCGTTCCGGTGAACTACGCAACGGCGGGCGAAATGGCGAGTCGCGTGAAGGAGATATTGTCGGAGCGGGGTAACGTCGCAGTCGACCAACGCACGAACACGCTCATCGTGCGCGACCTCCCTGAGAACATGGGGCGCGTTCGTTCGCTGGTGGCGAGCCTTGACCTGCAGACGCCTCAAGTCCTGATCGAGGCGCGAATCATCGAGGTCGCGACCCGCCGGTCTCGTGAAATCGGTATCCAGTGGGGTGGTCAGGCGGTGATGTCGCAGGCTACGGGAAATCCAACCGGCCTCGCCTTCCCGAACAATGCGGCGGTGACGGGCGGTATTCCGCTCGGCAACCCGACGGGTGTCTCTCCGGTTCCCAACTATGCCGTCAGTCTCCCGGTCGGTGCACAGGACGGCAACGGTGGCGCCATCGGCCTGGTGTTTGGCTCCGCAGGGGCCGCTGCCACGCTCAACCTTCGTCTCAGTGCGCTCGAGAGCCAGGGTTCGCTTCGCACCCTTTCGGCTCCACGGGTGACGACTTTGAACAACCAGCAGGCTCGCATCGCCCAGGGCACGTCGATTCCGTTCAGCCAGGTGTCGGCTGCTGGCGCAAACACCGTCTTCATCGATTCCGTGCTCCAACTGAACGTCACGCCACATATTACTGCCGACGGCAGCGTGCTGATGGCGATTCAGGCCAGTAACAACCAGCCTGATCCGGCCAACTCGGGAGCCAATGGACAGCCTGCAATTAGCCGCAAAGAAGCCCAGACGAACGTGCTCGTGCCCGATGGTGACACCACGGTGATCGGTGGCATCTACGTGATTCGAGGCTCCACGAACTCGAACGGCCTGCCGCTTCTGAGCAAGATCCCGATTATCGGCTTTTTCTTCAGGAACAACCGTGAGCTTGAGGCGAAGGACGAACTCCTGTTTTTCATTACGCCCCGAATCCTGAACCGTCAGACGATGGCCCAGAAACTGTGAGGAATCCCATGACCCGAACAAGTCTCCTTTCTGTTGCATGCCTGGTGTGCTCGTGCGGGGCGCCACAGGGGCCCGTCTCGGTGCGTGCCATCTATCCGTTCATTCCAGACCAGATGGCAGCGCCGCCGTCCTGTAGCCTCGCGCCAACTGAATTCGTTCAGGGGGCGTTCTCGCTGGTCGACGTCGCCGCTCAGGACCCAGACGCGCGAATCCTGGTGGAGTTGCAGGGGCAGGCGATCTTCACCCAGACAACGTCACAACCCCCCTTGCAGGTTGGTGCCAGGGTCCTCGCGCCAGGCGGGCGAGACAGCGCGCGGTTCGAGCGAATCGAGTTGCGGTACTCCTCCCGTCCCAGCATCCCGGGCATCACTGCCAATACCGTCGACACGGTGCCGTTCACCGCGGCGGCAGGGGCGGACCTGAGGGTGCCGGTGCCGCTGTTTGGACGGGAGATGGTGCGCCGGCTGAACGAACTCCCGCCGGACAACGCCGCTTCGTTCGACTTGACCGTCTCCTTCGAGATCATCGGTTCGATGGTGCTCAGCGGCGCGCCGATTCGCACCGAGAGCACCCCCTTCCCGATTCGGATCGTGAAGTCCGAGGTGGCCTGCATGGGCGCGGATACCCGCCTGGCGCGGTTCACTCCCAATCTCAGCCCGGGGTTGCGCGCCTGTTCGTACTTCGGACTCGGCCAGCGGTTCACCGCGACGCAGTGCTGCACGGCGGCTGGCAACATGGGCCAACCTGGCTGCGAGCCCCAGTAATGTTCGCGGAACACCTCAAGGGCATCATGGAGCAGGTCGACGGCGCCATCGCCTGCAGCGTGATGGGCTTCGACGGCATCGCGGTCGAGACCCAGCCCCGCGACATGCCCGACTCGGCGACCGAGCTCGACCTTCAGGCCGCGTGGGTCGAGTTCGCCAACCTCATGTCGCAGGCGAAGAACACCGCCGAGACCCTCAAGACCGGCAAGGTGGCGGAGCTGTCGATCAACTCCGAGAAGGTCATCACGCTGTTGCGCATGGTGAACCAGGACTACTTCCTCGTCCTGGGCCTTCTGCCGACCGGCAACTACGGCAAGGCGCGCTACGTGCTGCGCATCACCGCGCCGAAGGTGGCCAAAGAGCTCTGAAGTCGCTGCGTCAGCGCGTGCTTGCCCGGGCAGGGTGGTGGGGGTATGGGACCCGCCACCTTTTCTTTTTTCAACGAGGCAAGCGCACATGGCCGGAGTCATCGACACGTCCGAGTTCCGCAAGGGGCTCAAGATCGAGATCGACGGAGAGCCGTTCGAGATCGTGGAGTTCCAGCACGTCAAGCCAGGCAAGGGCTCCGCGTTCTGCCGAACCGTCTACCGCAGCCTCGTGTCCGGGCGGCAGCTCGAGAAGAACTTCAAGAGCGGTGACAAGGTCGGCCGCCCCGACATCGAAGAGAAGGACATGCAGTTCCTGTACTCCCAGGGTGAGGAGTACCACTTCATGGAGAACAAGACGTTCGAGCAGACCTTCGTCACCGAGAAGGTGATCGGCGAGGCGAAGAACTACCTGAAGGAGAACCTGCCCACGCAGGTCCTGTTCTTCAACGGGAAGGCCATCGGCATCACCCTGCCGAACTCCGTCGAGCTCAAGGTCGTCAAGTGCGACCCCGGCGTGCGCGGCGATACGGTGTCCGGCGCCTCCAAGCCCGCCACCCTCGAGTCGGGCTACGTCGTCAACGTGCCGCTCTTCATCAACGAGGGCGACATTCTCAAGATCGACACCCGCGACGGCAAGTACCTGACCCGCACCGCCACCGCCTGAGAAGGCTGACTTGCCCATGGCCGACAAGAAGAAGAAGCCGAGCCCCAGTGGTGAAGCGCACGTCGAGGTGACGCCGGGAACGTCGTTCGATCTCGACGCGCTCAAGCAGATCGTCGAGCTCCTCGAGGCCAGTGAGGTGACGAGCCTCGACTGGCGACGCAATGGCGAGCGGCTGTCGATTCGCCGCGGTCCGCCGCCGGCGCCCATGATGCAGCCGATGCACCTGCCGGTCACACCGGCCGTGCAGGTCGTGCCCTCGGCGCCCGCGCCGTCGATGACCGCGCCGTTGACGCCCCGGCCCTCCGCGCCCCGGCCGACAGTCGCTGCCGAGGCGAAGGAGGACAAGAAGGGCCACGTCATCACCTCGCCCTTCGTGGGCACCTTCTATCGCTCTCCCGCGCCCGACCAGGCCGCCTATGTCGAAGTGGGCTCGGCGGTGAAGAAGGGCCAGACGATCTGCATCGTCGAGGCGATGAAGCTGATGAACGAGATCGAGTCCGAGGTGGCCGGGAAGGTCGCCGAGGTGCTCGCGCAGAACGGCCAGCCGGTGGAGTTCGGGCAGCCGCTGTTCCGCATCGAGTAGCTCCTTCGGCCGCGCTGCCGGCCCAGGCGCCGGTGGTTCGTCCTCGTTGGCAGCCTTGGCTCCTCACGAGGCTGGGCCGCCGTGCTTTCGGAGATCGCCATGTTCAAGAAGGTCCTCATCGCGAACCGTGGAGAGATCGCCCTGCGCATCATCCGCGCCTGCCGCGAGCTCGGCATCGCCACCGTCGCCGTCCACTCGACCGCTGACGCCAACTCGCTGCACGTCCGGTTCGCTGACGAGGCGGTGTGCATCGGGCCGCCGCCGTCGCGGGACAGCTACCTCAACGTGCCCGCCCTGCTGTCGGCGGCCGAGATCACTCGCGCTGACGCCATTCACCCCGGCTATGGCTTTCTCTCGGAGAACGCCGAGTTCGCCGAGGTGTGCGCCAAGTGCAAGATCGGCTTCATCGGCCCTCGCCCCGAGGTGATTCGCCTCATGGGAAACAAGGTTCGCGCCAAGGAGGCCGCCCGGGAAGCAGGGCTCCCGCTGCTGCCCGGCTCGCCCGGCGTGCTCAAGAGCGCCGAGGAGGCCGTCGAGGTCGCCAACGAGGTCGGCTACCCCGTCATCTTGAAGGCGGCCGCGGGCGGCGGTGGGCGCGGCATGAAGATCGTCCGCGATGCGAAGGCCGTGGCCCAGGCGTTCGCGACCGCGTCGGCCGAGGCCGTGTCGGCGTTCTCGAACGGCGACATGTACCTGGAGCGGTACGTCGAAAAGCCCCGCCACATCGAGATCCAGATCGTCGCCGACACGCACGGAAACGTGGTGCACCTCGGGGAGCGCGAGTGCTCCGTGCAGCGGCGCCACCAGAAGCTGATCGAAGAGAGCCCCTCGCCCGGCGTCTCTCCAGAGCTCCGCGCCGAGATGGGCCGCGTCTCGGTCGAAGCGATGAAGCGCATCAACTACTCGAACGTGGGGACGATCGAGTTCCTGATGGACGAGAACCAGCGCTTCTATTTCATGGAGATGAACACCCGCATCCAGGTGGAGCACCCGGTCACCGAGCAGGTCACCGGCATCGATCTGCTGCGTACGCAGATCCTCCTGGCGGCCGGGGAGCCGCTCGCCTTCACCCAGGCGCAGGTCACCATGAAGGGCGCTTCCATCGAGTGCCGCGTCAACGCAGAGGATCCGGTGTCGTTCGCGCCGTGGCCGGGGAAGATCACCGCCTACAGCGCCCCGGGTGGGCTCGGCGTCCGCGTCGATTCGGCCGCTTACGAGAACTACGTCGTACAGCCGCACTACGACTCGCTGGTGGCCAAGCTCATCGTGACGGCGGAGGACCGGCCGACGGCCATTCGCCGCATGCAGCGCGCGCTGGCCGAGTACGTGGTGCAGGGGATCCGCACCAACATTCCCTTCCACCGGGCGGCCCTCGACGAGCCCGCCTTCCTCGAAGGGGCCTACGACACCCGCTTCGTCGAGCGCATGCAGGCCAGCGAGGCCGGTACCGCGCGACTGAAACGGGCCATTGAAGAGACCCCGTAAGTTCCTTGGAGTGCCTTTGGGCCTCTGGTAGCCTCGCGATTCCTTACCCCGTTGTTTTTCTTCGCGAAACCCGGTTCCCCCAGCCCTTCTTGGACAAGAACAAGATCATCGAGGCCGCCGGCAAGCTCGTCGCCAAAGGCGCCTACGACAAAGCGATCAAGGAGTACCAGAAGATCCTGGAGGTCGATCCGAAGGACGTTCGGATCCTCCAGAAGATGGGAGAGCTGTACCAGAAGAAGAACGACAACGCGTCGGCGGCCACCTTCATCGTCAAGGTGGCCGAGAGCTACGCGAAGGACGGCTTCTTCCTCAAGGCGGTCGCCCAGTACAAGCAGGTGCTGAAGCTCGACCCGACGCTGACCGACATCAACATTCAGCTCGCCGAGCTGCACCAGCAGCTGCAGCTGATGGGCGAGGCGATGGCGTACTACCAGGTCGTCGCGAACCACTACGACAAGCAGGGCGACGTCAAGAAGTCGCTCGAGGTCTTGCGGAAGATGGTCGACCTGGACCCGGACAACGTGCAGTCACGGGTGAAGCTGGCCGACCTCTATGTGCGCGAGCGCATGAATGACGAGGCGGTGGGAGAGCTCTCGCGCGCGGCCGAGCACCTCAAGCGCCAGAATCGCATCGACGACTACCTGCGCGTCGCGGAGCGGATCAGCGCCCTCAAGCCCGACGATCTCGGCCTCGCGCGCGAGCTGGCCGAGCTGTACCTGCAGCGCAACGATCAGAAGCGGGCCCTGGCCAAGCTGCAGGTCTGCTTCAAGGCCGACTCCCGAGACATCGACACCTTGCGGCTGCTGGCGGTGGCCTTCCAGGGCCTGGGCCAGATGTCGAAGACGATCTCGGTCAACAAAGAGCTGGCGCGCGCTTACGCCGACAAGGGGCTCGAGCACGAGGCCGAGCAGGTCTGGCAGACCGTCGCACAGCTCGACCCGAAGGATCCCGACCTGGCGGCTCGCACCGGGGCATCGGCGCAGCCCGAGCCTGAGCCCGTGCAGCCTCCGATGCCTGGGCCGCGGACGGGCACCACGGGCCTGGCGCCAGCGTACCCGCCAGCCGGCCAGGCGACGGCGGCCATGCCTGCATACCAGCCGCCGGCCCGCACTGGACAGACCGGGCAGCAGACCGCGCTTCAGCCCGCGACCGCGGCTCCGGCGAGCGCGGCCAAGCCGCGCGCCGACTCGTTGGGCAAGCTCCTCACCGAGACCGACGTCTACGTGAAGTACGGGCTGCACGACAAAGCCCTCGAGCATCTGCGCAAGGTGTTCGGCGTCGACCCCGAGAACATCGACGCGCACGAGAAGGCCTACGCGATCTACGTCGCGTCGAACAACCACGCACAGGCGGCCGAGCAGTTGCTCAACGTGCTTCGCCTCCACACGCGGCTGGGCGACAAGGCCCGTGCCCAGCCCTACCTCGCGACGATGCTTCAGCAGAACCCCGGTCACCCCGAGGTGCCGGTCTTCCTCCAGGCGCTGCGGCAGGAGGGCGGCGTCGAGGCCACCCCGGAGGAACCGCCGACCAGCGACGCGGCGGACGACGCGATCCTCGTCGACTCGAGTGACGACGAAGTGATCGTCGCGGATGAGTCGGTCGAAGAGCCCATCAGTGCCGAGGTGTCGATCGCCGCGGAGGAGCCCATCGAGTCGCCGGAGTACGTGGCCGACGAGCTCGCGCTCGCCCCGGATGACGCCGCGGCCGCCGGGTCGGTCGAGGTCGATCCGCCGCCGGTCGCCGATGACTACCTCGAGGCCGCGCCGATCGTCTCCGACGATGCCGAGCCCCCGACGGGCGCCATGCAGCTCGACGACGAGCCCCGCACCGGTGAGTTCAAGACGGCCGCGGCCAGCTCCTATGAGACGCCGGTCTCCGAGTACGCGGATGATGGGGCCGCCGTCTACGAGCCGCCGCCGTACGACGAGCAGGATGAAGGCCCCACGATGGGCACGGGCATTCCGGTCAAGACGGCCCCTGCCAACACCGCCGTCGTCAACACTGCGCCGGTCAACACCGCGCCGGTCAACACCGCGCCGGTCAACACCGCGCCGGTCAACACCGCGCCGGTCAACACCGCGCCGGTCAACACCGCGCCGGTCAACACCGCGCCGACCCGTCAGGCCCCGGCGTACATGCCTCCGGCGGCGCTGGGTGACGACGATCAGCACGAGGCGCCGACCCGGGCGATGAAGGCGCTCGATCCGTCGTTGTTGCGGACGGTGGCGGCGCAGCTTCAGCGGCCGCTCGAGGTCGAGGACGCGCCCGCCGCGTCTCCCGCGTCCACACTGGCCGGTGAGGAAGCGGCCCCCCTGGAGCTCTCGGAGCCCCTGGCTCCGGTCGAGGAGGTCGTCGAGGCGCCTCCCGAAGAAGAGCCCGCGTCCGAGGAGTGTGACGAGGCGACGTTCTTCGTCGAGCAGGGCCTGTACGAGGAAGCCCGGGAGATCCTCGAGACGGTGTTGATCGCCTACCCGGAGCACCAGCGCGCCGCCCAGCTCCTCGCGCAGGTCGACCAGTCCCAGAGCGGAGGCTCCACGGGCGAGGCCGAGGCGTTCTCCGGCGAAGCTGGACCCGCGTCGGACGGCGACGGTGGTTCGAAGGACGCGTTCGATCTCGCCCAGGAGCTCGCCGACGAGCTTGGTGACTTCGGCGAGCAGGCCGCGCCCGAGGCCGCCGTCGGCGGAGGCGGAGGCGAGGACGACTACCAGGTCTCGGTCGAAGAGGTGTTCGCCGAGTTCAAGAAGGGTCTCGAGAAAGTCGTCAAACCCGAGGACGTCGACACGCACTACGACCTGGGCATCGCCTACAAGGAGATGGGCCTCATCGACGACGCGATCAGCGAGTTCACGATCGCGCGCAAGGGCTGTGTCGGGAAGAAAAAGGAGGTCGACTGCCTCACGATGGCGGGGCTGCTGCAGATGATGAAAGGCGACCCGCCGATGGCGATCGACGCCTTCCTTCAGGCGCTCACGAGCGAGCACGCCACCGGCGAGGTCGAGCGCGCCACCCGGTTCGAATTGGCGGTGGCCTACGAGGCGGCTGGTCAGACCGGACGGGCGCTGACCCACTTCATCAAGGTGCAGGCGCAGGAGCCCGGCTACCGGGACGTCGGCGCCCACGTCGCGCGACTGTCGGCCATCACCGTGCCCGAAGAAGATCCCCAGCGGCCGGCCGGTGGCCCCAAGAAGGGTGGCCCGGGGACGTCTCGTAAAGTCGGCTACGTCTGACCCCGAGGGCGCATGAGTTACCTCGATTTCTTCGGACTGTCGGCGGAACCCTTCAGCAACGCGCCGGTGAGCCGCTTCTATTTCAACGCGCCCCAGCATCAGCAGGCGCTGACGCGGCTCCTCTACGCGGTGAGCTCGATGAAGGGCCTCGCGGTGCTCGTCGGCGACATCGGCGCCGGCAAGACGACGTTGGCCAGGCGCATGCTCGATTCGTTGCCGGAGGAAGAGTACGAGGCCGCGCTCCTCGTCATCATCCACTCCGGCATTACCGCGAGCTGGATCCTCCGGCGCATTGCGCTGCAGTTGGGGGTGGAGAACCCGGCGCAGGAGAAGCTGGCGCTGCTCTCGCAGCTCTATCAGCGGCTGCTGCAGATCTACGAGCAGGGCCGCAAGGCCGTCGTTCTCATCGACGAAGCGCAGATGCTCGAGACGCGCGAGTTGATGGAGGAGTTCCGCGGGCTGCTCAACCTCGAGGTGCCTGAGCGCAAGCTCATCAGCTTCGTCTTCTTCGGCCTGCCGGAGATTGAGAAGAACCTGAAGCTCGACCCACCGCTCGCGCAGCGGGTGGCGATGCGGTACCGGCTCGAGCCTTTCAACGCCGAGTCGACCGAGGCGTACATCAAGCACCGCATGCGGCTGGCGGGCAGCGCACGAACGGTCTTCACGCCCGACGCCATGCAGGGCGTCCACCGGCGGGCGTCCGGCACGCCGCGCGTCATCAACACCCTCTGTGACAACGCGCTGTTCGAGGCCTTCCTGGCCCGAAGCCAGGAGATTCCGGCGAGCCTCATCGAGCAGATCGCCGACAACCTGGGCCTCGAGACCGGCGCCGCGATGGCCTCGGCTCCGGTGGTCATGCCCGTCGCGCCGGTGTTGCCGGTCGCGCCTCCTCCAGTTCCACCGGTGGCCCCGGTCGTCCCGACCTTCGTCGCGCCGCCCGCGCTTCCAGCGGCCGTGCGGCGCGATCCCGAGCTGGTCACGGACGGTGTCGTGGAAGGCGGGATGACCGTGACGGCCACCGTTTCGGGCGGGTCGGTTCCGGTCGCGACGCCGCGCGCGCTCACCGCGCCGATCAGCTCCTCGCCGTCGGGCACCCAACTGGTCGTGCCGCGCCCGTCGACTCAACTTGTTGCGCCCGTGGTACAGCCCGTCGTGCCGGGTGCGGCGCCGATCATGCCGCCTGCCGCGCCCGTCGCGCAGCCCGCTCCGCCGGCAGCCGCCGTTCCGTCCCCAGCCGTGGCCATCGCCGGTGCTGCACCGGCGAAACCGAAGGCCGGGGTCGACCTGGCGGAGATTGATCGCTACCTCGAGGGGCTCGGCAAGCTGTAGGCCGATCGGGCCGTGGTGTGAGGTGACGGGCACATGACGCGTTGGCGACGAGGTCGCTTGGTGCTCGCCGGACTGGCGTTGGTGGCGCTCATCCTCGCGCTGGCGCTGCGCTCGGAGCGGGCTGGCGCGTGGGTGTGCGCGGAGGTGCGTGCGCGCGCGCCCGAGCTGATTGGCCAACCCGTTCGGATCGATCGATGCCGAATCGACCCGCTGAGCGCCTCGGTGGAGCTGCGTGGCCTCGAGGTCGGTGAGCCCAAGGCGCCACTGGTGAAGGCGGCCGAGGCCTCGGTGTCGCTGGCAGGGCTCTTCCCCGGCGGGGTGTCGTTGCAGCGCATTACCGTGGTTCGGCCGGTGATCGACCTCACGCTCCCGGACGCCTCACCTGGTGGTGCCGAGGGGTGTCCGCTCGACGCGCTGGCGCGGGTGCGGGTCGGTCAGTTGGAGCTGCAGGACGGCGCGGTGACGCTGCGCACGAGGGATGGGCGATCGCTGAGGCTCGACGGCATCGACGTGAAGGCGACGGTGGGGCGGCGATCGAGCGAGGTGGAGGCTTCGCTCAAGCGCGGGCAGGTGCAAGTCGACGCCGAGCGGCAACTGACGCTCGGGCGCGTCACCCTGGAAGCGACGCTCGACGTGCAGGAGCAACTGGTCGAGGTGCAGCGGCTCGAGGCCGCACTCGAGGGCGTCACGGTGAACGCGTCGGGTGAGCTGCGCGACCTCTGCCAGGCGATGCCGCAGCTCGAGGCGAACGGGCAGCTTTTCCTCCCCCTCGACGCACTCGTGCGGCTCGGCGTGCCCGTGCCGGAGCCCTCTGGCCGTGTCTGGGCCCGCGTGTCGGCCTCGGGACCCCTCACCCGGCCGTCGGTGCGCGCCGAGCTCAAGGCCAGCCAGGTGGCCCTGGGGCCCTTCACGCCCGGCGACTTCTCCGCGCGCCTGTCGCTGGCCGATGACGTGGTGCTGCTCGACGAGCTCACGACGAGCGTCGGGGCAGGAGAGGTCAAGGTGAGCGCCACCCTCGAGCTCAAGGAGGGGCTGCCGCTGAAGGCGAAGCTCAGCACCCGGGAGGCCTCCCTCGGGCAGATCCTCGCCCGGGCGAGCGTCACGGGCGCGTGGGTCGACTTCCCGGCGACGTTGAATGCGGAGGTCTTCGGACGACTGCTCCCGACGCCCGCGCTGTCCGGCCCGGTGGAGTTTCAGTCGGGGGCCTTTCTGCTGGCGTCGCGGGCCTACGACGCTCCGAAGAGCCAGGGCTCCGACATCCTCGCGTTCTCGTCGGCCCGGGGCACCTTCTCGCTGGGCGTCACGTCGAAGGCCGTGACCTTCACCGACATCGCCCTCGCGGTCGGCGCGCAGGGCCAGACGCGCGTCAGGGGCAAAGTCACGCTCGGCATCGGCCCCGTGCTCGATCTCGACATCGACGCGCAGGCCACCGCCGTCGACCTCGGCGATTTCGGAAGCATCGCCGGCCTCCCGTGGGCCGGAACGGGCTCGGCGACGGTGAAGGTGAAGGGGCCGGCGGGAAAGGTTCGCATCACCGGCCAGACCTCGCTGCGGGACTTCAAGTTCGCGGGCTATTCGTTGGGCGTGGTGCAGAGCCCCATACGCTACGAGGGCCAGACGCTCGCCTTCGAAGGTCTGGTGGCGCAGAAGGGCCGCACGCAGCTCTTCGGCGACCTCGCGCTCGACTTCCTCGACTCGGGCCTCTTCACCCACGCTTCGGTTCAGCTCCCCGACGGCCGGGTCGAAGACGTGGTCGATCTGCTCGTCGACCTCTCGCCCTCGATCGAGAACCTGCAGGGCGCACTCACCGGAAAGGTGTCGATGGTGGCCGCCATCGACTCACCCGCGAAGGAGCTGGCCGGCGTCCTGGCTTTGCGCGTGAGCGACGTCGCGTACCTGGAGCGGCGGCTGGGCGCGGCGAGTGTGGTGTTGCGCTTCGAAGACGGTGAGGCGCTGGTGCTCGAGCCCACGGTCTTCGAAGGGCCGATGGGAACGTTGGCCGTCGATGGGAGCTGGCGGTTCTCCGGGCCCCTCGACTACCGCCTGGCCTGGGACGAGGGGTCGCTTGGAGAAGCGGTCGACCCAGCCGACGCGAAAAAGCTGGGGCTCAAGGGCCGGTTGACGGGGCGCTTCGTCGTCAGCGGCACCACCGAGCTCTACCGCGTCACCGGGACGCTCGTGGGCGACGAGGTGTGGTGGAAGGAGCGCAAGCTGGGGCCGATGAACCTCACCCTTGGGCTCGTCGGCCGCGATCTCACCGTCACGGGAGACGTGATCACCGGAGTCCGGGGCCGGCTCGCGCTCTCGATGCAGGACCGCTGGCCCTACGACTCGAGCCTTCAGATCGACCTGCCCGACGTGTCCGCGTTCCTGCCACCCTCCGCGAAGGGGCTGTCGGTGGGCCTCGCAGGCGCCGTCACGGCGGTGGGGCCGATGCGGGACTACGAGGAGTCGCGGGTGGTGGCCTGGCTGGAGCGGCTCACAGTGGCGCGCGGTGACGTCACCGCCTCGAACGTCGGGCCCGCCGAGCTCGCGTGGAACGCCGGCGCCATTCAGGTGAAGAGCCTGGCGATGAAGGGGCCCACCACCGAGGTGAGCGCCGAGGGCTCCTGGGGGCCGGCGCGGGTCGATCTGCGCACGCGCGGCTCGGTCGATCTGAGGCTCCTGTCGAGCTTCGTCTCGGACATCGAACGGACGACGGGCCGGCTCGACTTCACGGCGGCGTTCGGCGGTCCCGTCGCGGCGCCCACGCTCATCGGCAGCGCCGATCTCGTCGACGCGAGGCTGTCGGTGAAGGGGTGGGATCTCGCCGTGCGCTCGCTGTCGGGCCACGCGGACTTCTCGGAGTCACGGGTGGTGCTGCAGAACGTGAACGGCTTCCTGAACGACGGACGGCTGCGCGCGCGGGGCGACGTGCGGCTCGACAAGCTCTCGCTCGGTGCCGTGGCGCTGCAGGTCGATCTCGAAGACGTCACCATGCAGGTCCAGCCGCAGGTGCCGGCGACGATGTCGGGCTCGTTGTTGCTGGCGTCGCGCACCGGCACCGCTCCGTGGCTGCTGTCGGGTGGCATCGACGTGGGGAAGCTGCGCTACACGCAGGAGCTCTCGCTCGAGACGATCCTCGAGAACGCCCGCAAGCGCCCGGTGCCGAGCGAAGAGACGCCGCAGGAGTGGCTGCGCCTCGACGTCGACGTCGGCCTGGGCAACGACGTGCGCATCGAGAACAACCTCGCGCGCGCGCGGTTCCTCGGGAAGGTGAAGCTGACCGGCACCAACGTGAAGCCGACGCTGGTGGGCGCGGTCGAATCGGCGCCGGGCGCCCAGGCGTCGTTCCGCAACAACGTGTTCACCGTGGGCCGGGCTGTGCTCCAGTTCAACGGCCTCTGGCCGACGTTCGACTTCGCAGCGCAGTCCTCGGTGAGGGAGTTCCTCGTCACCGTGAAGGCCTTCGGGCGCTTCGAGGATCCCCGCGTGTCGCTGACGGCCGAACCTCCGCTCTCGGAGGCCGACATCGTCTCGCTCCTGACCCTGGGCGTCACCACGCGTGAACGGTTGGCTGGTCAGGCTGGCGCTGGCCTCGCGGCAGAGGCGCTCTTGTCGGCCACCGGGCTCGATCGACAGGTGCAGAAGTTCCTGTCGAAGAACGTGGGCCTCAAGGACCAGCAGGTGCGACTCACCACCACCTTCAACGAAGCGACCGGCACCTCGGAGCCGTCGGTCATGTGGGAGTCGAAGGTGCTCGTCGACAACCTGAAGGTGGGTGTCACCCAGCCGGTGACGGGGCGCGGCACGCGGGCCCAGGCGGAGTACCGCATCAACCAGAACGTCTCGGTGCGTGCGCAGTGGGACAACCAGACGCAGAACTCCACCATCGGGAACCCGGGCGCTGACTTGCGCTTCCGCTTCGAATGGGAATGAGCGCGCTGCTGGTGGGTCTGGCGCTGCTGCAGGCGCCCGTCGAGGTCGAGACCCGGCCCGAGGTGGTGCGCGTCGAGCTGCGACTGCCGGTGGGCATCGACAAGGCGGTGGTGGCCCGGATTCGCGAGCTGGTGGTGGTGCGCAAGGGACAGCGGCTGTCGCGGCGGTTGGTGCGTCGCTCGATCGAGGGCCTCTTCGAGCTGCAACGCTTCTCGGACGTCGTGGTGCGCGTCGACCCCGAGGGCGACGGGGTGGCGGTCTTCTTCGAGGCGTTCGCCAAGCGGCTGGCCGCCGACGTGTTCTTCGAGAACGTGCCGCGGGGTGGCGCGCCGCTCCCTGCACCCGTGCGCGCCGATCTGTTGGCGGCGGGCCGGTTCGAGGTGGGCAGCGAGTACTGGACCGAGCGCGGCGAGCAGGCGGCGGAGGCGATGACCGAGCTGCTCCGGCGACGCGGCTTCCGCGACGCGAGCGTGGGGCACACCGTCACGGATGGGGAGCAGGGCCTGGCGGTCGGGTTCTCGGTGCGGCTTGGCGACCCGACGACGATCAAGGCCATCAGCGTGGCGGGCGATCCTGGCCTGACGATTCAAGAGGTCCTCGCCGCGGCGGGGCTCTCGACGGGGCAGGTCCTCGATCTCGACGTCGCCCAGCGAGGGGTCGAGGCGCTGCGCACGAAGCTCCGCCGGGAGCGCTTCTTCCGGGCGCGAGTGGACGCGCCGGTCGTGTTCGAGGGAGGGCGCCTGGTGATCCCCGTTCGCGCGGGGCCTCGCTTCGAGTTCCGCTTCGACGGGAATCGGCGGCTCACCGACGCGGCGTTGTCCGCCATCCTCTCCTACGACGGCGAAGAGCTCCTCGACGGCCAGCTCGCCTTGCGCTTGTCGGAGCGGGTCCAGCGCTTCTACCGGTTCCGTGGCTTCCACGAGGCGCGCGTGACGGTGTCCGAAGCGCACCTGGTGGGGCAGGGCCGTACGGCGCTCGGCTTCCACATCGACGAGGGCGATCCGCTGCGGATCGTCGAGGTCCGCTTCGAGGGGACGAAGGTCGTCTCACCGGTCGAGCTGCGGGACGTGCTGAGCCGGGTCATCGAGGCCGCGACACCCGCGGGCATCATCGAAGCGCACGGCACGGGCGACCCGCTCTCGCTCGAAGGGCGGGGCCAGGCCATCTTCGCGCGCGACTTCCCGGCGCCGCCGCCCGTCACGGTGTTCGACGAAGACGCCTATGCCGAGGCGCTCAAGGCGATGACCGCCGTGTACCGGGAGCGCGGCTACCTGCAGGCCACCATCGCCCTGAAGTCGGTGGAGCGACGTGGCGGTCAGGGCGTGGCGAGCTTCGTGGTGAGCGAGGGGCCCCGGGCGACGTTCCGCCTCGTGCAGACGCAAGGGTTCCCACGCGGGTTTCGCAGCGACACGGTCGAGTTGGTGAAGACGGGCAGCCCGTTCACCCAGTCGGGGCTCGATCGCATCCGCGATGGCGTGCAGCGCGAGCTCAACCGGCGCGGGTACCTCTACGCCGAGGTCGACACCTCGTTCACCCTCGATGCGTCGGGCGAACACGCGGACTGCGTGGTGGCCGCGAAGCCCGGGCCCCAGGTACGCGTCCGAACGGTGGTCCCCGTCGGCGCGTCGCGCACCGACGCCGACGTGATCCTCCGCCAGGCCACCATGGTCGAGGGACAGCCGCTCGATAGCGAGAGTCTCTTCACGACGCAGAGCAACCTGCTGGGCACCGGGGCCTTCCGTTCGGTCGAGGTCGAGATGCTCGCGCCCGAGCGCGCGGAGCCGCTCAAGACGGTGCTGCTGAAGGTGCGGGAGCGCGCGCGGATCTCGGGCGAATTCGGCGTCGGGTACTTCGTGGCGGACGGACCTCGCCTGGTCCTGGATGCCTCGGCGCCGAACCTGGGCGGCCGCGCGGTGAACCTCGCCTTCCGCGCACAGGTCAACTACTTCGGTCTCTCGATTCCCGCGCGCACGGGCCTGGTCGATCTCGCCGAGCTCGATCCCTTCCAGGCGGAGGACCTGAACCAGGTCTTCGAGCGGCTCCCGCTCACGCTGGCCGGTCGCGGGAACCTCTCGCTGCAGAACCGGGGCCTGTTGCCCTTCGACATCGGGTGGCGGCTCGACGCCGTCGGTGAGCGGGTCTTCCGGCCGCAATTCCGTTTCACCCGCTGGGCGGCGATCCCCAGCCTCGATTGGAGCCGCTCGTTCGAGATCCCGCGCATCGACAACCGGCTCAAGGTGACGCTCGCGCTCCAGTACGAGATCGAGTGGGCACGGGTGACCGAGACGAGCGAGGTGAGTACCACCGTGCCGCTCACCTTCGTCGACCAGGAGCGCCTGCGCTTCCTCTTCGGGACCTTCGCGCTGCAGACCGTGCGGTTCGCGCCGACCTTCGACTTCCGAGACAGCGCCCTGTCTCCCCGCACCGGCGTGCTCCTGCAGGGCAACGTCGAGGTGACCAACGCCGTCTATGCAGGAACGCCGATCGCTCCAGGCAGTGATCGCGAGCGCCCCGTGCCGGTCTCGTTCTTCAAGGCCTCGGCGCTGGCGACGGGCTACGTGCCATTGGGCCCGAGCGTCGTGTTGGCCATCTCGCTGCGCGGCGGGCGAATCGTGCCGCTGGTGGCGGACTCGGTCACGCCGCCAGTGAAGCGCTTCTTTCTGGGCGGCTCGACCTCGATGCGCGGGTTCAACGAAGACCAGCTCATCGCCGAGGACCAGCGCGAGCAGTACCGCGGCGAGGTGGCGAACTGTCAGGTCCTCGCAGGCAAGAGCGGCTGCACCGCGGCGGCCCGCACCATCGCGGAAGGACGTCAGGTGCCGTCGCAGGGCGGTGAGTTCTTCGGGCTGGGCAAGGCCGAGCTGCGCTTCCCCGGGTTCAGCGTGTTCGATCTCGGGCTCTTCTTCGAGATGGGGAACCTCTGGCTCGCCATGCCGACGGACATCACGCGGCTGCGCACGGTGCTCGGGGCCGGCGTTCGGTACGTGACGCCCATCGGCCCCCTGGCGCTCGATCTCGGCTGGAACCTCAACGCCGACTCGCTCATCAACGAGCCGCCCGTGGTGCTGCACTTCAACATCGGCGTCTTCTGAAGAGCGGGTAGGCTCATCGGGTGTTCTACCGGCTCGTCCGCGGCATCGTGGCCTTCGCGTTGAGGCTCTTCTACCGCGTCGAGGTGGTGCGCCAGTCGCAGGATCTCTCGGGGCCGGTGATGTTCGTGGGGAACCACCCGAACAGCCTCATCGATCCGGCGCTGGTGTTCATGATCACCGATCGCCCCGTCACCTTCCTCGCGCGGGAGCCGCTGTTCCGCATGCCGGTGATGGGCTGGCTGCTCAAAGGGCTCGATGCGCTGCCGGTGTACCGGAAACAGGATCACCCCGGCCTGATGGAGAAGAACGAAGGCACCCTCGACACCGCGGCCGGAGCGCTCGTCGCGGGCCGGGCGATCACCATCTTCCCGGAAGGCAAGTCGCACTCGGCGCCGCAGCTCTCCGAGATCAAGACCGGCTGCGCCCGCATCGCGCTGAAGGTGGCGAAGGCCGGGCACGCGATGCGCATCATCCCCATCGGGTTGACCTACGAGCAGAAGCACCGGTTCAAGAGCCGCGTGCACATCGAGGTCGGCGAGGGGCTGCTCGTCGAAGCCGCGTCGCCGTCAGCTCCCGAGGCCGAGCAGGAGTGGGTCCGCACGCTCACCGATCGCGTCGGCGCGGTGATGCGCTCGGTCACCTTGAACCTCGAGGACTGGGAGGATCTCGCCCTCATCGAGACGGCCGATCAGCTCTTCGCCCTGCGCAACGGCTTTCGCGAGAAGGACCCGGATCGCTTGCGGCTGTTCTCGAAAGGCGCCTCGCTGTTGCGCAACGAGCAGCCCGACCGCTTCGACGACCTGAAGGAAGACGTGATGTCCTTTCGGGCGCGGCTCGAGCTGGTGAACGCGACGCCGGGCGATCTCACCTTCGAGTACCGGCCACGACAGGTGGCGTGGTTCGTCCTGCGAAACCTGGGCGCGCTGCTGTTGGGCTTTCCGCTCTTCGCGTTGGGGGTGGCGCTGTTCTTCCTGCCGTTCATGGGGCTGCGGCTGTTGGCGATGGTGACGCCCGTGTCGCGCGATCGCGTCGCGACGCTCAAGCTCGTCTCGGCGCTGGTGATGGTGCCCGCGTGGTGGACGCTCCTGACCGTCGCAGGCTGGGCGCTCGGCGGCACCGTGGGGCTGGTGGTGGCGCTCGTGGGAGCGCTCCCGCTGGCGCTCTTCACCCGGTACTTCCTCGAGCGGCGGCGGGCGGCCTTCAACGACGCGCTCGCCTTTCTGCGAATGGGCAACCGGTCCCGTCTCCGTCAGCACCTGCTCTTCCACGGCGAGCGCCTGCAGGACGAGATCCAGACGCTGGTGCGCGAGCTCAAGCCGCGGCTCGACGGGCCCTGACGGCGCCCATCACGTCGAACCGGGTGACGAGGGCGGGAGGAGCCGCCAGCCTACGAGCCAGACGATCGCGCCGAGCGCGAGGAACACCGGCACGACGGTGAGGGCGCCGAGCAGGTTGCCGGTCGCGTCGGACACCAGCCCGATGATCGGGGGCGAGATGGCGTCGCCGAGCGCGTGAATGCAGAGGATCGAGATGCCGAAGGCGCGCGCGCGAAGCGAGGGCTCGACGCTGTTCACCAGCAGTGCATTGACCGGCGCGTTGTAGGCCCAGACGAAGATCTGCGCGGCGACGATGAGCCCGATGATCATCGCGGGCTGTTCGACGGCGAAGAGCGAGATGGCGACGAGGATCGTCGCCGGCACCATGAAGAGCCCCGAGACGGCGAGGTAGGGGTTGCGCGTCCTTCCGACGGCGCGATCGGCCACCACGCCTCCGAGTGACGTTCCCAGCAGCCCACCCACGACGGCCGAGGCCCCGATGGCCAGCGCTGCTGACTCCAGGTCCATGCCGCGAACGCGGTGGAGGAACTCGGCGAACCAGTCTCCAATGCCGCCCGTCGCGAAGGTGACGAGTGTGTAGCCGGCCACGGTGACGACGAAGACCTTGTTGCGCGCGAGCAGGCGCAGCGCCTCGGGGAACGAGACCTCGCGAGGTGGGGAGTCGTCGAAGGCCCCGCGGACGGGATCCTTCATGAGCAGCGCCAGCGCCGCCACCAGCAGCCCCGGGAGCCCCACGGCATAGAACGCTGCGCGCCAGCCCCACGCTGCGCCCAAAAATCCGCCGATGGCGAAGCCGAGCGCCGAGCCGACGGGAATGGCGACGTAGAAGACGGTGAACGCGCGGTTCCGCTTCTCGGGCGGGAAGAAGTCCGCGAGGAGCGACGGCGCCAGCGTCGCATACGCCGCCTCGCCGACGCCGACGAGCGCGCGGGTGACGAGCAGCGTCCAGAACCCCTGGGAGAGGCCGGCCGCCGCCGTGGCGATCGACCAGGCGGCCACCCCGATCGCGATGAGGACGCGGCGGTTCTTCGTCTCGGCGAGCGCCCCGAAGATGGGGCTGGCGATCATGTAGACGAAGATGAACGCGGTGAGCGGCCAGCTCGTCTCGGCGTCCGTGAGGTCGAGGTCCTTCTTGAAGAGCGCCTTCACCGCGGAGGGGACCCAGCGGTCGACGTAGTTGAGCAGGTTCATCGCCGTGAGCACCACGAGCGCGAACATGGCTCCCGGAGCGGCGGGGCGGTTCTGCAGGCTCGTGGACGGCGAAGCCGACAACGGTCCGCTCACGGAGCCTTCCCGAACCGATCGGCCAGCAGCCCCCAGCGAAGCCCGCGATCGCTCACCACGACGGACTTCGCGCCAAGCCGTGTGCAGGCCGCCCGGAGGATGAGGCCTCCCGCCACGATGACATCGGCGCGCTTGGGCTGCAGGCCGGGCAGGGTGCGTCGCAGGGCCACCGGGAGGTGCGCGAGGCGCTGGGTGGTCGACTCGATCTCGGCGAAGGTCAGCTCGGCGCCATGCACGAGCACCGGATCGTAGGGCTCGATGCGACGCGCGACGGCGCAGAGGGTCGTGACCGTGCCGGCGACACCCACGAAGCGGAAGCGGGCGGGCGGGGGCGGGAGTCCTGCGAAGGTCTCTGTGACGAGCGCCTCGATGGCCGACACCTCGGCGGCGGCGGGCGGGTCGCTCGTCACGAAGCGCTCGGTGAGGCGAACCGAGCCGACGTCGAAGCTCTTCCGGAACGAGATCGCTCCCGACGCGTCCCCGAAGATGAACTCGGTCGAGCCACCGCCGATGTCGATGACGACGAGCGACCCGTCACCGCCGAAGTCGGCGTGGGCCGACGCGAACGACAGCCGCGCCTCTTCGTCACCCGGGAGGATCTCGACCGTCAGCCCGGCGCGGGTCTTCACCGCCGCGAGGAACTCAGGTCCATTGCTCGCGTCACGTGCCGCCGACGTCGCGCTCACGGCGATCGCTGCGGCGCCGAGTGCCCGCGCCTCGGTCGCGAAGCGGGTCAACACCTCGAGGGTGAGCTCCATGGCCTCGGCCGAGAGGCGCCGCGACTGATCGACGCCCTTGCCGAGCCGGGTGATCTCCGCGCGCTCTTCGACGGCCTGCCACCGCCCGGCCGCGTCCTTCTCGGCGACGAGGAGGAGCACCGAGTTCGTCCCGATGTCGATGGCGGCGTAACGACCCATGGGCGCGACACCCTACAGCAGCCCCCGCAGCGCCTCGGCGAGTTTCTGTGCGTGGGTGAGCTCGCTGTGGAGGTGCGCCGAGACGCGCAGGCACGTGTGGCCGCCGAAGGTGAACACCGGCACTTCGATGCGGTGACGTTCCCACAGCGCGTCTTGAAGCGGGTGGAGCCCACCGCCCACCGTGAGGGCCTGCACGGCCTTCCCCGTCGCGGGCAGGACGAGGGTCGCCATCATGCCCAGCATCGCCTCCGGGACCGCTGGGGAGCCGCCCAGGGCCTCCAGGAGCACGTGGCGCATCTGCCGAACGAGCGTTCGTCCCCGCGCGCGCACCTCGTCCCACCCGCCCGGCACCATCGCGCCCACGTGCTGGATTGCCGCAGGGACCGTCAGGAATGGCGTGGGATCATGCGTGCCCTGCCAGTCGAACTCGAGTCGAAAGCGGGAGCGGCCGCTGCGCGTCGCGTTCGCGCCGTGGCTGATGGTGGCGGGTCGGACCTCGGCTTGCCGGTCTCGCCGCACGTGAAGGAACGCCGCGCCCTTGGGTGCACACGTCCACTTGTGGAGGTTGCCGGTGAAGTACGAGGCGCCGAGGACGTCGAGGGCGAGCGGCTCCTGGCCTGGCGAGTGCGCGCCGTCGACCAGCACGCGCACGCCGCGCCCTTCGAGTGTCTGGACGAGCTCGGCGAGCGGAAACACCGCGGCGGTCGGGCTGGTGACGTGATCGATGAGGGCGATCGTCGTCCGCGGCGTCACCGCCTTCATGACGGCCTCGAGGACCTGGTGCGGGGACGCCAGCGGAAAGGGGATCTCCGCCACCACCACGCGGGCGCCGGTTCGCTCAGCGACGAAGCGCGCCACGTTGTTGCACGCGTTGTAGCCGTGGGAGGTGATCAGCACCTCGTCGTCAGGCCGCAGGGGCGCGCTCCGCAGCACGGCGTTCACGGCCGTGGTGGCGTTGGTGACGAAGGCGAGGTCGTCGGCCTGTGCCCCCAGGAAGCCCGCGAGCGCCGTGCGCGCCTCGTCGAGCAGCGGCTCGTAGACGCGATTGAAGAAGTGCACCGGCTCACGCTCGAGCTGTTCGCGGAGCTGCTGCTGCACCTCGAGCACCGCGCGTGGGCACGCCCCGAAGCTGCCGTGGTTCAAGAAGGTGACGTCGGGATCGAGCGCGAAGAGCGGCTTCACGACGTCGTCTTCTGGCACGTCACAGTCGCAGATCGAGCGCGACGTGCGTGTCTTCGAAGCCGAGGTGCCGAAAGAAGCCGAGGGCGCCGTCCGCCGTGCGAGGCAGGTGGACCCACAGCCGGGTGCACCCCGCGATGCGCGCGCGTCGAACCGTCTCTGAGACCAACCGCCGCCCAAGCCCCCGATGACGATGGTTGGGATCGACGAGCACCGAGAGCAGCTCTGCCGTCGGCGACGACAGGCGCACCGTCGCGACCCCGAGGACGAAGCCATCGCGATGCACCACCAGCCGCGTTCCCTCGAGCGCCGGAGCGCCGTGAAGGGTCAGCAAGGCCTCGGCCTGTCCGCTCAACGCGGGAACGACGCCCTCTTCGACCGTGGTGGAAACGACTCGACGCCCGCGCATGGGCTCTCCCTGTGCACCCCCCGCGCCATGCATGGGAGCCTGACGCGACGTGTCGATCCGTGGCCTTGCCTGATGGCCAAGCCACCTCCATAAGCCGCGCACTTTTCAAGCAGTCCCCAGAGGTTCCAATGCAAGCGTACTCGCGCATTTATGGTTCAGGGTTCGTGACGGGCGAGCGGAAGGTGACCAACGCCGACATGGCGAAGGTCTGCGACACCTCCGACGAGTGGATCAAGGAGCGCTCCGGCATCGAAGAGCGCTACTTCGTCAACGAGGGCACCTCGACGAGCGATCTCGCGATCGGCGCGGCGAAGAAGGCGCTCGATGACGCGGGCGTGAAGGCGGAAGAGATCGACTACATCGTCGTCGCCACCATGACGCCCGACTACTACTTCCCGGGCGTCGGGAGCCTCGTGCAGGCGAAGCTGGGCCTCACCAACATCCCCGCGCTCGACATCCGGCAGCAGTGCTCGGGCTTCGTCTACGGCCTGCAGGTGGCCGACGCGCTGATTCGCGCGGGCCAGGCCAGGAAGCTCCTGTTCATCGGCGCCGAGATCCACACCGGCTTCATGCCGTTCTCGAAGCAGGGGTGGGATCTCGTCATGGGCCGCACCCAGGAAGACATTCCGCAGAGCGAGAAGGACTGGAACTCGAAGTTCCGCCACCTCGTGGTGCTCTTCGGCGACGCGGCGGGCGCGGTGGTGATGGGTCCGACCGATGATCCGAAGCGGGGCCTGATGGGCTTTGCGCTCCACTCGGAGGGCAAGAATGTCGAGGCGCTCTACGTGCCATCGGCGGGCTTCGCGTACCGGCCGTATTTCTCGGAAGAGCACGTGAAGGAAGGCCGCGGCGTGCCGGTGATGGACGGGCGCACGGTCTTCAAGATGGCCGTCACCAAGATGCCCGAGGCGGTCCACGAGGTCTGCGCGAAGGTCGGCGCGAAGGTGGAAGACCTGCACCTGCTCATCCCGCACCAGGCCAACCTGCGCATCTCGGAAGGCGTGCAGAAGGCGCTGAAGCTGCCGGACGACAAGGTCTACAACAACATCCAGCGCTTCGGGAACACGACGGCCGCGACGATCCCCATCGCGTACGACGAGTGCAAGAAGTCAGGCCGCATCAAGCAGGGCGATCTCGTGTGCTTCGTGGGCCTGGGCGCCGGCTTCCACTGGGGCGCGGCGCTGATGCGCGAGTGACGTGAAGCGGCTGCGGCTTTCGGCGCTGGTCCTGGTCGCGATCTGCACCGGCTCGGTGTGCTGGACCTGCGCCCACTGGAGCGGGTCGATCCCCGGCGCGGTCGAGGGGCGGCTGGAGCACGGCGGGCGCACGCGCACGTTCCTCTCGATCCTCCCCGAGGGGCCCGGCCCCTTTCCGGTGGTGCTCGCGCTCCACGGCCGCCTCGGCACCGGCACCCAGATGCTCAAGCTGTCGGGCCTCGCGCCGCTGGGTCAGCGCGAGCGCTTCATGGTGGTGGCGCCCGACGGCATCGGACGGTCGTGGGCCGATGGGCGGAACACGTCTCCGGCCTCGAAGGAGGGCGTGGACGACGTCGGCTTCCTCGTCGCGCTCGTGGAGTCGCTGGTCGCGAAAGGGCAGGTCGATCCCTCGCGCGTGTACGTGGTGGGCATGTCGAACGGCGGCTTCATGGCGCTGACGCTCGCGTGCCGGACCCCGGAGCGCTTCGCCGCAGCGGGCTCGGTGACGGGCTTCATGGGCTTCGACTTCGCGGCGGCCTGTGCGCCGAGCCGGCCCGTGCCGGTCATGATCGTCGCGGGCGACACCGATCCCATCGTTCCGTACCAGGGCGGTGAGCTCGAAGGTGGGCGAGGCCGAATCCTCGGGGCCGAGGCGACGTTCGCGCGGTGGCGTGAGCTGAATGGATGCACCGCGGAGCCCACGGTGAGCCCCTTGTCCGACGCCGACCCCGACGATGGGACGCGCATCGAACGCCGAGAGGTGACGGGGTGCCGTGACGGGAGCGCCGTTCGACTCGACGTGGTGCGCGGCGGAGGCCACACCTGGCCGCGGGGCGATCGGTACCTGCCGGAGGCGGTGATCGGGAAGACCTCCCGAGACGTCGAGGCCTCAGCCGAGCTGTGGACGTTTCTTCGCGCCTTTCGACGCTGACGGCTCAGGGACCCCAGTCGGCGGTCGTGTACTCGCCCTTGTCCAGCGGCAGCGCGATCTGGTTGTTGCCGTCGAACGTCATCACGAAGAGCGACTTCGAGCCGAGCCGCGTCGAGGTGAAGAGGATGAGGCGGCCGTTGGGTGAGAACGAGGGCTCCTCGTTGTTCCTGGTGTCCTGGGTGAGACGCTTCACCCTGCCGGTCGCGACTTCGATCGTGAAGAGATCGAACGCGTTGCGCTCGTCACGCGCGGTGAAGGCGATGAGGTCGCCACGCGGGCTCCACGCAGGCGTCTGGTTGTAGTTGCCCTGGAAGGTGAGGCGCTTTGGCTCGGAGCCGTCGGCGTTCATCACGTACACCTGGGGCGAGCCGCCGCGGTTCGAGACGAAGGCGAGCTTCTTCCCGTCGGGCGACCAGCTCGGCGACGAGTTGAGGAAGTACTTCGTGTCGGTCACCTTCACCGGGTTCGAGCCGTCAGCGCCGGCGACCCAGATCTCCGCGGCCTCACCGTCGGCCACCGAGTACGCGATGCGGCGGCCATCGGGCGAGAAGTCGACGCCCGACACCATGCGCCCGTTGGCGACCAGCGGCGTGGGCTCACCGCCCGGCCGTCCGAGGAACAGCTCGGGCTTGCCGCGGCGGTAGGACGTGAAGGCCACGGAGCGATCCGGCGCGACCGACGGGAGCACGTTGATGTTGCCGGTGGAGAGGGGCGCGGCGTTCTTCCCGTCCCAGTCCGCAAGGTACACGTCTTTTCCGCCAGCCATCTTCCGCACGAAGGCGATCTTCGTCTCGAAGGGACCGGTCTCTTTCGTGAAGTGCTTGTAGACGGCGTTGGCGAGCTTGTGCGCGAGCCGGCGGGCCTCCTTCGAGGGCACGGCCTCACTCACCTTGAGATCCTCGCGGCCCGAGGCCACCTGAAACAGGCGCAGGTCTCCGCGCAGCGAGTCGCCGTCGACCGACAGCTGCACCTTCACCAGGCTCTCGGCGCCGACGTTGGTCCAGTTGGGGAAGGTGATGCTCGCGGCGGTGATGCCTTCCTTCTCGGCGCCCAGGTACGACTTCCGGTCGAGCACCTGAAAGAGGCCGCAGGCCTGCAGGTCGAAGAGCAGCGCCGAATCGACCTCGGCCGCGAGCTTCTTCGAGCCCTCGTCCTGGGTCATCGGCGCGGGGACGGCGACGGGCATGGGCCGGAAGTTGGCGCCCGAGATCTCGATGGTGGTGCCCTGGGCGAGGGCGGTTGCTCCGAGGAGCATCGCGGCGGAAAGGAAGGCTTTCATGTCGGAGATCTCCGGTGGGGCGGCGTCGCGCGCGACTGTACACCTGGGAGGCGGTCGGTCACGGCGTGAAGACGAGCGAGACGCCGTCCTTCTTCAGGGGGTCGCGCAGGTGCTCGGGTGGGGCGCCAAACGGGGCGGCCTTCTTCACGGCGCCGAGCACCGCTCCATCGAACAGATCGTTGCCCGACGGCTTCACCAGGTCCGCATCGAGCAGCTCTCCTGAGGCCCCCAGCTTCACCTTCACCGTCGCGCGCAGCGTGCGGCGCTCCGCCTCGGGAATGGTGTCGGACACGTCGTAGTTGCGCTTCACCGTCGCCGAGATGAGGCCGTAGTACCGCTCACCTTCCTGCTTCGCCGAGTCGCCGTCCTTGTCGCCGTCTTCGGCGCCCTCGACGTCCTGGGCCGTGCTCTCTCGTGCCGTCTTGTTGAGCGCGTCGAAGAGGCTCTTCTTGGCGTCCTTCGCGCCGTCCTTCGCGGTGTCCTTCTTCGGTTCAGGCTTCGCGTCCTTCGACGGCAGCGCCACGACCTTTTCCGGCGCGGCGGGCGTGGGAGAGGGTACGGACTTCTCGACCGCAGGCGGTGGAGGCGGCGGCTCTTCCTTTCTCGGGAGCAGCTTCTCGTCGCGCTTTTTCCCCAACCGCACCAGCGACGCCTTCACGGGCTGTTGCTCGAACGACACCTTCGCCGGCGCGAACAGCCAGCTCGCCACCGACAGCAGCAGCGCCGCGAGCACGTGCACGCCAATCGACAGCGCCACGAAGGGCACCAGCGGCGATGGGCGGGGCTCGAGGAGGCTTTCGGTGCGTGCGGTCATTCGTCACGGCTTCGGCTTGTCGTTCGACACCTTCGAGGCCCCCATCGGGTCCGTCACCATGCCGACGTTCGTCACGCCCGCCCGCTGCGCCGCCGCCATCACGTCCACGATGATCCCGTAGGGCAGCTCGCGGTCGGCGTGCAGGTACAGCTCCTTCTCGGCCTGCAGCTTCGCGTTGGACTTGAGCTTCTCTTCGAGCGCGGCGAGCGGAATCTCGACGTCTCCGATGAAGACGCGCTTCTGCACGTCGATGGAGAGCACCAGCTTCTTGTCCGCCGCCTCGACCGGCGTCGCCTTCGTCGTCGGCAGGTTCACCTTCACGCCCTGCTGGATGAGCGGCGCCGTCACCATGAAGATGATGAGGAGCACCAGCATCACGTCGACCATCGGCGTGACGTTGATCTCGGCCATCGTGGTGCGGCCGCCGCCCTTGCCTCCGCTCATGCCCATGGCGGTCGCCTCACTTGAAGAAGTGGCGCTTTACGATGTTGAGGAAGTCATTCGAGAAGTTCGCCATCTCGGTGTCGAAGACCTTGATCTTCGAAAGAAACGAGTTGTACGCCACGACGGCGGGGATCGCGGCGAAGAGGCCCGCGGCGGTGGCGAGCAGCGCGTTGCCGATGGGCGCGGCGACGGTGGTGATGGTGGCGTTGCCCTTCTCGGCGATCTCGTTGAAGGCCCCGAGGATGCCCATCACCGTTCCGAACAGTCCAACGAACGGGGCCGTGCTGCCGACCGTGCCGAGGAAGGGGACGTGCGCTTCGAGCGTCGTGATCTCCTGGAGTGACGCTCGCTGGAGCGACCGTTCGATGTTCTCGATGCCGCCCAGCCGCTCGCTCATCGCGCCCTCGACGTTCTGCTTGTGCTGCGCGAGCTTCGAGAGCTCCTCGTAGCCGGAGCGGAACACCCGGGCGAGCGGGCTGACCTCGAGCTTCTGTGCCGATGCGTAGATGGCGTCGAGCCGGTTCGACTTCCAGAAGGTGTCGAGGAAGTTGACGGACTCGGTGCGGGCCTTGCGCAGCTGCAGCGTCTTCATGCCGATGAGCGCCCAGGAGTACGCCGAAGCGACGGCGAGGAGCGCGAGCACCAACAGCTCGATGGCCGAGGCACCCTTGAGAACGTCGATGAGGTTCAGCGAGGCCAGGATCACGGGCGCAGGCCTTACCCGAGGGCGCCAGACGCGGCAACAAACCACAGACGAATCATGGATTTGCCAATCTGTCAGTGAATACGTAGAGACCCTCACCGTCAGGAGCGTTCATGCACACCTCGAACAAGTCCTTCTTGAGCCTCGCCGCAGCAGTCGCGGTCGCCCTCTTCGGGTCTGGCTGCATCATCGGTGGGAACCAGGGTTTCAGCGGCAACATCACGGTGCTCTGGTCCTTCAACGGACAGAACTGCGTGTTCGTTCCTCAGGTGACCAGCGTGCGCGTGATCATTCCGGGCGCGGCGCTGCAGAACAACGGCATCTTCCCGTGCCTCGTCAACAACACCGCGGGCATCACCCTCTTCGACTTCCGCCCCGGCCCGTACACGGTGACGGTCGAGGGCCTCGATGGCGCCGGCCGCGTCATCTACCAGGGCACCCAGCAGTTCCAGGTGAACGGTGACGTGACGGTGGCCGTCAACCTCATCCCCACCGCTGGCGCGGGTGGCTCGGCGCTCATCACCTGGGTGCTGCCGCAGAACCTCCGCTGCAACCAGGTGGGTGACGCGGCCACGAACCGCACCGCCACGACCGCCTTCATCAGCATCGACAATGGCCAGCCGCAGCCGGTGCCGTGCTCGCAGGGCAACCAGGCCGAGAACCCCGCCGCCGCCGTCACCATCGGTCCGCTCACCGGCGGCGTCACCCACACCATCGACATCCAGATCGCCGACCAGACGAACTTCGTCTACCTGCGCGCGGTCAACTCGCTCACCGTCATCCCCGGTGGTTCGGTCGCGGCGACGTTTCAGCCGCAGTGGGTGGTTGGCAGCCTCCCGATCCAGTGGACGTTCTTCAACCGGGGCCTGCAGATCGCCTGCTCGCAGGCCTTCGTCGACTTCGTCTTCGTGAACTTCCGCAACCAGCAGACCCAGCAGTGGGTCTTCGTCGACCAGGCCGGCGCTCCGGTCGCGGGTCAGCAGGTGCCGTGCGTCAGCCCGAACAACCTGCAGGGAACGTTCTTCCCGTACCTCACGGCGGCGACCTACGAGGTGTACCTGCAGGCGCCGGTGCGCGCGGGCTCGGGCAACTACACCTACCAGTCTGGCCGCAGCGGGCAGATTCCCACCGTTCAGGTTCAGCCGGGGGTGTTCGCGCAGTCCGAGCAGATGGGGCAAGTCGTCCCCCTGCAGTAACCGTGGCGCAGCACCCCGGGGAGGGGCTTCATGTCGGTCGTCCGATGGTTCGTCGTGTCCGTCGCGCTCAGTGTCGTGGTCGCTTGCGGGCCGATTCGTCAGCCATGTGGGCCAGCGACCTGCAGGTGGCTGTTGTGACGCGGCCGGCGCGTGCCAGCCAGGGGCCACGAACCTCGCCTGTGGTGCCCGCGGGAGCGCGTGTCTGGGGTGTGGCGCCACGGCCAGCTGCATCGCGGGTCAGTGCTCGGCGGTTGGCCCGGGGCCGGGGCCAGGCGTTGGCGGGGGGACCGCCCAGCTCGGCGGCAACATCACCCTCCTCTGGTTATTCGGCGTTCAGACCTGCATGTTCGTTCCGCAGGTTACCAGCCTTCGGGTGACGATTCCTGGAGCGCAGTTGCAGAACAACGGTGTGTACCCGTGCCTCACCAACAACGTGGCTGGGATCACCCTGCTCAATTTCGCGCCCGGTCCGTACACCGTCACCGTGGAAGGCCTCGACGCGTCGGGACGGGCCCTCTTCCAGGGGGCGCAGACGTTCCAGGTGGGCGGAGGCGACGTCACGGTCTCGGTCAATCTCACCCCGACCGCCGCCGCGACTGGCAGCGCGTTGGTGAGCTGGGTGCTGCCGCAGCGCTTGCGCTGTAGCCAGGTCGGTGACGCTGCGACCAACCGGACCGCGACGACCGCGTTCATCAGCATCGACAATGCGCCAGCGCAGCAGGTGCCCTGTGCCCAGGGCAACCAGGCCGACAACCCCGCGGCGGCCGTGACGATCGCGAACCTCTCCGGAGGCGTGACCCATACGGTCGACCTCCAGATCGTCGACATGACCGGCTTCGTCTACCTTCGCTCGGTCAACTCGCTCTCGGTCGTGCCCGGGGGCTCGGTCGCCGCGACGTTCCAGCCGCAGTGGGTCGTTGGCAGCCTCCCGCTGCAGTGGGCGTTCTTCAATCAGGGCCTGCAGATCACCTGTTCCCAGGCCTTCGTCGACTTCGTCTTCGTGAACTTCCGCAATCAGCAGACCCAGCAGTGGGTCTTCGTGGACCAGTCCGGCGCTGCCACCGCCGGTCAGCAGGTGCCATGCGTGAGCGCGAACGGCCTCCAGGGCACGTTCTTTCCGTTCTTCTCAGCGGCCACCTACGAGGTGGCGGTCCAGGCGCCGGTCCGGTCGGGCTCCTCCACGTACCAGTCGGGTCGCAGCGGGCAGGCCCCCCTCATCCAGGTTCAGCCAGGCGTGTTCGCCCAGTCCGAGCAGATGGGGCAGGTCATCCCGCTGCAGTAGCGCTGGGGCGCCTCCTCGGGCTGGCCTGCGCTGTGCTACGGCCACCGGTCATGCGGCACGACAGACACAGCCCCATCGGCGTCTTCGATTCCGGAGTAGGCGGCCTCACGGTGCTCAAGGCGCTCATCGAGCGGCTGCCCCTCGAGTCCACCGTGTACCTCGGTGACACCGCCCGCGTGCCCTACGGCACCAAGTCGGGCGAGGTGGTGACGAAGTACAGCCTCGCCAACGCCGACGTGCTGCTCGAGTACGGGGTGAAGCTGTTGGTGGTGGCGTGCAACACGGCCTCGGCCGTTGCGCTGCCGGCGCTGCGCCAGGCGCTCCCGATCCCCGTCGTGGGGGTCATCGCTCCAGGCGCCACGGTCGCCGCGGGGCAGACGAAGACCGGCAAGGTGGCCGTGATCGGCACCCCGGGCACCATCGCCTCGGGCGCCTACCAACAGGCGCTGGCGAGCATTCGCCCCGGCCTCGAGGTGCGGGCACAGGCCTGTCCGCTCTTTGTGCCGCTCGCCGAAGAGGGCTGGCTCGAAGGCGAGGTGCCGAGGTTGGTGGCGACGAAGTACCTCGGTGACGAGCTGCTCGGCGGGGGCGTCGACACGCTGGTCCTGGGCTGCACCCACTACCCGCTGCTCAAGGGCGTCATCCAGTCGGTGGTCGGCCCGGCGGTGAGCCTGGTGGACTCCGCGCGCGCGACCGCCGATCGCGTCGCCGAGGTGCTCGAGGAGCGGGATCTCATCAAGCATGAGCGCCTGGCCACCGAGCGGCACTACCTGGTGACCGACACGCCCAACCGCTTCATCGAGGTCGGAGCCCGGTTCCTGGGGCACTCCATCTCGGGCGCCCGGCAGATCGACCTGAAGCTGCGCGGCTGAACGTCAGGGCCGGCTGGTGTCGGGCTGGTGCTGCACGGTGCCTGCGGGATCGACCGCGGGGGCGATCCTGATCGCCGCGTCGAGGCCGATGTCGTCGGCGCGCGGGATCACCCCGGTGGTGAGGGTCACCAGCTTCTCGAGGGTCCTGAAGAACTGAATCTTCGTCAGCGGCCAGTTCAGCCAGCCGGTGGTGATGCAGTAGTACTTGTCGAACGGGGCGGTGTGGTGAGTCCCGTGGTGGCGAATCGGCAGGATGAGGTGCCACCGCTGGAGCGCCTTCACGAAGGCAGGCAGCGTGTCCTCGTTCTCGTGCGACCACTTGTGGAACTGGTTGGTCATCATCACCCAGAAGATCATCGACCCGAGCGAGACCATCCCGAACAGCAACAGCGCCTCGTAGCCCGCCCAGTCCAGCGGCATGAAGAGGCAGATGCAGCCGACCCACAACGAGATGAGGCAGTTGTTGCCGTTGATCTCGACGAAGTCGTGTCGGGTGATCGCCTTCGGATCGACGTGGTGCTCGCGGAAGGGCCGGATCAGCGTGTTCCCGATGTACCGCATGTTCGTGTGGCCCCAGGTATCGGCGAGCCAGTGTACGAAGCCCGAGATGAAGTCCGCCATCAGGTAGCCAGCCATCACCGCCGAGGCGACGAGGAAGCCCCGGCCATCGGCGTGCTGCGCCGTGCGGCGAACGATGAGCGCCATCAACACGAAGAACGCGATGATCCCGAAGATCTCCACGTACCGGTACCAGCGGTAGTACGCGCCGGCGACCAGTGCGTCGGCGGGCTTCATCTTCAGGTCGAGCTTGTGGTCAGTCATGAAGGGCAGGCCCCCGCGCCGAGGAAATCGAGGACGATACGAATGCCAGTCTGCGATGGTTTTGTCACCCCCGTGTCATCAGGTTGACCCACAAACCTGATGTCGGTCAGCTGTTTTTTCCAGTGGCGGCGGGATCTTCCATGCGCCCCTTGAGCAGCTCGAGCCCCCTGGCGCAGTACAGCCCGTCTTCGATCCGCTCGTCGAACGAGTACTTCACGCTGCACATGGCTTTGGCGCCGTCGGGCGTCACCACCGTCTGGGTCCGACCGAGGGCGGCGAAGAAGGGACAGTTGCCGTACTCGTAGAGGTGGTGGAACGCCGAATCGAGCCGCACGCTGCCGAGGTTGGCGACGAACATGCTCGTGTAGAGCGGATCGTTCTCGATGAAGCTGTGCGGGAGCAGGTTCCAGTCGTCGAGCCACCGCAGCAGCCGCACGGCCACGCGCAGCACGGGGGCGGGGATGCGCAGGAAGATGTTGAGCTCCTTGTCGACGGCGCTCTTCTGCTCACTGCGGCCGACCTTCACGTCGCCGTACACGAAGTCGACGAGTTCCTTGAAGGTATGGCCCGGATCGAACCGGCGCTTGAGCACCACCAGCGGGGCGCCGTCCTCGAGGCGCTTCTTGGCGGCGTACGAGAGGTAGATGCCGTTGCGCTGCCAGATTCGGCTGCCCATCACGAAGCGATTGAGCCGGGGTCGTTGGTCGAGCCCGTACACGGCAGCCCAGAGGAAGACGTGAAAGACGGTGGCCTTTCGCTCGGGATTCGCGGCGTTCCAGGTCTCGAGGAACGCGTTGGTCTTCGTCAGATCGATCCACTGCTCGAAGTACACGACCGACTCGTTCCGGGTCGGCATGATGAACGGCATGATCGACCGCGTCGGAGCGACATCGGTGCACTTGGTTCCATCAGCGCGCGTGAAGAGCATCAGAGCTTTTCGTAGTCCGCCTTCTTCTTCTTCTTCACCGGATTCGTCAGCTTGCCGTCCTTGAAGAGCTCGACCTTGCCGCCGGGCGCCGACAAACCCACCCCGGTGCCCACGAGGGCCTTGGAGTCGGGAGGGTGATAGACGACGCGCATCCTGGGGCCTGCGGGCAGGTCGCCGATGTTGGCGTCGACGAGCAGGTAGACGCTGGTGCCTTGCGCCAGCACGCGCTCGCTGTCCTGCGACGGATCGAGCTCCGTGAGCTGCCGGCCAGAGTCGATCTCGGTCGAGTCCTCGGAGAACTGCCGCACCTTCACCTTCAGCACCGAGCGGCTTGAGGCCTCCTTGTAGACCTTGAGGCCCTGGACGGTGAGCGAGAGGTCGGCGCCGGTCTCGGCGGCCTTGGGATCCTTCAGCTTGAGGCCGGTGTTCTTGTTGTTGTCGGTGTCGAGGAAGAGGGTGGCGTTCGCGCAGCGCGTGCCGCAGGCGTCGCCCCAGGGCTCCTTGTTGAACTCGAGCTTGAGCGCGTAGTCGGTGCCCTGCACGCTGACGACGACCTCGGTGATGAGGGGCCGGTCGTCTTCTCCGGCAGGCGGAGGCTTGTAGGTGATGGCAGGCTTCTGAGCGAAGGCGGTCGGAGCGCCGAGGACGACCAGCAGCACGAAGACCCGTGAGGCGAACATGAACGTGACGAAAGCAGAAGGGCTCTACGTGCGCCAGTTGGAGCTGGGGCCCATGAAGAACTTCGTCTACCTCGTGGGCGCGGCCGAGTCCGACGAGGTCGTCGTGGTCGACCCCGCGTGGGACGTGCCGGCCATTCGTGCGGCGGCCGAGACCGACGAGCGGCGCATCGCGGCGGTGTTCCTCACGCACCACCACTTCGATCACCTCAACGGGGTGCCCGAGCTGCTGCGCCTCTGCGACGTGCCCGTCTACGCGCAGCGCGCCGAGCTCGAAGTGGCCGAGGCCATTCAGAAGTTCGGGAGCGCGGTCCGTCCGGTCGCGCCAGGCGAGGTCATCGAGGTCGGCCGGGCTGCGCTGACGTGTGTCCACACGCCGGGCCACACCCCAGGCTCCCAGTGTCTGCTGACCCGCGGGTCGCTCGTCTCGGGCGACACGGTCTTCGTCAACGCCTGCGGGCGGTGCGATCTTTCCGGAGGTGACGCGCGGCAGATGTACGACTCCCTCCACCGCGTGTTGGGCGCGCTGCCGGCCGAAACCGCGCTCTACCCCGGCCATGACTACGGCGACGTGCGGGTGTCGTCGCTGGGCCGCGAGCGGACCCACAACCCGTACTTCCAGCTGACTCAGCTCGAGGCCTTCGTCGCCCACCGCAATCGGCCGCGCGGCTGAGCCGTTCGGACTGGCAGGGAACAGCGGGACGGCGCAGGCTGTTGAACACGAGGCGAGATGCGCAGCGAACTCCACCTGGGACGATTGGCGCTGCTGGTGGGCATCGTGGTCGTGTCGGTGCTGGCCTGGGACAGCGCGGTGCTCACCCCCTTCAAGCTGCTGGCGGTGATGGGCCACGAGACGGGCCACGCGCTGGCGGCGAAGCTGGTGGGCGGCGAGGTGAACCAGGTGACGGTGCGCCTCAACCAGTCGGGTGAGTGCCTCTCGTCGATCCCCGATGGGTTCTTCGCGAAGGTGCTCGTGTACTCCGGCGGCTACGTCGGCAGCGCCATCATCGCGGTGCTGCTCCTCGTCCTGACGTTCCGGTTCAACGCCCGGCGGTTCATGCTCGGCGCCGCGGCGGTGTGGCTGGTGGTGATGGCGATCTTCTACGGGCGCGACCTGTTCACGCTGGGCTTCTGTCTGGGCATGGCGGCGTTGTTCGCGGCGGGCGCGAGGTTCTTGCCGCTCGAGCTCGTGGGAGGCCTCAACCTCTTCATCGCCACCTTCACCGCGCTCTACGCGGCGATGGATCTGAAGGACGATCTCTGGTCGAGCCAGGTGCGCGCGATGAGCGACGCGCAGTTGCTCGCGAACGTCACCATCGTGCCGGCGATTCTCTGGGCCGCGCTGTGGACGCTGGTGTCGGTGGCGATTCTGCTGATGGGCGGGTTCTTCGCCGTCAGGGAGCGTCGGCTCCCGGCGGCACCGGCGCGGGGCCTGGGCTCGCCGAAGGCGGTGTGAGCTCGGTGGTCCGGGTCAGCTCGTCGACCACGCGCCCGCACGCCCACGCCGCGCCCAGAATCGCGAGGGAGCCGATGAGGTCGATCACCAGTCCGGCTCCACGGGTCGCACCGTCCTGCATGCGATTGCCGACGTTCGAGATGATGTTGCCGCCAAGCCACGCGGCCTGCCAGGTGGCCACGCGCTGGGCGCCTTCACCCTCGGCGATCTGCTTGGCGATCGCGTAGGGCCGGTAGAGGTTGACGAAGGGGATGAAGAAGCTGCCGACGGCGGAGGCCGGCGTGACGTCCAGCGGCCGGCCCTGCGCGCGGGCATGGCGCACCAGCAGGTGGAACCAGCGACAGAACAGCACGATGCTGACGACGAAGAGGGCCAGGTAGACGATCGCAAGGCAGCCCACGCCGAGCCCCACGAAGCCGACGTCCTCCTCGGTCTGGGGCACCGCGAAAGCGCCCAGCGATACCAGCGCGCCGAGCACGCCCGTGGCCCACACGAACGGCATCGCCAGCCGTCCGCGACCGCGCAACGACGGAAGAGACTCTCCGAGGCGGGCGCGGCAGGCCACGCAGAAGCGCTCGGTGCCGACGAGGGACAGACACGCGCTGCAGGCGAAGGTGCCGCAGCGCTCACAGGCGCCAGCGGCCTCCCGTTCGGGGTGGGCGGGGCACGTCGGGGTGGTCACGTCGCCTTCAGAGCCCGGGGACGCCGACGGTGCCGCAGAAGACGTTGCGATCGAGCTGGTTCGCGTAGCTCGGCAGCCGCCGGGGCAGGGTGCGCAGGGCCGGGTAGTCGGCCAACAGCTCGTTGAGATCCTTGTGGCTGAGCACCGACACGGTGGCGAACTCGGGCGCGAAGATGCGCAGCCGCGAGGGGACTCCGGCCATGGCGCCAGTCGACACCAGGAACTGTCCGGGCGTGACCTCGAAGGTGCGGGGCTGCTCGCCGGGCCGTGCGCGCTCCTCGAGCACGATCGAGCCGTGCGTCACCACGGCGACCAGGTTCGTCACCTCACCGGGCGTCAGCACCTGCTCGTTGGGCTGGAGGTTGCGGTTCCCGAAGCGGCCGATGAGCCGGGCGCGCGCGATCGAGTCGATGTCGCCGAACAGCGCGCTGGCCATGAAGCTCTCGAGCAGCCGCTCGTTGTGCATCTGCAGCACCCGCGCGTGCAGCACGTCGTCTCCATCGAGCAACGCCTGGAGCCGCTCACCGGACACCTCGATGACGACGCAGTCGCCGATGGCGCGACCCGAGGCGGCGCGGAGCTGCGCCGAGAACAAGCCGAACAGCCCGAGCGATTCGCCACGGTTCGCGTGGCGCAGGGCAACCTCCCGACCGTCCTTCTGGCGGAGCAGCTCGATGGTGCCCTCGACGACGACGTAGAAGCTGGTGGCCTCGTCACCCTCCAGGAAGAGGAACTCCCCATCGGGGATCTCGAGTTGCCTGGCGCCCGCGATCAACCGCTCCATCGAGGCGAGCGAGAGGTCCTTGAACATGCGGACCTGCGAGAGCGCGAACATCGCCACTTCGGGGTCGGCCTCGACCTCGGTGAAGATGGGCAGATCATCCGGCATCACCAGCGGCGAAGTGCTGGGCTCTTGATCGCTCGCGTGCTGCACGCGCTCCTGCCGCTCGAGGTCCTGCATCACGTCGAGCGGAATGAGCGAGGGCTTGATGACGGGAGTCGCCACGGGCACCGCCACTCGGGTGCGAACTTCACGACGCGCGATCGGCGGCAGCGATTGGTCCATCACGTGGAGGCCCCCTGGGGGTGAACAGAAGTAGGTGGGTGTGTAGAGAAGTCGCGCCTTTGTCGTCAAGGCGGGGGCCTGCAGGTTCCTGATTCCAGCCAGTTGCGCCAGAGTGACGCCATGGTGCCGTGGAAAGAGGTGACCCTGGGGCTGCTGGCGGGCGGGCAGGGTCGTCGGTTGGGCGGAGTCGCCAAGGGCCTGCTCGAGGTGGAAGGACGTCCTGTGTTGGGGTGGCTGTTGGACCTCGCACCCGGACTCGGCGGAGTGCTGCTGGGGGCGAACGAACCCGCGCCCTACGCCGCGTTCGGGCTGACGGTGGTGGGGGACGTGGTGGCGGGGAAGGGAGCTCCGGGGGGAGTGGTGTCGCTGCTCGAGGCGGCCACCACGCCGTGGGTGCTGTGTGTGGCCTGTGACATGCCCTTCGTCCGCCGCGAGCACGTGGAGGCGCTTCGCCTGCAGACCGACGGCTCGGTCGACGCGGTCGTCGCCGCTCGAGGTTGCTCCATGGAGCCGCTGTGCGGCCTGTATCGCTCCTCGCTCGGGGCTCGCTGGCGGCCGGCGCTGGTCGACGATCCGTCCCTGCGTGCGCTCGTTGCGTCGGTGCGCTTCGAACAGGTCGAGCTCGACCCGCGCGCGCTCGACAGCCTCAACACGCCTGATGAGCTGGCGCACGCGCAGTCGCGACGGGGCTGAGTCGGGCGGAAAGTTCTCAGAGTCCCGGCGCTTCTGCTACCTTGCGCGGCAGGTTCACCCCATGGCCAAGACGTTCGAGAAAGCCGTCACCGGCTTCAACCACAACATCAAGCACAAGGGGAAGGTGTACCACGTCCAGACGGAAGACTCTGGCGTGAACAACCCGCACATCATCACGCACCTCTTCGTGGGCGGGAACATCCTCGCGACGAAGAAGAACTCGTACGCCGACATCGGGAAGGCGCCGAACCTGGCCGAGCTCGTGCGCGAGATGATGGAAGAGCAGCACAAAGAGATGCTGCGCAACCTGATCAACGGGGTGTACGACCGCGTCGGGAACTCGAACGCGACCGCGTACCAGCCGGGCGAGATTCACACCGAGGGGCCCAAGAAGCCGATCGTGCCCGAGCTGCCGCTCATCGAGGCCGAACTCGCGCCCGCGGTATTGCCGCCCGAAGTGTTGGCCGCGCGCGAGCTCAAAGAGGCCCCGCGCGAGAACCACGTCGGCGTCGAGACGCTGTTCGGTGAAGATCTGATCAGCGAGAAGAGTCTCGACGAGGTGATCTTGAGCTACCTCGCGGGCGAAGGCGGAAGCTGACCGTGTTCCTCTCTGGTGTCGTGCTGTGCGCCGCGCTCGCGGCGGTGGATGGATCCGTTCCGGACGGAGGCGTCCCGGTGGATTCGCCAGGAGATGCTGGCGTCGCCTGGGACGGTGGCTTCGACCCCGGCGTGCCGGCCTCGTGGGCGCTCTCGGCCAAACTCCCGCGTGGCAGCGCGGCGCGAACGGCGCTGGTGAAGGACCTGACCGCGAAGGGCGGCGGCGCCGGGGAGACGGCGTTGACGGCAGACGAGGCCGAGGCGTTCTTCGACGATCCCCGCGCACAGCTCGTCTACGGCGACAAGACCGTGTCGATCGTCGCGCCCTCGATGGTGAAGCGGCACCGGCAGGAGCACCTCGATCTCATGAAGCTGTTCCTCAAGCCCGAGCGCGTCGATGCCGGGAAGGCCTTTGCCACGCAGTACGCCGCGCGGCTCGCGGCCACCGAGAAGAAGACCGGCGTCGATCGCAACGTGATCATCGGCATCCTCATGTGGGAGTCGAAGCTGGGCACCATCACCGGCGACTACCGCGCCTTCAACGTGTTCACCTCGCAGGCCTTCTTCATCGACGAGGCGAGCGCGGTGGCGCTGTCGCGGAGCGACGAGAAGAAGCAGGCCTCGAGCGCGGCGCAGGCGAAGCGGGTCGAGTCGATTCGCAATCGCGCGCGCGGGAACCTCCTGGCGCTGCTGCGACAGAGCAAGACCCGCAACATCGACGCGCTCGAGGTGAAAGGCAGCTGGGCTGGCGCGCTCGGCTTCCCGCAGTTCATGCCCGCGTCGCTGCGCTGGGCCGACGACGGCAACGGCGATGGGACGATCGATCTCTTCGACATGGATGACTCCATCGCGTCGATCGGGAAGTACCTGCAGGCCCACGGCTTCAAGGAGGACCGGACGAAGGCCGTGTGGGGCTACAACCACGAGGACGCCTACGTGCAGGGCGTGCTCGCGTTCGCCGATGCGCTCCGTGGTGGCGCACCCGACGCGGGACGCTGACGGGGCACGCGACTTGGGTTCGCGCGCCTGCTAACTCGCCGGGCCATGACGACCTCTGCCCGCGAGCTCGATCTCCTCTGCATCAACACGCTGCGAACCCTCGCCATCGACGTCGTGCAGAAGGCCGACTCGGGTCACCCGGGGCTTCCGCTCGGCGCCGCGCCCATGGCGTGGGTTCTGTGGAACCGCCACCTCAAGCACTCGCCCTCGAACCCCACCTGGCCTGACCGCGATCGGTTCGTCCTCTCGGCCGGGCATGGCTCGATGTTGCTGTACGGGCTGCTCCATCTGCACGGCTACCCGCTGTCGTGGGACGAGGTGCTCAACTTCCGCCAGTGGGGCTCGAAGACGCCCGGCCACCCGGAGTACGGCCTCACTCCCGGCGTCGAGGCCACCACCGGTCCGCTCGGGCAGGGCCACGCAAACGCCGTCGGCATGGCCATGGCGGAGCGCGCGCTCGCCGCTCGGTTCAACAAGCCCGGCCACACGATCGTCGATCACTTCACGTACTGCCTCGTCGGCGACGGAGACGTGATGGAGGGCGTGGCGATGGAGGCCGCCTCGCTCGCCGGCCACCTCAAGCTCGGCAAGCTCATCTGCCTCTACGACTCCAACGACGTCACGCTCGATGGGCCCGCGAAGCTCTCGTTCACCGAAGACGTGGGCATGCGCTACGAGTCCTGGGGCTGGCAGGTGCTCCACGTCGCCGACGGCAACGCGGACCTCGACGGGCTCGACGCGGCGCTTCGCGCGGCGAAGGCCGAGACGGGGAAGCCCTCGCTCCTCGTGGTGAAGACGACCATTGGCTACGGCTCTCCGAACAAGTCGGGCAAGTCGTCGTCGCACGGCAGCCCGCTCGGCAAGGACGAGATCGCGCTCACCAAGAAGGCGCTCGGGTGGGACCCGGAGAAGTCGCTCTGGGTGCCCGACGCAGCGCGCGCGAAGTTCCTCGAGGCGGTCGAAGCGGGCAAGAAGTCCGAGGCGACGTGGAAGGCGGCCTTCGAGGGCTACGCGAAGGCGTTCCCCGAGCTCGCGAAGGAGTTCGAGCGGGTGATGAAGGGTGAGCTCCCCGCGGGCTTCAAGGACGCCCTGCCCAACTTCCCGGCGGGTCCGGGCGTCGAGACGCGCACGGCGGCCGGTCAGGTGCTCAACGCGCTCGCGCTCAAGGTGCCCGAGCTCCTCGGTGGCGACGCCGACCTCGGAGGATCCACCAAGACGGTCCTCAAAGACGGCGGCAGCTTCGATGGCCAGACCGGCGCGGGCCGCAACATTCACTTCGGAGTGCGCGAGCACGCGATGGCCGGCATCGCCAACGGCATGGCGTACCACGGCGGCGTGCGGCCCTTCACCGCCACGTTCTTCTGCTTCAGCGACTACATGCGGCCGTCGGTGCGCCTGGCGGCGATGAACCACCTGCCCGTGGTGCACGTGTGGACGCACGACTCGATCGGCCTTGGCGAAGACGGGCCGACCCACCAGCCGGTCGAGCACCTGATGGCGCTTCGGGCGATGCCGAACCTTCACGTCGTTCGCCCCGGAGACGCCGCCGAAGCCGCCGAAGCCTGGGTGTATGCGCTCGAGCGCCGTGATGGCCCCACGGGCCTGGTGCTGACGCGTCAGAAGATCCCCGTGTTCGATCGCGCGTCGATGGGCGCGGCGTCGGGCCTGCACCGGGGCGCGTACGTGCTCGCCGAGGCGACTGGCGGGACCCCGAAGGTGATCCTGATTGGCACCGGCAGCGAGCTGCAGCTCTGCGTCAAGGCCCGCGAAGAGCTCGAGAAGAGCGGAACTCCGACGCGCGTCGTCTCGGCTCCATGTCTCGAGCGCTTCCGCGCGCAGCCGAAGGACTACCAGGAGTCCGTGTTGCCGAAGGCGGTGACGGCGCGGGTCTCCATCGAAGCGGGCGTCACCCTGGGCTGGGAGCGCTACGTCGGTGATCGCGGTGTGGCGTTGGGCGTCGACACGTACGGGGCGTCGGCGCCCGACAAGATCCTCTACGAGCAGTACGGCCTCACGGTCGCGAAGGTCGTCGCCGCCGCAAAGTCGTTGAGCTGAGCGCCTTCGATGTGACAGCACGGTCACATCGGTCCATGCTGGCGGCGTGTCAGTCGGGGAAGGCTCACGATCCGCGCCGAGCATCTGGTGGTGGGCGTTCGGCTACTTCGCGGCCTACGCACCCTACAGCGCGCTGACGAAGGCCTTGAGTGATGGTGCGCTCGGCGAGCGGGTGTCGGGCAACACGATCCTCCCGATGTCCACCAGCGCGAGCCTGCTGGCGATGCTGGTGTTCGTCTTCTCGACCGGCTGGTGGCGGTTCGCGTCGACGAGGCGGGTCGGCGGCTTCACGGTTCCGGTGCCGACGCGATGGACGGCGATGTCAGGCCTGTGCGGAGCGACGATCCTCACCACCACCACGTTGGCCTACACCTTCGAGGGCGTCTCGATCGTCTTCATGATGCTGCTGATGCGCGGGGGCGTGTTGGCGATGGCCCCGCTGGTCGACCTGCTCACGGGGCGCGCGGTGCGGTGGTACTCGTGGTTGGCGCTGGGCCTCACGCTGGGCTCACTCGCGGTGGCAACCGTTGGCCGCGCGGAGCTTCGCGTCTCAGGCGTGGCACTGCTCAACGTGGGGCTCTACCTGCTGGCGTACTTCGTGCGGCTGCGGGTGATGAGCAAGCTGGCGAAGAGCGACGATCCCGACGTCACCAGGCGCTACTTCGTCGAGGAGCAGCTCGTCTCGACGCCCGCCGCGCTGGTGGCCCTCGCGGTGTTCGCCCTCATCGGGAGTGGCAGCCTCGCGGAGTTTCGCGCCGGCTTCCTCGAGCTGCCGCGTTCGCCACAGGTGGGCTGGGCGTTCGTGATCGGCGTGCTCTCGCAGGGCACGGGGATCTTCGGTGCGCTGGTGCTGCTCGATCGCCGCGAGAATTCGTTTTCGGTGCCGGTGAACCGCGCCTCCAGCGTTCTGGCGGGCGTCGCGGCGACGGTGGGCATGGCGGCTCTTGGGCTGGGCCGAAGGCTCGAGGACGCCGAGGCGCTGGGCGCGGGCCTCGTGGTCGCTGCGATCCTCGTCTTGAGTGTCACGCCGATGTTCGAGCGACGCGCGCGCCGGTGAGGTCAGCCGGCTTTGAGCTTCACGACCTGCCCGGTGATGGTGACCTGCGAGGGGAGCGGCGCGAAGAAGAAGAGGACCCCCAGCACGCGCGCCCACGGCGTGTACTGCGTCATCTGGTACCGCACGCGCACCACGCCATCGCCACCCAGCCGCTTCACCTCGGGGATCAGCGTCTGCTTGAAGCCGGCCTCGAGATCGGTGCCGACGATGTCGATGTTGCCGAAGAGCAGGACGCCGCCTCGATGCACCTGCACGAGGCCCAGCACGTCGTGAGGCGCCGAGATGTCTCCGGCGGTGATGAAGATGTCCTGGCCAGGCTGGCCTGGCACGGCTGGCAGCGTGACGGAGTTGACGACGGTGCAACCACAGAACGCAGCGAGGGCGAGGCAGAGCAGGGTGGTTCGCATGGTGGTTACTCCAGGAAGACGATGACTTCGCCGCTCACGGTGACGTAGCGATCTCTGGTTTCGACCTGCGGGCTGCCGGAGAGCACCGAGGTGACGGTGTTGTACGCGCGCTGTGCCTTCTCGGCCTCGGTCGAAGGGTTCTCGTCGAGGAACTCGATGTTGATGACGCCCTGGCCGCCCATGCGCGCGGCCTCCTTCGCCAGCGCGTTGTGAATGGTGCCGTCGAGCTGGGCGTCGCCGAGGTTGCCGTAGCCGCCCCACTCCTGGCCGTACCCGCGCACCTGCACGAAGCCGAGCGTCTTGAACTTCCGCGGAGAGGTGCCCGTGGAGAGGAACATCGTGTTGTCGGTCTGCGGAACGCTCGAGAGCCGAACGCCGAGGATCACCGCGTTGCAGCCCGGCAGCACGAGGAGCGAGGTGAGGAGCAGGAGCCGGATCACAGCGTCGTCCCTCCAGGCGGCGGCGTCATGATGGTGCCCGGCACCACAGGCGCCCGAAGTACCCGAACGAGCTCACCGGTGATGGTGACCTCGGCCGGGATCGGCGCGAAGAAGAAGATGAGGCCGAAGATGCGCGCCGCCGTCGTGACGTTCGTCTGCTCGACGCGGGTGTTGATGAGCCCGTCGGCGTTCACCCGCCGAATCTGGCCTTCGACTTCACTCACCGCCGCCGCGAGATCGAGCCCTGCCGGATCGGCCCAGCCGAAGACGAGCACGCCGCGCCGGGTGATCTGCACGAGGCCGAGGCTCTCGTATGGCTCGGTCAGACCCTGCGCGGTGATGAAGATCTGCCCCTGGCTCCGCTGCGTGGGGAGCGCGGTGTAATTGACCGCCGTACACGCACTCAGCAGCAGCGCGATCGCCGGTCCTGCACATCGTCTCATGCGCCCTCCCATCGCGGAGAGCCGCGAGTGTCCGCGCGGCTCCGATGGGACTCCAGATAATAGTGAACGAGGTCGTTAGCCCGACGGTGATGTCGGTGCATGTCCTTGCCAGAGCCACGGATCTTCGGCGCTCGTTTGCGCTGCAGGCGTTGGGCAGAACGGATCCGACGGCGGGCTTCCTCGACGATTGGGCCTTCGTGAAGCGGTTCATCCACGCTGGTGCGGTGGTGGAGGTGACGTGCCGAGTCACGCAGGAGGGCCTCGAAGCCGAAGCGCCCCCAGACCTGCTCGAACGCTGGCGTCTGCGCATCGCCAGTCACCTCGAACAGGAAGCGCCCTTCACGCCAACGCACCCACTCGTGCGCCGGTTGCACCAGCGGTTTCAGGACCTGCAGCTCGTCCCGACGCCGTGGCTGTTCGACGTGGCGTGCGGCGCCGTGCTGCAGCAGCGCGTCACCTTCGGAGAAGCGTGCGGCCAGTTCGCGAAGATCGCGGCGACCTTTGGTCCCGAGGGGCGGGTGTTTCCAGACGCGAAGACGCTGAGCCAGGTGCCGACCTACGAGCTGCGCGCGCTGGGCATCGACGAGCACCGGGGGCGCACGCTGCGTGCGTTGGCGAAGGTCCAGTCCGAGCATCCGTTCCTCGGCCTCGAGACCCCTGCCACGAGGGTCCTCGAGCGGCTCGCGAGAGTGCCCGGCATTGGTCCGTGGACGATCGGCATGGTGCAGGGGTTCGGGCTGGGAGATCCCGATGCCCTCCTGCCCGGCGACGTCAACCTGCCGCACCTCGTCTGCGGTGCGCTGGCCCGGGAGCCACGCGGGAGCGACACGCGCATGCTGGAGCTGCTCGCGCCCTTTGAAGGCCATCGGTTTCGGGTGGTGCGGCTGCTCTACGCGGGTGGGCTCACGCCCCCACCACGGCGACGCTGACTACCGCGGGGTCCACCGGTGCGCGCCACCAGGTCCACGCTGGGCGAAGAAGCGACGAATCGCCTCGACATGGAGTGAAAACGCGAAGAGGTCGTCGAGTCCACCGGGCCCGAACACCAACCCGCGCTCGCTCGTCTCGGAGGTCGGCGTGAACGGCGGCAACACCGACTCGGCGATCGGCGCCGCCACGGAGAAGAGAAGGACCCGGTTGGGCCGCGGCTGCGTCGAGGTGAACCAGAACGGCGTGAGCGAGGTGGGGTCGATGACCACATCGGACTCTTCGCGGGTTTCCCGCGCGCCGCCCTGTTGCCACGTCTCGTGATCTTCCAGGAACCCGCCCACCAGCGCGAGCTTGCCCTGCTGTGGCTGGATCGCGCGGCGAACGACGAGCAGGCCGACGCCAGCCTCGGTGGTGACGGGGACGAGCACCACGCTCACGGGAATCGGGTTCGACCAGATGGTCGTCGCGCAGGCCGCGCAGGTGCGGGGATACGTGAGCGGCGCCGTGAACTCGGCGCCACAGAACGAGCAGAACCGATTCTTGATGAGCGACATGAGTCGGACTCCAGCACGGGTTGGCGCCGACTCGCGGTGTCCTTCCCCACGTCGGCGTCCTTTTCTTGGCGAGGCGGGGGCAGCCACCTACACTCATGCCGTCATTTCGCCGGTTTTCCCCGGTTCGACGAAAGAGCCTTCAGATGCCCAAGAGCGTGCTGGTCGCCGACGATTCCATCACCATGCGCAAGGCCATCGGCATGGTGTTCGCCCACGAGGACTTCACCGTCACGATGGTCGACAACGGCATCGATGCCATCAACAAGGCGCGCGAGCTGCGGCCCGATCTCGTCATCGCCGACTGCATGATGCCCGGGAAGACGGGCTACGACGTGGCGCACGCGGTTCGGTCGGATCCCTCGCTGGCGAGCACCGCGGTGCTGCTGTTGGCCGGCACCTTCGAGCCGTTCGACGAGAACCGGGCGCGGGCCTCCGGAGCGAGCGCGCACATCGTCAAGCCGTTCGACAGCCAGAGCTTCATGGAGCGCGTTCGCAACCTCGTCGGCATGGCGCCAGGCGCCGCGCCGATCAGCACGGTGTCTCCGGTGTCGACGGGGGCAGCGCCGGTCGCTCGGCCGGCCGCCGCGCCGCCGCCAACGGGGATTCCAATGGGCACGCAGCCAGGCATCGCGCGGCCGCCGATGGGGCCGGGGCCGGGCATGCCGCGTCCGCCGGGGCCTGGAATGCCGGGTGGAATTCCGCAGGGGACGCAGCCGGGCATCCCGCGCCCGCCAGGGCTGCCGGGGCCGGGAATGCCGCGTCCGCCGGGCCCGCCGGGTGGCATTCCGCCCGGAGCGCAGCCGGGCATGCGCCCGCCGGGGATGCCGGCGCCAGGCATGCCGCCGGGACCGGGCATGGCGCGTCCGCCGGGACCCGGAATGCCGCCGGGACCGGGCATGGCGCGTCCGCCGGGACCCGGAATGCTGCCGGGGCCGGGCATGCGTCCGCCCGGAATGCCGGGACCCGGAATGCCGCCGCCGGGCATGCCGGGCGGGTTGCCGCGTCCGCCGGGTGGGGCCCCGCTGCCGGGTGCGCCCGTTCCGCCCCGTCGCGATCCGTTCGGGCTTGGCGCGCCGCCGCCGGGTGGGCCAATGCCGGGCCGGCCGCCGATGCCGGGCCAGCCGATGCGCCCGCCGCCGCAGCAGGCGCCCACCGAGTCACTCTCCCTCGACGACAAGCCGGCAGACGGTGGAGAGGCGCAGCTTCGTGCCGCCCTCTCGGCCGCCTCGAAGGAGGTCATCGAGAAGATCGCCTGGGAGGTCGTGCCCCAGCTCGCCGAGACGATCATTCGCGAGGAGCTCGATCGCCTCATCAAGGAGCGCGAAGCCAAGGGCCTCGCGTAACCTCCGGCCGTTGTCTTGAGAGTCAGATGTGCCAGAAAGCGGCGTCGTCTCCTCGTGGGTCGACGCCGCTTTTCCGTTGGTCGCCAACGCCCCCTGTCAGCCGCAAGAAATCACCATGAGCTCCGCTGAATTGTCGAAGTCGTACGAGCCCACCGAAGTCGAGGCCCGCTGGTCGCAGAAGTGGCTCGACGAGGGCCTGTTCACCGCCGATCCCGACTCGAAGAAGCCGCCCTTCTGCATCGTGCTGCCGCCGCCGAACGTCACCGGCAGCCTGCACCTGGGCCACGCGCTCACCGCCACGATCCAGGACATCCTCACGCGGTGGAAGCGCATGAGCGGCTTCAACTGCCTGTGGCTCCCGGGCACCGATCACGCCGGCATCGCCACCCAGATGGTGGTCGAGCGCGACCTGATGAAGACCGAGAAGAAGACGCGGCACGATCTCGGTCGTGAGGCCTTCCTCGAGCGGGTGTGGGCCTGGAAGAAGCAGTATGGCGAGCGCATCGGTCAGCAGCACCGGTTGCTGGGCGCGTCGCTCGATTGGTCGCGTGAGCGGTTCACCATGGATCCGGGCGTGTCCGAGGCCGTGAAGGAGGTCTTCCTCCGCCTCCACAAGGACGGGCTCATCTACCGCGCGAACCGGCTCATCAATTGGGACCCGGTGCTGCGCACGGCGCTGTCGGATCTCGAGGTCGACAACGAAGACACCAACGGCACGCTCTGGAGCATCGCCTACCCGGTCGAGGACTCGGCCGAGAAGCTGATCGTCGCCACCACGCGCCCCGAGACGATGCTGGGCGACACCGCCGTGGCCGTGCACCCCGAGGACGCGCGCTACAAGCACCTGATCGGGAAGAACGTCGTGTTGCCGCTGGTGGGTCGGAAGATTCCGATCATCGCGGACGGCGTGCTGGTCGACCCGGCCTTCGGCACCGGCGTGGTGAAGGTGACGCCTGCGCACGATCACAACGACTACGCGACCGGCCTTCGGCACGGCCTGCCGATGATCAACATCTTCACCGAGACCGCGTTCGTGAACGAGAACGGCGGCCCGTACCATGACCTCGAGCGCTTCGCGGCGCGCAAGAAGATCCTCGAGGACTTGAAGGCGCTGGAGCTGCTCGTCGAAGAGAAGCCCCACAAATTGCCGTTGGCGAAGTCGCAACGCTCTGGCGTGCCGGTGGAGCCGCGGCTGTCTCCGCAGTGGTACGTGAAGACGAAGCCGCTCGCCGAACGCGCGCTCAAGGCCGTCGCCGACGGGCGCACGAGGTTCGTGCCCGATCAGTGGACGGCGACTTTCAACCGCTGGCTCGAGAACATCCAGGACTGGTGCGTGTCGCGGCAGTTGTGGTGGGGCCACCAGATCCCCGCGTGGTTCCCGGTCGGCCCGGACAGCACGGTCGACTTCGAGAAGTCCACGCCGGTGGTGAGCAAGGAGCCTCCGGCCGAAGGGCAGTGGGTGCAGGACCCCGACGTGCTCGACACCTGGTTCAGCTCGGCGCTGTGGCCGTTCTCGACGCTGGGCTGGCCCGACCCGAACGCGAAGGATCTCAAGACCTGGTACCCGAACTCCGTCATGGAGACGGGCCACGACATCATCTTCTTCTGGGTCGCCCGGATGATGATGATGGGCCTCCACATGATGGACGATGTCCCATTCCGCACCGTCTACCTGCACGCGATGGTGCGGGACGAGAAGGGCGAGAAGATGTCGAAGACGAAGGGGAACGTGATCGATCCCCTCGACATCATCCAGGGCGCGCCGCCCGAGCGCCTGCCCGCGAGCATCAAGAACAAGTTCCCCAAGGGCCTCGAGCCGATGGGTGCCGACGCGCTGCGGTTCACCCTGGCCGCGCTCACCCAGCAGGGGCGTGACATCAAGCTCTCGATCGATCGCATCGGTGGGTACAAGGCGTTCTGCAACAAGCTGTGGAACGCGGCGCGCTTCGCGCTGATGAACCTCGGCGACTTTCAGGAAGACGGGCGGGTCTACATTCGCGAGCGGCCGCTCTCGCTCGCCGACCGGTGGATTCTCTCGCGCCTCGACTTGGCGGTGCGTGAGACGGGTGAGGCGCTCGAGCGGTATGCCTTCAGCGACGCGGCCTCGACGCTCTACCAGTTCCTCTGGGGCGAGTTCTGTGACTGGTACATCGAGCTGTCGAAGGGCGCGCTGTATGGCGATGACGCGCAAGCGAAGGACACCACTCGGGCCACGCTCGTGTTCTGTCTGGATCGCGTGATGCGACTGCTGCACCCGTTCGCCCCGTTCATCACCGAGGAGATCTGGCAGAAGTTGCCGATGGTGCGCTCGGTGAACTCGATCTGCATCGCCGAGTTCCCGAAGCCGGACGAGCGCCTTCGCGACGAGACCGCTGAGCGCACGATGGCCCCGCTCATCACGGTCATCGAGGGCATCCGCACCATTCGGGGCGAGTCGAACCTGGCGCCGTCGCTGCGCATCGAGGCGCTCGTGCAGAGTGATGACGTCACGATTCGCGGCACGGTCGAGACCTACCGTCGCTACGTGATGCCGCTGGCCGGGCTCGCGAAGTTGTCCGTGGAGTCGCTCGGACCCAAGCCGCCGCAGTCCGCCGCGGAGATCCGCCAGGGTGTGGAGATCTTCGTCCCGCTCGCCGGCATCGTCGACCTCGCCGAAGAGCGCGAACGCCTCAAGAAGGAGATCGGCAAGTCGCAGGCCGAGATCGCGCAGATTCAGAAGAAGTTCGAGAACCCGAACTACGCCCAGCGCGCCCCGCCCGAGGTGGTCGAGAAGGACCGCGCCCGCATCACCGAGCTCGAAGGCCGCATCGGAAAACTCGAGGACAACTTGAAGCGCATCGCGCCGGTCGAAGTACGGGTGGCGCCGCCGGCGGCGGGCCCGGTGAACCTCGAGGAGGAGCTCAAGGAAGAGCTCTCGGGCGTCACGGTGCCGGGCGATCCGGACCAGCAGGTGAAGGAGGCGCTCAACAAGCTGCGGGAAGGCACGAAGGAAGGCCTTTCGTCGCAGGACCATCGCGATCTCGGCGTGGCCTACATGAACATGGGCCTCGTCGATGACGCCGTACGGGAGTTCAACGCCGCCAAGAAGGAAGAGGCGATCGAAAAGCCCGCGAAGAAGGCCGCTCCGAAGAAGAAAGCCGTCGCGAAGAAGAAGGCGGCCGCGAAGAAGAAGGCGGCGCCAGCGAAGAAGCCGGTGGTGAAGAATAAGCCCGCGGCGCCCAGGAAGAAGGTCGCCCCTGCGAAGAAGAAGCCGGTTTCGGCGAAGAAGCTGGCCCCCAAGAAGAAGCAGAAGCGGTGACTTCCATGCGCGATCACTTCATCGACCGGTTGATCGATCTCGCGCTCGACGAGGATCTCGGCTCGGCGGGCGACATCACGACCGAGGCGCTCGTCCCCGCGGCGGCGCATGGGAAGGCCGAGCTGTGGGCGAAGGAAGAGATGGTGCTGTCGGGGCTCTCTGTCTTCGCCCAGGTGTTCAAGCGCCTCGATCCGTCCGTCGACGTCGACTTCGACCTGGGTGACGGCGACAAGACGCTGAAGAAGCAGCGCGTGGCGAAGCTCGAGGGGCCCTTGCGGGTGTTGCTGTCGGGTGAACGATCGGCCCTCAACCTCGTGCAGCGGCTGTCGGGCATCGCGACGATGACGGCGAAGGCCGTGGCGGTCATCAACTCCGTGCGCGGAACCAGGTTGCGAATCCTCGACACGCGGAAGACGACGCCAGGGCTGCGAGGCCTCTCGAAGGCGGCGGTTCGTCACGGTGGTGGGACCAACCACCGCATCGGCCTCTTCGATGGCGTGCTCATCAAGGACAACCACATCGCCGCGGTCGGAGGCTCGGTGCGCGAGGCGCTCAAGCGCGCGAAGGAGAGTGCGCCGAGGCTCGTGAAGATCGAGATCGAAGTCACCTCGTTGCCGCAGCTCGAGGAGGCCATCGAGTCGGGCGCCGACATCGTGATGCTCGACAACATGACGGACGCCCAGATCGTCGAGGCGGTGCAGGTCGCCGAGGGCAAGTGCGAGCTGGAGGTCTCCGGTGGCATCACGCTCGAGCGGCTGCCGGCGCTGGCGAAGTTCGGCGTCGACTACGTCTCGATGGGCGCGCTCACGCACTCGGCCCGCGCGATGGATCTGTCGCTCGAGATCATGACGCCGCGCGAGCATTCACGGCCGCGCCTGCGCCTTCGCTAGAGACGGTCTCCATCGAGAAGATGTCGACGTCGACGCCCGGGCTGAAGAGATCCACCGTGCGGGGGCCTGACGAGGGAAGTCCAGCGGCGTCGAGCAGCGAAGGGCTCACCTGCACCTCGTTCGCGAGCTGGAGCGGATAGGGCACGTGATGCACGCGGGCCCTCAGGAGCATCTCGCGTCGCGTCGTGTAGAACTGGTACCGCTCGGCGAGGAAGAACTCGAGGCTCCCCGGCTGCGGCGGCGGAATCGGTTCGCCCACCCGGTAGCTGACCGAGAAGTCACTCGCCTGCGGTCGCGGCCAGCGTCGCCGCGACGTCCAGCGAACGGTCGCTCCGTCGTCCTCACAGGTCATGTCACTGCGGAAGTAGGGCAGGTGCCACAGCGTCCGTGCCGCCTGCACGGCGATCGAGCTGTGCGCGTCGAGGCTGAAGAACCACACACCTGGCTCCTGCCCGTCGAGGTGGACGTAGGTGCGCAGGTTGATCTCGCCGAAGGTGGTCGCCGTCGGCATCGACGGGAGCCAGTCGTAGGGCCGAACCCGCTGCATCGTGAACGGGACCAGGCCGACGAAGAACCGGCCCTCGAAGTCGTCGAGGGTCAACCGCGGATCGACGAGGGGACGGAGGACCTCCTGCGGAACTTCCCAATGGACGAAGAGGAGGCGGTGCCAACGCTGAGACCCCTGCCGACCGCGATCCGGGCGACGGGTCGCCGCGATGCGATCGAACGTTTGCTGGTTCATCGCTCGGAGAGAATCTCGAGCACGGAGCGCATCGAGGCGTTCAGCGGCTCGACCCCGGAGACCGTCAGGTGCGCGTGCTGTTTCGACGGCTCCACGAATGCGTCGTGCATCGGCTTGACCTGCCGCAAGAACTGCTTGTGCACGCCATCCGGGGTTCGACCGCGTTCGCGCACGTCACGCTCGAGCCGACGGTTGAACCGGACGTCCTCCGCGCACTCGACGAAGACCGAGACGTCGAACAACGGACGCACGTTCGCCGCATCGAGTATCAGCGTGCCATCGACGACGACGAGCGGCCGCGACTCCAACGGCTCAGCGCGGGCGAGCCGCGAGTGCGTGGCGAAGTCGTAGATCGGCACCTCGACTGCGCGGCCGTCTTTGAGCGCACGGAGCTGCGACTCGAGCAAGCCGAAGTCGAGGCTCGATGGGTGGTCGAAGTTCACGCTCCCGCCGTCACCGTCGAAGCGCGCGGACTGGTCGATGTAGAACGAGTCCTGCATCACCAGGCAGCTGTGCTCGTCACCGAAGGCCCGCACCAACTCCTGCGCGAGCGTCGTCTTGCCCGAGCCGGAGCCGCCCGCGACGCCCACCACCACCCGGCGTCCCGAGTCGAGGAGCGCCCTACACCGTGCCAAAGAGTCGGTCACCGGCGTCTCCCAGGCCCGGCAAGAGGTAGCCGCGCTCGTTCAGGCCCTTCTCGATGCTCAGGGTGAAGATCTCGACGTCGGGGTGCGCCCCCAGGACCTTGTCGATGCCCACCTGCGCCGAGAGGATCGTGATCACCTTGATCGGCCCGACCTTGTACTGCTTGAGCCGATCGAGCGCCGCGAGGCAGGTGTCGCCGGTCGCCAGCAAGGGGTCGAGCAGCAGCAGCCGTTGGCCTTCCACCATCCTGGGCAGCTTGAAGTAGTACTCGACCGTCTGGTTCATGAACTTGTCGCGGTAGATGCCGATGTGCCCGAAGTGCGCGAACGGGAGCATCTGCATGAAGCCGGGCAGCATGCCCTCGGCGGCGCGGAGCACGGCGGCGACGACGACGTCCTCCTGCACCTTGAAGGCGGTCGTCTTCATCATCGGCGTCTCGACCGGCGTCTTCGTCAGGACGAGATCGCGCGTCGCCTCGTACGCGAGGATCGAGCCGAGCTCGTTGAAGATCTGCCGGAACTCGTGCGGCGTGGCGTCCTTGTCGCGCAGGTGCGCGAGCTTGTGCTCGATGATCGGATGCTTGATGACGTGAACGTTCTTCATGTCGTGAATTCCCCTCGAAACCTCAGAACACCATGCCGTCGCTCTTGAGCGTCAGCGGCGGAAGGCCTCCGGCCCGCTTCTGCCTGGCGATGGCTCGACCCGCGCTCCACGTGCCGCCCTGCAGCACGCGCGCGAGCGGCAACTCCTGCTTCGTCTTTCCCATTCGTCGGCAGACCTCCTCACCGACCCGATCGAGCAACTGCACCGTGAGCGCCCGCCACTCGATGATCGCGGGGTGTGAGGCCTCGATCTCGACCTGCGCCAGCGATGGATCGCGCAGGGCCAACACGCCGAAGTCGAGGAAGAGGCCGCCGTTGCGGTACTCGGGCAATCCGGTGAGCTCCTCGACACCGGAGAAGCGAACGCCGCCGTGCTCGCACGGTTCCACCAGTGAGTAGGCGAGCCACTGAGACAACTTGTGGAACGGAATCCACGCGTCGGGGCCCTCGCCACGCCAGGGCCAGACGTCTCCGAAGCCGACGCCTTCGAGCGTCACGCGGGATGGCCACATCGTCGACATCCCGAAGAGCAGCAGCCGCAGCAACGACGTCGCGGGCACGGGCTGCGGTTGCGTGAGCAACGCGTCCACCATGCCGCCGGGGCGTTCGCCGGGGAACACCGAGCCCGAGGCCCGCAGCGACGTCGCCAGCCGCTGGAGCAACGACGCGCGCCCTTCGAGCCCGGTCATCGGGTTGTCGGTCGACACCTGCATCCCACGGGCGACCTGGTCGACGGTGAGCCGCGCCAGCCCTTCGGCGGTGACGCGTCTGGAGCCGTCGTGGCTGAACACCCCGTCGAGGAACATCGCCGCCGACGCCACCGCGAGCCCTTCGGAGCGCGTGTACGTCACGCCGTGCTCCACGTACCGCCACGCAGGACCCGCGCCAGCATCGAGCAACACCGACACCACCACGAGGTCGACCAACGAGCGCGCCTGCTCGATGCGATCGGTCGTCCCCACCTTCGCGAGGACGTCTGCGATGCGGTCGACGCCGCCGGCCTTCAGGTGCTCGTACCGGCCATGGAACGGAATGTCACCGCGCGGGTAGTTCTCGTTCGTCACCTGCATCACGAAGTCGACGCAGGCCTCGAGCTTCGAGAGGTCCACCGAGAAGGCCGTCTCTCCAGCGAGGGCCGCGCCGAGCACCCGCTTGGTGCGTGCACGAATGGTCGCGGGGTCGGTCAGCGTCGCCAGCGCACCCGTGACGTGTGGCCAGGGCAGCTCACTCATCGAGGCCGCGCCCCTTCACCTTGACGAGCTCCTTCTTCTTCTTCGAGCCGGTCGTCTTGTTGAAGTACCCGGCCGCCTTCTTCGCTTCCATCTCGACCGAGGCGTCCTGGGGAATCTTCTCGGGCGGGATCTCGTAGCGCCGCGCCACCTTGATCCCGCTGGCGACGATCGCGTCGTGCTTCATGTTCGACATCGAGATCAGGTTGTCGATGCGCTTGATGCCGAGCCAGTTCAGCGCGTCGGGCATGAGCTCCTGGAAGCGCATGTCCTGCACGCCGGCGACGCACTCGGTGCGGTGGAAGTACGTGGCCGCCGAGTCGCCGCCCTTCTGGCGCTTGCGCGCGTTGTAGACGAGGAACTTGGTCACCTCGCCGAGCGCGCGGCCCTCTTTGCGGAAGTACACGATGTACCCGATGCCACCCTTCTGGGCCGTCTTGATGCACTCCTCGATGCCGTGCACGAGGTAGGGCCGGCAGGTGCAGATGTCGCTGCCGAACACGTCGGAGCCGTTGCACTCGTCATGCACGCGCACCGTCACCTCGACGTCGTTGCGGCCGATCAGCTTCTCGTCGCCGAAAACGTAGACCGACGTCGAGCCGATGGGCGGGAGCATGACGTTGAGATCCGGCCGGGTGATGAGCTCGGGGAACATGCCGCCGGTCTCTTCGAAGAGCGCCTTGCGCAGGGGGATCTCTTCGATGCCGAAGCGCTTGGCGACGCCGGGCAGGTACCAGACCGGCTCGATCGCCGCTTTGGTGACGGCCACGTCCTTGTTCGCCTTCACCACCGTGCCGTCGACGAAGAGGCGGCCCTGGTTGATCGCGTTCTCGAGCTCGGTCATCACGAGGTGCGCGCGCGTCACTGCGATCGTGGGGCGCACGTCCATGCCCGCGGAGAGCTCTTTCTTGAAGGCCTGGTGCACGAGGTGGCCCCAGGGATCGAGCGAGACGATGCGATCGGCGTCGTACCAGGACGGGAAGGGGCCGATCGGCGTGACGGGATCGGTGTTGGTGAGGTCAGGCCGGTGGTCGGGATCCATCTGGCCGGCGGCGAGCGCGAGCGCGCGGTAGATCGTGTAGCTGCCCGAGTGGGAGCCGATGGCGTTGCGGTGCAGCTTGTTGGTGAACGACGCCACGATGGGCCCACGCTTCTGGGGATCCTTCGCGCCCCAGCGCACCTCGGGCGAATCGCCGTAGATGAAGTGCGGGTGCGACGTCAGCACGATGTGGCTCTTGCGAGCGCGATGGGTCGAGGCAGTGGGCATGGGGGCTTTCCGGAAAATCAGCTCATCCAGTTGAGGTCCTTCGGCATCGTCCACTTCGTGGTGACCTTCTTGAGGTCGGTCCACAACTGAAGCGACGCGGGGCCGGTGATGTCGCCCGCGCCGTACTTCGACTCCCAGGTGCCGCCGAACGAGAAGGGCTCACGCGGGACCGGCACGCCGATGTTGATGCCGATCATCCCGCTGTTCGCGCGGCGGGCGACCTCTTCGGCGATCGCGCCGGACGACGTGAAGACGCTGGTGGCGTTGCCGAACTCGCTCGAGTCATCCAGGGAGAGCGCTTCGTCGAGTGAGCCGACGTGCACGACCGAGAGCACCGGTCCGAACAGCTCCTTCGTCGCGGCTTCACTGCCGGGCTTCACGCCGTCGAGGATCGTCGGTCCCAGCCAGTTCCCGTTCTCGAACCCGGGGAGCGGGGTCACCTGCCGGCCGTCGAGGAGCGCGCGGCTCCCGTCGGCGAGGCTGCGGGTGATGGCGGCCTGGAGGAACTCGACCTGTTGCCGCGTGATGATCGCGCCCATCGTCTCGCCGAGCCGGTGGGCGGCCGCGCGCTCCGCCACCTTCGCGAGAATGTGGTCGACCTTGCCCACCGCGAGCACGACCGAGGCCGCCATGCAGCGCTGGCCCGCGCACCCGGTGAAGGAGTCGGCGATGCCGGCGGCGGCGATCTCGGGATCCGCGTCGGGCATCAAGATGATGTGGTTCTTCGCGCCACCCAGGCACAGCGCGCGTTTCCCGTGGCCCGTCGCGCGCGAGTAGACGGCGCGGGCGACCGGCGTCGAGCCGACGAAGCCCACGGCGCGCACCTCGGGATGTTCGAGCAGCGCGTTCACGGCCTCGACACCACCCTGCACGATGGTGAGGGCGCCCGCGGGGAGTCCCGCCTTCGTGAAGCACTCGCCCAGCACCTGCGACGTCATCGGCACCTTCTCCGAGGGCTTCCAGACGAAGGCGTTCCCGAGTGCGAGCGCGATGGGCATCATCCACATCGGCACCATCGCGGGGAAATTGAACGGGGTGATGCCCGCCACCACGCCCAACGGCACGCGGCGCACCTCACAGTGGACGCCGCGCGAGACCTCCATCTTCCCGCCTTGATCGAGGTTCTGCAGCGAGAGCGCGAACTCGAGCACCTCGACGCCCTTCATCACCCCGGCCTCGGCCTCAGCGAGCGTCTTGCCGGACTCGTAGGAGATCGTGGCGCGCAGCTCGTCGAGCCGCTCGAGGATGTTGGCGCGCACCTGGAACAGCACACGCGTGCGCTCCTTGATGGGCACCTGGGCCCACTCTTTCGCGCCGGCGCTCGCGCCCGCCACGGCCTCCTCGACGAGCGCGCGGTCGGCACCTTTGAGCTCGAGCATGAGCTGCCCGGTGTAGGGGCTGGCGACGGTGTGGGGGCCCTTCTCGAAGCGCCACTGGCCCTTCACGAGGTGGGGCACGACGCGGCTGCCGGACTGGATGCGCTGGTAGGGGTGCATGCGGGGGCGCGCACCCTACATGGTCCCTTCACCGGGCAGGAGCGCGGACCCTCGACGCCCGGCGTCATGCCCCCAACGCCCTCGAAGCCGCCATGGGAGGCGCGCACGATGTGCGGAGAAGCCTGGCTGACGTCGCGCGGAGTTTTTTTCATCGCCACGGCCTCGGCCGCAGCCGTAGAAAGCGCCTTGCATGAATTTGCGAATCGTTCTCATTCTCGGTTTGGCCCTGATGGCGTGTCCGGTCGCGGGGCCAAGGCCGGATCCAGGTGAGGCGCTTCAGCGGTCGGCGTTGACGGCGTTCGACACGGCGGTGGCGCGGCCCACGCTGGAGCGCGCGCTCGACGAGGCGACGGCGCTGCGCGTGGCGGTCGAGGCGTGGCAGCAGGCGGCGCCGGCGGACGAAACCCAGGCGCGGGGAACGGCGCACCGGCGGTTCGAGTCGGCGTTCCTGGCGTGGCAGCGCGGGGAGTTGTTGCAGCTGGGTCCCCTGGGCGCGGCGACGCGGGTGACGTTGGGCGAGGGCCTGCGCGATGAGATCTACTCGTGGCCCACGACGAACCTCTGCCGGCTCGACGCGGCGCTGGTGTCGGGCCCGGTCCCGGACGAGACGGCGCTCTCAGCCGCGTTGCCGACGTCGAAGGGCTTCGTGGTGCTCGAGGAGCTCCTCTTCAACACCTCGACGACCAACGCGTGCCCCCCGAACGCAACGATCAATACGGACGGCTCGTGGGCGGCCTTCGCGATGACGCCGCGGCTTCAGGAGCGTCGCGGTCTGTTCGCGGTCGCCGTCGCGCGGCACCTCGAGGTCACCCTCCGCCGGGCGAAGGACCGCTGGTCTGGCACGGGGGGCTTCGGAGACCGGCTCGTCCAGGCAGGAACGATGGGCTCGCCCTGGCGCACGGCGAAGGACGGCCTTGACGACGTGTTCGCGGGACTCTTCGCCGTCGACCGGCAGGTGAAGGATCTCAAGCTGGGCGGTCCGGCCGGCATCACGCCCGCCTGCATGGCGGTGTCGTGTCCGGAGTTGGCCGAGGCGCCGCGCTCCGGGCTGTCGATAAAGGCGCTCACCGAGAACCTCGCGGCCCTTCGCGCGGGCTTCACGGGGCACTTCGACGTCGCCAGCCAGGCGCCGGGCTTCGATGACCTCCTCGTCGAGCGGGGCGCTCAGGCGTTGCGCGACGACATGGTGGGCCGGCTCGATGAGTGTCAGCGGCTCGCGCGCGCCCAGTCCCGTTCCGTTCAGCAGCTCGCGGTGGAGGATCTCGACGCGCTCCAGGGCCTTCACGCCTGCGTCAAGGGCTTCACCGACCTCTTGAAGTCGCAGTTCGTCACCACGCTGTCGCTCCGCGTTCCCAAGGAGGGCGCGGGCGACAACGACTGAAACCCACGTGGGCGCGGGGGCCCACTTTTCGAAGGAAGGTCACCCATGAAGCGCATCATCCTCAGCTCCCTTGCGGTCGTGGTCGCTGCCTGCGGGGGACCCCTGCCCACGCCGAACACGACGTGCGACGTCACCTTGACTGGCGCGTATCCCGGCGAAGCGTTCGCGACGAACGCGGCCGGCGAGATCGCGTTGCTCACGAAGCTCAACGCGCTGAACGCACCGATGCGCAACGCCGAGCTCGACGCTGGCGTCACCACCGATCGGGCCACGCTCGATCGCCTCTTCAACGAGGGCACCCCGTCGGTCGCGTCGATCACGCCAGCCACCTTCGTGCCGGTGGTGAACGACACCTTCACGGCCTTCCTCGCGGCGCAGGGCAAGGTGTGGACGCCGTCGAATCCACCGATGGGAACCGGAGGCATCTACGGCACAGGCACCTCGTCGTGGATCTTCTCGGAGAAGGGCGTCGACCTTCGCCAGATGCTCGACAAGGGGCTCTACGGCGCGGCGTTCTATGGCGAGGCGATGCGGCGGCTCCCGATGGCCAGCACGCCGGCGTCAATCGATCAGCTCGTCGCGCTCTATGGCGCCTCGCCCGCGTTCCCTCAGAACGACACCTCGGCCATGGGCAAGGACGAGCTCGCCGCGAAGTACGCCCAGCGCCGCACGCCGGCCGGTATGGAGGGGCCGTACACACGACTGCGAGATGCGTTCGTGAAAGCGCGTCTGGCGTCCACCTCGTCGCGCTGTGAGGCCGAGCGCGTGGCGGCGCTCGAGACGGTGAAGACCGAGTGGGAGCGGGTGCTCGCCTCGACCGTCGTCTTCTACGTCTACTCCGCCGCCGGCAAGCTGCAGGACCCGAACGCGAACCTCACGACGAAGGCCAGCGCGATGCACGATCTCGGGGAAGGTGCGGCGTTCCTGGTGGGGCTCAAGGCCGTTCCCGTCGCGAACCGGCGCATCACCGACGCGCAGCTCGACCAGGTGCTCACGGCGATGCGGATTCCGTCGCTCACGCAGGCCACGGCGTACCAGTTGCTCACGGTGGTGCCGGCTGACGTCGATGGGCTCCTCGCGGCGGCGACGCGGCTCCAGATGGCCTACGGCTTCACGTCGGACGAGCTCAACCGCTTCCGGAACAACAACTGATGTCGTCGCTCCGGCTCCACCTCGGCGCGAGCGAAGACGGCGCGTCGGTGCGGGTGTATCGCGCGCTGTTTGGCCTGCTGCTGGCCGGAGCGCTCGTGCGTCTGCACCTCACGGGGTGGACGGAGCCGCTGTTCCTCGAGCCGACCTTTCGCTTCGAGTACGAGGCGTTCGCGTTCGTTCCGGTGATCCCGAAGGGGCTGGTGCCCTGGGTGCTCGCCCTCGGGGCGCTGGGCGCCGTGGTGTTGGGCTTTGGAACCAGGCTCGTCCGTCGCGTCGGTGGGCTGGTCTTTCTGACCTGCTTCGCGTGGCTCAAGCTGTACGACGTCACCAACTACCTGAACCACGACTACCTCGCGCTGTTGGTGGGCGTGCTGCTGACCGTGCTCCCGCTCGATGGGGCGAGGGTGCCGCGGTGGGCGCTGTGGCTGCTCCGGTTCCAGGTGGGCGTCGTGTACGTGCACGCGGGGCTGGCGAAGGTGAACACCGAGTGGCTGCTCCACGGGCAGCCGCTCGAGACGTGGTTCGCGGCGAACCGGGGCCTGCCGGTGCTGGGACCGCTGCTGGCCTTGCCCGTGGCGCCGATCCTCGGCGGCTGGGCTGCGTGCCTGTACGACTTGACGATTCCGTTCTGGTTGGCGGCGCGGCGAACGAGGCCCTTCGCGGTCGTCGCGGTCCTCGTGTTCCACACCACGACCTGGGCGCTGTTCGACATCGGGATCTTTCCGTTCCTGATGACCCTGAACGCGACGTTGTTCTTCAGCCCGTCGTGGCCAGGGCGAGGCGTCGTGGTCGAGGAGAAGGGCCGTCCGGTGTCGTCGGCGGTGGTGGCGGTGCTCGCAGTCTTCGTCGCGTTCCAGGCGTTGTTCCCGCTGCGCTCGCACCTCCTCGGTGACGACGTGTTGTGGGACGAGCAGGGGATGCGGTGGTCGTGGAAGGTGATGCTCCGCGAGAAGAACGGCGCGGTGAGCTACCGGGTTCGCGCGAAGGGGGAGGCGCGGGAGTGGCAGGTCGATCCGCTCGAGGTGCTGACGCCGCGGCAGGCGAACGAGATGAGCGGCCAGCCGGACTTGATCGTTCAGCTCGCCCGGCACCTCGGGCGCCAGATGGCGGAGAAGCTCGGCCGTCCCGTGGAGGTCTTCGTGGACGCGCGCGTGTCGCTCAACCGCCGGCCGCCGGAGCTGCTCTTCCGTCCCGACGTCGATCTCCTCTCGCTAGAGGGGAGTGATCTCCGTGCGGCGCTGATGCGTTCGCCCCGATTCATGGTGCCTCCCCAACCGCTCGCGGTGAGGTGACGCGATGCTGAGCGCTGCCGTCCTGATGGGACTCCTCGCGCAGGCGCCGATGCTGACGCCCAGCACGGGCGCACGTCCCGTCTTGCTCGCGCAGACCCGGGCCGACGGGGGGTACTGGATGGTGGAGGATGATCTCGCGTCGTCGATGGACGCAGGGTTGCCCGATGCGGGGACGGGCTACACCACGAAGGTGCTCGGCCAGCGCGGGCCCGACGTCCGACGCATTACCGGCAGCGCGATCACCTTGCAGGAAGAGGATCTCGAGCGCCGTGAGCTCAACGACATCCACCGCGTGCTGGGGGAGGTGCCCGGTGTGTACTTCCGCGAAGAAGACGGCCTCGGCCTGCGCCCCAACATCGGTCTGCGCGGCGCGAACCCGGATCGAAGCGCGAAGGTGACGCTCATGGAGGACGGGGTGTTGCTGACGCCCGCGCCGTACTCCGCCCCGGCGGCGTACTATTTTCCCCTCGTCACGCGCATGGTGGGCGTCGACGTCTACAAGGGGCCCGCGGCGATCCGGTTCGGCCCGCAGACGATCGGCGGCGCGATCAACCTGCGCACCCGTGAGGTGCCGAAGTCGAACCTGTTCAAGCTCGACGTCGCGGGTGGGAGCCGGTTTCAGGCACGCGTGCATGGCGTCGCGGCGGCGGGGACGGAGACGTGGGGTCTGCTCGCCGAGGGCGTGTTCCTTCGCGACGACGGCTTCAAGGTGCTCGATCGGGGCGGCAACACGGGCTTCGAGCGCGGTGAGTTCATGGTGAAGGGGCGCGTGACGCCCGGTGATGCGTGGCGGCAGCAGGTCGAGGTGAAGGCGACGCTGGCGGTCGAGGACAGCCGCGAGACGTACCTGGGGCTGACACCGGAGGACTTCGAGGCGACTCCGAATCGGCGGTACGCGACGACGGCGCTCGACCGCATGCAGTGGAATCGACTGTCGGTGACCGGCCGATGGAGTGCGCAGCCGACGGACGCCTTGACGCTCTCGGCGGTGGCCTACCGGCACTCGTTCTTCCGCGTGTGGAACCGCCTGGATCGGTTCCGTCGCGGGCCGGGGTTGTATGACTTGTTGGTCCAGCCGGTGCGCGGCGGCCTCGATGGTCAATTCCTCGGCGTACTGCGCGGCACGGTGGACTCGAGCAGCATGGATGAGTCGCTGATCGTCCTGAACAACGCGCGCACCTTCGTGAGCCAGGGCGTGCAGGTCGAGGGCCAGCTCGAGGTGACGACGGGGCCGGTGCAGCACGAGCTCGAGGCGGGGCTGCGGTTTCACCACGACGAGATCCTCAGAAACCACACGGCCACTGGGTTTGGGGTGGCCGACGGTGCGCTCGTGCGTGACGCGCTGCCGGTGACGCAGGACACGTTGAACCGCGGCCTGTCTCGGGCCGGAGCGCTCCATTTGCACGACACGATGACGTGGGGCCGCTTGTTGCTTTCACCGGGCCTGCGGGTCGAGCTGATCGACACGGTGTTCGCGGACGAGCTCACAGGCGCGCGGAGCCGGGGCTTGCAGGCCGTTCCACTCCTCGGGGCGGGCGCAGTGGTGGCGTTGCCGCACGGGTTGAACGTGTTCGGGGGCGTTCATCAGGGCTTCAGTCCGGTGACGCCAGGACAGTCGCTCGACATTCGCCCAGAGCGCGCGCTGCATGGGGAGCTGGGCGTGCGGGCGCCGTCGCGTCGTCGTCGGCTCGAGCTCGTCGGCTTCTGGAGCGAGTACTCGAACATCACCGGCGAGTGCACCGGGAGCGCTGGCTGTGTGGACGACGCGATCAACCGGCAGTTCAACGGCGGCGCCGCGCGGATCGTGGGGCTCGAGGCGTTGGCGTCGATGGTGATTCCCCTCCCGGCGGACATCGAGCTGGTGCCGCAGGTGACGTACACGCTGACGAGCGCGCGCTTCCTGTCGGACTTCACGTCGTCGAACCCGATCTGGGGCGTGGTGCGCACGGGCGACGTGATTCCGTACGTGCCGACGCACCAGGGCTCCGCGCGGTTGATCGTGAATCGGCAGGCGCTCTCGGTGTCGGTGGGCGCGGAGTTCTCGGGCGGCTTCGTGGAGGAGGCGGGCGACGGGACCGGGCAGCCGACGGTGCCGGGGCGGGTGCTCCTTGATGCGACGGCGAGCTACCGGGTGGGCGCGTTCCAGTTCTACGCGCAGGGGACGAACCTGACGAACCAGCAGGTGGTGGTGGCGCGTCGGCCGTTCGGAGCGAGGCCCCTGGCGCCGTTGGCGGTGCAGGCCGGCGTGCGGGTGCAGTGGCCGTAGGTGGAAAGGCCGTTGGAAAAGAAAAACCCCAGAAAGTGCGAGACTTTCTGGGGCTACTCTTCTCTGCGAGGGGTAGGGGACTTGAACCCCTGACCTTCGGCGTGACAGGCCGACGTTCTAACCAGCTGAACTAACCCCCCATGTGGGGACCTGCGTATTCACTTGTCCTTCTTCAGCTTGGGCGGAGCAGGCTTCGAACCTGCGACCCTCGCCTTGTAAGGGCGACGCTCTACCCCTGAGCTATCCGCCCTGCTCAGTGCTGCTCCGAGAGCGGGCGGCAAATACGCTCCGGATTCCCTGGTGTCAACCGTGATTCTCACGACGAATCGTCCCGCGCGCGCCTGACCGTCACCCCTTCTTCGGACGCGGCGGGGAGAGCGATGGGTTGGGCTGGTACCGCTCCGCGCGCACCACCTCGACGTCCTGCAGGTAGGCCACTACCGACCAGCTCGGGAAGTACCGCTGGGAGAGCACCTCGAGCAGCGCCTGCGCCACCTCGTCCGTCACCACCGTCTCCAGCCGCACGCTCGGCCCCGCCCACTCGCTCGCGCGCACCGTCCCGAAGCCCGAGCCGTGCACCTCGGCCACGGTGTACCCCGTCGCGCCGACCAGCTTCAGCTCCTCCACCAGCCGGTCGCGCAGCACCGCCTCGGCGATGATCGTCAGCAGCCGAACCTTCACCGTCTTCAGCGTCACGGCGCACCTCCATAGGCGAGCTTCGCGATGGCGAAGTACAGCGGCAAGCCCAGCGACAGGTTGAATGGGAACGTCACCGCCAACGACGCCGTCACGTAGTACCCCGGGTTCGCCTCGGGCAGAGCCGTGCGCACTGCGATCGGCGCCGCGATGTACGACGCCGACGCCGCCATCGTGCCCAGCACCGTCGCCCCGCCGATGGAGAGCCCCGCCGCCTGCCCCAACACCACGCCGAGGGCGCCATGCAGGACCGGCATCACCAGCGCAAAGCCGATCAGGAATGCTCCGGCCTTCTTGAAGTCCTGAAAGCGCCGCGCCGCCACCATGCCCATCTCGAGCAGGAACAGCACCAGCACGCCCTTGAACGGCGCGAGGAACAACGGCGCGACCTGCTCCACTCCGTGCTTCCCCGAGAGCCAGCCGATCGCCACGCCGCCGAGCAGCAAGAGCGACGCCTTCCCGACGATCACCTCCCGCACCACCTCGCCCAGCGACACCGTCGAGCTCGCCACCTTCGTCTGCGATCGTCGCCCGAGCAGCAACGCCACGAAGATCGCCGGCATCTCGAGCAGCGCCACCAGCGCCGGCATGAAGCCCTCCGCCTTCGCGCCCGCCGCCTCGAGGAACAGCAGCGCCGTGGTGAAGGTGACCGCCGAGACCGAGCCGTAGTGTGCTGCCAGCGCCGCCGCATCGACGTCCTTGAACCGCCCCACCCACCGCAAGATCGCGAACACCCACAACGGCGTCGCGACGCCCAGCAGCACCGTGATCAACGCCGGGCGCCAGACGAGCGCGAGCGGGGTCTCCGCCAGCTCTCCACCGCCCCGAAGGCCGATCGCGAACAACAGGTAGATCGACATGCCCTGATACATCCCGTCAGGGATGCGCAGGTCGCTCTTCACCAGCACGGCGATGGCGCCCAACGCGAAGGCGAGCACCATCGGAGACAGCAGGTTCTGGGCGAGAAGCGAAGTCAGGGAACGACCTGGCCCAGGTTCACGGCCCCCGAGATGTCACCGCGGAAGCCGTCCCACGCCTGGCCTCCACCGTTCGCGCCATGCCCGTCATTGTCGCCGTAGCACCACGTGCCGCCGTCATTCGTCGTGAAGCGGAAGGCGTAGTTCGGCGCGCCGCCGTCCGGCCGGTAGTCCACCGCGTACTCGTTGTTGTTCTGGTTGGGGGCGAGCCCGAAGCCCGAGAACGGCGCGAGGCTCCAGCGCCACGCGAGGCCTGGTTCGGCGTCGCGGTTGCCCGTGCCGAACTCCGCCCGAATCGGCGCTCCGGCGTCCGGCGTCAGGCCCGACTGGAACACCTGCCCGAAGATGCGCGAGGTGCCCGCGTCCTGCGAGACGGTGAACGGGAACTGCGTCTTGCAGAACTGGATCGTCTCGTGCCGCGTCACCGTCACGTTGTACTGCAGACTCGGCTCGTACCCGTTCACGTCCGAGCCGTTGAGATCGCAGTAGGTCCAGCTCGTGCCACCGTTCGCCGAGACCCGCGCCGACACCGCACGATCACCCGTGTACGAGGGCGCGAACGTCAGCGCGTACACGTCGCGCAGGTTGACGTCGTTCACGTACGCCGCGTCGGCCCAACCCCACAGCCCGCTCTGCGACGCGTTGTCTCTCGCACCCATGCCCACCTGCACGATGAACCCCGGCGCGGCGCCCACGGAGCCCGTCCCCGTGCCCGCCACGTTCACCGAGACGGTGAGCGGCGCACCACTGGGGAGCATGAAGGCGCTCGGCGTGAGCAACTGGCACGCTGACACCACGGTGGCCGTCGAGACCTGCAACGTCGCCGCCTGCGCCGCGCTGTACCCGTTCGCCAACCCATCGCGGTCGCAGTAGACGAAAGGACGACTTCCCACCTGGAAGCGGAACGCCACCTGCGAGGTCCCGCCCGTCGCCGGCGCGATGAACGTTCCGCGATAGCGGTCGAACGTCACCTGCGTGTCCGAGTCGAACGTCGCGGGCGTCCACGTCGTCCACGTCGACGGCGTCGTGCTCGGTGCGCCATAGCCGATCTGCGCCGTCACGCCCGCGCCCACGCCTGCGTCATCGGTGAGCGCCGGGACCCGCACCCGCGCGAAGTACGGCAGGTCGATCGCCGTGTTCGGCATGGCCGTGCTCGTGGCCGTCTCCACCACGCACTCGTCGACGTCGAAGGCCAACGCCGTCAACGCGCCTTGCTGCGCGAACTGATAGCCGTTCGCCACGCCGTCCGCGTCGCAGTACGTCCACGCGCCGCCCTGGTACCGCACGCGATAGGCGTACGCGTACATGCCCGGTGCAGGGCCGGTGAGGCGCGCCTGGTACTCGACGCCGCCACCCATCACCGGCAGGTTGAAGGTCGCCGGCACCCACGACCACCCGCCGCCGCCGTCCGCCACGCCCGGGTCGACGTTCGTCGGGCCGAGCCCCAGCTCCGCCTCGATGCCCGTGGGCGCGCCACCGTCCGCAGCGATCGTCGTCACGCCGGGCGCGAAGACCTGCCCGAACACGAGCCCCGTCGGCCGCCCCTCGTACGAGGTCAACGACGTCGGGAACTGCAACCGGCACTCGTTGAAGTTGAACGGCGTCACGGTGAACACGCCCGCCTGCGTGGTGGAGAAGCCGTTCCCGCTGCCATCGAGATCGCAATAGGTCCACGCGCCGGTCGCGCCGAGCCGCGTCCGGAAGGCGTAGGCGTAGGTACCCTCGGTCGAAGCCGGCAACCGCGACTGGAACTCCAGCCCGCCTCCCATCACTGGAACGTTCGGGCTCGCCGCCTGCCACGTCCACGACAACTGATCCGGCATCACGCCCGAGGGCCCCAGCCCGAGCTCGACCGTCAGGCCCATCGGCGTGCCCGCGTCGAGGCGGTCGGTCACTCCCGCCGCGAAGACCCGGCCGAACGCCAGCGGCCCCGGAACGCCAATCAACGCGTTGGCTGACGGCGGGAACTGCAGGTTGCACGAGTCGACGCCAGGCTCTGCAACCGTCAGCGTCCCCGTCTGCGCCTCGGTGAAACCGCCGGGCGTGGCCGTGTCGTTGCCGTCGTTGTCGCAATACACGTACGAGCCATCGTCGAGGTTGAAGCGGTAGGCGAACCGCCACGTGCCAATACCCGGGTTCGGCAGCGTCGCCTGCCACTCGTCGTTGTTCCCGACGTCGACGTTGTAAGTCGCGTCAGTCCACGTCCACGAGGCCGGCGCCATGCCCATCGCGCCGACACCGATCTGCCCCTTCACGCCCATGCCCGCGCCCGCCAGTTCGGTGCGGCCCTGCACGAAGACCTGGGCGTACACGAGCGGCCCCGTCTGCGTTCCGCGCAGGGGAATCGTCGGAGGCGCCGAGCCCGGCGTGCGCCCGCCCATGCGGCACCAGTTCACACCCTTGCGCTCGACGACCAGGCGCGCGAGCTGCGCCACCGAGACGCCGTTGCCGAAGCCGTCCCGATCGGTCAGCCGCCACGTGGTGCCGTTGTCGACCGAGAATCGCGCCGCCAGCCGGTAGGTGATCGAGGCCATGGTCGCGCCCGGCACCGTCACCGTGCCCTCGTAGACGTCTCGTGCCTGGTCGCCCATCGCACCATCGGCGTCGGAGAGATACGTGGCGTCGACCCACGTGAAGTCCGACTCGACGGGTGGATCCATGGTCGTGACCGCGAAGCCCACCTGGCCCCGCACGCCCATGCCCTGGCCCGGGCCGTTCGTCACCATCGGCACCTGCACCTGCGCCGTCACCTTGAAGGACACCATCGCGGCGCCAGTGCGATCGGTGGACTCCTCGGGCGTTACCACGAGGGCCTGGCTGACCATCCGCACACCGGAGGTGTCGAAGGTGAACGCGTCGGCGAGGGTGGCCGACTGGCCGTCGGGGTTCGTCACCGTCACGGAGACCCGACCCGGGTTCGTCACCGCTGGCGTCCGCACCGTGAGCCGAAGCGCGTTCGCCACCACGACCTGCGTGCCCGGCGCGTCACCGAAGCGAACGGTCGCGCCGTCGGCAAAGCGCGAGCCGTTGACGGTCACGCTCGTACCTCCGGTGATGGGGCCAGACGTGGGCGAGAGGCTGGTCAGCGCGGGCGCGGGGCCCGTGCCCCCGTCGGGTCGCGGCGTGGGGCCGGGGCAGGCGAGGGTGAAGGAGAGCGTCGACAAGGCAAGCAGGCGCAGGCGCATGGGACAGGGCGTGTAGCAACGTCTCGTGACGGCGCAACAGGCCCTCTGCGTTCAGCGTGTCGCTGCGTCAACGGCGGGGGGGGCGCCTCGTTGGCTTTGCACTTGAAGTCGGTGTCGCTCTTCATGAGGGTGCTGACCCATGTCAGTCATCCTCTTGCTGCTGGCGGCGGTGCCGATGAACACGAAGGGCCTCGAATCGGAGTTGGTCAAGACCCACGGTGACGCCCAGCGCGCGCGCATCGCGCAGGGGCTCCAGCAGGTCGCGGCGTTGTGGCGCAAGGAAGACGGCGATCTCGCGGCGTTCGCGAAAGAGCACTTCATCTCGGACCCCGCGCACCTGGACGCCACCTTCAAGCGCTTCGAGGCGAACCTCGAGCAGGTCGACGGCCACCTGTTGGAGATCGGGCGCGAGCTGCGCCGCCCCACCGAGCTCGACCTGGGGCCGATGGAGAAAGTCGATCCGCTCTTCGCGGCGTGGGATCCCTCCGCGCACCTCGTCGACGATCTGTTCGCCTCCAAGCTCGCCTTCACGGCGCTGCTGAACTTTCCGCTCTCGACACTCGACGAGCGCCTGTCGAAGGGCCCGTCGTGGACGCGGCGTCAATGGGCCGAGGCGCGTCTGACCGGTCGGTTCTCGCGACGGGTGCCAGCCGACGTCCAGCAAGGCATCACGGCGTCGCAGGCTGCGGCCGACCTCTACATCGCCGAGTACAACGTGTGGATGCACCACGTGCTCTCGGAGAAGGGCGCGCGGCTGTTCCCGAAGGGCAAGCGCCTGATCAGCCACTGGAACCTGCGCGACGAGCTCAAGGCGCAGTACGCGGATCCCCAGGGACTCGAGCGGCAACGCGCGATCGTCAAGGTGATGGAGCGCATCGTCACGCAGACCATCCCCGCGGCGGTGATCGACAACCCTCGCGTCGACTGGAACCCGTTCACGAACAACGTCGTGGCCACGCCCGCGGACGCGATCGAGGCCGATGCGCCGGCGCGGGAGACGAAGCCTTCGACGACGCCGGAAGCCGACGTGCGCTACCAGCGGCTCCTCGCGAACTTCCGCTCGCAACAGAAAGCGGATCCGTTCTCACCGATCGCGCCGACGGCGATCGATCGTGCGTTCGCGCTGGGCGCCGAGATGCCGGAGGCGCGCGTCAAGCAGCTCCTCGAGGCGGTGTTGACCTCGCCGCAGGTCCCACGCGTCGCGGCGGAGATCGAGACCCGGCTGGGTCGCCGGCTCGAGCCCGTCGATCTCTGGTTCAACGGCTTTCTCCCGCGCGGCACCGTGCCCGAGGCCGAGATCGACGCGAAGGTGCGCGCGCGGTACCCGACGGCCGAGGCGTTCGCGAAGGACATTCCCCGAATCCTCCAGGGCCTGGGCTTCTCGGCACAACGCGCGAAGTACCTGTCGGAGCGCATTCGGGTCGACCCCTCGCGCGGCGCCGGACACGCGATGCAGTCGGCCCGCCGCGGCGACTTCCCGCGCCTGCGCACCCGCGTCGAGAAGGAGGGCATGAACGCCAAGGGCTACAACATCGCGGTGCACGAGCTGGGGCACAACGTCGAGCAGGTCTTCTCGCTCTACGACGTCGACTCCACGCTGCTGGCGGGCGTTCCCAACACGGCGTTCACCGAGGCCATCGCCTTCGTCTTCCAGGCGCGCGATCTCGAGCTGCTGGGGCTGGGCAAGCCGTCCGCCGAGCAGGAGCGCCTGCGCGTGCTCAACGACTTCTGGTCCACGTGGGAGATCGCCGGCGTCGCGCTCGTCGACCTCGAGGTCTGGCACTGGATGTACGATCACCCGAAGGCCACGCCGGCGCAGCTCAAGGCGGCGACGGTCGAGATCTCGAAGCGAATCTGGAATCGGTACTACGCCCCCGTGCTCGGCGGGACCGACACGCCGTTGCTCGGCATCTACTCGCACATGATCAGCTACCCGCTGTACCTCTTCAATTACCCGCTGGGCCACCTGATCGCGTTCCAGATCGAGGAGCAGGTGAACCGCGCCGGCGCGGTGGGCCCGGAGATCGAGCGCATGGCGGTGCAGGGCGCGGTCGCTCCGGACGTGTGGATGACCGGCGCGACGAAGAGCCCGGTGAGCGCGGAGCCGCTGTTGCGCGCGACCGACGCGGCGCTCGGGACGCCGAAGCGCTGATCAAGTTTCTCGTCGTTTCGCCGCGTTTTTTGACGGGTCCGATCAGCTCCGTAGGATCCGCAACAGCTCGCTGCACCTTTGCAGCAGCCCAACGAGCGGAGCCGTCATGAGCCAGAACAAGCGGAAGAACGATCGGGTCGACCTCGACATCTACCTGAACAAGTACGTGGCCGGCGTGCCGTACATGGCGCGGGCGTCCGACATTTCGCGCGAAGGTGTGGGTCTGGCGCACCTCATCGAGCCGGAGATGTCGGGGCGTCGCGTGGGCCTGCAGTTCCAGCTCCCGGGTTCGGAAGAGGTCATCTATGCGGAAGGTGAGGTCGTTCGGGAGTGGGCCGACCTGGATCACAACGAGGAGGGCAGTGGGGTGAAGTTCACGCTGCTGACCGAGCGTCACCGGCGCCTGATTGACCAGTTCGTTGCACGCCACTCAGCGAGCTGACGAGTGTTCGTTCCTTGAAGGTTTGGCGGCTTGATCCGTAGAGTAAGCCGACCTGTCGTCGTCGAACCCATCAAGGGGGAGTCCCGTGAAGCGTCTGATGTTGACCGCAGTGGTCGCGGTGTCTGTCTTCGCCGTCGCCCAGCAGAAGGACAGCAAGGAGGCCCAGCGTCCGCCACAAGGCGTGAACTGGCAGGGCCAGGTGATCCGCGCGACGGGCGCGGGGGCTCCCGACATGAAGGCCTCGAGCCCCGCGCAGGCGAGGTTGGGTGCCGAGCGTGCTGCGCTCCTCGACGCGTTCCGCAACCTGCTCTCGCAGGTCAAGGGCGTGCAGGTCGACGGCACCCGCAAGATGGACGACGTGATGAAGGACGACACCGTGCGCGCGCGCGTCGAGGGTGTGGTCAAGGGCTACACGGTCGCGAACAAGCGCTACTTCTCGGACAACGGCGTGGAGATCGACATCGAGGTCCCGGTGTCGATGCTGACCGACGTCCTCGACCCTGACGCGACGCAGATGCTCGCCGTGCCGGCGAAGGGCGAGACGAAGCCGCCGGAGCCGGTGAAGCCCGCCGAGAAGCCGGCGGCCCCGAAGGCCCCTGACGTCGTCGCGTCGGCCGACCTGGCGACGGGTCTGGTGATCGACGCGCGTGGCCTGAAGCTGATGCCCGCGTTGATGCCGCGGGTGCTCGATGAGACTGGCAAGCCGGTCTACACCGTGGATTCCCTCTCGCCCGAGGCGCGGAAGACGACCGGCGTGGCCGCCTACGTGCAGTCGCTCGACGAGGCCCGCAAGAGCATGAAGGCCGGCGACAAGCCGCACGTGGTGAAGGCCGCCAAGGCGAACGGCGCCGATGTGCTCCTGTCTCAGGATGAGGCGAAGAAGCTCGTGTCGTCGAACCCCCCGTTCCTTGCCCAGGGCAAGGTCGTCATCGTCTTCAACTGAGGCCACCCTTCATGCGAACTCTGTCTGTTGCGGTTGTCGTCATTGCATCACTTGCGTGGGCACAGGGCGCGACGGTTGTCGTCAAGGAGTGCTCGGGTGAAGCAGCGATCGTGAACAAGGATGAGGTCAGGGCCTTCGAAGACGCCAAGAACGTTGCGCTGCGCAGTTGTGTTGAGCAGGCGTCGGGAGTGCGGATCGACGCTGATTCGCTTGCAGTCAACAATCAGCTCGTACGCGATCAGGTCTTCGCGAATACCTCTGGCTATGTGAAGTCGTTCGACCTGATCTCAAAGAAGAGCGAGAAGGGGGTTGTTGCCGTCAAGTTGAAGGCCAACATCATTACGGAGAACCTCGACAAGGACATCCAGGCTGCCCAGGACCTCGTCAAGCGCTCTGGGAAGCCGACCGCCATCGTCTTCCTGAACGAGCAAACACTCGTGGAAAACGGTGAGACGAAGACGAACGCCGTGTTGACGACGAAGAACCTCGAAGTAGCACTCTCCAACGCCATGCAGGCCGACGGCTGGGATATTCGGAATGAGAGTCTGGCAAACTCGGGCAAGCTGACGCTGGCTCCGGGGGTGTCCTTGACGGGCGGGCAAGCTCGTGAACTCGCTGAGGTCGCAAAGGTGCAATACGTGGTGTCGGGAAGCGTGACGATGCGCCACCTCAGTCCGGATGGCATGATGATGGCGGGCCGGAAGCCGGATGGAACCCAGACGCTCTTCCCTGTCAGCGGCGAGTACGAGTTGACCGTTTTTGCGACCGATTCGGGTGCCCAAATCAAGAGATTTACGGGCAAGCTCTTCAAGAAAGGGGCCGGCGAGACAGACACCAAGGCGTTGGGTGCTTTCGCGCTGTCGTATGAGCGTTCAGTCTTCAACGTCATCGAAGACCGAAAGACAGACATCATTGGTGAATTGCGAAAAGCCGTTTCGGAACACCTTCGGAATCGGGTGGTCAACGGCGTCGAGGTGTCCGTGAGCGTCCGCGGGCTCGAGTCGTTCGGAGCCGTGAAGGACTTCCGGAAGTCCCTCGAGACCATCAAGGGAGTCCGTTCCATCGACCAGGGCGACTACACGAAAGGCGTGGCCAACTTCCGAGTGACGTTTGCCGGCGTCACCAGTGAGCTCGCCGAGCAGGTGGAGGCCGCGACGTTCAAGAAGCGCAAGCTGGAGGTCGTCGGAGCAACGACCAATACGGTCGAGGTCAACGTCGGGAAGTGAGGCAGGTGGCGCTTCTGGCCCTCGTCGCTTCGTGTGCCACCGCACCCTCGCCGCTCAACGTGAACCCCTTGCCGACGCTCCCGCAGGTCCGGGCGCCGGTGCGGGTCTCGGGCGCAGGCGAGCTGGTGCTCAAATGCACCCCCACCGACGCCGAGGTGGCGCTCGACGGAGTCACCCAGGGGCTGTGCACCGACTTCGGGGGGGAACCTCGAGGGCTCCGGGTCGGTCGAACGGCGCGGCACGTGGCCGTGAAGAAGTCGGGGTTCGTGACGTGGGAAACATGGTTGGCGGCGGACGAGACTCGCGTGGTGATGACCGTCACGCTCACGCCGAATGGAGGCAGTCGATGACGCGCATGGTGACCCTGGCAACAGTTCTCGCGGCGACCGCGGCCCTCGCAGGCGTGGGCAAGGTGGCGCTCGTCGAGGGCTCCGCGACCCGGACCCCGAAGGGCGGCAAGGCCGTCGCGCTCCAGAAGGACGCAGCGATCGAGTTGGGTGACGTGATCGAGGTGAAGGGCGGCAACCTCAAGCTCGTGCTCACCGACGAGAGCGTCATCATGCTGGCGCCGGACTCGAAGCTCGAGATCACCGAGGCCGAGTTCGAGGGCCAGGAGCGCAAGGGCTTCAAGGCCTTCCTCCAGTCCGGGAGTCTGTGGACCAAGGTGAAGAAGGCGTTCGGTGGCGCAGGCTACGAGGTGTCGACGGAGCGCGCCGTCGCCGGAGTGCGCGGCACCATCTTCCGCATCGACGCCGAGAAGATCGTCTCGGGCGCGAAGCCACCGCGGTCGGCGCGGAAGGCCTCGATCGTGCGCATCGTCGAGGGCGTGGTGGCGGTGAAGCCAACCGATTTGGTCATCAAGGCGAGCGGCTCGAAGGCGCCCACCGTCGCCTCGGGGCCCCGCCAGCAGGTGAACGGACCCACGGAGGTCTCCGCCGACCAGTGGGAGAAGAAGTTCGCCGAGCTCCAGGCGAACCAGCAGCTCGTGGTCGGCATCGACCTCTGGGAGGTCGCCCAGTTCGAAGAGGCCGCGAAGGCCGATGCCTTCGCGAAGTGGATTGAGAAGAACCAGTAGCCTCTTCGCGGTCCTCACCGCGCTGGCGGCGGTCGCTCAGGATCAGCGGCCGCTCCCGGCGGGGAGCCCGGATGTGGTCGTCGGGCGCTCCGTGCCCGTGCATGTCATTGCGAGTGACGAGCTCGAGCCCGACGTGCTGCGGGCCCTCGCGAGACCGCTCGTCACGCTGTGGCTGACCACCCGCACGAACACCCTGCGCGACTCCACGCTCACGACGCTGACCCGGTTCGAGCGGAGCTTCGTGCAGCTCCGCTCGCCGCTCTCGCGGGTCGATGGACAGTCACTGGCCGCGGCGCCCCGGGCCGGGCTGTGGCTGAAGCTCGAGCCAGGCTGGACCGAGGTGCTCCCGCGCTGGCGTGGCAGCCGGCCGGTTGCGCTCGAGCTCGAGGGGCCGCTCGATGAGGCACGACTCGTGACCGCGCTCGAGCTTCGGCCGACGCGCGTCCGGTGGCGCCCCACCGGGCCCGTCGATGTCCTCGAGTGGAGCCGCTTTCGCCAGGTGGCGCCGTTGCGCTCCGTCGTGGTGACGCCGGCGTTTCTGCTGCCGCAGGATTGTGGGGACCGGCAAGTGGACGAGGCGGCGGCCGAGCTCCACGTCGCCACGCTCCTCTCAGTGAGCGCCGGCGTCTTCCCCTGCGGCAAGGGGACCCGCGTGGAGGTCGCTCCGGACGTCGACGGGTGGCTCCTCAAGTCCCTCGTCGTGCGCGATCCCTCCGTCGAGCTCGTGGTGACGGTCGGCGACGACGTGCGGAAGGTGGGCGCGACCCGACGACTCCTCGAGGCGCTCGGTCGGTAGCCGCGCGGATTGCTTGACCGTTCAGGCGCACAGCGGCGACAATCCCCCACCTCCAAAGGGTTGAAGGAGTGGGGTCGCGGCACGCGGCTCCTCTGCAAGTTTCGATGCACTCGTACCGGCCCTTGCCTCGGGAACAGCCCATGCGTCTTTCGTCACTGTCGCTGTGCACGCTTCGCCACGCCCTCGTCGGCGCGATCGCCTGCACCCTCACCATGCCCGCGCTCGCCCAGACCGCCTCGAAGAAAGAGGCCGTGGACACCGAGCTGAAGAAGAAAGTGACCTCGATCACCCCGGACAAGTCGCTGGCCGGCGACATCACGCGCAAGAAGAAGAAGGAAGAGGACGCGCCGACGCTCAGCTACGACGCGTTTCGTCTCGACGTCGAGCTGCAGGTCGCCGAGAAGCGCCGCGGGCAGATCACCGATCTCGCGAAGATCATCGAGCTGTCCACCGACAAGAAAGAGAAGCCGAGCCTCCTCTTCCGCCTGGGCGAGCTCTACTGGGAAGAGTCCAAGTACTACTTCTTCGAGGCCAACCGGAAAGACGACGACAAGATCCGCGCGATGAACTCGAAGGACGAGGCGGGCATCGCGCGCGCCGAAGCCGAGAAGGCCGAGCTCATGGCGAAGTCGAAGGAGTTCGCCGACCAGGCCGTCGAGAAGTACTTCCAGATCGTCCAGGAGCACAAAGACTACGAGCGCACGGACGAGGTCCTCTACTTCCTGGGCCTCAACCTGATGGACTCGTCCGACGACCAGAACCAGAAGAAGGCGCTCGCCTCGTACAAGCGGCTCATCGAGAAGTACCAGAAGTCGAAGTACCTGCCGGACGCCTACCTGGCCGTCGGCGAGTACTATTTCAACAACTCGAAGGGCCGACGAGACATACTCGAGAAGGCCCTCGACAATTACAAGAATGCCTCGAAGTACCCGGAGAATCAGGTGTATGGCTATGCCCTGTACAAGCAGGGCTGGTGCCACTTCAACATGGCCGACTACGAGAAGGCGATGGATCAGTTCAAGTCCGTCGTCCTCTACGCAGACCTGACGAGCGCCGAAGAGGTCGAGGGCAAGGGTAAGTCGAAGCGCCAGGGCCTCGTGAAGGAGGCGCGCAATGACTACGTGCGCGCGTACTCCCGCGGTGGCGGAACCCCCAACGAAGCGAAGGACCGCTTCGGGAAGCTCGCCAAGAAGGCCGATGACCTGCGCCTCATGATGAAGCAGCTCGCGAACCTCTACTACGACGATGGCAAGGACAAGGAAGCGGCGCTCACCTACGACATGTTGATCAAGGAGCGCCCGACCGCTCCTGAGGCGCCCGGTTTCCAGGGAAAGATCGTCGACTGCATCATGCGCGCGGGCAACAAGCGCATGACCGTCACGCAGGTGCGGCGCCTCGTCACCATCATGGACGGGGTGGTCAAGGGCAACCCGAAGATGGATGACAAGGACAAGAAGGCCCTCGACGAGGCTCGGGAGCTGTCCGAGCGCACCATCTCGAACCTGGCCGTCAACTGGCACAACGAGGCCAAGAAGACGCGTGATGAAGAGACGTTCGGCTTCGCCAACGAGGTCTACGCCGACTACATGACGCTCTTCCCGGAGAGCCCGAAGGCGTACGACCTGCGGTTCTTCTGGGCCGAGCTGCTCAACGACAACCTGAGCAAGTTCCAGAAGGCGGCAGAAGAATACACGCGGGTCATGCTGCAGGACGTGTCGCGGGTCGAGAAGAAGGGTGACGATGGCAACCCGGGCAAGCCAGGGAAGTGGATGAACAACGCCGCCTACAACTCGATCCTCGCATGGGACTCGGTCGTGAAGGAGCAGGCCACCGCCGACGCCGGGAAGGCGCCCGCGGCCGGCGACCCGACGAAGAGGGCGGCGATTCCACCGTCGAAGCAGGCGCTCCTCGAGGCGTGCGAGCGGTATCTCAAGTACATCGAGAAGGGCGACAAGAAGGTCGAGATTGCCTACAAGGCCGCGAAAATCTACTACGATTACAACTACCTCGACGAGGCGGTGGCCCGCTTCGCAGACATCGCGCTCAAGTACCCGGATCACAAGTTCGAGAACGGTGACAAGGCTGGCGAGATCGCCGCCAACCTCGTGCTCGACTCGTACAACATCCTCCAGGACTGGGCGAAGGTGAACGAGTGGTCGAAGAAGTTCTACGCCGAAGAGAAGCTCGCGACCGGCAAGTTCCGTGAAGACCTCGCCAAACTGATCGAGCAGTCCTCGTTCAAGCTGATCAACCAGCTCGAGGCGAAGAACGAGTACGCCAAGGCCGCCGATGCCTACATGGCGTTCGTCCAGGACTGGCCCAGGTCCGAGCTCGCCGACAAGGCGCTGTACAACGCGTCGATCGACTACTTCAACGCGAAGATGCTCGACCGGGCCATCGAGGTGCGCAAGCAGCTCATCACGCGGTATCCGAAGTCCCAGTACGTGCCCAAGACGCTCTACGCCCTCGCCGAAGGCTACGAGGCCGTGGCCGACTTCGACGACGCGGCCAACCACTACGAGCGGTATGCGGCGGCCTACGAGAAGTCGAAGGGCCCAGCCGGAAAGAAGGCGGCGCCCAAGGGCAAGAAAGACGCGACGCCCGCCCAGGCTGAGCAGGTCTGGGAAGAGCAGAAGGCCCAGGACGCCTTGTACAACGCTGGTGTCTTCCGTGACGGGCTTGGCCAGTACAAGCAGGCGCTCAAGAACCGCGAGACGTACCTCGAGCTGTGGCCCAAGTCGAAAGACGCCGAGGCGGTCACCAAGTCGATCATCGACCTGCACGAGAAGATGGCGCTGTGGACCAAGGCGCAGAAGCTCTACGAGGAATACGAGACGGACCAGATCAAGGACCCCAGCAAGTTGCTGTGGGCCGAGGGCCGCATCGCCTGGATCTACGAGGAGAAGCTCAAGAACCCCAACGGCGCCCGGAAGATCTTCGTCCGCGTCCTCGACTATTACGAGAAGCTCAACAAGAAGCAGAAGGAGGCCCTCGACATCCAGGCGCTCGACGCCGTCGCGCGCGCGTCGTTCGTGATGAACGAGGACGACTTCAATCGCTACTCGAACATCAAGCTGCGCTGGTCGTCGCTGGCGAACATCGGTGAGCTCAAGGGCTCCATCGCGACAAAGGCCAAGGGCCTGGAAGAGATCCAGAAGACGTACACCAGGACGGTGCAGTTCAAGTCGGCCGACCCGGCGATCTGCGCGCTCGCGCGAATCGGCATGGCGTACGACCAGTTCGCCGAAGCGCTCGCGAATCCCCCCGTGCCGAAGGGCATTCCCGAGGATCTGTTGTTCGAGGTGAAGACCCAGTTCGAGCAGCAGGCGGCTCCGGTGCGCGACAAGGCGGCCGAAGCGTTCGCCGCCACCGTGGCCAAGTCGCAGGAACTCGACGTCTTCAACCCCTGCTCGTCGAAGGCGCTCGAGATGCTGCGCACGAAGTATCGACCCGAGCAGTTCCCCAGGATGTCGGAGGAGACCTTCGAGCTCAAACCCGCGGAGGGGGTCGTCGCTGCGTCGATGGGCCAGGGCCTGCTGACGACCATTCAAGCGGTTCCCGTCATCTCCCCCGAGAAGGCGGCCGAGCTGAAGATCAACACCTCGGGCATCGGGCGGAACGTCGTCGACGCGACACCGCGACGGGGCGATGAGATCGACCTCTCCGCGCCGTCCAAGCCCGAGGCGAAGGCGGAGCCCAAGCCGAAGAGCGCTCCGGCGCCGGCACCCAAGCCGACGCCCGCGCCGGCCGCGAAGAAGTCCAAGAATGACGAGCCGGAGGACACGCTGTGAACTCGTTCTTTCGACTCGCGCTCCTCGCGGTCGCCGCGCTCGCGGTGCAGGCCTGCACGACGACCGGCTCCGGCGCCGTGAAGGTCGATGGCCCCAAGGTCAAGCGGACCGCCGGGAACGTCGCCCAGACGGAAGAGGTGCCGCAGATCTCCAGCAAGGCGAAGCTGCTCTTCGAAGACGCCGTGAAGGCCTTCGACGCTCAGAAGAAGACGGGTCAGTACGACTGGCCGACGCTCGAGAAGAAGTTCCGCAACGCGGCCGACGCTGACGACAACCTCGCCGAGGCCACCTACAACCTGGGGGTCATCGCCGAGCGCCAAGGCAAGACGAAGGACGCGGTGTCGCTCTATAAGGAGGCGCTCGCGAAGAAGCCGACGCTTCGCCAGGCCGCCGAGAACCTCGCGGTGATCGCTCAGAACCAGGGTGACGAGAAGGGCGCCGTCGCGATCTACGAGAACATCCTCAACACGTACCCGGACGACGCCGGCAGCCGCGCGCGCCTCGCCGAGATCCACCGGCGCCGGGGCGAGAGTGGCAAGGCGCTCGAGCTGGCGAAGGAGGCGCTCTTCCGCGATCCGCGCACGCTGCAGGCCTACAAGACGATGATGCAGGTCCACTACGAGCAGAAGCAGTTCTCGCTCGCTCGCCTCATCGCCCTGCGAGCCACGAAGATCGAAGAGAACGATCCGGAGATCTACTTCACGCTCGGGCTCCTCAACCTCGCCGAGAAGGATCCGGTGAAGGCCCGCGTGCAGTTCAAGCGCGCCGTCGACGCGCGCGCCGACTTCCTCCCGGCCCACTACGAGCTGGCGAAGATGGCGTTCGCGCAGGAGGACTACAGCTCTGCCGAAGAGCACGTGCGCCGGATCCTCCAGGCCAATGGCAACAACGCCGAGGCGCTGGTGAACCTGGGCGTCGCGTACAAGGGCATGGGTCAGGTCGACAAGGCGATGCAGGCCTACGACGCTGCGCAGAAGCTCAACTCGAACCTGCCGGCCATCTCCCTGAACCGCGGCATCATCATCGGCCTGAAGGGCGACCCGGAGAAGGCCATCACGTACTACCGCCAGTTCATCAGCCTCGCGGGCGGCGAGACCTCGGTGAGCGCCAACCACCAGGTGTTCGAGCTCATCAAGGAGCAGGAAGCCGCCATCGCCAAGCGCGAGGAGATGAAGAAGGCGGAAGAAGAAGCCAAGAAGATGGAAGAGGAGATGAAGAAGCAGGAGGAGGCTGCGAAGGAAGAGGAGCGCAAGGCCAAGGAGACCGAGTTCAAGAAGCAGCAGGAGGAGGCCAAGGGCAAGGCCGCCGCCGACGCGCTCAAGGACGAGAAGGCCGACGGGAAGAAGGACGAGCCGAAGGCCCAGACGCCTCCACCCCCGAAGGCCGAGCCCGCGCCGAAGCCGGCGCCTCGCGCTGCACCGCCGCCTCCAAAGAAGGTCGAAGAACCCAAGAAGGAGGAGCCGCCGGCCGAGCCCGGGAAGAAGAAGGCACCTCCGCCGGACGAGCCGAACGACGGTCTCTGAGCGGAACGGGCGGGGCGGGGCAGACGTCGGAGTGAGGTCGTCTGTCCTCACTTCGGAGTCTGCCCATGCGTCTGTCCTTCCTCGTCGTCACGCTCCTCGCCAGCATTTCCCTCGCGCAACCCGCTCCCAACGCCGAGGCGAACCGGCTCAAGCCGATGCACGCCATTCAAACCGTCGACTTCACGAATCCCCAGGCCATCGGGGGGCTTCGCGAGGGTCCCGTGGTGAGTTGGGAGATCGTTCCCGAGCGGAGCCGGTTCAAGAGCCTCATCCGCCTGCGCGCGTCATTCGCCAACGAGCTGGCGAATTCGGTCGATGCCCTTTGATCCAGTCCCATCGAACTGCATCCTCGGGTGCACACCCTGTCTCACCGTGTGCGATGCACGAAACCGATGCAGGAGGTTTGCGGACACCTCGGGAGTGCTAGGGTGCCCAACGTGAAAAGGGTGGCTGGAGGATTCATGTCGAACCAACTGTTGTTCGTCATCGCTGCGATTTCGCTCGCGACCGGCGCGCTGGCCCAGGACAAGAAGGGCGGCGACGTCACCTACAAGAAGCAGACGGAGTACAGCTTCGAAGACGACACCATCGAGGGCGATCTCACCAAGCCCGATGGCGAGTACGTCGAGGCGCGCAAGAAGGTGAAGCACTCGAATCTCATCAAGATTCGCGAGGAGTTCAAAGACAAGGTGATGCAGTCGGTGGGTGAGCTCTGAACGTGCTTCCCTGGAACCCCGGCGAAGGCCCGCTGTCGAAGGCCCGTGCCGGCTCCCGTCACCTGACTCGTAGTTCCCGGAGGCCCTCGTGTCCGTTCCGTTGACGCTCAAGGTTTTCAAGGGCGAACAGCTCGTCTCGACCAAGGACTTCGACCGTGATCTGATCAAGATCGGTCGGCTCGCGTCGGCCCACCTCACCATCGATGACGAGAAGGTCGCGCGCATTCACGCGGTCATCGACGTCGCCCCGGATGGCACCTTGTCGGTCACCGACATGGGCACCGTCGAGGGCACGATGCTCAACGGCAAGCGGGTGATGAAGAGCTCGCTGTCATTCGGTGACGCCATCACCGTCGGCGGAACCACGATTCGTGTCGAGAAGGCCGGCGCTGCGCCGTCCATCGCGCCCACCATCGCCTCGCTCGTCGAAGCGACCCAGCCGCTCGTCGCGACGGTCCCTGCGCCGCAGCCGGTTGTCGTGCAGGCTCCGGTGCCGGTCGTGCAGGTCGCCGCGTCCCAGCCCGTGCAGGTCCCGGTCGCGCAGCCGGTGTACCAGGCCCCGCCCGCCCCGCCCGAGGAGTTCCAGGATGCGCGCATCAGCCCGCGCATGCGTCCGCGGCGTCGCAAGGGCTCCGGCCCGTTGGGCATCGAGCTGAGGTTCCTGTGGGGAGATCAGATCGTCGGGGAGTACTTTCTCGCCCCCGGCCAGGAGCGCGCCTTCACCGTTGGTTCGGCCCAGGGCGTCGACTTCGAGATGGGCGACGTCAGCGGCCCGGTGTTCCACGTGGTGCGCTTCGGCAAGAACGGCGCGCAGCTGCGCTTCACCTCGAAGATGGAGGGTGAGCTCCACCGCAAGTTCGGCGACGAGGTGCTCACCCTCGCCGAGGCGAACAAGAAGGGGCTGGCGCAGGCGGATGGCGACGCAGTGGCGCTCACGCTGGGCAACGATGACTTCGCCTGGGTCGATTTGGGCGGCGTCACGCTCGAGCTGTTCTTCCAGCCCGTCCCCAAGCCCGTCTTCGTTCCGTTCTCCGAGTCGGTCGACTTCACCGTCCTCAACATCTTCCTCGTCGCGTTCTTCATTGCCGCGCTCTTCGTCATCAGCGCCGCCAACCTCAACGCCGAGGGTGACGAGTTCGCCGATGACTTGAGCGACAACCAGGCGCGCATCGCCAAGCTGCTCATCAAGCCGCCGGAGAATCAGAAGAACCCGATTCTCGAGAGGTACGAGAAGAAGAAGGACTCGGGTGAGATCGCGGCCAAGCGGAGGGGCGATGAAGGCCAGATGGGCGCCAAGAACGCGCCCAAGCGGTCGGCTCACGCGGCGCCCAAAGGCGACCCCAACAACAAGGATCAGGCGCGCCTGCTCGTCTCGAAGGTGTTCGGCGGGAGCAGCGGCGGCATCAGCACGATCTTCGGTCACCAGGGCCTCGGCGGTGAGCTGAAGGCGGCCATGGGCAACATGTTCGGCGCGGCGCCGGGTGACGCGGCTGGCCTCGGTGGACTGGGCCTGCGTGGCTCGGGCTCTGGCGGTGGCGGCCTCGGTGACACCATCGGCATCGGTGGCATCGGGACGCGCGGCCGTGGCGGTGGCACGGGCGGCTATGGCTCTGGCGTCGGTGTGCTCGGCGGCAAGAAAGACGTCGACATCGGCATCACCTCGTCCGAGCCGACCGTCATGGGCTCGCTCGACAAGGAACTCATCCGCAAGGTGATTCACGCCAACCGCGGTCAGATCCGCTACTGCTACGAGGCCCAGCTCAACCGCTTCCCGAAGCTCGAGGGCAAGGTGGCGATCAAGTTCGTCATCTCGCCCGGAGGATCCGTGGCCAGCTCCAACGTCGCGCAGGCCACCACCAACAACGCCGAACTCGAGTCGTGTATCGCCGGCCGCGTCCGAACCTGGATCTTCCCCAAGCCCAAGGGTGGCGGCGTCGTGGTGGTGACGTACCCGTTCATCTTCAAGCAATCGGGTCAGTGACGTTCGGCTGACGAGCCGTCAGGACCCTGACAGTGCGTCACCGTCGGCCTCGCGAAGCTGCGGGGATTCGGCGGTGGCGTTGTCTTTGCTGTGGTCGCACCCGTGGCTTCCGTCGCTCCACCGGCTGGTCCTCTCTTCGTCGCGGGGAGTTCGCGCGCGCTGGGCTGTCTTCGCCGGGCGCTCGCCAGTCGCCTGGGTTGGTTCGTCAGTCACCTTCCGGTCGAGGGCGATGGGTGCGTGGAGTGGGTCGCTCGCGCGCGCGTGCCGGCGGTGTGGCTCTCGCCCTGGGCGGTCGAACACGCCAGCGAGGTGAGCGCGAAGGTGGCGGGGGCCTGCTTCCTCGTGCTCGATGACGACGGGGAGCGTCTCCAGGTCCGGACCTTCCCCTGTCGGTGCCTGCACCTGTCCGCCCGCGCCCTGGCTGCGGATCCCGCTGGCGCCGTCGCGCGGGTGCTGGCGTTCGTGGCGGGGGAGCCGGTGCCGGTGGACGCGTAAAGGCGTCTTCTCTCTGGCTTCGGGTGGGGTAGGGTGTCGCGCTCACATGACGCGCGCGCTCCTCGTCGGCTCCCTCGTCGCTTCGTCCCTCGCCTTCGCCCAGGGCAAGCCGCTCGAGGACCGCAAGGCCATCACCTACAACGAGATCGAGCGCGGGTTCTTCTTCGGCGTCTCCGGTGGCTTCTGGGGCACCATCAACCCGCCGGCGGGAACGGGGAGCGCCCAGTACTTCTCGCCCGGCCAGGCTGCGCTGCTGGAGATTGGGTACGACATCGGCGACCGCATCTCGCCGGCCCTGTTCTTCCTCGCCACCAGCAACCGCATGGGCGCCGACTACACCGGGCTGGTCCGCGACATGGCGGGGGGCGCGGTGCGCTCGGGTGACTACGGGTCGATCGCTCCAGGCGTCGGTGCCCGCATTCGCATCGCCGGGTTCAAGGATAGCCAGGACGTCACCCGCACCTGGTTCTACGCGCGGGTCGGTGGCGCCTTCGTGCTCTACCAGCCCACCACCCTCATCAGCACGCCCGACGTGCTCCTCTTCGCGGGGCCGGGCCTCGAGTACTTCACGCGCCTGCGCCACTTCAGCATCGGGCTCGACGCGAACTTCAACTTCATGGCCCTCACGCAATCTGTGGGCTTTTCAGTGCTCCCCTTCGTGCGCTACGCGGGTTTTTGAAGATCCCGCGGGGGGCTGTCTCCCGCGTCGTTCGACACAAGCGGCCTCGTGCCCGGCATGAGGCCGGGTCCGACGGCACCGGGAGAGCACGATGGTTGGCCCCAATGACAAGGCGAAGGGCGCTGGTCCCCAGGGACGTGGCGGTGGCGGTTTCTCGTTCGACGATCGCGACGGCGGCAAAGGCCGTGGACGCGGCGGCCGTGAGGGTGACCGCGGAGATCGACGCGGTGGGAAGGGGGGCGGCGCGGCCTATCGCGTGGTGAACGAGCTGTCGGCGCTCGAGAAGGCCCTGACGAAGGGGGACTACGCCGGCCAGAAGCAGTCGCTCGACGAGATCGTCAAGGGCGTGAAGGGCCTGCGGCTCAAGTCGCTCAACGATCTCGACATGGGCTCGCGCGGCAAGCTGCTCACGTCGCTCATGCGGGTGACGCGCCAGCCAAAGAAGGACGTCGCGCCAGCGGAAGCACCTGCGGCCGAAGCGGCCCCTGCGGTGGAGGCTCCGGCCGGTGAGGCGGCTGCCCCCGAGGCGACGGCTGTTCCCGCGGAGGCGCCGAAGCCGCCTGCTCCCGTGACGACCTGGAACGACGTGCTCTTCACCACCGGCCTGGTGTGGTCGGCGGCGAACGAGACGGAACGGGCGAAGGCGGCCTTCGAAGCTGCCGGTCGTGCGCCCTCGGCCGCCGAGCTCGCGGCCCTGGCGACGCCTGACGCAGCGCCTGCCGCGGATTCACGTGGTCCACGCGGCGATCGTCGTGACGGTCCTGGCGGCCGTCGGGGTGAGCGGAAGGAGCGTGGCGATCGTCCCCCACGGGGCGATCGACCCGAGCGCGGCCCGCGCCCGGAGCGTGGTGAGCGTCGCTTCGAGCCCGCCCCGGCCGCGACCGGTAACTGGGCGCTCGACGCGCGCAACTTCGAAGAGGCTGGTCGCACGCGCGACGCTGGACGACTCCACGAGACGAACCAGTCGTTCGCCGAGGCATCGCGGCTCTACGAGATCGGCGGCGACTTCAAGTCGGCGCTGCGTAACTCCGCCAAGGGGAAGGACTCGGCCCGCATCACGGCCCTCTCGGCGAAGCTAACGCCGGAAGAGGTGACGCAGCAGCTCGAGAAGGCCGAGGCGTGGGAGCTCCTCATGGAGCTCTACGTGCAGAAGGGCGACTTCGCGAAGGTGGCGGCGCTGTACGAGCGCGCCCTCCAGTTTGACCAGGCGGCGCTCGCCTGGGAGCGGGCGGGTAAGCTGTCGGTGGCGCGGCGCTGCTACGAGAAGGCGAAGGACTTCGCCTCGGCCAACCGCGTGCGCGACCTCGAGGTCTCCAAGCTGGTGGAGCGGGGCGACCGCCTCGGAGCCGCCACCATTCTCATGGGTGTGGGACGTCACGCCGACGCGATCGAGCTGCTCAAGCCGCTCCCCGGCCCGAAGGCCTACGCGTTCATGCTCAAGCTCAAGCTGAGCGCCGAGGCCGCGGCGTTCGCGGCGGAAGCCCTCGCGAAGGCCGAGGCCGAGGGCAACCATCAGGCGAAAGCGCGCTGGCTCGAGACGATGGGCAAGCACGAGGCGGCTGCCGAGGCGTACCTCGCGGCCAACCGGAAGGACCGCGCGTCGGCCATGTACGAGCAGCTCGGCCAGTACGCGAAGGCCGCGGAGCTCGCCGAGGCGGCGGGTCAGCTTGACAAGGCCCAGGCCCTCTTCGGCAAGGCCAACGACACGGCCAACGTGGAGCGCGTGAAGGCGCTGCCGCGGCCGGAGCCGAAGGCCCCTTCGGCCGAGGAGAAGGACGAGGAGGCCGAGTCCCATGTGCCGCCTCCGCCCGCCGAGGCTGCGCCGGTGACCCCGACCGTGTCGGCCTGACACCGTGTCGGCCTGACGTCGGGTCACGCTCGCACCCACTCGTCGTCGAAGCGCCCCGCCGGTTCCTTCCTGGAGCCGCGCGGGGTTCTTCGTTTTCGGAGGCTCGCCCTGGTTGGAGGTTGGCTCGTCCCGCGGAGGCTGACCGGAGGCCTGTCCCCTCATGCCTCATGCAGATCGCCGCAGCGGTGAGCGCTGGCCGACGGCGAGTGGCACTGCGACTGCTTCCTGGACTTTTCGCCACCGAGGCGTTGCTCGCCCATGGCGCAGTCGCCATCTGGGGGCCCAGCCCACGCTGACGCGCTCCGCCGGAATGGGGCAAAGGGCCGTATTCTCGCGTGGTTTTGGTTCGTTCCCCGGGGGTGTGAAGGGTACATTCCAGCTCTCCTCCCATGACGGACACTGCTGCTGAGAAGGGCTTTGGCGACGTCGAGGCGAGCCTCGAGAAGTCGGGCCGCGTCGAAGATCTGATCCGCCTCTACGAGACGCGGTCGCGCGAAGTGCCGACCCCCGACGAGGCGGCCCACCTGTTGTCCCGCGCGGGGCACCTGGCCCGGGAGCGGCTCAAGTCCCCGCCGCGAGCGGAGGAGCTGTTCCGTCGCGCGCTCGTCTACGCCCCCAACGCGCGCGAGGCCCTCGAGGGACTCAAGGCCGTCGCCGAGGGCCGCAACGACTTCGGTACGCTGGCTGAGATGCTGGAACGTCTGGGCCTCATCTCCTCAGGCGCCTCGGCGGCGGGGCACTACCTCAAGGCGGGCGAGCTCTACGAGTCGAAGCTGTCGCGACGGGATCGCGCGGTGCTCTGTTACCAGCTCGCGACGCGTGCGGCTCCACACGAGCGCGCTGGCTACCAGAAAGCCCGCGCGGTGCTGCTGTCCGAGGGGCGCTACGCCTCCGTGTACGAGTCCCTGGAGCGGGAGCGAAGCCACCTCGGTGAGCGCGAGTTGCTCGAAGACTACGTGGGCTTCGCCGAGGCCCTCGTCAACAACCCGCAGGAGCACACGCTGGCCACGAAGGCCCTCGTTCGGGCGCTGGCCATCGACGGGAAGAACGCCCGTGCGCAACAGGCCCAGAAGGATCTCGGCAAGCTCGAGTACGTCTGGCGCGAGAAGGTGAAGACGCTCAAGGCGCAGTCGCTCGAGGAGCGCGATCGCCGGACGGCCGCGCGGTTGTCGTTGCAGGTCGCGCGCCTCTTCGCCTCGTACGAGCCCACGTCGACCGCGAAGATCAAGGAGGCCATCGATCGCTGCTTCGCGCTCTGGCCGGCGATGCCCGATGCGCTCGATCTGCTCGAGAGCATTGCCGAGAAGTCCGGAGACGTGCGGGTGGCGCTCACGGTCTTCTCGAAGCTGGCGGCGGAGACGCGGGACAAGGTGGCGCAGGTCGACCTGCACCTGCGCATCGGACAGGTGCTGTTGACCCGCCTCGATGACGGTGCCGGTGCGTGCGCCGAGTTCGAGCAGGCCTCGCGGCTCGATCCCTCCCGGCCCGACGCGGCGGAGCTCGCCAGCGAGCAGCTCATCGGGCGCGGGAAGGTCGCCGAGGGCGTGGAGGTGCTCGAGCGGCACCTGCTGGCGCTCAAGGACAAGACCGCGCAGGTCGCGCTGCGCACCACGCTGGCCGATCTCGCGACCCGGCTCCTCAAGGACGAGACGATCGCGCGGGGGCACCTCGAGGCGGCGAACCAGGTCGATCCGCACAACGCGCAGGTCGCCTGGCGGCTGCTCAAGCTCGCCGTCGAGGCCCAGGAGCTCGACCGCGCGTGGCCGCTGTTCGAGCTCGGCATCTCGGCGCCCCAGCCGGCGTCCGAGCGCGTGAGCATGTGTGAGTTCGTCTCGCTCCTCTGTGAGGACGCGGGCGATGCGAAGCGGGCGTTTCAGGCCTTGTCGTGTGCGCTCCCGCTCGATCCGGGCCGCGCCACCCTGCTGACCGCGCTCAAGGACGCGGCGTTTCGCGCGAACCAGCAGGCCGAGCTCGCGCTGGCACTGCGTCGAGCGGCCCAGGTGGCGCCCGCGACCGCGCAGACGGGGCTGTGGAAGACGCTGGGGCAGCTGCTCCAGTCGCTCGACCGGCCCGCCGAGGCGCAGGAGGCGTGGCTCGAGGTCCAGAAGCGCCACGGAGACGACGCCGAGGCGGTGGCGGCGCTCGCAGCGATTCGAAAGCAGCTCGCCGAGGAGCCGCAGGATCCCCGTTCGAAGCTCGAGGCCGAGGCCCGCAAGCTCGAAGCCTCAGCGGCCGACCCAGGCGCGGCGGCGGCGGTGTACCGGAAGATCCTCGAGCTCGACACCGACAGTGTTCCCACCCTCAAGAAGCTGGGCGCGGCCGCGGCGAACCTCGGCCAGTGGGAGGAAGTGGCCACCGTCGCCGAGCGGTTGATGGCCCTGGCGGACTCCGCGGCGGAGCGACAGGAGTGGCGCGCGCGGCTGGCCCAGCTCTTCGCCGAGCGCCTCTCTCGGAAGGAAGAGGCGGCGCGGCTGTATCTGAACCTGCTGGACGAAGGCAGCTCGAACGCCACCGTCGTCGGCGGGCTGGAGCGGCTGGCGTCGCAGGGCGTGCGGCCCACCGACATCGCGCGTTCGCTCGGCCCCGTGTACGCGAAGGCCGGCGACTTCCAGCGCCAGGTCGCGTCGTTGCTGGTCCTCCTCGCCTCGGCGCAAGATCGCGACGAGGTGAAGGCGCTTCTGACGTTGCTGGCGGACACCACCGAGAAGCGCCTCATGGACGTCCGTGGGGCCTTCGACTTCCGGCTCCGTGGGCTCGCGCTCGATCCGACAGACGGCGCCTTCCGGGTCGAGGCCGCGCGGCTCTCGAGAGAGCTCAAGGCTCAGCAGGATCTCGCGCGCAACCTCTCGGAGCTGTCGGCGAAGGTGACCGACGCGTCGCCTGCCGTCGGCATGCTGGTCGAGGCGGCTGAGCTCGCGAAGGAAGCGGGCGCGATTGACGATGCGATGGCGGCCTTCAAGGCAGCGCTCCAGCGAGCACCATCCTCCATCGACCTCCTCACCCGCGCGTCGGCCTTCGCGGTCGAGCGCAAGCGCCTCGTCGACGCCGATCAGCTGCTGCGGGCCCTGGCCTCTCACCTGTCGGGCGAGGAGCAGCGGGCGGTCCTTCTCCAGCTCTCGCAGGTGAACGCCGAGTTGAACCGGCCCCGCGAGGCTGCGTTGAGCCTCACCGAGGCCATTCGGCTTGGTGCCCCAGAGCTCGAGCACCTGCCAAAGGTCGCGGCGCTCCTGGAGCAGGCGGGTCAGATGCAGGAGCTTACGCAGGTGCAGGCGCAGCTCATCAGCCTGTACGAGAAGGCCGGGGACACCGATCGTGTCGCGCAGCTCAGTGTCGTGCGCGCGCGGATCGTCGAGAACGTGCTCGGCGACAAGGCCGAGGCGATCTCGCGGTACGCCGACGTGCTCAAGACGCGGCCCAGTGACGCCGACGCCATCGCCGCGCTCGAGAACCTCATGCAGGACCCGACCCATCGCGAGGCTGCGGCGAGGGCCGTGCTCGTGGCGTACGAGCACGCGAACGATCATCGCAAGCAGGTGTCTGCGCTCCACGTCATCGCCGAGTCCGCGCGTGACACGCTCGACCGCGTGAAGGCGTTGCAGCGCGCTGCCGAGCTGCACACGATGCACCTGCGCCAGCCGGAGCAGGCTTTCGCGTCCCTTGCCCAGGCCGTGCGGCTCACGCCCGAGGATCTCGCGCTGCGTGCGGCCTCGCGCCACGCCTCGGAAGACGCCGACCTCGTCGACAGCTATGCCGAGGTCCTTCAGGAGCTCGTAGACGCGGGCGCCGGCGCGGCGGCGATCGGGCTGCACCGCGAGCTCGCCGAGCTCTACGAGCGCAAGCTGAACGATCAGGAGAAGGCGGTCTCGCAGCTCCACAAGGTGCTCTCGCTCGACGCGAAGAACGGCGACGCGCTCAAGGCGCTGCAACGCCTGCATCGCGCGCGTGAGGAGTGGTGGGATCTGGTGCCCATCATCGAGCGGCTCGCGTCCATCGAGACCGATCTCGGCGCCCGCACGGCGCTGGAGCGCGAAGCGGCGCTGTTGTCCGAGTCGAAGCTGGAAGACCTCGGCCGAGCAGCCCTGAACTGGCGTCAAGTAGTGGCGCGCGACGTGCTGGACCGCGACGCGGCCTCGGCGCTCGATCGGCTCTACACCGGGCTCGACCGGCCGCAGGAGCTCGCCTTCGCGCTCGAGTTGCGTCGGAATCAGGAAGGCCAGAGTCCCCAGGGGCGCGAGCTGGCGTTCCGGCTCGGCCAGCTCCGCCAGAGCCGACTCAACGATCTGCGCGGCGCGCTCGAGGTGTACCGGCAGATCCTCTCCGAGGACGCCTCGCACGAGGGCGCGCGACACACGTTGGAGCAGTGGGTGCTCTCGAACGCTCCCGAGTCGGCCACGGCGATGGAGATCCTCGACCCGGTGCTGGCCCGCACCGGCGACCACCAGGCGCGTATCTCGTTGCGTGAGGCGCGGCTGGCCTCGGCGACGGGTCGCACCGAGCGCGCGCGTCTGTCGTCCGAGATCCGCGCGATCCTCGAGCGCGATCTGTCCCAGCCCGAGGCCGCGTTCATGAACGCGCTGAAGGCCTTCACCGACGGGCTGGAGCGCAGCGAGGTTCAGCCCGAGCTCGAGCGCCTCGCGCGGGACACCGGCTCGTACGGTGAGCTCGCCGAGATCTACGAGTCCACGGCCGACGAGGTCGAGGTGCCCGAGGAGAAGCTCGGGCTGTTGCGCCGCTGCGCGGAGATTCGCGAGCAGCTCGACGAGACCGAAGACGCGACGCGTGTCTGGAACGCGCTGCTCCAGCTCGCGCCTCATGATCGTCAGGCCCTCGACGCGCTCTCGAAGCTGTACGCGAAGTCCCAGAACGCGCGACAGCTGTCGACCGTGTACGCCCAGCAGGCCTCGCTCGCGGCGGATCCTTCGGAGCGTCGTGCGCTCCTCGTGAAGGCCGGCGAAGCGTTCGCGACCTCGGGTGAAGACGACAAGGCCATCGAGGCGTACCGCTCGGCGCTGGCCCTGTGGCGCTCGGTGGAGGTGTTGACGGCGCTCGATCACCTCTTCGGCAGGTCCGACCGTTTTGCCGAGCAGGCCGACGTCATCTCACAGCTCGCCGAAGAGGCCACCGAGGCCGACGCGCGGGTGCAGTACCTTCTGCGACGTGGGCAGTTGCTCGAGAAGGAAGGGCAATTCGCCAACGCGTTGCGGGCGTTCGCCGATGCGCTCCAGGTCTCCCCGGCCGAGCCGCACGCCGTCGCCGGACTCGAGCGGCTGTTGGCGCAGGACCCCACGCGCGTGGAAGCGGCGCGCCTGCTCGAGCCCGGGTACCGCCAGGCGTCCGAGCTCAAGAAGTTGGTCGACGTGCTCGACGTGCGCCTCGGCGTGACCGACGCCGCGCGCCGGGTGCCGCTCCTGCTCGAGATCGCCACCCTGCGGGAAGCGGTGGGCCAGAAGGCGCTCGCGCTCACCACGCGCCTGCGCAGCTTCGCCGAATCACCTGCGGACGAAGAGGTGCGCTCGGAGCTCGAGCGGCTCGCGGCGGATCTCGGCTCCTTCGAAGAGCTCGCGGCGGCGTACGAAGACACGCTGGAGCGTGGTGCAGCCGAGCCGCTCGCGGGTGATCTCTGGCGCCGCCTGGCCTCGCTCTACGGCGAGCGCCTGTCCCGCTTCGATCTCGCCGCGCGCGCGTGGACCGAGTGCCTCAACCGCAACCCGAAGGACACCTTCGTGCTGGAGGCGCTGGCGCAGATCTACCGGCGCACCTCGCAGTACCGGGAGCTGTCGGTGGTGATGCGGCGGCAGCTCGCGCTCGAGCCCACCCTCGTCGGTCAGGTCAACCTGTTGTTCGACCTGGCCACGCTGGCGGAGGACACGCTGTTGGACAAGCCGCTGGCGGCGACGGCGTACCAGGCGATCCTCGAGCGCAAGCCCGATGACGCGAACGCGCTGAAGCTGCTGGGTCGGCTCTTCGCCGAGATGGAGAAGTGGCCCGAGCTCTCGCAGGTGCTCGCGCGCGAGGTGCAGCTCGCGGAGGCGCAAGGACAGGACGAGGAGGCCAGGGAATTGCTGGTTCGGCTGGGGCGGCTCAAGCTGACCCGGCTCGGCGATCCCCGTGGCGCCTTGAACACGTATCAGGAGGTGTTGCGTCGGAAGCCCGGCCATGCCGGCGCGGTCGGCGCACTCGAAGAGATGGCGCGCTCAGACAACCCACTCAAAGGCGAGGCGGCCAGCACGCTCGAGCCCGTGTTCGCGCAGGAAGGCGAGCACCTCAAGCTGGTCCAGATGATCGAGGCGCAGGTGACGGCCGAGCCCCAACCGGCCGAGAGGGCCACGCTCTTGCGCAAGATGTCGGAGATCTACACGCAGCAGATGGACAACCCCGAGATGGCCTTCGTGGCCGCCACCCGGGCCCTCCGCGAGCTGCCTGACGATCCGAAGAACCTGGCGTTGTGCTCGCTGCTCTACAAGGCGGCCGACGCGCGGGACGAGTACTCGAGCGTCTTGTTCGAGATCGCTCCGAAGGCCTCGGACGACGCGGCGCGGGCGAACCTCTACCGGGCCCTGGCACGTCTGCAGGCCGAGTCGAACGAGCCAGACGAAGCGGTGGAGAGCTGGAAGCAGGTGATGGCGCTGGCGCCGACCGACGGCGAGGCCATGGAGCAGATGGGCAAGCTGCTGGCGACCCAGGGCCGCGTGCCCGAGCTCATCGACGTCATCAAGCGGCAGCTCAACGTCGAAGAGGACACCACCCGACGCGTGGGCCTGTTGTTCCAGATGGGCGTGCTGCAGGACGAACAGCTCAACGACGCGGCCTCGGCACTCACCACGTTCCGCCGGCTGGTCGAGCTTTCACCCAACGACGCCAACGCGCTCGCCCGCATGGACGCGCTCTGCGAGGACCAGCAGCGCTGGCCCGAGCTGGCCGACGTGCTTGCCCGCCGACTGTCGCTCGTGAGCGCCGATGAACGTCCGGCGCTCACCTTCAAGCTGGCGGTGGTGCGCGAGACGCGGCTCCTCGACAAGGGCGGGTCCATCGAGCTGTACGCCGAGTTGCTGGCGCAGAACCCGAGGCACCCGGGCGCCCTCCAGCGCCTCGAGGCGATGGCCCAGAAGGAGCCGCAGAACCAATCGGCCTTCGAGGTGCTGGCGAAGGCGTACCGCGAGGGCGGCGATCCGGTGAAGCTCTCGGCGCTCATCGAGGCGCGGGTGACGGTCTCGCCCGACGTCGTCGAGCGCAAGACGTTGCTGCAGGAACTCGCGCAGATTCGCGACGCGCAGTCCGAGCCCGAGCTTGCGTATCTGGCCTTCTACCGGGCCTTCAAGGAGGATCCGAACGACCCCGAGCTGCGCAAGCGCCTCGAGCAGGCTGCCGCCGCCGCCGGGAGCTGGGACGAACTCGCCCACGCCTACGAGGCCGAACTCCCACGCATCGCGGAGCCGGCCGAGGCCGCGCGAATGTGCTTCACGCTGGGACAGCTCCACGAGCAGCGCCTGTCGGACGCGGCGCAGGCGGTGGGCTTCTACGAGCGAGCCCGGGAACTCGAGCCCTCGTTCGCGCCGAAGGCCCTCGCCGCGCTCGACAAGCTCTACGGACGGCTGAACCGCGCCGACCGCCAGGCCGAGACGCTCGAGGCGCTCGGGACGGTGGCGACAGAGCCTCAAGAGAAGGTGGGCTATTTCTTCAGGCTCGGGCAGTTGGCGATGGAGACGCTGGAGAAGCCGGATCTCGCCGCCGGTGCCTTCGAGAGGGTGCTCGAGAACGACCCGAGGCACCTGCCCAGCCTGCGCTCGCTCGAGCAGCTGTACGAGCAGGCCCAGATGAGCGAGCAGCTCTACCGGGTGCTCGAGGCCCAGCGCGAGCTGGTGCAGGGCGCTGAGCGGGAGCGCGTGCTCTCGAAGATGGCCGTCACCTCGTCGGAGGGGCTCGACAACATCGACCACTCCATCTCGCTCTACCGCGAGCTGCTCGCGAAGAACCCGCGCAACGAGCAGGCCTTCGAGGCGCTCAACGCCCTGCTCGATCGCTCCAACCGGGCCGAGGAGCTGGTAGAGCTGCTGCTGCAGAAGCTCTCGGTCACCATCGACCCTCGCGAGCTGGTGCGGCTCAACGAGCGGGTGGGGCGGGTGCTCTTCGAGCGACTCAACCGCGCGGAAGACGCGATTGCGTACTTCAAGGCCGCGCTCGATCGGGACGCTCGGCACCGGGGGGCCCTCGAGGCGCTGCGCGACATCTTCGAGGCGCTGGGCCGACGGGACGATCTCGTCATCATCCTGCGTCGCCTCATCCCGCTCCAGGAGGAGGCCTCGGGGGTCAAGGGCATCCGCATTCGGTTGGCGGAGATCATCTCGACCAGCGCCCGACGCGAAGAGGCGCTCGACGCGGCCCGGCGTGCGCTCGAGGTCGAGCCCCACCGGCTGGAGGAGCTCGATCGCCTGCTGCGGGTCTTCCTCCAGCTCAAGGCGTGGCCCGACGCGGCGCGCGTGCTGGAGGCGAAGTCGCAACACTACCTCCTCGTCGAGGAACGGGAGAACGCGGCCGCGGCGCTCTTCCAGGTCGTCGAGCTGTGGCGCGACACCGCCAACAAGCCCGATCTTGCCGCCGCGCCGTTGGAGAAGATCCTCGAGATCGATCCGCCCAACCGGCCGGCGTACGACCAGGCGCTCGACCTCTATTCGAAGCAGGGTGACTGGCGTGCCTTCGCCACGGCGATGGATCGCTACCTGCCGCACCTGGTGAGCGACGAGGAGAAGGTCGCCTCGCTCAAGCAGCTCGCGCAGGTGCAGGAGACCCGACTCGGCCAGAAGGACGTGGCCTTCCTCCAGTACACGCGCGCGCTGCAGCTCAACGCGTCGGACGACGTGGTGCGCGAGCAGGTCGAGCGCCTGGCCGAGGAGACCGGGAGCTTCGAAGAGCTCGCCGCGGTCTACGAAGAGGTCGCCGACGAGCTCCCGCGGGGCCCGCTCGCTGAGCGCATGTACCTGACGTTGTCGCGGGTGCACGACCAGAAGCTCGACGATCCGGACTCGGCCGAGGCGGCGCTGCGCAAGGTGCTCGCGTTCGACCCGACGAACGAGGCGGCGCTCGAGCGGCTCGCGTCGATGTTCGCGCGGCGCGGCTCGCACAAGGAATACATCGTCTCGCTCGAGCAGAAGCTCGAGGCGGCGCCGAGCATCGAGGCGCGCAAGCAGATCCTCCGCGAGATCGCCCGCGCCTGGGACGAGAGCCTGTCGAGCCCCGAGGAGGCCGAAGGGGCCCTCGAGCGCGCGTTGTCGCTCGAGCCCGACGCCGACACGCTTGGGGTGCTCATCACCTTGCAGCGCCGGCAGGGCAACCATGCGGCCGTGGCGAGCTCGTTGCTCCGCATGCGCGACATCGCGCAGACTCCAGAGGAACGTTCGCGCATTCAGGTCGAGGTGGCGCAGGTCTACGAGCGCGATCTGAAGGACGACGAGGCCGCGGTCGAGGGCTTCCGCCAGGCGCTCGAGTTCGATCCCGCGAACCTCCAGGCGCTCGAGTCACTCGAGAAGCTCTACTCCCGGCTCGATCGCCCGGCCGAGCTGCTCGCCGTCTACGAACGCGAGCTCGAGCTCACCAGCGACTACCGCGAGCGCGTGCGGCTGCTCTTCAAGAGCGCCGCCATCTGGGAAGAGCGCTACCAGAACCTCGCCAACGCCGACGCCTGCATCGACGCGGCCCTGCAGGTCGACCCGCAGAACGTCCAGGCCATCAAGACGCTCGAGCGGCTGCGCAAGGCACAAGGCCGATGGGACGAGCTCATCGGCGTCGTCGATCGCCACATCAACCTGCTCAACGACCCCGAGGAGAAGGCGGTGTTGTGCGTGGAGATGGGCGACATCTTCCACCAGCAGCTCAAGGCGGTCGACCGCGCGGTGACGGCGTACCACCAGGCGCTCGAGTTCGATCCGCGCTGCCGACCGGCGATGCACGCCCTCGGCACGCTGTATGAGCGCAGCGGCAACTGGCCCTTCGCCCTCGACATGCTGGAGCGTGAAGCGCAGGTGCTCGGGTCGACGCCCGAGGCGGTCGAGCTCTGCTTCCGCGCCGGCAAGATCAACGAAGACATGTTGATCGATCCCGGGAGCGCCAGGCGCAACTACCTCGAGGCCCTCGAGATCGACCCGGCGTACCTCCCGGCGATTCGCGCGCTCAAGGGCATCTACGAGGTCGAGCAGGACTGGGAGAGCTACGAGAAGGCGCTCCTCGAAGAGGCGCGTCAGACCGAAGATCCCCAGGAGCGCAGCGAGGCCTTCCTCTCGGTCGCGCGGTACTACGAGGGCCGCGAGGATCGCGACAACGCCACGAAGTACTACGAGGAGGCGCTCAAGCTGGTGCCCGACTCTCTCGAGGCCGCCCGGCCGCTCGCGGACATCTACCTGTCCATCGAGACCTGGGACCGCTGCGAGAAGATGCTCGACATCGTCACCGCGAAGATATCGCAGCGGTACGCGGCCAGCCCCGAGGACGACGAGCTCGCCAAGGAGCTGTGCCGCCGCTTCTACCGGCTCGGCTACGTCTGCGAGAAGAACGCCCGTCGCGACAAGGCGCTCAGCTCGTTCGAGAAGGCCTACCAGCTCGACGCCACCAACCTCGCGGTGCTCGAGGGCTACGGCAACCTGCTGGTGCAGGTGAAGCGCTTCGAGGAGGCGCTCAAGGTGTACCAGTCGATCCTGCTCCACCACCGCGGCGATCTGACCGATCTCGAGGTAGCGGAGATCCACTGGACGCTGGGCGACCTCCACCACCAGCTCAAGCAGTTCGACCGCGCCGAGAACCAGTTCGACAAGGCGCTGGTCATCGACCCGAACCACGAGCCGTCGCTCCGCTCGATGGTGACGATCGCCGACGCAACGCAGAACTGGGAGCGGGCCGGCGACTTCCGCCAGAAGCTGCTGCAGGTCGTCGAAGGCGAGGCGCGCTACGAGAACGGCGTCGCCCTGGGCGCGCTGGCGCGGGACAAGCTGTCGGATCCGTACCTCTCCATCGACGCCTACCTCGCCGCCCACAAGGAGCGCCCCGCCGCCCTCGAGGTGATGGACGCGCTCTACGTGTTGTACCGGGAGACCAAGCAGGGCGCGAAGGCTGCCGAGATGCTCGAGCGCATGCTCGTCACCGACGCGCTCAAGAGCGAATCGCAGAAGGCCAAGCGTGTGTACTTCGCGCTCGGTGAGATCGCCCGCGACGAGCTGATGGATCTCGAGAAGGCCCTCGGCGCCTTCAACGCCGCGCTCGATCTCGACTGGCGCTTCATCGAGGCGTTCACGGCGCTCGAGGCGATGCTGGGCCGGAACAAGAAGTGGAAGACCCTCGACGACAACTACAAGCGCATGCTGGCGCGCTTCCCGAAGACCGAAGAGACGCACCTGGCGCGCATGGCCATCTGGCGCGCGCTCGGCGACCTGTACCTCAACGTCATGAAGGCGCCGGACGCGGCGGTCGAGATCTACAAGGTCGTCTCGGCCGGCCTGCCCGACAACCTCGAGATCCAGGAGCAGTTCGCCGCCCTCGCGCAGACCCAGCCCGGCTACGAGCAGGACGCGGTGGACGCGTGGCGACGCACGCTGCCGACCACGACGACTCCAGGCAAGGTGGCCTCGGCGCTCGCCGAGCTCGCCGCCAAGCGCAAGGACTACGACTCGGCCTGGCTCGCCGCGCAGGTCGTCTCGGGCCTCATCGGCGAAGTCGGGACGGGCGAGCGTGAGATCCTCACCAAACTGACGCCGTACGCCAAGAAGCGCGAGACCGCTGAGCGCGCGCTCACCGATCGGCTCTGGCAACAGCACCTCTTCCACCCCAGGGTGCGAGGTCCGCTCTCGGAGCTGATGGCCGTGCTCTTCGAGCAGGCCGGCGGCCTCTACAAGGAGGACTTCGCCCGCTACAACGTGGTGCCCAAGAAGCACCTCATCGATGTCTCCCTGGCCGCCGAGTACCACCTCACGCACTACCGCTACGTCAGCCGGCTGCTCGGCATGCAGCAGCTCGCGCTGTACTCCCCGTTCCTGGTGGCCCAGCGCGATCGCATCGCGAAGAAGACGAGCGAGGCGCCGCCCGATCCGATGCTGGGTGTCGAGATCCTCCACACCGATCCGGTGGGACTGCGCGTCGGCGGCAAGTTCTTCAACGAGCAGGGGCAGCGCGAGGCGTACTACCTGCTCGCCCGCACGATGGCGCTCCTTCGTCCCGAGCTCGCGCTCACGGCCCGGCTGTCGGCGGAGCGCCTCGAGGCCATCTTGCAGGCCGCCATCAGCCTGTCGGTCGATCGGTTCCGCTTCACCGCCGACCTTCGCGCCATCGACACCGAGCGCAAGCTGCTCGAACGGGCCCTCTCGGAGCAGGCGCGGGCCGCCCTCGCGCGGATCACCCGGGACTACGTCAAGGTGGCCACTCCGAACGATCTGCGGAACTACCTCGAGGGTGCCGAGCTCACCGCCGTCCGTGCGGGCGCCTTCGTGGCGGGTGAGATCGAGCCGGTCAAGCGCATGGTGATGGCCGAGACCGGCGCCGCCTTCCGCGTGCAGCCGAGGTCGAAGATCCGCGAGCTCATGGCCTTTGCGCTCGGGGATGATCTCCATGCCCTCCGCGTGGCGGTCGGCACCAGTGTCGAGGTTCAACTCCGCAAGTGACCAGATTGATTGACTCTGCGCGCCATCGGGGGCATTCGCCGGAACTCGCCGAGGTGGAGCGGCGTCCGTGCGTTTGACTCCCCGAAATTGGAAACCTACAGTTTTCCGGTGTTTAGGCCCGAGGACGCCTGATGCGCTTCGTCTGTGAGAGCTGCCGCGCGCAGTACATGATCAATGACGAGAAGGTCGGGCCCAAGGGGGTCAAGGTCCGATGCCGCAAGTGCGGCTATGTCATTCACGTCAAGCGCACCGAGGGCGCGACGGGCTCCAAGGGCGGGCCTTCGGCCAACTCGAACGACCCTGATGACGCCAACGCCACGCAGGTGATGACGAGCCCGCTCACGGGAGGCGTCGACGCGACGCTGGATCTGACGAACCCGGGGTCGCCCGCGGCCGATCCGCCGACCTCGAAGGTCGACATGAACGATCCGGCCGTGAAGGCGGCGATGGACGCGAAGGCGGCAAAGACGGCCGCTGCGAAGAGCGGCGCGGAAACGACGGAGCCCCGCGGCGACAAGTCACCCGGTGACAGCTTCCTCGGCGCGGACGAAGACGAGATCGGCGCGGTGTTCGACTCGGTGCTGGCGGGCGGCTCGACGGGCCCCACCACGCTGCCTCCCTCGGGGAACGGCGCGGTGGAGGGCGACCGCGAGTCCACCAAGGTGCTCGACGCCGAGATGGTGAAGAAGCTCGCCGAGGAGTCCAACGCGACGGGCGTGTCGAAGCCGGAGCTTCCGAAGACCGAAGAGGTGCCACAGCAGGACTGGTACGTGGCGCTCAACGACAAGCAGACCGGCCCGATGTCGCTCGATGCGCTCAAGTCGCACTGGGACAAGGGCGAAGTCGGTCCCGACTCGTTGTGCTGGCGCGCTGGCTTCAGCGACTGGATCCCCGTGAGCGAGGTGAAGATCCTGGCCACCGTGCTGGCGCCGAAGCCGGCCAAGCCGATCGTCGTCGCGGCGGCCGCCACCGTGAACCCTGGCATGATGGGGCCGGCAGTGGTGAGCGTACCGGTGCAGTCGGCGTTCTCCGCGGGCGGGGTCGTGACCACGGTGCAGTCCGAGGTGCAGGTGCCGATCGCCGCGGCCGGCATGCCGTCGCCGAACATGGCCGCCATCGAAGAGACGGGCACCTGGCGTCCCTCCGCTGGCTCCGCGCTCGCGTCGCTGGTGAAAGAAGAGATGGAGGTGCTGGCCAAGCCACCGCCCAAGAAGGCGGAGCCTGCGCCCGAGGTTGGAGGCCTGCTCGACCTGCCCGTGTCGGAGGAGAAGCCGTCGGTGTCCGAACACGCGCCCGAGCCCGTCGCACGGCCCGCCGCGCCGCCTCCGCCACCCGTCAATCCCTACATGGCCAACCCGGGCGCGACCTTCAGCGCACCCGCGGTGACGCAGTACCGGCCGCCTTCGAACCGTGGGCTCCTCATCGGGCTCGGGGTGGGCGGTGGCGTGTTGCTGCTGTCGCTGATTGGCCTGGTGGTGTTCCTCGCGCTGCGTGAGCCCAAGGTGGTGGTGGCGCCTCCGCCGGTCGCTCAGCCAGTGCCGACGCCGACTGCGCCCGTGGCCGCGGTCACGCCGACGCCGACTCCGCCGACTCCGGCTCCAACGCCCGCGCCTACCCCTCCACCTATCGTGGCGGTCGCGCCTGCGCCAACGCCTGCTCCGGAGCCCACGCCGGCCCCGACGCCGACGCCGACGACGACGGGCACCGCACCGAAGATGACGGGGACGGGCGTCAAGGCCACCGGAGGGACCGGTGGCAAGTTGGCGATGACCACCCCCGCGCCTCGCGAAAAGGAGAAGGACCCGCCTCCACCCGAGAAGCAGGAGCCGCGCTCGTCCTCGAAGGAAGACTCCTTCGAAGAGGCTTTCGGAGGATCCTCGCCGAAGAAGGAAGAGCCAAAGGAGGCGGCGACGACGAAGAAGCCGGCCGTCTACGTGCCTCCTGCCCCTGGCAGCGGCGGCGGCGACCTGAAGGAGACCCTCGAGAGCAGCGACGTGATGGAGACGGTCATCGCCAACAAGGCCGGGCTCGGCAAGTGCGCCGAGGAGCAGCGCAAGCGCGAGGGCGGTGGCGGGAAGATCGTCATGAAGTGGACGGTCGACCCCAGCGGCTCGGTCAAGAACGTCGGCGTCGTCACCGAGGAGCTCAAGGGCAGCTACATGGCCCAGTGCATGGGCACCCTCATCAAGAGCATGAAGTTCCCCCGGCACAAGAAGCAGGGCGAGCCGGTGCAGTTCCCCTTCAAGTTCTAGAGCGGCACACTCTCCATGCCCGTCGTCAGCGGAGCGATGTGTCCGGCGCATGCCTCGACGCAAGCGGTGGAGGTCTGTGAGCGCTGTGGGCGCTTCGTCTGCGCAGAGTGTCTCGAGTTCTCGCAGGACGGCGGGGCGATGTGCACCGAGTGCCACGCCAAGCCGCACGGGCGCTCCTCACGGTCGGGTTTGGCCCTGGGCCTCGTGCTTGGGGCCTGGGCAGGCTGCGTGCCGTTGGCGCCCATCGGGGTGGCCCTCGCGTGGATGGAGCTGCGCGCGATCGATCGCGGCGAGGCGCCCCAGGCCTCCAAACAGGGCGCGCACTGGGCCCTTGGCCTGGGCGCCGCGCAAATCGTCCTGGGGGTCCTCGTCATGGGTGGGCTGTTCCTCGCCGTGCTGTGGAAGCGCTGACACGCGCGCCCGGGCAACGGTGTCTCGGCGCAGCCGATCGTCACCCGAAAAAGCGTGCAAACGCCCTGAACTCCTTCATGAAGTTCGGCACGCCCCATGCGTCAGTGGGGCGGTCAACTTTCGTTGACTCTGGAACGGCCGTTCCTACAGTCCGGCGCGCTTCGGATCCTTCGAAGGCAGTTCACTTCGCAGCAACCAGGAGACCCTCCTCATGATGAAGAAGACCAGCCTCTGGCTCGTGGCGGCCACCGCCGCAGGCTTCGCGCTCGGCTTTGCCGGATGCGGTGACACGATGCCGATGCCCTCGACCTGTACCTCCGACATGCAGTGCAGCGCGAGCCAGGCCTGCCACCCCATTCTCCGCACCTGCGTGGCCTCATGCACCGGCGCGGTCGACTGCCCGGATTCCTCGAAGACCTGCGCCACGTTCGGCGGGCTTGCCTCGGGCAACGACGCGGGCGTGCGGGCGTTCTGCCAGTGCGCGACCGATGCGCTCTGCGAGCGTGGCTCGGCGGGCCAGGTGTGCCAGCCGGCGTCGAAGATCTGCGGCGCGAAGTGCACCAACAACGCGGGCTGCCCGACGGGGTCGACCTGTGACGTGATGACCGGGAAGTGCGGCGGTGGGACCACCACCGACGCCGGGACGACCGACGCCGGCATGGGTGATGGCGGCACGGTGATGGACTGCACGCCAGGCAGCTGCATGGCCCCGCAGATCTGCGACCCGATGAGCCGTCGGTGTGCTGCTGCAGGGACGTGCGTCGCGGCGAATCCCCAGCCCGACAGCTGCGTCTACGGCCTCGCCTGCGTCACGGCGGCGTGCGCCGAGGCGCCCCGTACCACCGCGGCGGCCTGCGCGAACTTCACCAACGTGCCGACCCCGCTCGCGTGGAACCCGGCGACGATCGCCACCAAGGGCGCGGTCACCACGGCCTATGCGCCCCGCGCGACGAACGACATGACGGCTTGCATGGGCATGACGCCGAACGCCTTCACCTACACGGTCGATCTCTACTCGGCGCCGATGACGAACTTCCCCACGATGATCGACATGGCTCCGTCGGGCTCGTTCAACTACGTGCGCACCGACGGCCAGATCATCAACCTCGGCGCGGGTCCGGTTCGCCCGATGAGCGGCTACGCGATGGGCCTGTCGAACGGCAACAAGAACCTTCGCCTCGTGTGGACGGCGTGCGGCGAGAACACGATCATGACGCTGCGCGCGGGCTTCTACGCGAACAATGGCAACGCGAACTGCGCGACCGCGAATCAGTGAATTGCGGCCGAACCGCTCAGTCAATGAACCCGATGGCCAGCGGTGCTGGCCTCACCTGAAAGGGAACACAATGAACTTCAAGAAGATGATCCTGTCGTTCGCGGTTGCAGCTCCTCTGGCAGCGTTTGCGCAGCCGGCGGTGACCCCCAAGCCCCAGCCGGTGCTGCCCGGCGCCGAACCGGCCCTGGCCTGCCCGGAAGGCACCCGTCAGTCCGGTGGCAAGGACACGGTCTTCGAGGCGACCTTCTGCACGAAGGCAGGCCGCCTTGGAGAGCCACTCATGCACGGCCCCTACCTCGGCCTGTACAAGTCGGGGAAGAAGCGCGTCGAGGGGGCGTACCTCGAGGGCAAGCGGACCGGCCTGTGGGTCGCGTTCGATGAGCAGGGTGGCAAGCTCGAGGAGCTCTCGTTCAAGAACGATCTCTGGGACGGCAAGCGCACCCAGTGGATCAAGGGCACGAAGATCCTCGAGGAGAACTGGGTCGACGGGAAGCGCCAGGGGATCCAGAAGGAGTGGCTCAACGGCAAGGAGATCGCGACGGAGTTCCGCGACGACGCGCCGGTGAAGAAGTAGGAGCACAATCCACGCTGACGACTCGGGCGGGCTCCCTCGTGGAGTCCCGCCCGATGCCTTTTTCGGGGTACAGCGGGACCTGGTGAACGAGTTCGCACGGGCCCTGCGTGACAACCCCGCACCCACGGCGCTGGGTGATGTCCGCCTGCGGTACGCGCCCTCGATGCTGATCGGTCAGACGCCTGTGGGTCCACGCACCTGGCGGCCTGTGGGCCTGGCGACGGTGGGCATCGTCCTCGTGGCAGCCAGCGTGGCGATGGTGGCGGCGTCGTGGTCGCTGGGCTCGGCTGGAACGGTGCTCCTGCTGGGAGGGCTTTCCCTCGGCGGCTCGGTGCACCTGCGTCGGGTCGAGCGCCGCCGACGCGCCTTCGTCGTGAACTTCGGCACCACCAGCCTCCGCCTCGACTTCGTCAGTCCCATCGCGGGCCATCCGCAAACCCTCATCGTCCCCTTCGATGCGGTGCAGGCCGTAACCGTCCTCGAGCAGGGAGACGGAGCGCGCTGTCTCACGGTCGACTTCACGGTCGGGGAGGCGCTCTTGCGAGAGGTGCTGGTGGCGCAGGTGCCAGCCAGCGACCTCGACGCGCTCTGGCGGCTGGCCCGCGTGCTCGAGGGTGCCTTCGGACTCGGGTCGATTCCGCCCGACAGCCCGTACCTCGAGACTCAGGGCGAGGGGGGACCCAGCGCCGAGGTCGCGACCCGGGCCCCTGATGAAGCACCCGTGCAACCACCGACCAAACCCGAGTGAAACCGGGTGTCTGAAGGTCCCAGCCGGCCGACCTTGCCGGGCATGCCCCGTGCTCAGCACGACGGCATGCGAGCGATCTGCGTTGGCCTCATGCTGGGTGCTGCGACGGCGTCGGCCTTCGAGCTGCGAAAGGACTCCCAGGGCGATGTGGTGCGGTGGCAACGCCCGGTGACCTTCATCGTCGACCCCGGCCTCGCCGCGGCCTTCCAGGAGCCGCGCGCGAAACAGGCCGTGCTGGCCGCGATCGCCGAGGTGGAGGAGGCGACCGCTGAACTCGACGTTCGGATGGAAGAAGGCGCGGTGAAGGGTCCGGGCTTCGAGCTCAACGGCGCAGGCAACCAGAACGAGATCCTCACGCTTTCCGACTGGCCGTACACCGACGGCGCGCTCGCCTCGACGGTGGTCACGCTCAACGCCCGCACCAACGAGATCCTCGACACCGACATCGTGTTCAACGTCGAGCAGCACACCTTCCGGGTCCTCGATGGGCCGGCGATGCGCGACGACCTCGACGACGTGCAGAACACCCTCACGCACGAACTCGGCCACGCGCTCGGGCTCATGCACAACGCGATGGATCAACGGGTGGTGATGTACCCGCGCGCCGCCGCCGGAGAGATCGGCAAGCGGGTGCTGCAGGACGACGATCGTCAGGGCCTCGCAGCGCTCTATGGCGTCGCGCCCGAAGGGCCGGTGACGTCCGCGCCCCAGATGGGGTGCAGCGCATCGCCGACGTCAGCGGTGCCGTGGATCGTGGGGTTGGCGCTCGCGGGGTGGCTGCTCCAGCGTCGTCGGCCCGCGCTGGTGCGAGTCGTCGCACGTCGGAGCCGTCGGTTCGCGATCGCCGCCGGACTCATCGCGCCAGGGCTGCTCGCCGGTGCCGCCGAGGCCCAGGAGCGGACTCCCGTGATGACCGGCGTCGTCCGCACCACGGTCTCGCACCGCGCCGCGAGCCACCCTGGCCTGATCGTCACCTCGCTCGACGTCCTCGCCGTCACCTGTGTCGGGACCGCGCCGTGCGAGCGTCAGGTGCGCGTCACCGTGCCGGGCGGTCGGCTCGGCGACCTCGAGCAGCTCGTCGAACACCACCCGGTGCCCGCGGTCGGTGAGACGGTGGGCCTCGCGCAGCGCCGCGGCCGATGGATCGTCTACCGTCTCGCCGATCCCCAGGACGGCGCCCGCTTCGAGGCGCTGCTGACGGGGTCGGCCGCGACCCAGCCCCGCCCGTCGTCCCCGGTGTCGGCACCGCAACCCGCCGCAGTTGTTCGCTGAAGCGCTGGCATCACCTTTGGATTCCTCGTTGGTCGAAGGAGCTGTCGCCATGGAGAAGCCTGAAGCCCCCCGCCGGATCCTGATCGTCGACGACGAGGAGAACGTCTGCCACGCGCTCCGGCGAAGCCTGCGGAAGGAAGGGTACGAGCTCTTCTTCGGCCACGAGCCCGCGCAGGGCCTCGAGGTGCTCAAGAAGGAAAAGGTCGACATGGTGATCAGCGATCACCTGATGCCGAACATGACGGGCCTCGAGTTCCTGAAGCTCGTGCGCAACCGCTACCCCGACGTGATGCGCATCATGCTGACCGGCCATGCCGACATGCAGACCGCGATCGACGCGATCAACCAGGGCAACATCTACCGGTTCCTCACCAAGCCGTGGGACGACACTGAGCTCAAGGTGACGCTCTTCCTCGCCTTCGAGCAGCTCGACCTCGAGCGGGAGAACCGCCGGCTGCTCGCGATGGTTCGGCGCCAGTACGACCTGCTCAAGTCCCTCGAGAAAGAGAACCCGGGCATCAGCACGGTGGTGCGTGACGCCGAGGGCTACATCCTCCTCGACGAAGAGCAGGACTCGCTGCGCGCGGGCGTCGACTTGCGGCTCGTTGCTTCCTGACGCCCCATGACCGCCGCGACGACATCACCGGCCGTGTTGCTGGTGGCGGAGTCGCCTTCGCTCGTCGCGCGCATCGAGGACCTCCTCGAGCCGTGGGGAGTGTTGGCGATGCAGGCGCCACCGGAGCAGGCGCTGACGCTGGTGGACTCGGGCCACGCGCGCATCGTGCTGTGCGAGATGCGCGAGGGCCTGCGGCTCTACCTCGAGCGCCTCAAGGCCGCCGGCGCGGTGCCCATCGTCGTGGGCCGTACGCCCGATGAGCCGATCGGAGGGGTCGACTACGCCGGCAAGCCCAGTGAGCTCATCGCGGCGGTCTTCCGGGCCCACGGGCGGCTGGCGGGCCTCGAGCCTACTGGCGCCGATCGCGTCAACGAGTTCGCCCAGGCCATCGCGTCGAAGTTCACGCTGCCGGAGCTGGTGCGAGAGGCGATCATTCGCGCGCGCGAGCTGTGCGACGCCGACGGGGCGAGTCTGTTGCTGGTCGATCAAGAGACCGGCGCGCTGTGCTTCGACACCGTCGATGGCGGCGCCGAGGGGCAGATCGAGCGGGTTCGGCTGGCGCGTGGGCAGGGCGTGGCGGGGAAGGTGGCGGTCGAGGCCAGGCCCCGGCTGGTGCCGCACGCAGCCGAGTGTCCCGACTTCGATCCCTCGTTCGACAAGAAGACCGGGTTCCAGACCGGATCAATCGTCGCGGTGCCGCTCATCCTCAGCGGCGACGTGCTCGGGGTCCTCATGGCGGTGCGCTCGGTGGAGCGGCTCCCGTTCACGCCCGTGTCCTTGCATCGGTTGGTGCAGTTGTCGCCGCACGTCGCCATCGCCGTGCACAACGTGCAGATCACCACCCAGCTGCGCAGCTCCCAGACCGAGGTGCTGCAGGCCAACGCCAGCCTCGAGCAGAAGGTGCGCGAGCGCACGGAGCAGATTACCCGCGCCAAGCAGGAATGGGAGCGCACCTTCGACGCCATCAGTGAGCCGATCGCGCTGCTCGACGGCTACGTCATTCGCCGAGCGAACCAGGCCTACGCCCGTCGGGTGAAGCTCGCGGTGCAGGACCTGCCGGGGAAGACGTGTCACCGCGTGTTCGCCGGCCGGGACACGCCGTGCCCCAACTGTCCGCTGGGGAAGGGCCGCAGCGTCGCATTGAACGCGGAGCTGATGATCACGAACCCCAGCACCGCGAAGGACTCAACGGTGGAGCTGTCGGGCTACTGGCTCAGCGACGATCCCGGCTCCGGGTCGGTGGTCGTCACCTACCAGGACGTCACGCAGTCCCGGTCGATGGCGGAGCGCCTGCGCGAGAGCGAACGCCTGGCGGCGGTGGGCCAGCTCGCCTCGGGCGCGGCGCACGAGATCAACAACCCGGTCGGCTTCGTCACCTCGAACCTGCGTTCCCTGCGCGGCGTGGTGGACGAGCTGCGGCTGCCGATGCGGGTGCTCTCCGACGTCATCGGCATGGTGAAGGAGAAGCGGCTCGAGGACCTGACGGAGCTGGTGGCGTCGCTCGCTGAGCCCGATCTGGAGACGCTCGACGAGGCGGTCGAGATGATCGACGAGTCCCTCGACGGCGCTCGCCGGGTGAGCGACATCGTCAAGGGGCTGCGGGAGCTGTCCCGGCTGGAGATCGGCCGGCGGGAACCGGCCGATACGAATGCCTCGGTCACCCGAGTGGTGCGCCACGAGTACGGCGAGGTGCCGGCGAACGTGCAGCTCGTCCTCGAGGCGACGGTGCTGGCCGACATCGCGCCGCTGCAGCTCGATCAGGCCCTGGGTCACCTCGTCAAGAACGCCCGCCAGGCAACACCCAAGAAGGAGCGCGTGCTGGTGCGCACCTGGACGACCTCGAACGAGGTGCTCATTCAGGTGCGGGACGAGGGCGTCGGTATCGCCAGGGAGCACCTGCGCCGGGTGTTCGAGCCGTTCTTCACCACGCGCGGGGTGGGGAAGGGCATCGGGCTGGGGCTGACGGCGGCGTACGGGATCGTTCGGCGGGCCGGCGGCGACCTCGAGGCCGAGTCGGAGGGGCCGGGGCGTGGCGCTACCTTCACGATCCGTCTGCCGCGCGCCGAGGCGATGCCGCTGGCCAACGTGGCCTGACCCTCGGCGACGTACACGTCCTTCTCGCCGCGGAAGTCGGCGGCCTTCTCGGCGAGGCCCTGCTCTGCCATCGCGCGCACTCCGAGTCGCTGGCCGTGAGGCGCTCCAGCTCCGGGGTCCGGTCGGTCCACGTGCGAGCGGTGGGGAGGCCGCGGTGCCCGAAGGCGGGCAGCTCCCCGGTGTGCTTCAGCGCGGAGCAGGTCCCTCCTTGCGGTTGAACTTGTTCATCGCCCCCTGCATCCCCTCGCGCACCCACCACTCGCACCCCTCCATCGACTTGCCGATGAACTCGGGCAGGGCCTGCTGCTCCTCTTTCGAGAAGTCGCCGAGCACGTGGCTGACGACGCGCTCCTTCGCGTTGGGGCCGTCGGGCTTGCCGATGCCGAAGCGGAGGCGCCCGTAGGCCTCCTGGCCCCAGGACTCGCGAATGGAGTTGAGCCCGTTGTGGCCGCCGGTGCCTCCGCCGGCCTTGAGCTGCAGCTTGCCGAACGGCAGGTCGAGTTCGTCGTGCACCACCAGTACGTCGGGGGCGCCCACCTTGTAGAACCGCGCCGCGCCGCCCAGGGACACGCCCGAGAGGTTCATGAACGTCTGCGGCAGCACCAACAGCACCGTCTCGCCCGCGAACGAGGCCTGGGCCAGCTTCGCGTCCCACTTCGTCGAGGTGAACGAAGCGCGCCACTTCGACGCCAGCGCCTCGACCACCATGAAGCCGATGTTGTGCCGGTTGCCTTCGTACTGCCGCCCGGGGTTGCCGAGCCCACAGATGATCTTCATGCGGGTGCCTCCAGAAACACCAACGCCGCCCCGGCATGACACCAGGACGGCGCAGGCGCTGACCGACGAATTCGCTGCTTACTTCTTCGCCGGAGCCTTGGCCGCCGCCGCGGGAGCCGCCTTGCCGTCCGCCGCCTTCCCATCGCCGGCCTTGGCATCGCCCGCCTTCGCGTCGCCAGCCGCAGGAGCCGCACCAGGCGCCGCCGCCGCCGCCACCGGCTCGGCCACCTTCTCGACCTCGGGCGCCGTGACGACCGCGATGGTGAAGTTGACCGACGACTTGACCGCTACGCCCGACGGCAGCTTCACGTCGTTGATGTGGATCGAACCGCCGATCTTCAGCGGCGTCACGTCGACCTCGATCTTCTCGGGGATCGCCGCGGGCAGCGACCACACCTCGAGCTCACGACGGATCTGCGAGAGGATGCCGCCGTTCAGCACGCCCTCGGCCTTGCCGCTGAGGATGACGGGGATCTTCACCTTCACCTGCTCGTTTTCGCGGACGTCGATGAAGTCGACGTGGAGCAGGTCCTTGGTGACGGGGTCGAGCTGGAACTCCTTGAGGAGCACCGTGATCAGCTGGCCCTCGACCGTCAGGCCCAGCACCGTGTTCATGCGCTTGGGGGTCTGAATGGCCGCCTTGGTCTCCTTGGCGTTGACGGCGATGTTGAGGGGCTTTTCCAGGTGCGGGCCGTAGACGACGGCGGGCACGAGGCCAGCGGCGCGGGTCCGACGGGCGAAGCCCTTGCCAGCGCCGATGCGAACCTGCGCGGTGAGGGGACGGGTCTCGAGAGCCATGGTGTGCTGCTTTCTGTGGGCCCGCCGGAGCGGGCCGTTGCGTGCCCCGGCGTCCCGTGCGAACCCGGCATCCTGCCCCGATGGCAGGCCCCGAAGTGTCGTCCGTCGTCGAAGCGGGCGGGGCCTTACGGCGGTGGCGTGCCGAGGTCAAGCCCAGGCCTTGCAGCGGCGAAATGCCTCTGGTAGGTGCGCCGTCCTTTCCGTCGTTCAGACCTACCGAAGAGGCTTCCAATGCGTGCCGCCGCGATCCAGTTCGTCGACTCTCTCAACCTCCGCAAGAATGTTCCCGAGTTCCGCACCGGCGACACCGTGCGCGTGAACTGGAAGGTGAAGGAAGGCGAGAAGGAGCGCGAGCAGGCCTTCGAGGGCGTCGTCATTCGCAAGACGAAGGGCTCGGTCGACGCGACGTTCACCGTGCGCAAGATGTCGTTCGGCGTCGGCGTCGAGCGCATCTTCCCGCTGCACTCGCCCCGCTACAGCACGATCGACATCGTGACGAAGGGCAGCGTGCGCCGCAACCGCCTGTTCTACCTCCGATCCCTCCGTGGCAAGGCCGCGCGCCTCGACACGCAGGAAGAGGCGGCCGCGGCTTCCGCGAAGGCGTAAGATCACGCTTCCGCGAGGGGGTCGATGCTCATCCTGGAGCTGGCGGTGCAAGGGGTCCGGGGGTTTTCTCCCTCGGCGCGCATTGCCCTGAAGCCGGGCTACACGGTCCTCAAGAGTCCCACCGACATTCCTGCGCCGCTCGCGGGGTTGTCACTGGCGCTGTTATTCCCAGACGGTCGCGGCGGTGATGGTGCCTTCCTCGCCCCAGGCGCAATGCTCGGCCGCGCTGGTATTTCGGTTCAGTCGACGGACGGCAACGTCTTTCGGCTCGTGCGCGACCTGGGCGGGCAGGGAACGCTCCACAAGCTCGATCGGGACACCAACCAGTTCCAGGTCCTCACGCAGGACGCAGGCGAGATGATGCAGGCGCTCCGCTCGGCGGGGCTGCCGGCGCGGTCGACGTTCGAGCAGTTGTTCACCGTCGCGGTGGGCCAGTTGCCGTCCCGACGCCCAAAGACGGCGCCCAGGCCGCCCGAGGTGCCTGGGAAGCCCGGATACAAGGGCAGCACCTCGTCGGTGGGGCGCGTGCAGTCCGCGTTCGATCAGTACGCCGACGTGGGCGCGGCCGACACGGGCCCCTCGGTGGAGAAGCTGGCCGCCCTCGAGCGCGAGTTCGCCACCGCGAAAGAAGTCGCCGAGATCCAGTTCCGCATGGATGGCGTGCAGGCCGACGTCTTCAAGCAGGAGTCGCGGCTGCGCACGTACGAGGAGCTCAAGGGCAAGCTCGACGCCGCGAAAGAGGAGCTGAACAAGGCGCCGACGCCCCAGAACGTCGGGCTCCCCGAGGACATCGTCGAGCGCGTGCGCCGGGCGAAGGACGACAAGGCCCGCCGTGACGAAGCCCTCGCGCGGCTCGATCAGGAGAAGGCCACCGCTGGGCTGGCGGCCGATGGGCTCTCGCCCGTTCCCCCCGTGTGGAAGGACGCCCGGTTCCTCGGCAGCCTCGCGCTGGGCTTCGTGCTCCTGATCGCCGGCGGCGTGCTCGAGGGCACCAGCCGCTTCCTCGCGCTGCTGGCGATTCCGGCGTTCACCTTCGCCGGGTTGTTGGCGCTCCGGTACATCGAGGAGCTCCAGTATCGCAGCCGCGAGTCCGCCAAGGGCGACGTCTTCGAGACGCGGCGCCGGAAGATCGAAGACGAGTACGCGATGAGCGCGAGCATCGTGCAGACCGCGTTCGACAAGGTCGAGGCGAACACGCCGGACGAGTTCATCTCGATCATGGCCCGCCGGGCCGAGCTGGAGCCGTCGGTCGCGCGGCTGGTGCTCGAGTTCGCCGACTTCGAGTCCGATCCCGAGATGGCGTCGATGGCCGACACGGTGTCGCGACTCAAGGCCGAGCACGAGGCGCTCAACTTGCGGCTGCTGGGGCTCTCGGGCGGCTACGCGCGCGAGGTGCGTGACATCGAGCGTGACCTGGCCCGGATGAAGGACGCGCTGGCCGGGAAGAACCCCACGGCCGTATCGGGTGAGGGCTTCGCGCCGGTGCCGACCGGGCCGGACGCGACCTTCGATGATCCGTTTCCCTCGCCGATGCAGCTGGCGTGTGAGATCTTCTCCACCGACGTGCCCACCTTGTGGGGCGTGATGCGCGATCGCTGCGTGCAGTACCTCGTGGCGCTCACCGACAAGCGCTACCACGCGATCGACCTCGATGCGTCAGGCCGCGCCACGGTGCATGCGCCCGGACGAACGGTGCCTGCCGGAGAGCTGCCGGCGAAGGATCTCGACCTGCTCTATCTCGCTCTTCGGCTCACGCTCATGGAGAAAGCGGGCGCGCAGGCGAAGCTCCCGGTGCTGATCGAGGACGCGTTCGGCGGCGTCATCGACACACCCAAACAGGCGCTCTTCGCCCGCATGCTCAAGCACATCAGCTCGCTGACCCAGGTGGTCCACGTGATCGGCGCGAGCCAGGCGCCGCCACAGGCCGACACGCTGCTGGCCGTCTGAATTCAGCGCCCGGTCAGCAACCGGTAGCGCTGCAGACACTCGACCTCATCGACCTCGTGCGTGAAGCCGGTGGCGCGCTTGAAGGCCTTCCCGTCGACGACGATCGGGAACTTGATGTGCTCGAGCGCGCCCGGCGGCAGGCGGGGGAAGCCGAACTTGCCGAGCAGGCCGCGCAGCAGGGGCTCCGGCACCGGGACCGCCGTGCGGCCGGTGTGCTCGACGATGAGCCGCAGCGGCACCGGATGGGGGCCCGACACGTTGTAGATGCCCTTGGCGCGCTGCTCGACTGACAGCGCGATCGCCCGGGCCGCGTCGGACTCGAAGAGGAACTGAAACAGCGGATCGTACCCGAGCACCATCGGCACCCGCTTGCCGCGGAGGAACGACGCGAGCGTGCCCTGCTGTGAGGGCCCGAGCGTGTAGACGAGGCGCAGCACCGTGGTGACGAGCTTGGGTTCGCGCCACAGCGCGTTGGCGGCGAAGAGATCGGCGGCGACGAGATCGGCGAGCTCCGGGAAGCTCCCGATGCCGTGGGGTGGCTCGTCTTCCGTGTGGTACAGCGGCGAGTCGGCGCTGGCGCCGTAGTACGTGTGCCGACCGACGAAGACCACGTGTTTCACCGCGTGGTTCACTGCGTGCTCGAACAGGGCCTTGGTGCCACCCACGTTGATGCGGGCGCGCTCGTCGCCGCCAGCGGTGAGCGCGTTCACCGTCGCCATGTGCACGACGCACTCGGGCTTGCGGGTGCGGAAGACGTCCTCCGCGGCGCGCTTGCGCAGATCGGTCTCGAACACCTCGATGCCCTCGGGCGCGTCCCGCCAGGGCCGGCGGTCGAGCCCCATCACCTCGTGGCCGCGGCTCTTGAGCAGCATCGCCACCTGGCGCGCGAGGGCGCCCGAGATGCCGGCGATCAGCACCTTCATGACGCAGCTCCCAGATGCAGGCGTGCGCGACGGGACGTTCGGGCCGCGTCCATGAGCTCGGTGATGCGCGACTTCACCTGCTCGACGTAGCCCTTGATGAGGGAGTCCTCTTCGTCGCCCGTCCCCTCGAACGTCATCGGCAGGCCGTAGTGCACCTCGCACGGCGCTGGCAGCGGGAGCGCCAGGCCATAGGGCGTCACCGGCACGTAGGGCACGCCGACGAGCTTCCCCAGCGTGTAGGAGTTCATCACCGTCGGCACCGCGTCGGCGCCGCCCACGAAGCCCAGCGGGACGATCGGCGTCTTCGTCTTGAGCGCCAGGCGCATGAAGCCGGTGCCGAAGTCGACGAGGGAATAGCGCTCCTTGTAGAGCTTCGCGGTGCCGCGGGCGCCCTCGGGGAACACCATGAGGAGCCGGTCGTCCTGCAACAGGCGCTCGGCGTGCTCGGGCAGCCCGGTGAATTGCCCGGTGCGGCTCGACCACAGGCTGCCCACCGGGAGCTGGTTGATGAACTTCTCGGCCATGCCCTGGGCCAGCCGCGGCGGGTCGAGCTCGAGCATCATCGAGGTGAGCACCATCGCCCCGTCGATGGCGTACCCCCCGGAGTGGTTGCCCACCAGCATCGCCCGCCCGCGGCGAGGCACGTTCTCGGCGCCAACCGCGTGGACCCGGAAGTACTTCCGGTAGAACCACCCCAGCAGCGAGAAGCCGACCGCGAGGTGCTTCTTCGAGATGCCGTAGGGGTCGACGCCCAGCGCGTTGAACGGCAGCTCGAGCCGATTCACCAGCTCCCGAACGGAGTCGTCTCTCGCCATGTGTGTGACTGTAGCCCTGCCCATCGGGGAGTCGCCGACAATCCGCGTGGCGCTCGTCCCCGTAGCGCGCCCTCGAGAAGGAGCCGGCCGCCGCGATGTGGTCCAATGTCGCGCGTGAGCCCGTCAACCATGAGCGCCGTTCCCTCGTTCGCCAGCCGTTCGCTGCACCACTTCCGTCTCGATCGCGCCATCGCCGAGGGCGGCATGGGCCAGGTGTATCTGGGGTTCGATCTGTCGCTCCAGCGGCCGGTCGCGGTGAAGGTGATTCGCCCCGAGTACGCCAGGGAGCAGAGCTTCGTGAACCGCTTCATCCGTGAGGCGCGCGCGCAGGCGCAGATCGTCCACTCCAACGTGGTGCAGGTCTTCTACGTCGGCCAGGAGGGCGACACGCTCTTCATGGTGATGGAGTTGGTCGAGGGCGGCTCCCTCGGTGGCCACCTGCGTGAGAAGGGACCGCTCGACTGGCGAGCCGCGCACACCCATTTCCTGGCGCTCGCGAACGGGCTGCGCGAGGCCGATCGGCTCAACATCATTCACCGCGACATCAAGCCCGACAACGTGCTGCTCGACCGATTTGGTGAAGCCCACCTGGCGGACTTCGGGCTCGCCGCGCCGGTGCTGTCGCGCGACGCCATGACGCTGCCCGATCTGAGTCGTTCGCCGAACCCCGCGCTGCCGACGCTCACGCAGGTCGGCTCGGTGATGGGCAGCCCGCCGTACATGTCGCCCGAGCAGGCGATGGGAGAGCCGCTCGACGCACGCAGCGATCTCTACGCGCTGGGGGCGACCTTCCTCGAGCTCCTCACCGGCGCGCCGCCGACCCGCGCGGCCACGCTCACCGAGCTCCAGACGTTCCATGATGGCCCGCCGCCGCCGCCGCTCGTCCCACGCCGCGGCCGGATTCCCCTCGCGTTCGCTGAAGTGATCGACCGCTGCCTCGCACGAGATCTCTCCCGCCGGTTCCAGTCGTACGACGAGCTGATCGCCGCGCTGGAGGCCGCCGCGCCGAAGCCGCAGGTCGACGCCGGCGCCCTGCCTCGCGCGATGGCGTGGGCGATCGACGTCGCCGTCTTCGTGCTGGCGCTGGTGACCTCAGCCGCGCTGCCGGTGGGGCTGCCGACGCGCGTGGGGCTCGCGTTCATCGTGCTGGTGGCCTGGCTCGCGGTGGGGGCGCAGGTGACGGGCGCGACGCCCGGGTTGTGGATGATGCGCCTGCTGCTGACGAGCCCCGACGGCGCGGCGCTCTCCGGGTCAAAGCTGTTCGTGCGGGGCCTGGTGCAGCACCTGTGGCTCGTCTTCGCGGGCCTGACCCTCGCGGCGCTCTACAACGGCTGGTCCACCGGAGTGCAGCTTGCGGTCCTCGCGGGCCTCGCGGTTTCGTTCTCGGTGGGTGTGTTGGGTTCGCTCCTGCGCTTCGCCGGCGGTCGCCGCACCCTCCTGGACCGCCTCTTCAAGACCCGGGCGCTCGTCTTCATCCGCTGAGCGCTCAGGCGAGCATGGAGACGGCCTGATGAGGTTCGTCCCATGCGCGAGTGGTTCGACCTGCTTCGGAGGTTCCTGATCAGCTCGACTCCGGCCTCCGCTCACCCGGCGCCGAGTCTCAGTTCGCGCGCTCTCGTTCGCTCCGGCCTCCATCTCGCGGGCTGCTCAGGCGCCAGTGTGGCCGGGCTGCTTCACGTTCGCGCGCTGCACGAAGTCTTCGATGGTGCCTGAGATGAGCGAGGCGTCGATGAGCGTGCGGAAGGTGCCGAGCGGAATGTCGATGGGCCCCGCCGCGGTCATCACCCAGAGCGAGAGCGTGTAGCCGGTCGGCACGCGGGTGATTGGCATCTGATCGACGCGCAGCTCGACGCGCGCCATCTCGAGAGGCTCTCCGTCGACGAGGAGCCGCCCCTGCGTCCGCACCAGCGTCCAGGTCGCCGGGCGCACCGCGCGCACCATCGCCACCGAGAAGATCGAGAGGAGCGGCGCGAGCAGCAGGAGCGCCGCGAGACCCGGTGGCGTGTCGAGAGGGAGGAGACCGACTGCCACACCGCCAGCCATCACCCCAACCGCGGCCAACGCGAAGCGCCGCCAGCGTCGACCGCGCTCGACGACGACACACTCCGAACGGGGCTGGCTGATGCGCACCTTCATGGACTCACCGGAAAGGATAGTCAGCCCGAGAACCGGCCGCATCCCCCCGACCTTCCCCGAATTCTCCTGATGTGGACAAAACGGCTACCTGGCGGGCGCGGGGGTGAGGCTCTCATCGAGGGTGGAGCTGATCAGCCGTCGGGCTTCGCGCAGGTCCCGCTCGGCTTCGGGGCTCACGTGGTGCCCGTCGAGGACGTTCGAGAGGGCGGCGGCCGCTGCGCGCATCGACGACACGGCTTGCAGGTGCCGGTTCTTCAAGACGTTCAGGCGCGCCTGGCACTCGTTGAGCTCGAGCTGGTGCTTCGAGGCGAGGTACTGCTTCTCCTCCTGGCCCAGCTCGAGGGCCTGCTGCAGCATGGCAACCTCGGTGTCCCGCTCGAAGACGCCGTTGCCGGCCTTCTGGAGCTCCTGCAGCTTGGCGATGAGGGCCTCGCGCTCCTGGAGGATGCGCTGGTGCTCGATGGCCGCGCGGATCTTCTCCTGCACCAGGCTCATCTGGGGGAAGGGCTTCTCGAGGTAGTCCACCGCGCCCAGGCGCAGCGCCTCGAGGATCGAGGTCACGTTCGGGTAGCCCGTCATCATCATGCAGGCGCAGAACGGCTGACGACTCCGCGCAGCACGGATGACATCGAGCCCCGAGCCATCGGGCAGGCTCTTGTTGACCAGCAGCGCCCCGAACCGCTGGGTCTCGAGGAGCTTCACCGCGTCAGTCACGCGGGTCGCCACCGAGACACCGAAGGCCTTCTTCTCGAGGGCGATCTTGAGGACGTCGAGGACGATGGGTTCGTCGTCGATGAGCAACACGGAGTTGGGCACCACGGTGCTGGAGTCTCGCGCTTCGGTCGGCTCCCGTCGAGAATGGCCGGCATGGATGAGTTGAATACAGTGGTGGCGAAAGTCGGAGGGTGGCGCTCGATCGGCTTCGCGCTGGCCGTGTCCGTCGTCCTCGTGATCCTCAAACGCCTCCTCTCGTCCCCGTCCGAGCCGAAGGCGGCCCCCAAGCGTTGGGTGGTGTGTGCGTGCGGGTGGGGCGGTGAAGTCACGCAGCGCAAGCCGCGGTGTCCGAAGTGTGGCCGCACCGAGTTGCAGGACGCGTGACGAGTGCTGGACAGCGTGCGCGGTGACGTGGTGAAGCCGCGTGCATGAGCGAGACCTACCCGGTGACGGTGGCCGTGACGCGGAACGATGGTTCGACGGAGTACGTGCGCGTGGGCAGCGCGACGCGGCAGGGCGACGGCTTCGTGCTGAGCCTGGGCGACCTGCGCATCGGCGGCCAGGCCGAGGCGCCTCGTCGTGCGAGCGCGAGCCCGGCCGCAGCGCCTCGGAGCGCCGGCGGTGGTGACGCGTCGGGCATGGTGTTTCCGCCGTACGGGCGCAGCAAGGGCATGCCCATCGCCGGCGCCACCATGCAGGACCTCGAGTTCTACGCGAACGGCTGCCGCCGCACGCTGAACGATCCCGCGAAGTCCCGCTGGCACGACAAGGAGCGCCAGCTCCTCGCCGCCATCGAGGGCGAGATCGCCCGCCAGCAAGGTGGCTCGAGCGGCATGCCGGACGACTCGGGCATTCCGCCGCCGAGCGACGATGACGCGCCGTTCTGATCACTGCCGGTAGAGGCCATCGCGCAGCCGCTCGAAGTGGCGCCACGCCCGCGAGGCAATCTCTGGCATCGTGAGCGTTCGGCCCTTCATCAGCGCGGAGAGCTGCTTCTCGAGGCCCTCGGCGAGCAGGCCGACCGTCTCGACCGCATCACCGAGCGTGAGCCCCTCCCGCAGCTTCGTCGGGTCGAGGTCGGCGATGAGCCGAGGCCACGCCGATCGCAGCAACTCCGCCTGCCGCGCGGCGAGCCTCGGCTTGAGCGACAGTGGCGCTTCCGCCAGCGCGACGACGAGGGACTCGGTCGTGAGCGGGAACTGCCTCGCCAGCTCGAGCTTGCGCATCGTCACCTGGTGCAGCCGCTCGAAGAGATCGGTGGACGGCCGGTCCGGCGGTTGGAGCACCAACTCTGTCAGCCAAGTCACCTCCTGCTCGAAGAGGACCTCGAACAACGCCTCCTTGGAGCCGAAGTGGTGGAACACAAGGCCCTTGGCCACCTCGGCGCGCGCCGCGATGGCGTTGGTCGACGCCGCCTCGTATCCACGGGTGGCGAACTCCTCGAGGGCTGCGGAGAGGATTCGGTCCTTCGCGGGAATCGCAGTCATGGTGTCCGTGCTACAGGCGCGCCCCATGACGGCCACACTGTTGCTGACGCTGGTGCTGACGGCTGACAAGGGTGGAGCGGCGCTGATCACGCCGCAGTCCCTCACGGGCCATGTGCGCTTCCTGGCCTCGGACGCGCTGGAAGGGCGAGGACCGGCGACCCGGGGCGACGCGCTGGCACAGCAGTACGTGGCGACGCAGTTCGAGACGTTGGGGCTCTCACCGGCGGGTACCGAAGGCTTCCTGCAGCCGTTCGAGCTCGTCGGCGTCACGGGCCATCCCACCGCGCTCACCTTCAAGCGCGGCGCGGACACGCTCCAGACGAATTTCCACACCGACATGATCGCGGTGAGCGGGCACCAGCTCGCGCAGTCACGGCTCGACAAGGCCGAGGTCGTCTTCGTCGGCTACGGCATCGTCGCGCCGGAGTACGGCTGGAACGACTTCAAGGGCGTCGACGTGAAGGGCAAGGTCGTGCTGGTCATGAACAACGACCCCGAAGACGACGCGGGGCTCTTCGCTGGCAAGACACGGCTCTGGTACGGCCGGTGGGACTACAAATACGAGCAGGCCGCGAAGCAGGGCGCGGTGGGGTGCCTCATCATTCACACCACGCCTTCGGCCGGGTACCCGTGGCAGGTGGTCCAGACCTCGTGGACGGGCGAGCAGTTCGACCTGCCGGTGATGGCAGCCAGTCCGCTCCAGGTGAAGGGCTGGCTCACCGACGAGGCGAGCAGAAAGCTCGTCGCGATGGCCGGGAAGGATTTCGAGGCGCTGCGCGCGAAGGCGCAGTCCCGCGACTTCCAGGCGGTGCCGCTGGGCGTGTCGGTGAGCACGTCGTTCACGAACACGGTGGTGAAGAAGGGGACCGCCAACGTCCTGGGCGTGTTGCCGGGGAGCGACCCGAAGCTCTCCGACGAGTGGCTGGTCGTCACCGCGCACCACGATCACCTCGGCCTCAAGGTCGGCGGCGCGAAGGACGAGGACGTCATCTACAACGGGGCGGTCGACAACGCGTCGGGCGTGGCGGCGCTGCTGACGCTGGCCCGGGCCCTCACCTCGACGGCGAAGGCGCCGAAGCGGAGCGTGCTCTTCGCGGCGGTCGCGGCCGAGGAGCAGGGCCTGTTGGGCTCGCAGTACCTCGTGGAGCACCCGCCGGTGCCGCACGGCCGCATGGCGGCGAACGTCAACATCGACGGGCTCAACATCTGGGGCCGCACGCGTGACGTGTCGGTCATCGGCTACGGGAAGACGAGCATCGACGCGGTGCTGGTGACGCTGGCGAAGGCGCAGGGGCGCGTGGTGAAGCCCGACGCGCTGAGCGACCGCGGCTTCTTCTACCGCTCCGATCAGTTCAACTTCGCCAGGGCCGGCGTTCCCGCGACGTACTTCTCCTCGGGCCACGCGTTCATCGACCGCCCGGAGAACTGGGGCCGGGAGCAACGCGAGAAGTGGGAGTCCACGCACTACCACCAGCCCAGCGACGCGCTCGAGGCGACGTGGGATCTCTCCGGCGCCGTGGAGGACGTGAAGCTCATCTACCAGCTGGTCCTCAAGCTCGGCGACGCGCCCTCGATGCCCACCTGGGTGCGAGGCGACGAGTTCGAGGCCGCGCGGCTCAAGTCGTTCGAGGCGCTGTTGCGCAGCGGCGCGAAGGGCTCTGCGGGGAAATAATCACGGCTGGCCGGGGTAGACCCGCCAGAAGCTGCCGTTCGGATCCGTGAAGGCCTGGTTGGTCGTCACGTCGCGGAACTGCACCAGATCGACCAGGCCATCGCCGGTCAGATCGAGCGTCGCCCACTGGGTCCCGGTGATTGACCGAAAGCCATCCATGGGAGGCCCGACTGGAATGGCCCAGCTCTGTGCGAAGCCCTGGAACGACGTACGGCCGGGTGTCTGCGGGTAGTAGCGCCAGGCTGGACTTCCGAGGTTCATCCACGGTCGACCGGTCGCAGGATCCGCCGGCTGCACGAGCTCGGGAACACCATCGCCGGTCAGATCCATCACCCGCCAGGACGTGTTCGCGGCGACACCAGTGAGGCTGTTGAAGGTCGCGGAAGGAACCACCCACTCGGTGGCCGTCGTGGAGAGCGCCCCGTCGGTGTTGAGGAACACACGCCAGAAGGGGCGGTTCGTGCTGTTGAGGAAGGGCTGACCCATCGCCATCGGGTTCTGGGTCTGGACGAGGTCAGGCCGAGCGTCGCCATTGAGATCGACGAGCGCCCAGCCGGTCGCGAAGGCGCTACGGAAGCCAGAGGTCGTCCCGCTCGCAGGGATGTTCACGCGCGTACAGGCGGGGGAGAAGCCGGTCGAGGTCCCCGCGCAGGCCAGCCACTGCGCCTGCCCGAACTGGTTCCATGCGGCGTCGGTGGTGGGATCGGCGGTGACGATCAAGTCGGGGAAGCGATCTGATCCGAAGGGCACGATCGTCCAGCGGCGGTTGGGGACGTCGCTCGAGGAGCGGTCGATGCCCCCAGACAGTCCCATCACACGGGGGACCGTGAAGGTCGTCGCTGTCCCTGCGAACCCCGTGGCGGTGCCGAGCCGAACGAGCCAGCCGTCGTTGGTCGACAGCATCGAGGAGAAATACGGGCCGCCCGAGGTCGGGTTGGCGGTGTGAACGAGATCGGGCGTCCCGTCGCCATTCACATCGGTGGTGACCCAGTGCAGCGGGGGCGCGGCCTGCGCGGCAGAGAGCGCGTTGTAGCCCTGCGCGACCGCGACGTTCGACGGGACCTGCCAGCGCGTGGGCGTCGACGCGAAGCCCCCCCGACCTCCGGGATAGACATTCCAGAACGGTGCGGCGCCCTGGCCCCAGACGGCTCCGGTCAGCGGACTCTGGGGCACGATGAGATCGACCACCCCGTCGCTCGTGAGATCGACCGTGTTCCACACACGCGGATCGCTGGAGCCTCCCGGGGCGTTCAGCGCGTTGTAGGACGCGTTGTTGCCCGCCGATGGAACCGCCCAGCGCTGCGGCGTCGAGGCGAACCTCGTGCCTCGAGCGGTCGTTCCGCCAGCGGCGCCGCCCGCCGTTCCGCCGCTCATGCCTCCCGCGGTACCGCCAGCCGTGGTTCCACCGGCGATACCGCCCGCGTCACCACCGGCAGTGCCTCCAGCCATGCTCATTCCACCCGCGTCCCCACCCGCGGTCGAAGCGCCGCCCGCCTGCATCCCGCCCGCGCTGCCTCCGCCGGTCGTCACGAGGCCCTGGCACAAGCCCCCCGTGCAGGTCTGGCCCGAAGCACAGGTCGCGCAGGCGAGTCCCAGGCGGCCACACGCGGCCACCTGCGACCCGTCCTGACACACCCCCGCCCCGTCGCAGCACCCCGCGCAGGTCGAGGCGGAACAGGTGAACGGCGGTGGAGGCGCTGGAGTCCCACAGCTCACCGAGAGCAGGAGGCCGACGACGACGCTGGGACGACCCATGGCACCTCCCCGAACGGCCACGTGTCAGTGTGCCACAGACCGGGCAGGGATCCTGACAGCCCTTCGTCACGAGGGCGGATAGAACGGAGCCCGCCATGGCCGACTTCCAGCTCGTCAGTGACTACGTCCCGCGCGGAGACCAGCCCCGCGCCATCGCAGAGCTCACCGAAGGGGTGCTCCGGGGCGATCAGCACCAGGTGCTCCTCGGCGTCACGGGCTCCGGTAAGACGTTCACGATGGCCAACGTCATCGCGAACGTGAAGCGCCCGACGCTGATCATGGCGCACAACAAGACGCTGGCCGCGCAGCTCTACGGCGAGTTCAAGCAGCTCTTCCCGCACAACGCCGTCGAGTACTTCGTCAGCTACTACGACTACTACCAGCCCGAGGCGTACGTGCCCGCGTCGGACACGTTCATCGAGAAGGACTCGAGCATCAACGAAGAGATCGAGCGCCTGCGCCACTCGGCCACGCACTCGTTGATGACGCGCGATGACGTGGTGATCGTGGCCTCGGTGTCCTGCATCTACGGCCTCGGCGTCGCGCGCGTGTACCTCGGCATGGCCATCGAGCTCGAGACCGGGAAGGACTTCGGGCGCGACGAGCTGATGAAGCGGTTGGTGGAGTGCCAGTACGAGCGCAACGACATGGACTTCCACCGCGGGACGTTCCGCGTACGCGGCGACACCATCGAGATCTTCCCGATCTACGAGGACGAGCGCGCGGTGCGGGTGGAGTTCTTCGGAGACTCGGTCGAGCGCATGACCGAGTTCGACCCGCTGCGCGGCCAGGGGCTGGGGACGATCCCGAAGATGACGATCTTCCCGGCGAGCCACTACGTGACGGATCTCGAGCAGCGGCACCGGGCGATTGGAGCCATCCGGGAGGAGCTCCGCGAGAGCCTCACGTCGCTGCGGGCCCTGAACAAGCTCGTCGAGGCCCAGCGGCTCGAGCAGCGCACGATGTTCGATCTCGAGATGATGGAGCAGCTCGGGTTCTGCAACGGCATCGAGAACTACTCACGGCACCTGTCGGGTCGTGCGCCGGGTGAAGCGCCGCCCTGTCTCATCGACTACCTGCCGAAGGACTTCCTCCTCATCATCGACGAGTCGCACCAGACCATTCCGCAGATCGGCGCGATGTACCGGGGCGATCGTTCGCGCAAGGAGACGCTGGTGGAGTTCGGCTTCCGCATGCCGAGCGCGATGGACAACCGGCCGCTCAAGTTCGGGGAGTTCGAGCAGTTTCTCAGGCACGCGATCCACGTCTCGGCCACTCCATCGGAGTGGGAGATCAACAAGGCCCGCGGCGTGTTGGTGGAGCAGGTGATCCGGCCCACGGGTCTGCTGGACCCGATCATCGAGACGCGGCCCGCAGGCAACCAGGTGGACGACCTGCTCGAGGAGATCCGGGTTCGCGCGAAGAAGGGCGAGCGGGTCATCGTCACGACGCTCACCAAGCGCATGGCCGAGGATCTGACCGAGTACTACGCGGAGGTGGGCGTGCGCGTGCGCTACCTGCACGCCGACATCGACGCCATCGAGCGCACCGCGATCATCCGGGATCTGCGGAAGGGCGTGTTCGACGTGCTGGTGGGGATCAACCTGCTGCGCGAAGGCCTCGACATTCCCGAGACCTCGCTCGTCGCCATCCTCGACGCGGACAAGGAAGGGTACCTGCGCAGCCACGTCTCGTTGATCCAGACGATGGGCCGCGCGGCCCGCAACCTGAACGGCCGCTGCATCATGTATTCGGACGTGATGACCGACTCGATGAAGAAGGCCATCGAGGAGACGAACCGGCGGCGGGAGATTCAACAGGCCTACAACATGGCGCACGGAATCACCCCGACCCAGGTGACGAAGGCCATCACCGATCTGACGCGGTACGTGTACGGCGGAGACTCGCTCGATCTCCCCATGGCGGCCGAGGGCGCGAACGCGCTGCTCACGAAGGACGAGGTGCGAGATCTGATCCGCGACACCGAGAAGCGCATGATGGCGTTCGCCGATGAGATGGAGTTCGAGAAGGCCGCCGCCGAGCGTGATCGACTGGTGGTGCTGCGCGAGATGGACATTGGCGTGAAGCCGCCGCTGCGGACGCTCGTGGACGAGGCGAAGGAGAAGCAGGAGCAGCGCCCGATGGGACGCAAGAGCCAGCCGCGCAAGTACCGACGCAAGCGGTGAGGTCAGCTGAGCCCGTGGGCGAAGCCCTCGCGGAAGGATGGATAGCGGGGGCTCCAGCCGGTCGAGCGCAGCGCGGTGGTGTCGATGCGTTGGTTCGATCGCGCACTGGGGGCCGTGGGCGGGAAGGTGAGGCTCTTCGGGTCGCGACCTTCCACCTGGGCGAGGTGACGGCAGACCTCCCGCGCCAGCGTCGGGGAGCCGTCTGACAGGTTGAGGACTCGTGGGGCGCCGGTCCACGGCAGGACCTGGAGAATCGCGCTCGCGACGTCGTGGTGATGCACCAGATTGACCCAGTGCTCACCGCCGTTCGGGAGCCGGGCGGCGTCTCGATAGCGGCCGCGCGGATCCCGTCCGGGCCCGTAGAGGCCGGCGACACGAAGCACGGTGATTCCAGAGTGCTGGCTCGTGAGCAGCAGGTCTTCCGCTTCGAGCAATTCGGGAGGACCTCCCCGGCGGGGACTGGTCTCGGTCATGGACTCCCCCTCACGCCCGCCGTAGACGCCGGTGCTCGAGGTGTACACGAGGTGCTTTGCGGCGAGCGCGAGCGCCGTTCTGACGGCTGGTGGGTACGTCGAGCCGTAGGTGTCGCTTCCCGAGGGCGCGACGCACAGCACGACGGCATCGAGCGGCCCCGGAACGTCGGAGGGCATGAGGTGCTGAAGATCGGCGGTCAGCCATGTCAGGTGCGGCTCGGGAGGTTGGGGTGTTCGGCGAACGGCGAGGACCTGGTCTCCGCGCGCGATGAGGAGCCGTGCGACGGTCAGTCCGACGGTCCCGGCTCCGAGGATGGCGACCCGCATGGGGACGGAGTCTTGCGGAATTCCCCTCAGGCGAGGAGGCGTTCTTCGTCGGCCAGCACCTCGCGCAGGGATCGCGGCGCAAAGACGCCGTCGAGCGCCACCCGGTCCCAGGCCGCCCGCATCTGGCGGGCTGCACGAGCTGGAGGCATCGCGCCGACGGCCGTGCCCAACCCCGGGCAGAGGAGCGTGCGAATCGGGAGACGCTCGGTCCGATTGTGGTTGCGCACGGCCAACAGGGCAGCCCGGAACGCGTGAAAGGCGTTGAGGGTGTCAGGAACGCCTCGGGGTGACCGCATCGTCGGCGCGCTGACACACCATGGAATCGTCTGGTGTCCCGTCTCGACGATGACGGACTGGCCCACCGGGAGCTCGCCTGCATGCTCCGCCCGCAACAGGGACTGCAGACGGTCCTGAAGCTGCGGCCCGAACACGTGGGTCAAGACGGCGTCGATCCCGCCATCCATGAAGCCGAAGCTATTGGCGGGGCTCACGACCGCATCGGCCACGACGTCGATGGGGTCGTCGACGCCGATGGGGCCCGCGCGCGTGGAGAAGATGTCCCCCTGGCTGATGGTGACATCGGAGAGGCCCGCGAACGCTGATTCCCACGCCGAGACCATCGAGCGGCTCAGGTCTCGGAGATGGAGGTGCAGGGGCATGGTCACCAGACGCTATCCGAAGCGCTGTGAGGAATCGTCTCGGCGGTGCCTGGAAGCGTGCGAACCTCGCGCCATGTCAGACGACGATCTGAAGCTGTCGCTCGGCGACACGCGGCGTGCGCTCAAGGGCGTCGCGCGCAGTGTCCTGGGCCCGAGCGCGTGGCGATGGCTCAAGACCGTGACGGGGCGCGGACCGCGGCGCCTTCCATGGTCCGTCCTCGATGCGACCCTTGACGAGGCGGCGCGTGCGTTCGCAGCTTCTGAGGAGGCCGGTCGCGCGTACCTGTCTACCGTCGAGTTCGAAGTGCCCATCATCGACGGAGATCCATTCTCGCCCGCCTTTCGCGACGCGCAGCTTCGCCTGTACGAGCGCATCGCCGGACGCGCCTACCGCGCGAAGGAGAGCGAGACGTCGCGGCTTTCGGCGGCCGAGGTGACGCGGCGGCCGTATCCCTTCTCGACCGGCAGCAGCCGGGTGGTGGGCGACTACTTCACGCTCCTCGGCTTCGTCCTCTCGACGCTCGACCTCGAACCCGGCGCCACGGTGATCGAGCTGGGTCCCGGCTGGGGCCACACCACCCGGGCGCTCCTGCAGGTGGGCTGCGACGTCACGGCGGTCGAGGTCGACGACGGCTTCGCGGCGGCGCTCGAGGGTTCGGGCGCGAAGGTGGTGCGGGCCGACATGCTCGAGTTCACGCCGTCGGCTCCGGTCGACGTGGTGCTGTTCTTCGAGTCATTCCACCACGCATCGGATCCCGTGGCGCTCCTGTCGCGGCTCGTGTCGTGGTTGGCGCCGGGCGGTCTCGTCTGTTTCGCCGCGGAGCCCATCGACTCGGCGTTCTCGATGCCGTGGGGCGTTCGCCTGGATGGCCTCTCCGCGTGGTCGATTCGCCGGCACGGCTGGCTCGAGCTGGGCTTTCGTCCGGACTTCTTCTTCGAGCTGCTGGACCGCGCGGGGCTGACCGGTCACCGGGTGCGCAGTCCCGCCCACCCCGACGCGCAGGCGATCATCGCTCGCCGCAAGTAGGGGAGCCGTCGACTCGTCCGCGTCCGTTCGCTACGACCCCGGCATGCACCGCTTCACGAAGAACGCCGCTGCGCTGCTCGTCATCGACGTTCAGGAACGCCTCGCGGCCGCGATGGAGCCCGCTCGCCTCGAGCGGGTCGTCAACCGCACGCTGGCTGCGATTGATGGCGCCAAAGCGTTGGGGCTCCCCATCATCGTCACCGAGCAGTACCCGAAGGGCCTGGGGCCCACGCTCAAGGCGGTCGCGGAGCGCATCGGCAGCGCGTTCAAGCCCATCGAGAAGCTCGAGTTCTCAGCCCTGGTGCCCGACGTGCGCGAGCGCCTCAGCGGCCGGCCGACGGTGCTCGTCACCGGCATGGAGACGCACGTCTGTGTCTTCCAGACCGTGCGCGGCCTCACAGACGCAGGGCTCTCACCGTACCTGGCCGTCGACGCGGTGCTCTCCCGAACCGAGACGGACTACCGGGTGGGTCTCGACTTGTGCCGAGACTCGGGCGCGATCAGCACTACGGTGGAAGCGGCGTTGTTCGACGCGCTCGGCCGTTCGGGAGGCCCGGAGTTCAAGGCGGTGTCCGCGGCGGTGAAGTGACGGTGAGCTTCGTCGACGTCTGCGCCTCGGCGGACCTCCCGGAAGGCGCACGCCGAATCGTCGAGGTCGAGGGTCAGCCCATCGCGCTCGTTCGCGTGAAAGGCCGCGTGTACGGCGTCGACAACCGCTGCCCGCACCGCGACGGCGAGCTGGGGCAGGGCGACCTCGACGGCTTTCATCTGTTCTGTCCGCTCCACGCGTGGGTGTTCGACGTTCGGGATGGGCGCGGGTTCTTTCCGAAGGGCGCAGAGATCGCGTGCTTCGAGGTTCGAGAAGAGGCCGGCCGGCTGCTCGTCGCGCCCGCAGGCGTGAAGCCCAGCGCCATCGGTCGGTGGCCGTAGCTCCCAGCACGAGCAGGCACCGCGTGGCGTTGAGGCTCGCTTTCGTCGCAGCGGCGGTTAAACGTGCCTCGGCATGGCACTGGCCGTCGTCACGGGAGCAGGCATTCGGGTGGGCCGCGCCATCGCCCTCGCGCTGGCGCAGGCGGGCTTCGACCTCGTCCTTCATGCGAACCGGTCCGTCGAGCACGCGCAGGCCGTGAAGGTCGAGGTCGAGCGCCTCGGCCGCGCCGCCTTCGTGGAGCCGGCGGATCTCTCCGACACCAGCGCCGTATCGGCCCTCGCGCAGCGCCTGCGCGAGCGACACGCCGTCATCGATCTCGTGGTGAACAGCGCCGCCGCGTACGCCCACGTCGACTTCACGAACGTCACGCCCGAGCAGCTCGAGCAGATGTACCGGGTCAACGTCGCGGCGCCCTTCTTCCTCGTCCAGGGGCTCCTGCAGCCGCTCCGCGCGTCCAGGAGCGCCTGCGTGGTGAACATCACCGACATGGCCGTCACCCACGCCTACACGTCGACCCACTTCTTCTCCCACTACCTCGCCTCCAAGGCGGCGCTCGATCAACTCACGCGCTCCCTCGCGCTGGAGCTCGGCCCCGCCATTCGCGTCAACGCCGTCGCGCCGGGCCCGGTGGCCATGGCCGCCGAGACGACCGACGACCAGAAGGCGGACATCCTCGGACGAATTCCGCTGCGCCGTGAGGGCAGCCCGGAGGACGTCGCGCGCGCCGTCGTCTTCCTGGCCACGGCGCCGTACGTCACCGGCCAGACCCTGCGCGTCGATGGAGGCTTGAGCGTCGCATGACTTCACCTCTCGACCGGTTGTCTCTGCGTGGCATGCGGTTCGACTGCATCGTCGGCCTCTTCGACTTCGAGCGGAATACGCCGCAGCCGGTGGAGCTCGACGTCACGCTTCACTTCGACATGCGCGCCGCGGCGAAGCACGGGAGGTTGACCGACACCGTCGACTACTCGCGTCTCCTCGGGGAGCTCCGCTTCATCCTCGTGGCCGGCCGCTTCCGCCTCCTCGAGAGCGCCAGCGAAGCGGTCGCCGCCTGGCTCCTCGCGCCCCCCAGCGTCGACGCCCCACGCCCGCAGGTCGAGAAGGTCGACGTGTGCCTGTCGAAGCTCGTCGCGCTCTCGGGCGCCGCCGTGCCCACGCTCGAACTCCACCGCACCCGCGAAGACTTCAAGATGGTGACCGAGACCAAACACTTCGGCTTCGTCGACATCATCTTCGAGACGCGCGAGTGCGGCGTGTACCGCGAGCGCATCTACCCACGTACCGTTCTTCCCACCCACGTCCACCACCACCTCGACGAGTCGGAGCTGGTCCTCGGCGATGGCCTGCTCCTCCAGGGCCAGCCCGCGGTGCCCGGCGTCGCGCACACCTGGCCGAAGGGCTTCCCGCACCGGTATGAGAACGTGACCGACACCGAGCAGAGCTTCCTCTGCATCGATCGGCCGGCCTTCATCCCCACCGACGAGGTCGAGGTCGACGTTCCGGTGGAAAAGCTCTCCCGGACCGAACCGGTGCGCTTCTTCTGACCCACCCGTCGCGGGTCGACTCGCGCGGGCGTTTGTGTGTAGAGGCGCACCCATGCAGATGTCGCTGTCCGTCGAGTTCCACTTCAGCGCCGCGCACCAGCTCCCGTTCTACGACGGGCCGTGCAAGCGGCTGCATGGTCACAACTACGTGCTCCACGTCGTGCTCGAGGGTCGCCCCTCGCCGAAGGACGGGATGATCCGCGACTTCGACGAGGTGAAGAAGACCGTCTGGGACCAGGTACTGACGAAGGTCGACCACTACTACCTCAACGACATCGTCGAGAATCCGACGGCCGAGAACATCGTGGTCTGGATGTGGGCGCAGCTCGAGCCGATCGTTCCCGGCTTGAAGGAGCTCAAGCTGTGGGAGACCCCGGAGTATTGCGTCACCTACTCGACGTGAGCGCCGCGCGACGCCAGCCGAAGCGCCCCGATCGCGCCGCCATGCAGCGCGCCGTGAAGTACTTCCTGGTGGCCGCTGGCCTCGACCCTGCGGATCCCAACCTCACCCAGACCCCGGAACGCGTCACCGAGGCGTGGGCCGACGAGTTCCTCGATGGGTACGGGCGCACGGCGGCCTCGGTGCTGGGCGAGCGCTTCCCCGTCTCTACCGCGTCGGACCGCGAGGTCGTGGTGGTGACCGAACTCTGGTTCCGCTCGATGTGTCCGCATCACTTGTTGCCGTACTCGGGCCGCGCGCACCTCGCCTACGTGCCCGGAAAGGCCGTCATCGGCTTCGGCCGCCTGGCGGCGCTCGTCGATCTCTTTGCCCACCGGCTGGTTCTGCAGGAAGAACTCGCCCGTCAGGTCTGCGCAGCCCTCATGACGGAGCTCGGCAGCCAGGGGGCGGCGTGCATCCTCGAGGCGGAGCAGACCTGCCTTCGCCTTCGCGGTGGCGAGCAGTGTGACGCGGTGACGCACGCCGAGGCCTACGACGGCGTCTTGAAGGAGCCGGGGCTGCGCAGCGAATTGTGGGCGCGGCTCGGGCGACGGGCGTGACGTCGGCAGATCCAGCGGCGGTTCGCGGCCTGCTCGACGCCTTTCGCGCAGCCTTCCCCACCGACGCCGACGTATCGGAGGATCTCGCCGTCCTCGAGCCGTACGGCCGTGACGAGTCCGACCTGGGCCACTTCCCGCCCCAGGCCCTCATCCGCGCGACGAGCACGGCGCACGTCTCGAAGGTGCTCGAACTGGCGACGGCGCTCCGTGTCCCCGTGACGCCGGTCGGTGCCCGGAGCGGGAAGAGCGGTGGAAGTCTGCCGCTGAACGGTGGCGTCTCACTGTCGCTGGAGCGGATGAACCGCGTCCTCGAGGTGAACGTCGCCGATCTGCTGATGGTGGTACAGCCGGGCGTCTTCACCCAGCAGGTCGACGATCTCGCCGCGCAGAGCGGACTGTTCTACCCGCCAGATCCCAACTCCGCTGCGTACTGCACGATGGGCGGCAACGTGGCCGAGAACGCCGGGGGGCCCCGGGCGCTCAAGTACGGCGTCACCCGCGACTACGTGATCGGCCTGGAGTGGGTGCTCCCGACCGGCGAGGTGGTGCGAGCTGGCCGTCGGACCGGCAAGGGCGTCGCGGGCTACGATCTCGTGAGCCTCTTCGTCGGCAGCGAAGGCACGCTCGGCGTGGCCACCGAGGTCACCGTCAAGCTGATCCCCCGGCCACGCTTCGTTCGCACCGCGCTCATCCCGTTCCGAAGTGTCGCGGGCGCTGCCGAGGCCATCACCGGCGTGCTCGTCAGCGGGCTGTGGCCGCGGACGCTCGAGCTGCTCGACGACGTGGCGCTGCGGGCGATCGCGGGAAAAGGACTGCCGGTCCCAGCCGAGGCCGGCGCGGTGATCATCGCCGAGGTCGACGGGAGTCAGGACGACGCGGTGCTCGCCGAGCTCGCCGCGCTGGTCGACCGCTGTGCCTCAGCCGGCAGCCTCGAGGCGCAGGTCGCGCAGGACGAGGCCCAACGGGAGCGCCTGTGGAGCGTTCGTCGAGAGGTCTCCCCGGCGCTGCGGGCCCTGGGCGGGAAAAAGGTCTCCGAAGACATCGTGGTGCCCCGCTCGAAGGTGCCGGAGGCCATCGAGCGCTTCAAGGCCGCTGGGGCGCGCGCCGGGCTGATCGTCGCCACCTACGGCCACGCCGGTGACGGCAACCTGCACACCAACGTCCTGTACCGCGACCGGTCCGAGTGGCCCCGCGTCGAAGCCGTGCTGGCCGAGCTGATGGCCGTTACCGTCAAGCTGGGCGGCACCATCACCGGCGAGCACGGGGTGGGGTTGGCCAAGAAAGCCTTCCTCGGCCTGGAACAGTCTCCGAGGTTGATTGAGTTGCAGCGGCGGATGAAGGTCTTCTTTGACCCATCTGTCATGCTCAACCCGGGGAAGGTCTTTCCAGAACCACCAAACACCTGAATCTTCAATGGGTTTCCTGACGGCTGTGTGCGGCCCCGGGCTTGCTCACACTCCCCTGGCTGCATGCAGCTGGTCCGGGGAGGACGCCGATGAGCTTTTTCGAAACCGAAGTCTGGGGTGAGCATCTTCTGTTCGACCCTGAACAAACCTTGTTCAGGTCGGAGGAAGAAAAAGTGATCACCCCACGAGCGACCGACGGCCTGTCTCACTACATGCGCAGCATGGGCGGCCACAAGCAGCTGACCCGTGAAGACGAGTACGAGCTGTCGCGCCGCGCGAAGAAGGGCGACGAGTCCGCCAGGCGCACGCTCGCTGTCTCGAACCTGCCCTTCGTGGTGGCGGTGGCCAAGAAGTTCGCCAGCCGCGGCGCCCGCCTCGACGACCTCATCCAGGAGGGCAACGTCGGCCTGATGAAGGCAATCGAGCACTTCGACCCGAAGAAGAACGTCCGGTTCGCGACCTACGCCGTCTGGTGGATTCGCGCGTACATCACGCGCTACCTCAAGGACAACCGCAGCCACGTGCGCGGCGGAGAGCACGAGCGCATCTCGATGAGCGACTTCTCGCTCGACACCCCGCTCGATGACGAGTCGGACTCGACCTACATGGAGCGCCTCGAGGATGCGGGCCCCACGCCCGACACGAGCTTCCTCCGCCTCGAGCAGGACGAAGAGGTGGCGGCGGCCCTCCAGCGCGTCAAGCGGCGCCTTGGTGACCTCGGCTGGGACATCCTCCAGGAGCGCCTCACCCAGGACAAGCCGCGCACCCTCGAGGAGCTCGGTCAGCGCTGGGGCGTCTCGCGTGAGCGTGTGCGCCAGGTCGAGCTCAAGACCAAGCACTTCCTCGCCCGTTACCTCGAGACGTACGTCGCCGAGAACGAGGGTGGAGAGGCCGTCGAGTTCAACGCCGCGGCCTGAAGAACGCCGCCGCAGCTCCCGTCGTCACGTGCCGCGATGCGCCGATTCCCGGTGCATCGCGGTTTTCGTTCGTCCCGACTTCGGGGAGCATGTCGCCCATGCGATTTCTCGTTCTGGCTGCGCTCCTCGCCGTTCCTGCGCTCGCCCAGCCGGCCTCCCCCGCCGACGTCGTCACCAAACTCGATGAGCTGTGGAAGGTACGGGACGACGCGGCCTCGATGAAGGAGATCGACGCCGCCATCTCCGACGGCCTCAAGGCCTTCCCCGAGGACTTCGAGATCCTCTGGCGCGGCGCCCGGTACCGCTGGTGGCTCGCCGACGGCGCCACCGAAGAGCGCTTCAAGAAGCAGATCGCGAAGGAGGGCTGGCTGCTCGCCGAGCGCGCCGTGAAGGCGAAGCCCGAGGGCATGCAGGGCCACTACTACATCGCGCTGAACATCGGCGCCTACAGCCAGGCCGTCGGCATCTTGAAGGCGCTCGGTGAGGGCCTCGAAGCGAAGTTCAACGACGAGCTCGAGAAGGCGCGCAAGGCCGACTCGACGTTCGACCGCATGGGGCCGATCAACGCCAAGGGCCGCTACTGGTGGGAGCTGCCCTGGCCCAAGCGCGATCTCGGCAAGTCGCGCACCGAGCTCAAGAGCGTCGCCGACAAGCACCCGGAGCATCTGCGCGCCTGGCTCTACCTCGCCGAGACCGAGCTCAAGGACGGCCATGCGAAGGAGGCCAAGGTGTACATCGACAAGGTGGTGTCGGGCGCCGACGTGTACGATCCCCCCGAGGCCCGCCGCATGAAGAAGTGGGCCAGGCCGATTGCCGAAGCCATCGACAGCGCCTTGAAGTGACGAAGCGGTCGCAGGTCCCTACCACGTCACCGTCGTCCTCTCCTGGAGCGTCCCATGACCGCTGCCGTCGCCGCCCCCTCCGCCACGGGTGAACGCAACCTCGTCGAAATGCTGCTGGCCCGCGCGAAGGAGCGCACCGCTCCGGCGGCCCGGCACAAGACCTCGACCGGCTGGACCGACGTGCCGTGGACCGAGGTCGTCCGTCAGGTGCGCGCGGTGTCGAACGGATTGGTCGCCGCCGGCGTAAAGCCGGGAGACCGCGTCGCCGTCTTCGCCGCCACCAGCCTCACCTGGGTGGTGACCGATCTCGCCATCGCCGCCGCGCGAGCGATCTGCGTACCGATCTACGCGTCGAACACACCGGACGAGGTCCGCTACATCCTCCAGAACTCCGGCGCGGTGATGCTCTTCGTCGACCACGACGCCCCGGACGGCAAGCAGCCCGGTCGGCTCAGCCGCGCGCGTTCGAAGCTGGCGGAGGCTCCCGAGTGCAAGGCGCTGGTGCTCTTCGAAGGCACTCCGGCGGGCGACCACGAGCTGACCCTCGACGCGCTCATCGCGAAGGGCGCGGGGACGGATGACTTCGACACGCGGGTGGCGGCCATCGCCCCCGACGATCTCTGTCACTTCATCTATACCTCCGGCACCACCGGCGATCCGAAGGGCGTGATGCTGTCGCACGGCAACTGGGCCTTCGAGGCGCAGGTCATCCGCTCGCTGGGCGTGATGAAGCCCGAAGACTCGCTGATGCTGTTCCTGCCGCTGGCGCACTCGTTCGCGCAGGTGGTGAAGGCTGCCTGGGTCGCGCTCGGCTTCACGCTCATCTTCGCGGAGTCGGTCGAGAAGGTGGTGGCGAACCTCGCCGAGACGAAGCCCACCATCTTCCCCGCGGTGCCACGCGTGTTCGAGAAGGTGTTCGCGAACGTGCAGGCCGGCGCGATGTCGGCGCCAGGCCTCAAGGGCTCGCTGGGCCGGTGGGCCTTCTCGCTCTTCGATGAGTACGCGGCCGCTCGCGAGGCGGGTCGTTCGTACGACTCCCTGGGCTTCTCGCTCGCGAAGGCGCTGGTCTTCAAGAAGGTGAAGGCCGCGCTCGATGAGAAGCTCGGGGGGAGACTGCAGCTCTTCGTCTCGGGTGGCGCGCCGCTGCCGCGCAAGATTGGCTACTTCTTCGAGCTCGTCGGCTTCACCGTGTGCGAGGGCTACGGGCTGACCGAGACGAGCGCGGGCAGCACCATCAACGTGCCAGGGGCCATCCAGATCGGTACGGTGGGCCGTCCGTTCCCCGGCGTGGAGCTGAAGATCGCCGAAGACGGAGAGATCCTCATCCGCGGGCCGCACATCATGAAGGGCTACTACCGGAACGAGGCGGCCAGCGCCGAGGTGCTCCGGCCCGACGGCTTCTTCCACTCGGGGGACATCGGCGAGGTCGACGCGAGCGGCTTCGTGCGCATCACCGACCGCAAGAAGGACCTCATCAAGACGTCAGGCGGGAAGTACTGCGCGCCGCAGAACCTCGAGAACGCCCTCAAGACGATCCCCATCGTGTCGAACTCGATGGTGCACGGCGACATGCGGCCGTACCTCGTGGTGCTGATCGCCGTGAACGAGGAGAACGCCAGGAAGCTGCTCTCCGAGAAGGGCGTGACGGTGGGCAGCTACGCGGAGCTCGCCAGGCGGCCTGAGGTGATCGAGGCCGTGAAGACGGCCATCGATTCGGTGAACGCCGCGCAGCCGCCGTACTCCACGCTCAAGAAGTTCCATCTCGTCCCACAGGACTTCTCCCAGGAGACGGGCGAGCTGACGCCGACGTTGAAGGTGAAGCGGAAGATCGTCACCGGCCGGTACAAGGCTGAGCTCGACGCGCTGTACGTCGGTGCGAAGGACTGAAGAGCGTCAGCCCTGCTTCTGGGCGGCCTTGTCGTTGGACGGCACCTGCTGGCCGCTTGCGTCGGTCAGCTTCTTCTCTTCCGGCTCGGCCTCACCCGACAGACCCTTCTTCAGGTTCTTCACGAAGGAGCCAATGGAGGAGCCGAGCTGCGGCAGCCGTGACGCTCCGAAGAGGAGGACAATCGCCAGGACGATCAGCAGGATTTCCCAACCGCGAAGACCACCCATGGTGCCGCTCCTTCGATGCGAGTGCCGCCAGTGTACGCCCGGTGGCGTACCACCGCCATGGGGCCGCCGTCATGTGCCTGAACAGGGGAGGGCCGGGCCGACCCCCGCGTCATCAGGCGGCCGTGATGGTGCCGGGCGTGGCGCGCGGCTCTGGCTTGTCCAGCGGGGAGGCGACGTGGCGCAGCACCGGCTCGACGGCGATCGGCGCGACCTGACGACGGACCACCTCGAGGAGGTGCATCTGGCTGCGAATGGTCTGACCATCGAGCGCCAGCGGCCGGGGCACGTAGCTCCCGTCGGACTGGAGTTGCCTGGCCTTGACGTTGTCCTTCAGGCCCATGCCGATGACCTCATCGAGCAGTCGGGCGCGCAGGGCGGGATCTTCCACCGGCGCCAGCACCTCGACGCGGCGATGGAAGTTGCGCGGCATCCAGTCGGCGGACGAGATGAAGACGTCGGTCGCGGCGCCCGAGCCGAACGCAAAGACCCGCGCGTGCTCCAGAAAACGGTCGACCACGGAGATGACGCGAATCCGCTCGCTGATGCCGGGCACTCCGGGCCGCAGACAGCAGATGCCGCGCACGAGGAGATCGATCTCCACGCCGGCCTGGCTCGCCGCGTACAGCGCGCGGATGGTGACGGGATCGACCAGCGCGTTCATCTTCGCCAGGATCCGTGCCGGCTCGCCCTTGCGCGCCTTCTGGGTCTCCCGCTCGATGAGCTCCAGCACCTTCGACTGCAGGGTGTTGGGCGCCACCGCGAGCCGCTTCCAGTTCGGTTGGGTCGAGTAGCCGGTCAGCAGGTTGAAGAGCGCCGTCACGTCGTCGGCGATCTCGGTGCGCGCGGTGAAGAGGGAGATGTCGGTGTAGCTTCGAGCGGTGGCCGGGTTGTAGTTGCCGGTGCCGAGGTGCACGTACCGCCGAATGCCGTTGCCCTCGCGGCGCACGACCAGCGTCACCTTGCAGTGCGTCTTCAGCCCGATGAGGCCGTAGACGACGTGCACGCCGTTGTCCTCCATGCGGCGCGCCCACGCGATGTTGTTGGCTTCGTCGAGGCGGGCCTTGAGCTCGACCAGCACCGCCACCTGCTTGCCGTTCTCGGACGCGCGCACGAGGGAGCGACCGACGGGGCTGTCGCCGGTGGTGCGGTAGAGCGTCTGCTTGATGGCCAGGACGTTCGGATCGTCGGCGGCCTCTTCGAGGAAGCGCACCACCGGGTCGAAGGACTCGTAGGGGTGGTGCACCAGCAGATCGCGCTGGGCGATGGCCGCGAAGATGCTGTCTTCCTTCATGAACGACGGCTGCGACGGCACGAAGAGTTCGACCTTGTTCTCCAGGCGGGGGTCCGCGTCACTGAGCGCCGTGAGATCAGACATCTGGAGCGGCCCCGAGACCCGGTACACATCGGCTGGGGTCAGCTTGAGCGCCGAGGTGAGCTGGGCCTCGAGCGCCGCCGACGCGGTGTCGTCGAGCTCGAGCCGAACGGCCGCGCCACGATCGCGGCGCCGGAGCTCCTGCTGAATCGACGCGAGCAAGTCGATCGACTCTTCCTCGTCGACGTCGATGTCCCAGTTGCGGGTGAGGCGGAAGGCGCAGGTCTGCTCGACGGCAAACCCCGGAAAGAGATCCGCCGCGTGGAGCGAGATGAGCTCCTCGAGCAGCAGGTATGCCTGCCCGCCGTTCGCGGCCGGCATCGACACCAGGCGGGGGAGCACCGAGGGCACCTGCACCACCGCGAACGAGGACTCGGCGGTGTCCTTCTTGCGCCTCCGATCGCTGCGCCGCACCACCATGGCGAT
>JBILEB010000340.1:0-2622 GCA_044352295.1 Myxococcaceae bacterium
AGCGCAGGACATCCACCCCGAAGGTGTGCTGGTGCAGGCTGGCCCAGTCCAGTCTGCGGCTCGGCCGGCGACGCTTCTTGCTCGAGACAGGCGCTCCAGGCGCAGGCTTCGGTGGCGGCGCCGTCACTAGCGGGCGAAGGGCTGCGTGCGGGGCGTAGACTCCGTGGAAGCTGGTGAGGTGCGTCTTCGCAGGCGGCACCAGCGAGCGCTCGGCATTCTTGCGGCCGACGTCACGCGCATGCAGGGGTACGTCGCGTCGATCTCGTCCATCGACGCCGACCAGGAGGCGAAGAAGCAGACCTCGAAGCAGGCGACGGCGCAGCTGAAGGCTGCCGTCGAGCGCTTGTCGGGCAACCTGTCGCTGCTGGCGTCGATCGCCCGCCTGGCACTGCCGGCCGAGGACGCGCGCGGGTTCGACGCTGCCCTTCCGGCCAGTCCCAAGGCGAAGAAGAAGCCTGCCCCGCCCGCCTGAGGGTCGAAGACGCGCCTCTGTCAGGGGAGCGGCCTATAAAGGGTCGAGCCGAAACGGAGGTCGCCATGGTTCACGAACACACCATCACGTTGAGAGGGCCTGCGGCTGAGACCGCGGGCCTGTCGGCGCACCTGCTCCGAGACCTGTTTGACGTGCTCGTGCAGGGCGCCGAGCAGTCGCTGCGCTTTCGACTCGAAGGCAGAAGCTCACCGAGCCGAAGCCCCCCGCTTGGCTGCGCGATGCTGCCGACTTCGCGATGGTGGACGTGGCGCGTTCCGAGTTCGCGAGGACATTCAGACTCGAAGCGCAGTCGCTCGTTGATTCGATGCCCGACCGGTTCCGCCAAGCGAAGCTCTTTGACGATCTCGATCCACGCCGTTCGCCGCTCGAGCTCTTCGAAGTCGCGCTCGAGCAGGCACTCGCCGGCAACGATGACAGTGACGCGTTTGACCATGGCCTGCTCAAGACATGCGCTCAGTTCAGGGCCGTTCTCGGAGCGGGTCTCGATTCGGTCGAAATCAAGAACGGCCGAACTGTCGTCGTCGATGAGGTTTCGGTCGCACAAGCAGTGCGGCTTTCGAAGGTCGACTACCCGTCTCGAAAGGTGCGCCTCGCTGGTTTGCTCGAGACCATCAGCTACAGCGACTGCCGCTTCAGCCTGCGCCTCGACAACGGTACGACGATCGTGGGCACCACGAAGGAGCTCGGGACGGAAGCGCTTCGTGATGCTTTCGGTCGCAAGGTCGTCGTCACCGGGACCGCCGACTTCAGACCCTCGGGTAAGCTGCTCCGCCTCAACGCCGAGAGCGTCGACGACGCCACGACGAACGACCTGCAGATCTTTACGAGCATCCCCCGGCCTCTTGTCGGGCCGGCAGTCGTCGAACGCGAGCGCGGGAGGGGTGGGCTCGCAGCAATCGCCGGGCGCTGGCCTGGCGATGAGTCGATTGAGCAGCTGATGGAGCAGCTCGCTCAAGTTCAGGGCTCGCGACCGAACCCCGCTTCTCAGCGTGGTCAGTCAAGGCGAGCTGTTCTCGTTTGCGCGGCACAACGGATGGGGCCAGCAGAAAAGTGACCGGCTCGAGGAGCTCCTCCACGAGTTGGTGATCGTCGATGTCCTCGCGACGTCACGCGTTCTTCATGAAACATACGCCGAGCTCGATGCCGTCAGCCGAGCCGTGAACCGAAGGAGGGGCAAGAACGACCTTTGGATTGCTGCGACCGCAGCGGTGAGCGACGCGTTCCTTCTCACGACGGACAAGGACTTCGACCACCTGTCTCCAACCCATCTGCGCGTCTGGCGATTCGACCAGACGGCAACGAGTTGGCCCTCAGTCGCGCCCTGACGACTTCTCCGAGCGCGAAGAAGTGACGCAATGAGTCCCGACCTCCCTCGTTCGGGTGGGCGAACCTCACACCCGGAGTGCCCGTGCACCGCCTGATTCCCCTCACCGCCCTCGCCCTCTCGACCGCCTCCTTCGCCGCTGAGACCGCTTCCCAGCCTCGCGAAGTGGCCCCATTTCACGCGCTCGCCGTCAGCGGTGGCTTCAAGGTCACGCTCGTTCCCGGGCCTACCGCCCTCACGCTTCGCGGCCCGGTCGACCAGTTCGTCCACGTCATCACCGAAGTGAAGGACGGCACGCTGCATGTGCGCTGGGCCGACACGGCGTCTCGCGGGCTGAGGCTTCGTCGAAGCTCGAAGGGCATCTCGCTCGATCTGGGAAGAAACGACGACGTCGACGTGCAGCTCTCGGCGCCGGTGATCTATCGCATCGCGCTGTCGGGCGGCGTCGAGCTGAAAGGCGAAACGCCGGCCCGCGACCGGCTCGAGCTGTCGACCTCGGGCGGCACGGCGCTCACACTCTCGGGCGTCGTCGCCGAGCGGGTGGTGCTCGATGCCTCGGGCGGCTCGAGGCTGTCCTTCTCGGGCGCGACGAAGGCGCTCACCGCTGACCTCTCCGGAGGCGTCGAGTGTGACGCCTCGAAGCTCGTCGCAGCGGCGGTGACCATCGATCTCTCAGGTGGCACCGAAGTCACCGTGCACGCGGCCGAGAGCCTCAAGGCGCGCGCGGCAGGCTCCAGCGAACTCAAGGTGCTCGGCAACCCGGCCACACGTGACGTCAAGACCAGCGGCTCAGCCAGCGTCGAGT
>JBILEB010000087.1:0-29408 GCA_044352295.1 Myxococcaceae bacterium
CGCGGAGCTGCCCGACATGAAGCCGACGAAGAAGTGACGCTTGCGGCGTCTCGAGCTCTCCATCGATCGGTTGTCGAAGTCAGGTGACGGCGTGGCCGACGTTTCGGGCCGCGCCGTCTTCGTGTCGGGTGCCGTCCCGGGCGATCGCGTGCTGGCCGACGTGTTCGAGCAGGGGAAGGTGCTGCGCGGCGACGTGCTCCAGGTCCTGAAGGAGGGCCCCGGGCGTCGCGCTCCGCTGTGTCCACTCGCCGATCGCTGCGGGGGCTGCGACTGGATGCACCTCACCGAGGACGTGCAGCACGAGCACAAGACGCGCATCGTCACCTCGACGCTCGAGCACCTCGGAGGCCTGGGGGCCGACGCGTACGAGCTGCTCCCCATGGTGACGTCGCCGCTGCCCTACAACACGCGCCGGCGGGCGGTGCTGCACCCGGTGAAAGGCCGCCTGGGGTTTTTCGGAAAGCGCAGCCACACGCAGGTCGAGGTCGATCTGTGCCCGGCCCTGACGCCGCCGCTCGAGTCGCTTCCGGGCGAGCTCGCCGATGCGCTGGGTACGGCGCTCAAAGACGTCGCCGAGGTGCACCTGCTCGAGGTCGCCGGCGAGGTGTCCTTCGCGCTCAACGTGAAGGGCGCGCTGCGGCCAAAACACCGCGAGGTGGCCGAGCAGTTGGTCCGGGACGAAGTCGTCGCGGGCGTCGTGCTGGTGCCGGGGCAGGGGAAGGGGCACCCCGAGCTCATCGGCAAGCCGGTGCTCGAAGACCACGGCGCGCTCCATCGTCCTGACGCGTTCGCGCAAGCGAATGCAGACGTGAATCGACCGCTCGTCCTGCACGCGGTGGAGGCGCTCGCACCGGGCCCCGACGACACGGTGCTCGAGCTGTACTCGGGCAACGGCAACTTCACGTTCTCCCTGGCAGCGGCAGCGCGCTCGGTGGTCGCTGTGGAGTCTTCGACGGTCTCCGTGGGCCTGGCGCAGACGGCCGCGCGCAAGCAGGGCTTCTCGAACGTGCGCTTCGTGCAGGGCTCCTGTGAGTCCATCGCCGAGGGGCTCGGCACCGAGTCGGAGCGCTTCGAAAAGCTGCTCCTCGATCCGCCACGCACGGGGGCTCCAGGCGTGGGTCGCTGGGCGTCTCGGCTGCTCGTCTCCCGCGTCGTGTACGTTGCGTGTGATCCCGGGTCGCTCGCGCGCGACGCAGCGGACCTGGTGGCGCACGGCTTCGTGCCCCAGACGGTGCGCTTGTTCGATCTCTTCCCGCAGACGAAGCACATCGAGGTGGTGATGGCGTTCGCCCGGGGCGGTGGGCGCTCGTCATGATGGACAGCCGGGTCGTCGAGTTCGTCGAGGTGCTCCGACAGAACGGCCTCAAGGTGGCCCTGACCGAGACCCGCGACGCCGTGGAGGCGCTCACGGTCACGGGCGTCGACGATCCCGAGCGGTTCCGGGCCACGCTTCGCGCGACGTTGTGCAAGCGCGCGTCCGACGTCGTCACCTTCGATCGCGCGTTCGAGCTGTTCTTCACCGGCGCGGTCAAGATGCTCGACGAGCTCGACCGTTCCCTCGCGAAGCGAATCGAGGACGAGGGCCTGCTGCAGGGTGACGAGCTCAAGATGATCGTGTGGATGCTGGAGCATCTGGCCGGCCAGCTCTCCCCGTTGACGCAGGCCGCGCTGCAGGGCGATCGCGGCCGCCTCGCGAACCTGTTCCGTCAAGCGACGCTCCAGCTCGACTTCTCGCGGGTCCAGAATGCGCTGCAGACCGGGTTCTTCAGCCGTCGGCTGCTCTCGGGCGCCGGCTTCGATCGCATGCGCAGCGACGTCGATCTGATCAACGCCGAGCTCGAGGCCCGTGGTGTCTCCGCGCGCGGAATCGAGGTCGCCTCGCGGCACTTGAGCGCGGCGATGCGGAGAGTCGAAGAGGCGGCGCGGGCCGAGACGGGCCGGCAGATCACCTCACGGCTCAAGCAGACGCGGGCGGGGGTCCAGGACAAGCAGCTCCACCTGCTCACGCGCACCGAGATCGAGGTCGCCCAGCGTTCGGTGCGGGCCCTCGCGGAGAAGCTCAAGTCCCGCCTCATCCGGCGGCAGCGTTCGAAGAAGAAGGGCCAGCTCAACCCGCGGCGAACGCTGCGCCGGAACCTCTCGTCGGGCGGCATTCCGATGGTACCGCAGTTCCGCAGCCGCCGTCCGGCGCGCCCCGACGTGATGGTGCTGTGCGACGTGTCGGACTCGGTGCGCGTCACCTCACGGTTGATGCTGCTCTTCACCTTCACGCTGCAGTCGCTCTTCACGCGCGTGCGCAGCTTCATCTTCGTCTCCGAGCTCGGCGAGGTGACGCGCTTCTTCAAGGACGCGGAGCCCGAGGACGCCATCGACGCCGCCACCCAGTCGAACGTGATCTCGCTCGCCTCGAACTCGAACTACGGCCACGCCCTCGCGGAGTTCACCCGGGGCTACCTCGGCTCCGTGAGCCGCCGCACCACGGTGCTGATCATCGGAGACGGTCGCAACAACCACAACCCGGCCAACGCGTGGGCGCTGGAAGACCTCAAGCGCAAAGCGAAGCGGGTCATCTGGATCTGCACCGAGCCTCGGCAGAACTGGGGCTTCGGCGACAGCGAGATGCTGGTCTACGAGAAGGGCGTCTCGCAGGTGGTGACGGTGCAGACGCTGGCGGATCTCGAGAAGCTCGCGACCCAGCTCGTGCCGGTGTGACTTAAGCCGCCGTGCGCCGGGCCGCCGGGCGGGGTCGGGCCACCTCGAGCCAACGCATGTAGGAGACGGTGCCGTCGGTCAGCGGATCGGTGAAGAGCGCGCGCACGTCCGACCGTTCGAGCCGTCCTGCCCGGTGCGCCTGGAAGAGCGCCTCGCCGAGCAGGTAGCCGAGCGCGTGGGTGACCGCGGTGAACTGGGCGAGGGTCGGCGGCACCAGCCGCTTCACCTCGGGATCCCGCACGTCCGGGGCGCTCGACAGGGCCAGCACGAACGCCGCGGTTGACTTGAGCCCTGGCGTGTCGTGCAGGAAGTGGCTGCCCCAGGTGGCCAGCGAGGTGCAGATGCGGCGCGGGTTCACCAGCTTGGAGCCGAAGAAGGCGATGGCCTCTTCGACACAGCGGGCCCAGAAGGCATCGGTGCGGGGCCGTGACTGCTCCATCGCCGAGCCCACCGCGCAGTGACGCACGAAGTGCGCGGCCTCTTCCGCGGCGTGGTTGAGCGAGAAGCCGGCCAGCCAGATCGCCCGCGCTTTGGGGATGAAGGCGCTCTGGCCCGAGAGCACGTGCTCCTGAAGCTCGGAGAGCTCCTTCTTCGAGAACCCGCCGCGCCGCTCGAGCCGATCGAGCACGTCGAGCTCTCTGGGCGTCAGCACTTCGAGTCGGCTCAACGGCTCGCGAACGCTCACGCCGACGAGTCGGCCGATCTCCTTCGCCAGCGTGCGCACCGTCGACGCCAGCCCACCATCGTCCACCGGCGCGTCGCCCGCCTCGGCCTCGCAGTAGTCGAGGAACGTGCGCTGACACACCACCGGAGACGCGTTGAAGATCGCCAGCACGTCGTCTGAGAGCTCGACCGCGTCGGTCGCGTCCGCGAGCCCTTGCCGCGCGAGCTTCCACCACGCGCCTTCGGGGTTCTGAAACACCACGAGCTGGCGGCGGGTGGCGCGACCGAGGTGCTTCTCCACGAGCGCGGGCAGATGACGGGGCGCGAGGTGGTACTGGCCCATCAGCACCAGCACCAGCGGCCGATCGTCGGCGCGGGCGACCTCGGCGATCCGCCGCGCGGCGTACCCATCTCGCGTCGGGAGCGACTTCGGCCCACTCGCGCGTTTGTCGATGGCGATGAGCTCGAGCTTGCGCAGCTTCGCCAGCTCGAAGATCGGCTTGAAGTGCGGCCAGATGTCGAACGCGCCAGAGTACGGGTGACCTATCTCGTCGAGGAAGGCGCGATCGGTCAGCCGGCCCGCGAGGTACTGATCGACGGTGTGCTGATGCCGGCCCTCGACGAACTCCAGGGCCACCACCACCCGCCGTCCCGTTCGGAGCGCGTGCTTGAGGAGCTCGAGGTAGGTCCGCTGGGCGAACCGAAGGGTGTGGTAGTCGCCCACATGCACCACATCGGCGGCGGCAACCCGTTGATGCACCTCGGCCACCGAGATGATTTTCCGGTAGTTCCGCGACGCCCGGCGGTAGCGCGCCTCGTACGCCTTGAACGCCTTCGACGCCCCCACCACGAGCGCGTCGATCTGCCGTTGCTGGTGCCGGAAGAGGGCGTGCTGCAGGTCGAGCGCCGTGGGCATCGGAGAGCGCCGACGCTCACACGAACCGGTCAAGGCATCAATTTTCCCACGGGCAGACCGTCGAGGATTCGCTGCGAAACCCATCGACGGGCGTGGCCCGTTCGCTCTTGAATAGGTTCACCATGCACCGCTTCGCTGCTTCCGCCCTGGCCCTCGCCGCTTCGTTCGCCTTCGCCCAGGAGGACCTGGCGGCCGTCGACAAGCCCGCACCAGCGTTCCGGTTGCCGCTCTACAACGCGGTCGCCGCCGGAGAACCCGCCGGCATGATGCTCGGCCTCGACCGGTTCTCGGGCTCCGAGGCGAAGGACAAGGGCGCGAAGCTGATCGTCGTCTCGTTCATGGCCAGCTTCTGTGGCCCCTGCAAGAAAGAGATGCCGTACCTCCAGGCGCTCTCCGAGAAGTACCGGCCGCTGGGCCTGCGCGTGCTGATGGTCGCCATCGACAAGGAAGAAGACGGCCAGAAGAAGGTCGCCGAGCTCCTCGAGACCAACAAGGTGACGTTCCCGGTGCTGAAGGATCGTTTCAACATCGTCGCGCGGCGGTGGCTCGGCACCCACAGCCCGCTCCCGTCGCTGTTCCTCCTGCGTCCCGACGGCACGGTGAAGTCGGTGCACCGTGGCTACAGCGACGACGCGAGCACGATCCTCGATCGGGAGATCGCCGCGGCGCTCGCGAGCAAGTGAGCGAGCCGCTCCTCGTCATCGCAGGCCCCACGGCGTCGGGAAAGACACGTCTGGCGATCGAGCTGGCCGAGCGCTTCGGCGCCGAGATCATCAGCGCCGATTCGCAGCAGGTCTACCGGCACTTCGACATCGGCACCGCCAAGCCCTCGGTGGCCGAGCTCCGACGCGTGCCGCACCATCTGATCTCATGCGTCGAGCCCACCGATGCCTTCAACGCGGTCCGCTACCAGACGATGGCGGACGCGGTGATCGCCGACCTGCGGGCGCGCGGACGGCGGGTGGTGCTGGTGGGCGGGACGGGCCTCTACATTCGCATTCTGCTGCACGGCGTGGTGCCCGCTCCCGGAAGCGACGACGCGCTGCGGGCCGAGCTGTCACGACTCGACGATGACGCGCTCCACGCGCGGCTCCGTGAGGTGGATCCGGTCAGCGCCGCGCGACTCCCGCCACGGGATCGGGTGCGCCTCATCCGCGCGATCGAGATCTTCACGCTCACCGGCGAGCCCGCCTCCACCCATCGCGAGCGCCATTCGTTCCAGAGCGCGCGGCACCCCTACCAGTTGTGGGTGCTCGACCCACCGCGTGACGCCCTCTACGCGGCCATCAACGCGCGCACGAAGACGATGTTCGAGGCCGGGCTGATCGACGAGACGCGCCGCCTCGTCGCCGCGGGCTATCGGAACGCCGCGCCGATGATCGCGGTGGGCTACGCGCAGGCGCTCGCCGTGGTGGACGGCCGAATGACCGAGGCCGATGCCATCACCGACGTCGCGCAGAAGACACGTCACTTCGCCAAGCGCCAGTGGACGTGGTTCCGGAAAGAGCAGGGCGCGCGAACGATCCAGCCGCCCTACGACGTGACGAGCCTGCTCTAGCGGCGCATGAACCGGGCGCGACGGCCACCACCACCGCCCTGGAACATCGGCTGCTGCATCGGCGGCGACTCGAGGCCGAACTGCCACCACATCGGCTCCCAGGCCTTCATCTTGAGCTTCTTGTCGTTCTGGAGGGCTGTCAGCGCGTTCTTGAGCTTCTCGTCGCTGGGGTTCTCGGTGACCGAGCGCGACAGCACTTTGAGCGCGCCGTCGACGTCCTTGTTCTGCTGCAGACACCACGCGTAGGCAGCCCACACCATGCCGTCCTTCTTCCCGTGCTTCACGGCGTCTTCGAACGAGCGCTTCATCGCGTCGAACTCTTTGCGCTGGAAGTAGATGGCCGCCTGCATGGCGCGCGCGAGGTAGCTGCGTGGCTGCGTCTTCGCGAACGACGCCATGGCTGCGTCGGTGTCCTTGAAGAGGTGGTGGATCATGCCGATCTGCGCGTGCAGCTCGCTCTCAACGAGGAACTGCTTCTTGCCGAGCGGCAGCGCGTCCTCGAGGAGCTTGACGGCCTTGGCGGCGCGCACCTTCTGCTCCTTGGGGTTGGGCGGCATCGACTCGAACTCTTTCTTCACCTGCTCCATCACCTGCTGCACCTCCACGAAGGTGCGCCGCGCGAGCACGACGTAGGCGCCGAGGAAGACGATGGTGCCGGGGATGATGCCGGCGATGAGGGAAAAGCCCGCCACCTTGATGACGATGGAAACGACGAGACCAGCCACGAGGGCGTACACCAGGTTCAGCATGGGGCGGGCCTGTAGCCGAGGGAGCGGCAAGCCGACAAGGTGCTTCCCCCCGGTCGGGAATCTGCTACTCGCTTCGTCCGCACCACACGTGCTGGCCCTCTGGCGGAATTGGTAGACGCAGCGGACTCAAAATCCGCCGCCCCCAAAAGGCGTCCCGGTTCGAGTCCGGGGAGGGCCACTCGAAGCACCAAGAAGGGTGAAACATGGAGGCCCCACGGCCCATCGTCGGCAGGGCCTCGAAGCCGGGCGCCGTGGCGGTCATCGAAGCGCACCTGGCCGTGCTCAAGGGCAAGCCGCTGCGTGCGGCCATTTCCGAGACGCTCCAGAAGCACGCTTCACTCGGTGGAAACGATCGGCGCTTCGTGGCCTTCGCCGTGCGTGAGCTGTCCCGGCACATGCGCCGGCTGGATCTTTCGGCGAAGGCCCGCGGCCGTGCGCCGTCGACGCTCGCGCTGCCGGAGGACCAGGCGATCTTCCGCTATGCGCTGTGGCGCCACGACTTCACCGGGGCTGACGTGGACCGCGTGATGGTCGAAGTGGGACTCCCCGGGCCGGTGCGGCCGCGGTCGATGCAGGACGCCGTCGTGCGGGAGGCCCTCTCGAAGACCGTCACCCTCGACTTCGGAGCCGACCCCCTCGAGCAGGCCGCCGCGAAGCACTCGTTTCCCACCTGGCTCGCCACCGCCATCGCCGAGGTCGCTCCACCCGGCGAGCTGGAGGCCGTCCTCGAAGCCCTGAACCGGGAGCCCTTCGTCACGATGAAGGTCCGCCCCAACGGCAGCCGCGAGGAGCTGCTCGAAATGCTCCTGAAGGCCGGTTTTCCGGTGCGCGTCTGTGAGGAGACGCCGGACGCCGTTCAGCTCACCGACGAGGGCCGGGCGATCTTCGACTCCCGGTGGATGAAGGAGGGCCGCCTGCTGGTGATGGATCTCGGCAGCCAGCTGCTCGCGGGGCTCTGTCGTGCGCAGCCGGGTCAGACGGTGGTCGATTTCTGTGCGGGCGCCGGCGGCAAGACGATCTTCCTCGCCGACGCGGTGGGCCCGACCGGCCGTGTGTACGCCCACGATCTCTCGGCAAAACGCCTGGCCGAGGCGAAGTCACGGACCGCCGAGCTGAAGCTCCGCCACGTCAGCTTCCCGAAGGAGCCCCGGCTCGATCTCGCCCAACTGGTCCTCATCGACGCGCCCTGCAGCGGCACCGGCACGCTCGCCCGCGAGCCTGATCAGAAGTGGAAGCTCACGAAGGCCAAAGTGGCCGAGCTGACGAAGACCCAGCTCGAGATCCTCGACACCGTCTCGCGCGGCGTGAAACCGGGAGCGGTGATCGTCTACGGCACCTGCAGCGTGCTGAAGGATGAGAACGAGGCGGTGGTGGAGCGGTTCCTCGCCACGCACCCCGACGTCGTCGCCGACGGGCCGGCTCTACGCGTGTGGCCCCATCGCCTCGACGGCGGCGGCTTCTTCGGTGCCCGCCTCGTGAAGCGGTGATACCGTTCCCGTCTGCTTTTCACCCGAGGAGACCCGATGCCCCCGCCGGCCCCGCCCAACACCAATGACGCCGTGGTGAAGCAAATCCAGGCGGCGTGGGACGAGGCGCAGATGCAGCTTCAGGTGTTGCGCGAGCAGGTCGATCACCTCAGCAACATGGCGCAGGCGAAGGTGTCGTCGAACATGCTCGAGCGCGACATGGACCGCGCCTACCGCGATCTCGGCGAGGCCGTGTGGGCCGAGGTCTCCAAGGGCCGCTTGCAACTGGGCAACAACCTCACCACCGTTCGCAAAGCCCTCGAGGTGGTGACCCAGAAGATCCAGGCGCAGAACGCCTCGATCAACGATCTGCTCGCCGAGGGCGCCGAAATTGCCCAGCGCCTTCAGGAAAAAATGACCACCGCGTCGAAGTCAGTGGCGCCGGCGCCCAAAAGGCGATAAGGACGCCGGCGCGTGTTGGCTGTACCGGAATACGTCGTGAATACGGGGTCATAGCTCAGCTGGGAGAGCGCCTGAATGGCATTCAGGAGGTCAGCGGTTCGATCCCGCTTGGCTCCACAAGAAGCACCTCGAAAGGGGCTTCGGCACACGCCGGAGCCCCTTTTTCATATCCACCGTGCATCCGCTGGCGGGGCTCGTGCAGTGCGCTCCACCTCGGCGGGATGTCGCGTGTCCCGGAGACCACATGGCTCGCATCGTCGTCCAGAAGTTCGGAGGCTCGTCGGTCAGCGACGTCGCGAAGATCCGCAAGGTGGCCGAGCGGGTGAAGGCCCGGCGGGACGAGGGGTGGCAGCTGGTCGTCGTCGTCTCGGCGATGGGCGACACGACCGATGAGCTCCTCTCGCTCGCCAAGCAGATCAGCGCCGATCCACCGCGCCGCGAGCTCGACATGTTGCTGACGTGCGGAGAGCGCATCTCGATGGCGCTCCTCTCGATGGCGCTCCAGGAGATCGGCGTTCAGGCGATCAGCTTCACCGGCAGCCAGTCGGGCATCATCACCGACGACACGCACAGCCAGGCGCGCATCGTCGAGGTCAAGCCCGCCCGAATCGAAGAGGCGCTCGCGCAGGGACGGGTGGTGATCGTCGCTGGCTACCAGGGGGTCTCTCGCGGCCGCGAGGTGACGACGCTCGGTCGCGGTGGGTCGGACACGTCCGCGGTCGCGCTCGCCGCCGCCTTGCACGCTGACTGTGAGATCTACAGCGACGTCGACGGCATCTTCTCGGCGGATCCGCGCATCGTGCCGTCCGCGAAGAAGCTCGAGTCGATCTCCCCAAAAGAGATGCAGGAACTCGCCACGGCCGGCGCCAGGGTGCTCAACGCCCAGGCGGTCGAGTTCGCCCGCGAGCACGGCATCGTGATTCACGCGAAGTCGACGCACACGGCTGGCACCGGGACCCGCATCGAGCAGCGCCCGGGCGAGTTCGGCCGCGTTCGCGGGGTCACGTGTGAAGCCGACGTCTGGGGCTTCTGCGTCAGCGGCAGTCCCGAGGTGCTCCTCGAGGTGCTCGACGCGAACCAGGTGAAGCCCCGCAGCGTCGTCTTCGACTCGGCAGGTCGAACGATCGTCCTGGTCCCGCTCCAGGATGTGCATGGTCCCGAGGTCCTGCGGACGAAGCTCCCCGCTGGCGTGACGGTGTTGGACGATCTGGCGACCGTGACGTGCGTTGGAACCGGGCTGCACGCCGATGGGCTCGTCGTTCGTCGTGCGGTGTCGGTCGCCCGGGGGCTCGGAGCGCCCGTCACCGCGCTCCACAGCTCCGCCTTGCAACTCAGCGTGGTCACCTCGCGCGAGCAGGCGAAGCCGCTCACGAAGGCACTCCACGAGGCGCTCATCGGCTGACGTGACGTGATCGTGACGGAGCCAGTGGGCCCGTGGGGGTTCGCTTTGATGCCGAGCGTTTGGCACGCTCTCGACGCTCGTGCGCCTTCTCCTCGCAGGTCTGTTGCTCTCGAATTCCCTCGTGCACGCGCAGGTGCTGTTTCGCGAGGATTTCGAAGGCGTCGTCGGTCGAGTCGATGCTGGCGGCGTCTGGACCGGGATCTACGACGTGGTGGCCAGCCGTCAGAGCCCGCTGGTGGATGCGGCTCAACCCCACCCAACCCGGTCAGCAGCAGGTCATGAACTTCGGAGACACTTCCGTTCCGAACCACATCGGGCTGGTGCTGAACGGACCCAACCAACTCGTCACCGGCTACCGCGGGAACGGCCAGTTCTTCGCGCTGCCCGCGGGCCCCATCGCGGATGCAGGCTGGCAGCTGTACGAACTGGGCGTCTTTGGAATGGGCTCGCGTGACGGCGGGGTGGCGTTGCTGGTGAACGGAACCTCGGCGTCGGCCAGCACCATGGACTTCTCATTCCCCGATGCGGGGTTCTTTCAGCTCAACATCGGGCTGACGTTTGGGAACCCCAACGCCTTCCGTGGCTCCATCGACTACGACGACGTGCGCGTCTCGCGGCGCCGGCCAGAAGGTGCGCTGCAGGTCAGCGGGGAGCAGCAGCCCTGGCACGCAGGTGCCTGCGTACCGGTGCGTGTTGGACTCACGACGAGTGGGGGCACCGGCACCGCAGCGCAGGCTCCCGTGTCGTTCGGCGCACAGCTCGTACCGCCCCTGACTGTGTTCGCGGATTCGCTCTGTGCCGCGCCAGCGGTCTTGACGATTCCTGCGGGCCAGAGCTCGATCCTCTTTTTTGTTCGGCCGATCGCGCCCGGCCCCTACGACGTCGCGGCAGATCAGCCCGACCTGTTCACCGCGCCAGCGCGCATCACGGTGCTGCCTCCGTTCGATGCCGGTGAGGCCGACGCAGGTGTCGACGCTGGCCGCCCAGATGCGGGCGAGCCGTTGGACGGCGGGCTCGACGGGGGCTCGATGGATGCGGGCGGCGATGGCGACGCCTCGATTCCCGACGCTGGCGTCTCGGACGCAGGAACTCCCGATGCCGGAGCAACCCCTGATGCAGGAGCAACCCCCGACGCGGGTTCATCAGACGCGGGGGCGTCACCGGACGCCGTGCCGCCTTCCGACGGCGGTACGGCGACGACGGAGTTGGCCGTGGGGTGCGGGTGCGGAAACCCGCAGGTCGAGGGTTTGGTGGTTGTCAGCCTGCTGGCGGCGGTGGGTCGGCGTCGGCGGTCGATCGCACACCGAGCCCCAACGAGGCCTTGAACGCCCGCGGGAAGGGCACCGTCTTCGAGCCCCGCGCCAGCACCTTGAGGATGTCGAAGTTCGTCAGCCGACCCGCGTAGAAGTGCGCGATGAGTGACTCGTCGTGCCGGTAGAACGACTCGAAGATGCGAATGCGCTCGTCCGGGTCCGCGCCCTTGAACAGCATGCGGTTGAGCAGCCGGAAGAACCCCTGCGAGGCCCAGTGCCGTTTCGCCCAGCCCTGCAGCCAGGGCGTCAGCTCCGCCGCATCGAAGGACGTTCGTTTCGCCACTTCGTGGGCGAGCTCGACCGCGAACGGCAACGAGTAGCCCGTGGTGGCATGGAAGAAGCCGCCTCCGACGCCCAGCGTGGGTCGATCGAACGTCGGCGCGTCTCCGGTGAGGGGAATCGGCAGCGCGGCCGACTCCTCTCGATGCACGGTGGCGATCTCGAGGCCACGCTCCTTCAGGTACAGGCGAATCCGTGCGCGGAGGACGTCGAGGTCGAGCCCAGCCGTGTCGGCGTAGTACGTGTCTTCGATCAGCACGCGCTTGTCGTCCCAGGGCAACAGGTAGACAAAGCGAAAGGCGCCGTGCTGTTCCACGCGCCCGTCCATGAGCAGCGGCACCTCGAGCCCGTGGGGTGTCGTCAGCTCGACGTCCATGCCGAGGAACTTCTGGTACCCGCACGGCCAGTCGGGCGTGCTCGAGAAGCCACGCCCGTCGATGACCGCCTTCGCCTCGAGCGTCTCTCCGGTCGACAGGGTGACGCTCGTCGACGTCAGTGAGGTCACCTTCGTCTTCAGCCGCAGCCGGTCCTTGAGCTGCTCTTTGAGCTTCCAGTGGAAGCCCTCGCTCGTGATCGAGTGGTACCCGCCGCCGATGCGACGGTCTCCGGTCTTGAAGATTACGTCGTGCGAAGGCCAGCTCTTCGCGGCCAGCACCCAGAGCCACTCGAGCTGCTCCCCGGTGACGTCGGTCCCGTGGAAGCTCCAGGTGTGGTTTCCGCCGAGGGTCGGGCCCGCTTCGATCACGACGAAAGCGACGTCAGGCCGGGTCTGCAACAAGCGCCAGGCCAGCAGCCCGTGAGCCAGCCCGCCCCCGACGAGGATCAGATCGAGCACGCGACTGTGTAACGACGAACGACCTCGCATCTCCACCAGAAGAATCAGCCTTTTGTCGTGGTGCGCCGTGAGGGAATTCGCGGGTGTGGCGGCGAGTTGAAGAAGTGTGAAGCGAACGGGCACCAGCGAAACCAAACAGGGCGGTCGCGCATTTCACCCCTCGAAGGTGACGGGTCGAGGGTCAGGGTGGGCGGCGGCGGCGGTCCTTGAAGAATCGGCAGTGGTTGCCGATCCATCTGGGTGCGTTACTCGTGGAGACATCATGCGCGGACTTCCTCCCCAAATCATGCCGTTGCGAGTCGTGGTCCAGGCCGACCATGCGCTCGTTGAGTCCCTGGCCGAGCAGACCGACCGGTTCATCCTGAGCCCGGTGGAGAGCAACCTCGAGATCGCTGCGCGCGTCGCCCAGGCCGACGTCATCGTGGTGGACGTCACGCGGAACCCGGCCCACGCGCTGGCAGAGATGAAGAACCTCCAGCTCAAGCGGCCCCTGCTGGCGCTGGCGAACAAGGAGCAGGTCGGCGATGCGTTGGCGGCGGGTGCCCAGGCGGTCCTCCCTCGGGAGATCTCCGCGGCGAAGCTCGAGGTCGCCATCGCTGCCGTTCAGAAGGGCTTGACGGTCAGCGAGCCGGGGTGGCTCCACGCCGGCACCGAACGAGGCCATACGGGCATCGAGTCTGGCCACGCCGTCGATGACAACCTGACGCCCCGTGAGCACGAGGTGTTGGTGCTCCTCGCCGAGGGGTTGTCGAACAAGCAGATCGCGGGCCGGCTCTCCATCAGCGAGCACACGGCCAAGTTCCACGTGAACTCGATCCTGCAGAAGATGGACGCCCAGAAGCGGGTCGAGGCCGTCGTTCGCGCCGCCCGCCGGGGCCTCATCAACCTGTAAGTCCAGGTCGCCCCGTCGTTCTAACGGCCCGCCGTTCGGAGGGTTTTCCTCCGAACGGCGGGTTTGGTGTTTTCAAACACGGCCTACCTTCTCACGAGCAACAGCTGTTCTCCCGTCGTTCCCTCGTGAGGAAACCATGCCGGTATCTGCTCCTGAGTTGTCCGAAGCGCTGTCGCAAGTCGTCGAGTCGGTCGGAAAGAGTGTCGTACGGGTCGAAGGAGGCCGGCGCGCGCCGACGAGTGGGGTCGTCATCTCGCCCGACCGCATCGTCACGGTGGCGCGTGGCGTGTTTCGAGACGAGGTGATGGTGGGCCTCGATGGGGTCTCGCTGAAGGCACGGGTCAAGGGGCTCGATCGCTCGACGGATCTGGCGCTCCTCGAGGTCGACGGGTCGCTCCCGGCAGTGTCGCTGGATGACGGCCTTCACGCGAAGGTGGGTCAGATCGTGCTCAAGCTCGCGCGCCCCGGCCAGACTGTTCAGGCCACCAGCGGGATTGTCAGCGCCGCGGGAAAGAACCCGTTCCGCGCGGGCAGCGGCGGGACGATCGACCGCTACCTCGAGTCCGATGCGCCCCATCACCCGGGCTTCTCGGGCGGTCCGCTCGTCACGGTCGAGGGCAGGATCCTCGGGCTCACCAGCACGGGGCTCCTGAAGGGCGCCAGCCTGACGATTCCCGGATCGACGGTGAAGCGCGTGGTGGCGCAGCTCGAGACGCACGGGAAGGTGCGCCACAGCTACCTCGGCGTCGAGATGCAGCCGGTGCGGCTCCCGGACGACGTGCGCCAGACGACCGGTGAAGAAGTGGGGCTGCTCATCATGCGCGTGGAGAGGGACGGACCCGCCGCGAGCGCCGGCATCCAGTACGGAGACACGCTGCTGCACCTGGGGGACGACTCGGTGAAGACGCTCGAGGATCTCACGGCGTGGCTGCGGGCCGATCACGTCGGTGAGCAGGTTCCGGCGAAGGTGTGGCGCCAGGGCAAGGTCGAGACGCTCGCCGTCACCCTCGGCGCGAGGCCCTGACGCGATGAACCCTCTGGAGCTGTTCTCCAACGAGCTCGAAGGGCTGGTGACGAAGGCGGCCCCGGGCGTGGTGGCGCTCGAACACCGCCGCGGCAACGGGACGGGCCTGGGCCTGACGCCCGATGGCTTCGTGCTGACGAACGAGCACGTGGTGCGGCAGGCGCCGGGCCGGGTGCGGATCCGCTTCTCGGACGGCGAGTGGTCCGAAGGTGAGGTGATCGGCCGAGACGCCGCCACCGATCTCGCGGTGGTGAAGACGAGCCGCCGCGAGCTGTCGGTGCTCTCGCTCGCCGAGCCCGGCGCGGTGAAGGTGGGCCAGGTGGTGATCGCCCTGGGTCACCCCTTCGGCTTCGAGCGGAGCGTGACCTTCGGCGTCGTGAGCGCGCTCGAGCGGCGGCTGCCCGGTCGGGATGGGGCGTCGCTGGAGAACCTCATCCAGACCGACGCGGCCATCAACCCGGGGAACTCGGGAGGCCCGCTGCTTTCGGTGAAGGGCCAGGTCGTCGGCGTCAACACCGCGATGCTGCCGTTCGCGCAAGGCATCGGGTTCGCGGTGCCCTCCAGCACGGCGGCGTGGGTGGCGGGGCTGCTCATGCGGCATGGCGAGGTGAAGCGGCGCTACCTCGGCATCGCGGCGCGGAACGAGACGCTCAAGCCCGACGTGGCCGTCCAGGTGGGGCAGGGGCGGGTGGTGCGCGTGGTGGAGGCGGGGAAGACGTCTCCGGCGGCGAAGGGCGGCATCGAGGCCGACGATCTCGTGCTCGGCCTGGGCGGCGCGCCGGTCACCACGGTGGACGACCTGCAGCGGCTGCTGGCGCTCGATCGTTCGTGGAGCATCGACCTGACGGTCTGGAAGCGCGGCTCGAAGGTGACGCGCACCATCACGCCCGAACAGCGGCCCGCCGCCTAGCGAGGCGCTCGCGGCGGTCAGGAGCGGCGGGCTTCGAGGCGCGCGAAGTCCACTGGATCCATGCCGACGGAGCCGAAGTGCCGATCCGGCGCGACCTTCTCACCGTGAAAGTCGCTCCCGGCGGTAGGCACCAGGTCGAGCGTGCGCGCCCATTCGAGGAACTGGGCGCGTTGCGTGGGCGGGTGATCGCTGTGGTGCACCTCGATGCCATCGAGGCCCATGGCCTTGAGCTGCTCGAGCTCGAGCCGGTTGATGCGGGTCGGCCCGGGGTGCGCGACGGTCGCCGTGCCGTGCGCCTCGTGGATCAGCTCGATGGCCTGCTCAGGCGTGACGTCGAACCGGGCCACGGCGGCGGGCTTTCCGTCACCGAGGAAGCGGGTGAAGGCTTCCTGCGTCGAGGTGCAGACGCCGGCCTCGACGAACCAGCGCGCGAGGTGGGGCCTGGCGAGGTGGCCGTCTCCGGCGATGGCCTTCACCGCTTCGAGCGTCACGGGGAAGCCCAGGGACTTCACCTTGTCGACCATCAGGGCCATGCGCTGCTCCCGGAAGGCCTTGAGCTCGACGTCGAAGTTGGCGAGCCGCGTGTCGGCGCGGTCGACGAAGTGACCCAGGATGTGCACCTCGCGCCGGTTGAGGTGCACCGAGATCTCGATGCCGGGGACGAGGCGCAGGCCCAGCTTCGACGCAGCGGCCTCGCAGGCGGACAGGCCGGACACCGTGTCGTGATCGGTGACGGCCAGCACGGTGATGCCTGCTTTGGCGGCTCGCGCGACCTGCTCGTCGGGCGGGTACTGCCCGTCGCTCGCCGTGGTGTGCGAGTGGAGGTCGATCATGAAAAGGCTCTTAGCGGGCCCCGCGTGAATCGGCCACCAGCGCTCACGCCTTGGGCAGGTCCGTGCTAACTCGATGGGTCCGCATGGCTCACGCCTTCCAGATCAGCCGGAAGATGGAATACGGCGCTCGCGCGATGGCCTACCTCGCTTCGCTCCCGGACGGCATGACGACGTCGTTCAAGGAGATCGCGCGAAAGATGGATATCCCCTCGGACTTCCTCGCGAAGATCCTCAAGACCCTGGTGCGGGCGAAGCTGGTGCGCTCGACCCGTGGCTCGCACGGTGGCTACGCGTTGGCCCGGCAGGCCTCGACCATCAGCTTCCTGGACGTCATCGAGGCGCTGGAAGGGCCGGTCAACGTGAACATCTGCACCGCGGTCGATCATGACGGGTGTGCGTTCACCGGCGCGTGCACGATGTACGGCGTGTGGCGGTCGGGTCAGGAGCGCATGCTCGAGGTCTACCGGGCGACCAAGTTCGATCGCCTCGCGATGCGCAGCTTGCGGCACGAGTCACCAGTCCTGAAGGCTCGCGTCAAGGCACCAGCCTCGAGCGCTCCTCGCGTCTGACCGCACTGCACGTCTGGCGAGACAGTCGAGTGGTACCAGCGGCAGCCTCGACGCTCGGTGACGTCGCTTTCGCCGAGTCGCAGGGCGGTTGCGCCCGAACGCGGATGTCCTTGAACGGGTCGGGGTGCGGGGACGTCCTCCTGTGCCGCGTGTCAGCATGACGAGGGAAACAGCCAAAAGCGCGCCGGCGAAGCGACCCGGACCCGCAGTGACGCAGGACCCGGGGCGCTGTCAGGCACCGACGTTCGCCGTTACGGCAAGACGTTGATGTTCAGGTTGACCGGCTGGCTCGCCTGGCCGCGGTTGTCCCAGACCTGAAGGCTGACGCGGTACAGGCCCACGGCGGGGAGCACGAGATCGGCACGGTCGACCGTGCCGCGCGTGTTCGGCATCAGGCTCGCGGCGGTGGCGCCCGCCGGAATCGGGTTGTTGAGCCGGAACTGATACTCGGCGGGCCGGCGCATCATGTTGCCGTCGAAGTCGGTGCTGTCGAAGGCCGAGACCCGCACGGACTTCGGGTTCGCCGTGATGGTCGAGAGGTTGACGGTCATCTGGTTCTCGACGCCCGAGACGCTGCAGTTCGGGTCGTTGATGAGCATCGCCGGGACGCAGCCCTTGAGGATGGCCTGCGGTGGCGGATCAAATGGAGACGCCGAGATGACGTTGATCTCCTTGGTGCCCACCGGCGGGCCGAAGAACGGATCGTTCGAGAGGATCTTCAGCTTGCCCACCTGCATGCCGCCCGACGCTGGCCGGGTGTACTGGATGGAGGTCTCGACCGAGCCGCCAGGAGGCACCTGCGTGTTCGGCGCGATCTTGGGGTCGATGATGGTGAAGAACGGGCTCGGATCCATGCCGACCTGGTTGAGGATCAGCGCGCCGCACTGCGAAGAGTCCGTGCCGCCGTCGGGGAACCGGCGCTGGTTGCGGATGAAGAACGGCTGCGCCGACATCGGCGTCATCGGGTTGTTGAAGTTCACCTCGTCCACCGTATCGAGGCAGGGCTGGCGGCCGCCGAAGAGGGCGAAGCTCACGTCACCCGCGGCCACGCCACCCTGCACGAAGACCGACTTCATCAGCAGCTCGTCGATCACGTAGATGGGCATGTCGTTGTGGGTGACTTCGATGGTGGTCGATCCACCCGGCATGATCGTCATGCCCTGGGGGTTCGACACGAGCGTGAAGCGGCCGTTCTGACCCGTCGTGGCGTTGCCGCTCGACTTGAACTTCACCTCGCTGATGCGCACCGCGCCGTTGCCGTCATTGCGGATGACGAAGCGCGCGCGGTTGGCGACCTTGGGCATGTTGCCGCAGAAGTCCGAGTCACGGGAGAAGTCGCACGAGGTCGGCGTCGCCGAGAGGGCGGGGCGCAGGCCTTCACCGCGCAGAGCCACCACGCCGGGCTGACGGGTCGGCGCCATGTTCTCGAGGTCGTTCGAGTCGATGATGATGTAGGCGGTACGCAGCTCGTTGCCCGGACCGGTGTCGGTCGGCCGGAACTCGAGCGTCGCCTCGATGCGGTCCGTGCCATCGGCCTTGTTGAGGGAGAGGGGCGACATCTCGGTCGGTTCCTGGGGGCTCACGAGGCGGAAGTCGGGCGAGGGCGTGTTGCTCACGAGATCGGAGACGACCTTCATGCTCTTCACGCGGAGCGCGGGGCAGCCGCGGTTCCGGATGACGATCTTCCGGGTGGTGGCGGTGTCGAACTGCACGAGCGGCCAGCTCAGCTCGCAGTCGGTGAGGATCGACTGATCGGTGCACTCGGAGAAGCCGCCATCTTCGTACTCGACGCCAGTTTCGATCTTCGCCTGCGAGGGCAGGTCGAGGCCGGTGCCGACGAGGGACACGACGGGGTCGGTCGTGGTCTCGGCGACCTGGTCATCGATGACGAGCTCGGCGGTCGCGGCGCCCCGAATGCGCGGGGAGAAGGCGACTTGCACGTCGACGGTGGTCAGCACGTCAAGCTCGTACGGGGTCGCGACCTTGACGAAGGCGCCACCATCGCCGCCGGCCACTCGGAGTTCGAAGGAGGCTGCGTCGCGGCCTGTGATGCTCAGCTTCGCCTTGGCGGCGATGCGGCCGTTGTTCGTGATGCGCACCAACTTGATGTCGGGGAACACGTCGCGAACGGGGCGCATGTTCTCGTCGATGGTGGGGCAGGCCGTCGCGTCGATCACCGAGAGGACCGCGTCGTTCATGTCCCGCGCGCTCAGGTCGGGACGCGACATCATGGGCGGCGGCCCGCCACAGCGACAGCCGGACACAGCGAGCGCAAGGGCGGCGAAGGAGAACTTCAAGTGGTTCATGTGCACGAAAACTCCAGAGATCGGCCTGTGAGTTTGTGTGTATACCCGCCGCGCCCATGGCTACCAAGACCCAGCAACAGAAGCTGCGTCGCGTCTACGACGGCGCCCGCAAGGTGAACCCCCGGCCGATCACCGGCAAGGAGTCCTCCCTCGAGCTGCTCGAGCACGCCTTCGGGGCCTACGTCGGCCGGCAGGAGCGCATCGCCTTCGAGCTGATGAAGCGCTCCCTCGACGAGAACGCGGCGGTCTTCCTCACCCTGTCCGGCGCGATGACCCCGGCCGGCCTCCACCAGAGCTGCCTCATCCCCCTGGTCGAGTCGGGCGCCATCAGCGCCATCACCACGACCGGCGCGAACCTGTACCACGACGCGCACCGGATCATCCGGCACCAGATCCGCGAGATCAACCCGAACGCAGGTGACCTCCAGTACCGGCTGGCGCGCATCATTCGCATCTACGATCTCGGCTTCTGGGAAGAGGCGCTGCTCGACACCGACCGGCTCTTCTCGGCGATCATCTCGGGCCCGGACTTCCAGCGGAAGATGACCACGCCGGAGTTCCACTTCCTCCTCGGCAAGCACATCAACTCCATCGAGCAGGAGCTCGGTGTCGACCAGCCGTCGCTGTTGTCGACCTGCTACCGCCGCGCGGTGCCCATCTGGTCCGGCGCGGTGCAGGATGGGTCGATCTTCCTCAACGTGGTGAAGCTCAAGAAGCTGCTGGGCCCCGCGTTCAAGTTCGAGCTTGACGTCAACGACGACGTCTATTCGATGGCCGCGATGCAGCACTACTGCCGGCATCACTTCGACAAGACGCTGGCCATCTGGATCCTCGGGGGCGGGGTGCCGAAGAACTACACGCTCCAGGGCGAGCCGCTGCTCGATCAGATCCTCTCGGTGCCCACGCACGGCTTCGACATCGACGTGCAGTTCTGCGTCGATCCCGTCGACAACGGCGCGCTCTCGAGTTGCCCCGCGGGTGAGGGCCACACCTGGGGCAAGGTGTCGGTCGAGGCGGTCGAGACGGGGTCCGTCTACTGCCATACGGACGTGACGGCGGTCTTCCCCTGGCTCACCCACGCGCTGTTCCAGCTCAAGGTGACCAAGCGCAAGCACTTCCGCCTCATGGACAAGATGGACGAGGCGATCGCCTTCCTCGACGCGGACGTGAAGAAGCGCGCGAAGGGCCTCATGGCGACCTTGAAGTGGGACGCCTCCGAAGTGCGGTGACGCGCATCCACCAGTGAGTGTGCACGCGAGGTGACACCCGCGGGTTTCAGTCTTGTGTCACCAGCGGGCGGCCCGTACAGTCCAAAGACCTCTTTCTCCGAGGGATTCCCTTCGTGATCAGCACCGATGCGCACGGCAAGACGGACGTCGGCCGGAAGCGGCAACACAACGAAGACGCGATGCTCGTGGACCCCGCGGGAGGGCTCTACATCGTCGCTGACGGCATGGGCGGTCACGCCGCGGGAGAGGTCGCCAGCGCTCGAGCCACCGAAGTGGTGAAGACCCACCTCGCCGCGAACAAGAGCATCCTCAAGGACCTCGCCCGCGACCCGAACCAGAGCAACCGGGCCGCCGCTGCCTCGCTGGTCGAGGTCGCCATTCAGCGCGCCTGCGCCGACATCTATCGGACGGCCACCAACGACAACAGCAAGCGGGGCATGGGCACCACGTTCGTGTGCCTGGTGGTGAGCGGGTCCAAGGGCGTCATTGGCCACGTGGGCGACAGCCGCGTGTACCTCGTGCGCAACGGCCAGGGACACCGGCTGACCGAGGATCACACCCTCATCGCGGCGCAGCTCAAGGCCGGGACGATCACCAAGGACCAGGCGGCCACCAGCCAGTACCGCAACGTCATCACCCGAGCCGTCGGCATTCAGGAGTCCGTGCAGGTCGACACGCTGATCGTCGATCTCGTGCCGGGCGACGTGTTCGTCCTCTGCTCCGACGGCCTCCACGGCTACCTGTCGGACGAAGAAGTCGCCGCGCTCGTCACCTCGACGCCGCTCACCGAGCAGCCCGAGCGCTTCGTGGCGCTGGCCAACGAGCGTGGTGGCAAGGACAACATCACCACCGTCGTCGTCGGCATTCGCGGAGACGCCGAGAACACCCAGGAAGAGGTCGTCGAAGCGCAGTCGCGCATGGAGGCGCTCAAGAAGATCCCGCTCTTCCGGCACCTCACCTACAAGGAGCAGACGGCGGTCCTCTCCATCGCGACGACCCGCACGTTCCCCGCGGGCCGCGAGATCGTCACCGAAGGCCAGCCGGGCGAAGAGCTCTTCGTCGTCATTCGGGGCCGCGTCGGTGTCGAGAAGGCCGGCGTCGAGATCGCCGAGCTGCGCGCCGGCGGACACTTCGGTGAGATGGGCCTCATCGACAACGCGCCGCGCTCCGCCACGGTGCGGGCGCACGAGCCGACGCGCGTCATGGTGATCAGCCGGCCCGATCTGATGGCGCTGATGAAGAAGGAGTCGATCCTCGCGGTGAAGCTCCTGTGGAGCTTCGTGCAGGTGCTGTCCGACCGGCTGCGCGAGACGAACTCCGAGCTGTCCGAGGCGCGGCAGGAGCTCGCCGCCGTGCAGGCCGTCAATCCGTTCGCCGAAGAGTGAGGAGCCTCATGCGCCGTTTCGCGCGCGTCGCGCTGGTGGCGTGTGTCATTTCGGTGCCGGCGCTCGCCGACCCGTTCCCGCTCTTCGGCTACGGCCCTCGCGCAGCGTCGATGGGCGGCGCGATGACCGCCGAGGCGAATGACTTCACCGCCGTCTTCTACAACCCGGCCCTGCTGACGAAGCGCAAGGACCTCAACTTCGGGTTCGCCTTCCAGTTTCATCGGCTCTTCTCGGAGATCACCCCGAAGGATCTGGCCAAGCCGATCGACTGCAGCCAGTGCAACCCGCCCGACAACCTCGGCACCACGCTGGGCTTCGTGTTCCCGCTCGCGGGCAAAGTGAAGAACCGCGTCTCGATCGGCGTGGGGCTCTATCTGCCGACCAGCACCTTCGTACGCGTCAACGCGCCGGATGCGACCCAGCCGTATTGGTACCGCTACCACGGCAACCTCGAGCGCTTCGTGTTGCACCTCGGCCTGGGCATCAAGATCACCGAGTGGCTCAGCATCGGGCCTGGCATCTCGGTGCTGGCGAACCTCCAGGGCCGCGTGGGCGGTGGTGGCGGGGCGGTGGCCAACGTCGATCTCTTCTCCCGCAACGTGAAGTTCAAGTCCCTGGACGCCTCGCTCACCACGCGCGCCGCACCGACGCTGGGCATCGCGGTGACGCCGCTGAAGAACCTGCGCTTCGGCGTGACCTATCGGTGGGAGATCCTGCTCCCCGTCACCATTCCCGCGACCATCGATCTCGAAGGCATCGGCACGCTGGCGCTCACGGTCAACGCGGTGTCGCACTACGCGCCGCACCAGATCTCCTTTGGCGCCGCGTGGGACATCACGGACCAGCTGACCGTCTCGCTCGACGGCGAGTACCAGCACTGGAGCGCCGCTCCGTCACCCTATGTCTCGTTGACCGTCGATCTGTCTGGGCCCACGCTCGCGGCGCTCGGCATCGACAAGGCGCTCGATCTGAACGTGCAGGCCACCTCGCCGGGCTTCGTGAACACCTTCGGCGGTCGACTCGGCGCTGAATACCGGGTCTCGGAGCGCTTCGCCGCGCGCCTGGGCGCCTCGTATCGGCCCACGATGATCCCGCTGCAGAACGTCGCCGGCACCAACCTGCTCGACGCGAACACGCTCGGTCTCGCGGCGGGCGTTGGGTTCAACTTCAGTGACCCGCTCGAGATCTTCGCGCACCCGATTCAGATCGACTTCGCCGTGCAGACCGCGTTTCTGCTCCAGCGCGAGGCCACCAAGCCCGTCACCGACACGCTCCCGTCCTACACGTACGCAGGCCGGGTGGCGGGTGGCATGGCGATGATTCGCTACGACTTCTGACGGAACCGCTCGAAGAGACAGGCTGTCTGCTCGGTCCGGCCAGTTCACGGATCTGCTGCTGTAGGCTCCTGTTCCTCCCATGCGTCGCCTCCTCGTCGGCCTGACGGTCCTGGTGCTCGTGGCGCTCGTGGCGCTCGCGGTGGGGGTGTGGGTGCTTCGCACACCTGTGGACTCGGCCGAGACGGCGCCTGCCGATCCCGTTGCCGCCGTGCCCACCTTCACGCCCGTCGAGGTGCGCGCGACGAACGCGCAGGGGCTCACGCTGTCCGGTGTCGTGCGGTCGTCGGACGGGCAGCCATTGGCCGGTGCGGCCGTCTTCCTCGCGTCGACCGAACAGCAGAGCCTCACCTCAGTCCGCTGCGGGCACTGCAACGAGCTGATGTTGTCGTGCAAGGCGCGCGAGACGGCCGTGCTGGTAGAGCAGTTGCTGGACGCGAAGCACGGGCACCAGGTCGCGGCGACGACGACCCGCAGTGATGCCGCGGGCCGGTTCCGCTTCGAGCACCTGGCCGGCATCTCGTTCACGGTGTGGGGCACGGCGGCGGGACACGGCCTGGGGATCAAGGAGCGCGCGGCGCCAGGCGATCCCGTCGAGCTCTACCTGCCGATGGAGCGCTCCTTCAGCGGACGGTTGCGCAACGAGTCCGGCGCGGGCGTGGTGGGCGTGGTGCGCGCCGTCTCGCGGCGTCTCGCCGAGCCCGTGGAGGTCGCCACGGACGCCGACGGCCGTTTCTCCTTCTCCGGCCTGGGGGAAGGGCCGTTCTACGTCCACGGGAGCGCTCAGGGCCTCCTGCCTGCCGTTCGCAACGAGGTGCAGGCCGGGCCGGAGCCGGTGGTGCTGACGCTGGTGGCGCCGCGGTCCCTCGAGGTGCGCCTGGTGACGATGGATCAGAAGCCGGTCACGGGCGTGGTTCGACTGGTCGCGGATCACCTGGCGCGCGACGTTCCCGCGAAGGACGGGTTGGCGATCATCTCCGGGCTGGCTCCGGGCTCGCTCATGGCGTCCGCGACGTCGGGTGACCTCTCCGCGGCGCCGCAGTCGGTGACGCTGGCCTCAGCGGTGACGCGGGTCACGCTCGTGCTGGAGAAGGGCGGACGGCTCGCGGTGACGGTGCTCGACGAGCAGGCACAGCCCGTACCGGATCCGACCGTCGAGCTCCTCACCACCAACGGTGAGCTCATCGGCAAACATCGGCTTCGAACGGGCGAGCTCGCGGTGCTCGGGCCGTTCGGGACGGGCGACTACCTCGTGCGCGCCCAGGCCGAGGGGTTCGCGACGGCGCAGGTGCCGGCGAAGGTCGTCGTCGGCGAGACGCCGCTCGAGGTGACGCTCTCGAAGGGCGTGTTGATCGCCGGCCGGGTGATCGACGAGTACGGCCGCGCGGCGCCAGGGGTGTCGGTGCTGATCTCCCCGCTCGGGGACTCCGCGATGAGCGGCCCCGACGGGCGGTTCTCCCACACGGTGCCGTCTCCGGGGCTCTACTCCCTGCAGGCACACCACTCGGACTGGGGTGGCGGCGAGGTGAAGGTGACCGCGCCGAAGACCGACGTCGAGCTCCAGCTCGAGCCCCGCGCTGGCTGCGAGATCACCGTCATGTCCGCTGGCCGGCGAATTGAAGGGGCGAACGTCGTGATGTTCACGAACGAGGGCAACTTCCGGAGCGATCGGGTCTCGGGCGCCGACGGCGTCGTGCTGATGCGCGGCATGCCACCGAACACCTACACGCTGGTCGCGACCCACCCCGGTTTCCTTCCCTCCGAGCGCCAGACGGTGAAGGTCGATGACGGTCAGCTGCTCCGCGTGAACGCCGAGCTCAAGCCAGGCGCCAGCGTCACCGGTCAGGTGGTGGACACGACGGGCACCGCGGTGGCGAACGTGTCCGTCTCCGTGGTGCCACGTGGTTCCGAGCCCGCGCTGACCGACAGCAGCGGGAACTTCTCGCTCGGGCCGCTGCGTCCGACCGGCGTGTATGCGCTCAAGGTGACGCAGCGGGGCTTCGATCAACCGGAGCGGGTGACGGGCACCGCGGGTGGCGCGCCGGTGAAGATCGTCGTCAAGCGGCAGCCGATCTTCCGTGGCCGTGTGCTGGGTGACGGGCAGCCCCTCAAGCGCTTCCGGGTCGACGGGCACGAGGTGTCGTCGAGTGACGGATCCTTCGAGCTGGCGCTGGCGGCCACCGACGATCGGGTGGTGATCACCATCGAGTCGCCCGGGTTTCAGCCGCTCATCACCGATCGACCCAACACGCCGGACCTCGGCCAGTTCAACCTCAAGCGCACGCCCCAGGTCACGGGCGTGGTGCGCGAGGAGGGCGGTGGGCCCGTCGCCGACGCGGTGGTCTCGTGCGACTCGTGCGAGCAGTCGGTGATGACCACCTCCGATGGGCGCTTCGCGTTGTCACGGCCACCGTACCAGAACGAGTTTCACCTGGTCGCGAAGAAGGGGCGGCGCACGGCGACGAAGGTGGTGGTGGGTGATGCTGCGCAGGGGCTCGAGCTCACCTTGAAGCCTGGCGTCGTCCTCTCGGGGACGGCGTGGCTGGCCGAGGGACGGCCGGCGAGTGGCGTGGAGATCTCCGGCCTGCACGTCGATCGGAGTGAGCCGGTGTCGGTCGTCACCAACGCCGACGGCACCTACTCGATGGAGGTGCCTCCGGGCGTGTACCGTTTCTCGCTCGCGGGCCCCGGGGTGCCACGGATCTCCACCGATCCCCTCGCCTCCGTCGTCGAGATCTCGGGCACCTCGAACCGGCTCGACTTCGGCCCGGTGCCCGGGACCGGAAGCGTGAGCGTCACGCTGCGACCCGAACGAGGCTTTGCGCTCTGGCTGGTGCGCGGTGAGCTCGTCGGCGTGGGCAACCCGCCCATGGAGCTGATGCGCTCGTCGTGGGCCCAGATGCTCTACCAGCCGACGCACGAGCGGGTGACGTTCACGGGGATTCCGCCCGGCCGCTACACGCTGGTGTGGAGCAGCTTTCACGCGGCCTCCGAGACGGGGCCGGTGCTTCGGCGGGTCGACGTGCCGGGCACGGCCGAGATCGAGGTGCGGTGATGCAACGCACGACCTGGATCGGGCTCGCCTTCGTCGTCGTCGCGGTCGTGCTGGCGACGTGGAAGCTGTCGCAGCCGTCGACGGGAGCGTCCGAGACGGACGAGCGCTCCGCGGCGGACGAGAACCAGCCACGCGCGCGGTCGAAGTGGTTCTGGGAAGGGGACGACGAGCCGAACGTGGCTGCGCGGCCGCCAGCGCCACCGCGTGCGAGGACGCTCCGGGTTTCGAACGAGCAGGGCGACCCCCTCGGCGGCGTCAAGGTGTCACTCCTGCAGTCCGCGACCCTCGAGCGCTTCACGGAGCACCCCCCCGAAAACTGCGACGACTTCGAACACCTCACGAAGACCGCCGAGGACCTCCGGCGTGACGGCGCGGCGTTGTCAGTCGTGGCCGAGGCCGTGACGGATCACGAGGGGAACGCGACCTTCCCGGAGCGTTTCTGGCCACGGAGCCTGGTGGTGCAGGTCGAGCGCCCGGGCCTGCCTCCCTTCGCGGCACGCGACTTTCTCGGCGACGAGGTGCTCGTCTCGACGCGCGAGCCTGCCACCATGCAGTTCACGGTCTTCACCTCGAACGGGGATCCGCTCCCGGGCGCACGGGTCACCATCGTGGATCTCTCCGGGGGCCGGGTGTTCGAGGTGCGCACCGACGCGAGCGGCGTGGCGAGCGCCCGCGGTGGCTTCTCGGGGTTCGTCATCGTCGAGGCTGAAGGACGCTTCCCCGCGGTGTCGAGCGTGTCTCTCGATGGAGATCCCGATCAGCGGTTCGTTCTCTACCGGCCGGGCGTGATCGAGATCGCCAGTGATCCGAAGGTGGGACGGTTCGAGGTGGCGCTGGCCGCGCAGCACGAGCGCCGGACCCAGGTGACTGACGGCACGGGGCGCTTCGAGCGCGTTCGGCCGGGGTTTCATCGGATCACCGTCAGCACGCCGGGGCTCTTGGGCGAGGCCGAAGGGAGCCTCGAGGAGGACCCGGGGCACGTGCTGATCAACCTGCCCATCAAGCGCTCGGCCCGACTCCTCGTCACCGTGGTGGATGCCCAGGGGATGCCGGTGCCGGACGTGTCGGCCGCGCTGACGTCTCCGTCCGCGAGCGTGGAGGCGTCGGCCCAGGAAGAAGGCGAGCGGCTGGTGCTGGGGCCGGTGGGCGAAGGGCCGGCGGTGCTGCGGGTGACCGCGCCGGCGTTCCGCGCACGCTCTCAGTCGATTGAGCTCAAGGCCGGCGATACGGATCTCGAAGTGGTGATGGCGAAGGCGCCAGCGCTGCGCGGGCGGGTGGTCGATCAGAGCGGTCTGCCCGTGCCGGAGGTGGCGGTCCGGGTGCGCGACACGGACACGAACCAGCCCGGCGGGGCCACCACCGGGCCGGACGGCACCTTCGAGATCCACGTCGATGAAGAAGGCTCGTGGCCGATCGAGGCGTTCGGCGAACAAGGCGTCGGGCGGGCCGTCGCCGTCGTTCCAGGCGCCGACGTGACGATTCGCCTTGAAGGGCTCGGGAGCGCCACCCTCACGGTGCTGGAGGAGTCAGGGAAACCAGCAGTGGGCTCGCGTGTGATGATTGCCAGCACCGAGAGCCCCGAGCCCGACATGGGCGAGGTGAACGAAGAAGGCGTGCTCGAGTTCTCCGAGTTGGTGCCCGGTTCCTACCGCTACGAGGTCGACGATCAGACGGGAGGCGAGCGGTTCTTGACGCAGAAGGGCGAGTTCGTGGTTCGCAGCAACGAGACTTCGGTGCTCACCGTGAAGGTGCGTGCCGGGCTCACCGTCACCGGCGTGCTGGTCGACGCGAAGGGCAAACCCGTGCCGTATGCCACCTTGAGTGCCTCCGGCGTTCGCCCGGCGGCGTTCGAGACCGGTGAGGACGGTGAGTTTTTGCTGTCGGGTCTGGAGCCTGGCGTCGAGGTCGAACTCTCGATTCAGCACCCGGACTACTCCGCGCTCTCGCCCTCGAAGATTCGAACGAACGCCGGCCGGGTGAAGCTCCAGGCCCTGGAGGGCGCTCGCGTGCACGGACGGGTCGTCGATGGCCAGGGCGCGCCGATCACGGAGTTCACGGTCGACGCGGTCGACATCTTGTCGGACACGGGTGAGTTCTCGGTCGCCGTGGGGACCTCAGGCACGGTGACGGTCGCGACGTTCGATGGCGCGGAGACGGTGGTCGAGGTGAAGGGGCGCACCGAGCTCGGCGACATCGTGGTGAAGCTCGGGCCCGAGGTGCATGGCCGGATCGTCGACGATCAGCGCAGGCCCGTGCCGATGGTCACGATCGGCTCGACCGACTTCGCCGAGGGCCAGGCGACGACGGACGCACAGGGGCGTTTCCAGGCGCGGCTGATCCGTCCGGTCTCGACGATCCAGGTCGAGGTGCAGCTCGGCGAGCTCGGTCTCAACGAGGCCGTCCCGGTGGGGGAAGGATCGATCGAGCTGGTGTTGCGGCCTCCGACACGCGTCGAGGGCCTGGTGCGTGGGCCCGGCGGACGGCCCGTGGTGACGACGGTTCGCGTCACGTCGGCGAGCGGCGAGACGATCGAGGTCGACTCGGATCCGAACGGCGCCTTCACCGTGTCGCTGAAGGCCGGCCGCTGGGTCTTCGGAACACGCGCCTTTCGGACCTCGCAGCTCGTGGTGGTGTCCGGGGACAGCCAGCGGGTCGAGCTCGGCGCGGCGAGTGAGGGCTGTGAGGTGCGCGTCGTGAGCGCGCCGTTGCCAACAGGCGTCCTCCTCTTCCCGCCGGGAGTTCCGGTGACGGCAAAGGCGAACGCGTACAGCGACCTGTGGATGGAGCCTCCGCTGGGGGCGATCACCCTCGGCAGCGATGGGGCGGCGTTCGTGGGGCGCGGGGTGCCCTGTGGTGCGGTCACGGTTCAGGCCATCTTCGGTGGGCTCGAGGTGACGACGGCCACGGCGACGCTCGGCTCGGGGCCGAACGTGATCACCGTGACCGCGCCAAGCCTGTGGGGCTCGAGCGAGACGATCGGCATGCGCTTCCACCCGGCGCCGCACAATCTGGAGGGAGACGAGATGAACAGCCTCATCAGCGAGGCGATGAAGAACGCGAAGCTCGCCCAGCCCCGGTCGGAGCCCGCCGTCGAGCCATACTGACGGCGCGTTGAGCAGCGGTCCACAACCGGCTACGGGAGCGCCATGTCGCTGCCGCTGGCAGGTCGAAACATCGCCGTCGCCGTGGGTGGTGGGATCGCCGCGTACAAGGCTTGTGACTTCGTGCGGGAGCTCCGCCGGCAGGGCGCCGAGGTGCGGGTCGCGATGACGCGCGGTGCGTGCGAATTCGTCACGCCGCTCACGCTCCAGAACCTGTCGGGCCACCCGGTCTTCACCGACGCCTTCGAGGCGAGCCAGGACCACCAGTACGGGCACCTGCAGCTGGCGAAGTGGGCCGACCTGTTCGTCATCGCACCAGCGACGGCGGATCTCCTCGCGCGCATTCGGGCCGGGCTCGGGAACGACGCGGTCACCACGACGTTGCTCGCGTTTCGCGGTCCGGTGCTGCTGGCGC
>JBILEB010000341.1:0-2607 GCA_044352295.1 Myxococcaceae bacterium
GACACTCCCAGCCGTCGGGCGACGGCCCGCTGCCACCTCCACACCGCCCTCACCAGTCGCAGCTCGAGGCGTTTGAGGAGTTCGGGCCGCTTCACCACCAGGAAGCGCAGCTTGAAGGGCAGACTCAACGTCCACTGCCGGTGCCGCACCCAGGGCAGTAGCGCCGCCAGTCGCACTCCCGTCTCCACCGCGCGACGGTTGGTACACGACGGGCACCACCCCCTACGACCAGCGCGTGATGTCGACTCGCGGGGACGCTGACGACCCGTTCAGCCACACCGGAGCACCGTGCAATTCTCGCTTTTCGTTCACAGCGCTCTCGAGCGTCACCGTGCGCGGCTGTCGTGCCCCGGCCCTCCGGTGGCTGACACCCACCCGCTCGTGGCCGGCCGGTAGCCCGGCAACACCCAGACGTTGAGCTGCTGTGCACCCGAGGTCCCGTCGCGTCTGGTGAGCGCCGCGTAGCGCCCGTTCGTCAGCACGGGACCTCCACCGAGCTGCTGCACCCGCTCGAGCTCGAGACGGCACTGCATCAACACGCCCGCCTGGTCGTCGTACTCGACCAACTCGACGCCGGAAGCACCCCACGTGGCGAAGAGCGCCGCGTTTCGCTGGGTGAGCCACATCGGCGAGAAGGTGTACGGCCTGGCCAGGGCCGCCGAGCGCTGCGCCAACGTGAGCGGATCGATGGAGACCAGGTGGTAGTCGAACTCGGCGAAGGAGCGGCAGGGCGGCGTGCCACAGGCCTGAACGATGGTGAAGAGCCGGCGGTCGCTCCACACGGGCGTGGCGAAGAAGCCGCCGTCGAGCTGTCCCTGTCGCACGACGCCGCCGTTCACGTCGAGGAGCTCGAGCTGCTCACGTCTCGTCAGCAGGAGCTGGTCCTGGTGCGTCGCCTGCAACCGTCGGAGCAGTTGAGTGCCGATCGGCACGACGCGCTGCCACTGAACGGCACCGGAGCGATCGAACGCGCTCACCGCCTCGCGCAGACCACCAGCTTGCACCGTGTGCGAGACGTACGTGTCGGCCCGGCGGCTCTGCACCAGCGAGAAGCCCTGCCCTGGCAGCAGGTGGATGGTGCGGACGGCCCCGCTGCGGAGGTCGAGCACCACGACCGCGCTCCCAGCCGAGCTGCCTGCGAAGGACTCGCCCGCGAGCGTGAGGCGGTCGACTCCGTCCCATGCGAGCGAGTTGATTCGCACGTACGAGACGTTCGCAGGGAACGCGCCGATGGTGCGCAGGTCCACCGTCCACCGGTGGGCGCCGGTGCTCAGCTCGAAGGCCGACACGAAGCTGCGCTCGGTCCACGAGACGAGCGTCTCCCCTGCGACGGTGAGCGAGTCGGTGAGGGAGCCGAGCCCGATGTTCGTCTGGCGCGGGAACGGCGTGCGCCACCGCACCTGGCCCGTCGGCGAGAACGAGAGCGCGTGGCACTGCGCGAGGAAGGTGCCGAAGCCGATGGGCGCGCACTCGACGGTGTAGAGGTTGCCGGGCGGGTCGGCCACGAGCCCGACGAGGCCGAGGGAGTTGGACGACGCTGAGGCGTAGCTCCACTCGCGGGCGATGACCGAGGCATCAGGCTGCTCGCACTGTTGGGCCACGCACCGGCCGCGCCTCTGACAGAGGGTCTCGACGCCGCACGGCGCGCCCTCAGGCACCTGCCGCACCACGCACGCGCCACCGATGCAGACGTTCGCTTCGGAGCAGTTCGCAGGACCGCACGAGGTGCCATCTGGCGCAGGTGCGTCGACACATCCCGCATCGGGGCTGCAGAACGGACTCGAGCACGGCCCGGTGGGCGCGCAGAGGACCGGCGTGTGCTGACACCCATCGACGCCGTGACAGAGGTCGACCGTGCAGGCGTCTCCATCGTCACAGCTGCGCGGCGCTCCGACGCAGGTCCCCGCGCGGCAGGCGCCTTCGAGCAGGCACGAACTCGAGCACGCGGTGTCGTCAGCAAGCGGTGTCTGGGCGCACTGCCCCGTCTCGGGCTCGAGCCGCGCGGTACGGCACGACGAGGGCTCACAGGGAGGTGGCTCGACCCCGCGGCCGCTCAACGGAATCCGCGTCATGGTGCCCTGGTACGTCACGACGAGCTCGCCGGTGAAGCCTCCTGTCGTCGGCGGAGCGAAGCGCACCTCGAGCGGCTGCTCCGCTCCACCAGAGATGCTCGCGGAAGCCGTCGGTACCGAGAACGGCGCTGCGGTCTCGAAGGACACGTCGATGGGGGCGCGCCCGGTGTTGGTGAGAGACACGGTCAGCCGTTTGTCCACGCCGCGCCACACCTCGCCGAACTCGAGCTGTTCGGGGGCGAACCGCAAGCCACCTTCGCCATCCATCACGCCGGGGCCGCCGCAGCGGCACGCCTGCACAAGCATCAGGAGGACGGCAGCGCTGACTGGAAGCCGATGACGCTGCACGAATGGCACTCAACACTGGTGCTAAGGACAAGTCGAACAAAGCTGAAAACGTGAAGGGCGTCGAGGGGGCGTTGGGGCCCGGCGGGCTGCGGGGAAGGGTTTTCGGGGCTGCGCACGGGGAGACCGAAGGCTTTAACTCCCGGTCCTGGGGGCCCCCTGGACAGACGAGTGCCTCACGGACGAGCGC
>JBILEB010000222.1:0-9174 GCA_044352295.1 Myxococcaceae bacterium
GCGAGTTGTCGTCGGGCCACGGTGGCATCACGGTGTTTCTGCCGCAGCTCCCCCAGCTCGCCACCACCGGGGACGACGGGACCTTCGTGCTGCCTGGCGTGCCCGAGGGGGACCTGGTGCTGAACGCCTTCGCGCCCGGCTATCGGACCGAGGTGTCACCGCTCGCCGTGAGCGTCGGGGCCGAGGTGCGGGTCGCGCCGTTGGTGCTCGAGGCGGCTCCTGGCGCGGCGCCGGTGGGGGCGTTGCGAGGCCGCATCGAAGAATCCGACGGCACGCCGGTGGCGGCGGTGGTGGTGCAGGTGGCCGCGGGTGGCATCGAGCTGCGCGCCGAGACCAACGCCGAGGGGCGGTTCGCGTTCGAGACGTTGCCGGTGGGCGTGTACGCGCTGGGCGCGTCGAAGGCCGCCTACGTCTCGCTTCGAGTGCCGACGGTGCTGGTGACCGCCGGCGTGAGCGACCTTGGCGTGCTCGTCCTCACGTCCGGAACGAGTACCCCCGTGAGTCTCGATGGAGGCCCGCTCCTCCCCGACGCAGGCGCCGGAGGTGGCGCGGCGGGTGGAATGGCGGGAGGGATGTCGGGCGGCAGCGCGGGTGGCGGAGCCGCGGGGGGCAGTGCAGGGGGCTCTTCGGGTGGCAGCGCCGGTGGAAGCGCTGGCGGAACGACGATGGGCCCTTTGCCCGTGGCGATCGTCGGCCCGGCGCAGCTCATCGTTCCCGGCCGGCCGGTGCGCCTCGATGGCTCGCCGAGTCAGGGCGACCCGCCGCTCACCTACCGATGGACCCAGCTCGCCGGGCCGACCGTGAACTTGAGCGACAACAACTCGCCCTCGGCAGAAGACCCGCTCTTCACCGCTCCGGCCGCTGGCACCGTCGTGGAGTTCTCGCTCGTGGTGACGGACCGTTTCGGGCGCTCCAGCACGAACCTTGCGGTGGCCCGTGTCTCGTCTGGCGGGCGGCCCGTCGCGCGCTTCGTTCCGGACGGCGGGGTGCTCATCGCGGGTATCCCCACGCCACTGCAGAGCCTCTCGTCCGACGACGGCGGACTGCCGCTCATCGCCTCTTCGTGGACGCTGACGGCAGGCTCGGCGGCGACGCTCATCACGGATGGTGGCAGCGCGGCGTTGTTGCTTCCCAATTCCTTGCCGTTCGGTTCGCCCGACGCGCTCGCGGAGGTGACGCTCGAGGTGACCAACTCCATCGGCGCGACGTCGGCGCCGTTCTCGCGGGTGTTTGCGATTCGCGCGGCGAACCCCAACAACTGGACGCTCGACGCCGGTCCGCAGGGTTCGCTCATCGAGGTCTTCGACGCCTCGACGGTGGTGTCGGTCACGGGCGCGCTCCAGAAGACCATCGTCGCACCGGATCCAACCGTCTCGTGGGCCTGCACGCCGTCGCAGACGCTGCTTGGAGGCAGTTCCCTCAACGCCAGCTTCGTCGCGCCGGTGGTGGCCGGGCCCGACGTGCAGCTGACGTGCTCCATCACGGGCACCGCGAGCCTGCCGCTTGTGCCGAGCGCGCTGACGGCCACCGCCTACTTCGCGCTGCGAGACCGAATCGAACCCACCGCGGTGCGCGGCCTGGAGCAGCCCACCCGCCTGAGCCCGTTCGGCTTCAGCGTCGAGTTCGATGAAGAGGTGGACCACGTGGGGTCGGCGGTCATCCAATGTCCGGGGAGCGCTCTGGTTCCCTACCTGAACCGAGAGGACCCGCGCGTCGTCACCTACCGCACCAACACTGCCGCCTTGACCGAGGGTGGCCTCTGTTCGGCGAGCGATACCCTGAAGGACCGCTCGCCGGCCGCGAACCAGCGCTCCGTCACGCTTCGCACGAACGCCGTCATCGAGACGTTGTGGCACGGCCCGTATGTGTCGATGGCGACCTTCGCCGACCCCAGGCCCGTGCTCGCGAGCCTCGGCACCTTCCCCAAGGGGCAGCAGCGGCGGTGGATTCCGCCAGGGCCACGGCCTTCGCCGACCCAGTTGCTCGTCACCGACGGCACCAGCCTCGTCCCGCTCCTCTTCGACACCTATGCGAGTGCGCCCTGTGGCAGCCCGTGCGCACTGAACGCGGGGTTTCCGGCGCTCATCGGGCTGAGCCCGGGAACGCCACCCCGCGGCCAACGCGTGTTCTGGGCCGGCGCGTCGATGTTCGTCTCGATTCGTCCCGACGTCTTCGCGCAGCGCAGTCCCGATGGAACGTGGTCGGTCGCGCCGCCGATGCCGGGTTCGCTCCTGCAAGTGGGCACCCAACTGCGGGCCGTCTCGCAGGACGGCGGGGTGCTGAACCTGTGGACCCGCACCGAGACCTCGTCTTCCTTCGTCTTCACCGAGACGATCGCGTCAGGCGTCGATCCCCTGGCCGACGTGGTGGGGCGCGAGGACCTGGTGGTGGCGACCACGGCCGCGACCCCGGCGACGATGCGCGTGTGGGGCCGCAGCCCGCCATTCTGGTCGGAGCACACGCTCTCGGTGCCTCCAGTCGACGCAGGCACGCTCGTCTACGCGGAGATTGGGGCCAATCCACCGCTCTACATGGTGACCCACACGGACCAGAAAGGCGGCTTCGGCACCTATCGCGCCGGTCAGGCGGGCTCGCCCTTCTCCGGAACGCCGTACGTGAGCCCGGTGGCGATGAACTCTTTTCACGCTGCGGGGCGGGGCGCCATTCTGTTCGTCGCGGCGGTCGAGGCCGGCTCGTTGCGGCTGTACCAGTTCGCCTTTGGCTCCATCACCACGCCTACCCCCGTGCCGGGTCCCCCGCGCGCCGGCTTCACGGCGCCGTTCCCCCTGCCCTTCAACCTGAACCTCGCGTGCGAGGCGGCCGCGCCGTTCCTCACGTTCGTCGAAGACTCGCTCGTGATCACCTGGCAGGAGCGCTGTCCTCCGCAGACCGCATGGAACGTGGCGGTTCGCGTGATGCGCTGACGGCGGCTACCGGCCCGGCGAATAGCCCTGGCCAATGACGGTACGCCTGCCGTCGGGGCTGATCACCACCGCGTTGCCGGCGGTGCGTGCCCACTGGCCAGCGATGGCCGCGGTCGGCGCCGTCACGTGCCCGAGCGGAGAGAGCACCCGAAACTCGACCGCGCGCACGTTCGACTCGAACGCGTCGCGACCGAACCCGGCAGCCTCGTACCCGCGCGCCACCGCAGGCGCCGCGGCGGGCGCGCTCGAGTCGGCGTGACGGACAGCGGTGGGCAGGCTGCGGGCGACGGAACCGATTGAACCAACCATGGGCAGTGCTCCTGTTCAGGTGGGAACCAACTGACAGGACAGAACACGGCCAGACGGAACCGTGCATGGGGAGAGGCAACCACTTGGAACCACATGTGGCACGAAAGGCGCATCCGGCCCTGTCCCATGCGTGGTTTCGGGGTCTTCCGACACTTTTCTTTCAGTTTCCGACCACTCCTCTTCGTTTTTCTGGGGGTGGGTGCTGCGTCGGTGGCGGTCGCGCAGCCGACGGGCCTGGCTGGCGTCGAGACGAGCGGCGCGGGTGGAAACAAGGCCATCTGGCGCGGCAGCTCGATCAACTACAGCCACAACGCGACGGCGCTCACCTTCGCGCCGGGTGCGGAGCCCCAGTACAACCCGACGTGGAGCCACCGCCTCGGCCTCTTCCCCGAGGTGCACCTGGGTGACGTCGTCACCCTCCGCGGCCGCTGGTTCCTCTCGCAGGAGCTCACGCTCTCCGACACCACCTCCACCCGCAACGAGGTGGAGGTCTCCGACGTGTGGCTCGACACGGTGTGGAGCGGCTTCACGGAGCCGACGACGCGACTTCGGCTCGGTGCCGACGTGCGCGTCACCCTGCCGACGTCGAAGCCCAGCCAGGCGCAGAGCCGCCTCTTCACCCTGGGCCCCTCGCTCAACCTGTCCCGGCGCTTCAACGTGTTGTCGGGGCTGTCACTCATCTACTCCGCGCGCTTCACCTGGCGCTTCAACCGCTTCGCGACGCGACAGAACCAGGGCCCGACGATTCCGGCGTGTGGTGACGCGCGCGCGCTCGAGTGCCTCGACCTCATCAACACGGGCGTCCGCAACGCGCAGGCCGACGTGCTGCACGGGCCCATCGTCTCGTTCCAGCCACACCCGACGGTGGACGTCTCGGCGAGCTTCCTCATGCAGCGCGCGTGGCTGCCGGCGCTCGCGCCCGTGCCGCTCGAGCGCGCGATGGGCTCGACCCAGCTCGCCGCTGGCACCGACGTCGCAACACGAGACCTGATGCTCTTCTCGCTGAGCGTTTCGTGGCAGGCCTTCAAGAACGTCGGCTTCTCGCTCGGCGCGTGGACCTTCACCTCGCAGCTCGGTGAAGACGGCCGGTACCAGTTCCCGCTCTTCAACCGCAACACCACCCTCTACCTCGACGCCACGCTGGACGTGGAAGGCGCCGTGTCGAGCCTCATCAAGAAGTCGTCGTGAGCCAAAGTCCCAAGGAGTCGTTCATGTCCGCTCGTCTCTCCCTGCGCGCCGTCATCGTCGGCGCCCTCGTCGCCGCGTCGTGCGCCCAGCAGCAACAGCCCATCATCCGCGTACAGCCCGACGCCATCGACAAGGCGTTCTTCGTCGGCAAGGACTTCCTCTCGGCCACCGATGACCCGGAGTTCTACAGCCAGGCCACCCTCATCGACGTCGGCTACGGCGCCGGGCAGGACGGGCTCTTCACCTCGACGTACGCGCAGCCGCTCACCCGCGTGAAGTGGGCGCTGACCGAAGACCTCCTCATCGCGCGCCTGGCCTACGAGCGGGTGCGCGGCACCGACGGCAAGGGCCTGGGCAAGGCGACGAACGACGGCATCGTGGTGGCTGCCTACAAGGTGCTCAGTCACTTCGACATCCAGCATCAGTACAACCCATCGACCGGCGAGAAGCTCAACGTGGTCGAGGAGAACACCGTCGACCGCCCGTGGTTCAAGCGGCAGTTCGTCCGCATCGACTGGTCGAAGAACCTCTCGACCGACAACTACGAGTTCGACACCCTCAGTCAGCTCGGCGTCTACGGCGGCATCACCTACGAGCCGCTCGCCTGGGCCGTCCAGACGCCCGGGGACGAGAACGCCCCGATGCTCGACGAGAAGGCCGGCTACCTCGACGTCACCAACAAGGCCTTCGCCCGGCCGCAGCTGGTCGACCTCTCCGCGCTCGGCGGCGGCACCATGCCTGCGTGCTACTTCGACGCCGACATCTCCGGCGGCTCCGCGCCTTCGACGCAGTGTTCGCCGGTCGAGCTCACCATTCGGCAGTCCTTCATGAAGGTGCCGGTGACCGACTACGAGCCAGCCGACTGGGACGGCGACCGCTTCAAGGCCTTTGGCGCCTTCACCACCGAGCGCAGCGGCTACGCGCGAGACTACGGCATGACGGACACCCAGTGGCACCGCTTCATCAACCGCTACAACCTCTTCGCCCGCAGCCACTTCTACCAGGGCGCCGACGCCATGACCGGCGCGGTGTCGTGTTTCACGCCGAAGACGACGCCCGCCGGCAAGGACCCGCACCGCGACGACGACAAGGACGGCACCGAAGACGAGTGCGCCGCCGTCGGCCGCGGCAGCCGGTGTGACACCTTCACCCAGAAGTGCACGCTGCCGTTCCGCGACCGCGAGACGAAGCCGGTCGTCTGGTACCACTCCGAGGGCTCGAACCCCGAGTTCTTCGAGGCCACCCGCGACGCCGCCCACGAGTGGGACGTGGCGCTGCGCCAGGCGGTGACGACCGCGCGCTACGCCGAGTGCGTCGCCACGAAGGAGCAGGACTGCGACGCGAAGTTCCCCGTCGCCACCGGCCAACAGGACGACAACGACGACGCCATCGCGCTGGCGAGAGAGATCGACGACTGCCGCGGCGGCCGCGCGTACGCGGGCCAGGACTGCCAGGCGCTCGCGGACTCCCTCGGCGCGGCCCGCGGCCTCACCCCGGGCGTCGTCGCGCTCGCGAAGCAGGCTGAGCTCATCGTGTTGTGCCACTCGCCCGTCGAGACGAATGATCCGGCTGCCTGCGGAGGTCCACGGCTGCCCTCGACCCTCACCGCGGCCGACTGCTTCGAGGCTTCGCGCCGCGCCGACCCCGAAGTCCTCAAGACGTGCAACGGCGCCCTTCGCGTGCGCAAGGGCGACCTCCGGTACCACCACGTCAACACCATCGTCTCGCCGCAGACGCCGTCGCCGTGGGGCATCATGGTCGACGCGCACGATCCGCTCACGGGTGAGAAGGTATCGGCGTCGATCAACGTGTGGAGCCACGTCACCGACCTCTGGAGCCAGTCGGTCGTCGACACCGCCCGCTACATCCGCGGCGAGCTCTCCACCGAAGACGTCACCGAGGGCACCTCCGTGCGCGACTGGGCGAGCGCCGCCGAGGCCGCCGCGACGCACGGCTCGCTCCCACGGTTCACCGCCGACGACCGCTTCGCGATGCTGGGCAAGGCGGCGAAGGGCCGTGCGCTGTCGGCGTCCGAGCTCGAGGCCTTCGAGCAGTCGCCGGCGTTCGAGCGCGCGAAGGGGCTGGCTCGCGAGCTGCGCGACGTGAAGGCCGACCTGTTGGCGCCGTCGTCGATGAAGCCGCTCTACGAGGCGCGCCGGAAGCGGGCCCTCGACACGCCAACCGAGGCCGCGCTCACCACGAAGCTGTTCCAGTCGTACGCGGGTCGCGCCGGGCAGGCCTCCAGCGCGCTGATGACCGAGTTCGCCTCACCGCTCCGGGGCGCCAACCCCTCGCTCCGACGCGACCTGGCGAACAAGAAGGAGCTGATGCTCGCCGAGCGCGGCGCGTGCGTGATGAACGAGGCTCCGGCGCCGCTGGGCATGGCCAACCTCGCGACGCTGCTCGAAGAGAAGTTCGGTCGCTTCGACAGGGCAGGCGCGAAGGGCGACCAATTGGTGCGCGCCGAGAAGATGCGGCAGTACATCGCGCACCGCGCACACTTCTCGGTGGCGACGCACGAGATGGGGCACTCCATCGGCCTGCGCCACAACTTCGTCTCGTCGGCCGACGCGCTCACCTACCGGCCGCAGTACTGGCAGCTGCGCACCGAGGACGGCACGCAGAACCGGCCCTGCACCTCGCTCGACCCCACCGGCGCCTGCACCGGCCCGCGCTACTTCGACGTCATCACCGAGAACGAGAAGAGCCAGCTGCTGCCGATGTTCATGCAGTCGTCCACCATGGACTACGCGGGTGAAGCGACGCAGGACCTGCTCGGCCTGGGCAGCTACGACTTCGCGGCGGCCCGCATGTTCTACGGCGACGTCACCGACGTGGTGAACGGGTCGAACACCGCCATGGGCACGCCGCGCGGCCTTGGCTACGCGGAGAAGCTCGACAACTTCGGCGGCATCCTCGGGCTCAAGTACGGCATCGGCCGGCCCACCACGCAGGATCCAACGAACACCGACCCCATCCACTACTCGCAGCTGCAGGCGCGCTTCGGGCTCATCGGCGCGTGCAAGGCGGTCGACCCGCAGGCGTTCAAGCCGGCGACCTGGGACGAGTCGGTCAACGGCGCCTGGCACCCGCTCCTCGACGGCCTCATCGTGAAGGTGAAGGGCCAGCACACGCGCTGCCGGCAGGTGCCCGTCGACTACGTGCGGTGGACCTCGCTGCGTCCCGTCGGCGGCGGCGCCCGGAGCGGCCCTGCCCTCGACACGAAGAACCGCGTCCGCTTCCCCTATGGGTTTGCGACCGACCGCTGGGCCGACCTCGGCAACCTCTCGGTGTACCGCCACGACAACGGCGCCGACGCGTACGAGCTGTTCGACTTCCTCATCACGCAGCAGGAGGTCGGCCACATCTTCGACGACTACCGGCGTGGGCGTCAGTCCTTCACCGTGCGCGGGGCCGTCAACCGCACCTTGAGCCGCTACAACGAGAAGCTGCGCGACGCCGCCAAGGGCCTGGGTCTGATGGCGAACATCTACCGCGATTTCGCGCAGGCCCAGGGCTACGACTACGAGTCGCTCTGGCCGTACCTCGGCGCGTCGCTCTTCGGCGACAACCTGATGGCCTCGACGATGGGCTTCGACCACTTCGCCCGCCAGCTCGCCCGGCCCCAGTCGGGCCCGCACTCGCTCGAGACGGTCAACGGCGTGCAGGTGTTGCGCAGCCTCACCGACGCTCCGGGCAACGGCGGCCAGCGCGTCATCACCGTGCCCAACGGCGCCACCGGGTACTACGGAAACGTCGGCTTCGGCGGCAAGCCGCTCGAGAACGCGCTCGCGGACGACAAGGGCGAGTACAACGCCGAGTTCACCGTCAACGCGGGCAGCTATTACGAGAAGGCCTGGACCGCGATGTTGATGACCGAGTCCGTCGACAACTTCATCTCTGACAGCCGCCGTGACTTCCTCGATGCGCGCTACCGCTCGGTGTCCATCGCCGACGTCTTCCCCGATGGGTACCGCCGCTGGCTTGGCACGAACCTCACCGGCGACGTGACGCTCAAGGGCATGCGGCTGGCCACCTCGCAGGGCCTGCCGATGGCCGACGCGCAAGGCTTCCCCGCGCAGGGGCTGGGCCACGTGTCGTGGACGGGCAGCGACGTGTCGACGTGCTTCAGCAACGCCTCGTCGCTCTCCTGTCAGGCCACGCCGCCGGCCGACACCGCTGTCGTCGACCCGCAGGTGGGCTGGGAGCAGCAGAAGTTCCTCATCGCGTACACGCTCCTCTACCTGCCGGAGAACCAGCAGCAGACGTGGCTCAACCAGCTGGGCCTGTGGGAGCTCGGCGCCGACGCCGACCCGGGCTTCCGCAACCGCCTCGAGCTGCACCTGCCCGACGGCAAGACGTACGTGGCCAAGACGTTCGGCAAAGAGGTGGTGCTCGGCAAGACGGTCCAGCGCGGCATCGCGGCGCGCATCGTCGAGTGGGCGAACGAGCTGCTCGAGAAGGCGTACGTCACCGACGGCGGGCCCGACCTCGATGGCGACGGGACGCCCGACTGGCGGGTGCCGCGGCTGGTGAACGGCCAGGTGCAGGTGAAGTTCGACCCGTCGATTCAAACCATCAACGCCATGGGCGGCGTGGTGGCCGGACGGCCGGGCTGTGACGCGAGCGATTCGTCGCAGTGCACGTGTTCGTCGAACAAGGCCTGCCTCGAGCTGTCGCGCTACCAGGAAGTGCCCTTCTTCATGCGCCAGGCGATGCGGGACTACGGGCTGGCGGACCCGACGATGCGCGG
>JBILEB010000223.1:0-9160 GCA_044352295.1 Myxococcaceae bacterium
TCGCGTACACGTTGGGCTCCGACGTGCGCATCATCGCGTCGATCTGGATCGTGCCCTTCGGCATGAGCTGAATGTTCGTCTTCTCGAGCCCGATGCCCTTCGTGACGGGCGCCCGGCCGACCGCCGAAAGGAAGTACTCGGCCTCGAGGGTCTTCTTCGAGCCGTCCGGCAAGGTGACGGTCACCTTCACGCCATTCGCGGTCGTCTCGAGCGACTCGAACTTCGTCGAGGTCATCACGTCGATCTTTCGGCGTTTGAAGAACTTCTCGAGCTCCTTGGACAGATCGATGTCCTCGATCGGGAGCAGGTTCGGCATGAACTCGATGATCGTCACCTGGCTGCCGACGTGGTTGAAGATCGACGCGAACTCGGTGCCGACGGCGCCCGCGCCGAGGACGATGAGGCTCTTCGGCACGCGGTCGAGCGTGAGGATCGAGTCGCTCGACAGCACGCGCTGATCGTCGATCTTGATGCTCGGCAGCGTGGTGACGACCGAGCCGGTCGCGATGACGATGTTCTTCGTCTCGAGCACCTGGGTGGCACCGCCGTCGGTGAGCTTCACCTCGACCTTGCCCTTGCCGGCGATCGACCCGAAGCCCTTGAACACCGTCACCTTGTTCTTCTTCATGAGGTAGTCGATGCCGGCAGCGCCCTTGTCGACGACCTTCTGCTTGTGCTTCTGGGCCTGGGCCCAGTCGACGACCGGATTGGACGTGTTGATGCCGAACTCGGCCGCGTGCTGGATGTGGGCGAACAGCTCGGCCGTCCACAAGAGCGACTTGGTGGGAATGCAGCCGCGGTGCAGGCAGGTGCCGCCGAGCTTCTTGTCCTTCTCGATGAGGGCCGTCTTGAGCCCGAGCTGACCGGCCCGAATCGCCGCCACGTACCCACCCGGTCCCGACCCGATGATCACGACATCGAACACATCAGCCACGACAACCTCCGAAGCGAGAGATGGGTGGGAAGTAGGCGCAGCGGTGAAGCGACGCAAGCGCTTCCGTGCACGCCCTCCCCTCGCGGGGAAAACGTCACTTCTCCACGCATACGCGTTTCTGTTGGCGGCGACCGCGCCGACGTGGATACGAGGAGCCTCGTGGCTCGCTTCCCCACCCGCACGCTGGTGCTGATGGTGCTGACGCTCGTGGCGTTCGGCTGGTTCTGGTGGAAGACCCACCAGCGGAAGGGCCCGACCATGACGATCACCCCCATCGCCACCCTCGACGGAGGGCCACCCAGGTGAAGGTCCTCATCGTCGGCGGCGGCATCATGGGTACGGCGATCGCCGCCGAGCTGGTGTCGAGCGACGTGCAGGTGACGGTGCTGGAGCGTTCCATCCCTGGCGCCGAAGCCTCCACCGCCGCCGCCGGCATGCTCGCGCCCCAACTCGAGGCCCAGGCGCCCGGACCGATGCTGGAGCTGTCGATGCGCAGCCGCACGATGTACCCCGCGTGGGTCCACCGGCTGACGGCGCTCAGCGGCGTCGACGTGGGCTACCTCGAGAGCGGCGCGCTGCAGGTCGCGTTCACCGCGGCGCAGGCCCACGAGCTCGAAGCGACCGTCGCGTGGCAGTCGGCGTTGGGACTCCGCGCGAGCTTCCTGACGGCGGACGAAGCACGCGCGCTCGAGCCGAAGCTTTCGCCAGACGCCGTGGCCGCGGCCCACTTCCCCGACGATCACCAGGTCGATCCACGGAAGCTGATGGGGGCGCTCTCGGCCGCGGCGCGCGCCACCGGCGTCACGTTTCGCAGCGGCGCCGTGGGCGGGCTCCTCTCGACACATGGACGCGTCGAGGGCGTCGAGGTCGATGGCGCGCGGGTCGAGGCGGACCTCACCATCGTCGCCGCCGGTGCCTGGTCTGCGCTCGTCGCCGGGGTCGGGCTCGAACCGAAGCACCTCGCGCCGGCGCGCGGCCAGATGCTGGAGCTCGCCCTGCCCCGGCCGCCGCTTCGACACATCCTCAAGTCGGGGCCTGGGTACGTCGTGCCGCGCGCCGATGGCCACGTCATCTGCGGCACCACCGTCGAGCTGGTGGGCTTCGACAAGCGGGTGACGGCCACGGGCCTGTCCACCGTGCTGCAGCAGGCGATGGCGCTGTGCCCGGCGCTCAGTGAGGCCACCGTCGTCGACTCGTGGTCGGGGCTGCGGCCCTGGACGCCCGACGGATTGCCCATTCTGGGCAAAGGCTCGCTCGATGGCCTGTTGCTGGCCAGCGGTCACTACCGAAACGGCATTCTCCTGGCGCCCATCACCGCGCGACTGCTGGCCCAGGTGGCCCGGGGGGAGCGCCCGTCGGTCGACCTGGCGCCCTTCGGGGCCGGCCGATTCCGCTGAAGACGCAAGGGGTCTTTTAGGCCCTTGACTGCGCGACTGCTGGATTTCCCGCGGCCATTTGGCCAGATTTCCCATCGTGGAAGCCCTCCCCCCGCCGCCGGCCCGGATCCTCATCGTCGACGACGACGAGTCCGTTCGAGACGTCATCTCCGTGTTGCTCCGCGAAGAGGGCTACCACTGTGACACCGCCTCGGGCGCCGAGATGGCCCTCGACATGGCCGAGCGCGAAGACACGCCGCTGGTGATCAGCGACATGAAGATGCCCGGCAAGGACGGGCTGTGGCTGCTCGAGGCGTTTCGCGACAAGCACCCGGACACGTCGATCATCATGCTCACCGGCTACGGCGACACCGAGTCAGCCGTCGACTGCCTGCGCCGCGGCGCCGTCGACTACCTGCTCAAGCCGCCCAAGCTGACCGATCTGATCCGCTCCATCGAGCGCGCGCTGGCGAAGCGGCGCATCGAGCTGGCCCGCAAGAAGTACCAGAAGAAGCTCGAGCGGAAGGTCCGCGACCGCACCACCGAGCTGCGCAAGGCCCTCAAGGACATCAGCATCACCTACGAGAACACGCTGATGGCGCTGGTGTCGGCGCTCGACGCGCGCGAGCACGAGACGAGCGACCACTCGATCCGCGTCGTCGAATACACCGTGGCGATCGCGACCCGGCTCGGCATCAAGGGCGCAGAGCTCGAAGAGATCGGCCGCGGCGCGCTCCTGCACGACATCGGGAAGATCGGCGTGCCCGACGCGGTGCTGCTCAAGCCAGGCAAGCTGACGCCCGACGAGTGGGTCGAGATGCGCAAGCACCCGGACATCGGCTTCAACATGATCCAGCCGATCCCGTTCCTCTCGGTCCCAGCGACGATCGTCCTCTCGCACCAGGAGCGCTGGGACGGCCAGGGCTACCCGCGCAACCTCAAGGGCCAGGAGACCCACATCGGCGCGCGCATCTTCGCGGTGGCCGACACGCTGGACGCGATGACGAGCGATCGACCCTACCGTCGCGGGACCACGTTCTCGAACGCCGTAGCCGAGATTACCCGCTGCGGTGGCTCGCAGTTCGATCCCGAGGTGGTGAAGGCGTTCAACGGCATCGGCGAGGTCGGCCTCATGCGCATCAAGGAGGAGATGCAGGCCCGCCGCCGCGCCCGCGAGGCCTCGCAGATGACGCCCACGCACGGCCTGCATTCCGTGAGCGCCGACCCCGACAAGAAGGACTGACGGGATGTCGGAGGTCCTCGACACGCTCGCTCGCCCGCTCCGGAACCTGCGGCTGTCGGTGACCGACCGGTGCAATCTCAGGTGCGCCTACTGCATGCCCGAGGAGGAGTACGCCTGGCTCGACCGCCGCGACGTGCTCACCTTCGAAGAGCTCTCGTTCCTCGTCGACCGCTTCGGCGCGCTTGGCGTGGAGCAGGTGCGATTGACGGGCGGAGAACCGCTGGTGCGCAAGGACCTGCCGGTGCTGGTGCGGCTGTTGGCCGACAAGCCCTTCCTTCGCGATCTGGCCCTCACCACGAACGGGGTGCTGCTCGCCGAACACGCTGACGCCCTGGCGCGCGCGGGCCTCAAGCGGCTGACGGTCTCGCTCGACACGCTGGACGCGGGGCGGTTTCGAAGGCTCACCCGGCGGGACACACATGGCGCGGTGCTCGAGGGGCTCTCGGCCGCGGTGCGCGCCCGGTTCCCCGGAGGCCTCAAGCTCGACACCGTGGTGCTCCGGGGCGTGAACGACGACGAGCTGGTGCGGCTGCTCGACTTCGCCGCGACCCTGCCCGCCGAGCTGCGCTTCATCGAGTACATGGACGTTGGCGGCGCGACCCGCTGGCGGCGCGCAGAGGTCGTCTCACGTGCGGAGTTGCTCCAGACCCTGACCCGCACCTTCGGGACCATCGAACCGCTTCCGGAGCGGGCCTCGGCCCCAGCCGAGCGTTTTCGCCTCGCGGATGGGCGGGTGTTCGGGATCATCGCGTCCACGACGCAGCCGTTCTGCCGGGCGTGCGATCGGGCCCGGGTGACCGCCGACGGAACGTTCTTCACCTGCCTGTACACGACGACCGGCCTCGATCTGAAGACGCCCCTCCGCGCCGGCGCGACCGCACAGGACCTCGAGCGCCTGCTGACCGAACGTTGGCGAGCGCGAACCGATCGTGGCGCCGAGGTCCGACTGGCCATGCGTGAACGCGGCCCATTGGCGACCGCGCGAGAGCTGAAGGCCGAGCCACGCCTCGAGATGCACACCCGCGGTGGGTGAACACCGTCGATCGGAGCCGACCATGAAGACGTGGATGAAGATCGTCCTGGCTGTGCTGGTGTTGGGCGTCCTGACCTGTGGGCTCGCGGTCGGCGGCGCGACGTGGTGGTTCAACTCGAACAAGGATCAGTTGAAGGCCGACGGCGACCGGATGAAAGCCGAGGCCGCCGAGTTCGCGCAGACCTCGGACGCCGACGGGTGTGTCTCTGAAGCCCTGCGCCGGCTGGCGGCGAAGTCGGGCTTCATGGACGAGGTGCGCCACAAGCTGTTCCTGACCGAGTGCCTGCGTCAGGCCCCGCGCCGCAAGGACTTCTGCCAGGACGTTCCCGAGCGGGGGTCCATCGTGGCCGGCGCCACCTGGAGCGTGGAGTTCTGCGCGAACCAGTCGGGCGTCGACCCCCAGGCGTGCGGCCGCCTGAGTCAGGCGGTCGTCGAGGCCTGCAGCCCCGCCCAGAACGACGCGCGCTGACCCTCGGCCTCGGCGGGCCGTTGACCCGGTGTCAGGTCGGCAGCGCGGCCTGGATCTCGTCGTGAATCGCCATCGCCGCGGCCAGCGGCTCCTTCGCCTGGGTGATCGGCCGACCGACCACGAGCAGCGTCGCGCCGGAGACGATGGCTGACGCCGGCGTCTCCACCCGCGCCTGATCGTGGCTCGCCGCACCACGCGGTCGAATGCCGGGCGTACACAACACCAGGGTCGGCCCCACCAGCCGCCGGACCTCACTCACCTCACGGGCCGAACAGACGAGCCCGCCCGCGCCGGCCTGCGCCGAGAGCGCTGCGAGCCGCTCGACCTGCAGCACGGCGGGATCCTCGACGCCCACCGACTGCAGCGTCGGATCATCCATCGAGGTGAGCACCGTCACCGCGAGGATCACCGGCGGGGTGAGTTCACGCGAAGCCGCACCGGCAGCGGCCCCGTCCACCGCCGCGCGCAGCATCGCCGCGCCGCCAGCCGCGTGGACGGTCAGATACGACACCCCGAGCGAGCCAGCCGCCTTCGCCGCCAGCTCCACCGTGTTGGGAATGTCGTGCAGCTTCAGATCGAGGAACACCCGCGCGCCTAGCTCCGTGAAGGCGCGCACGGCAGCGGGCCCATGCTCGACGAAGAGCGACAGGCCCACCTTGACGACCCCGACCGCAGGCCGAACCTGGGCGTACAGCGCCAGCGCCTCAGGCAGCGGAAGATCCGCGGCGAGCGCCAGTGCGTCCTTCGCGGAGCCCACGATCAGCGCGACAGCTCGGCGTCGATGACCTTCTTGAACTCGTCGAAGGGCATCGCGCCCGAGAGGAGGATGCCGTTGATGAAGAAGGCCGGCGTCCCGTTCAAGCCCGCCTTGCGGCCCGCCGCCATGTCCTCGTCGACCTTCACCTTCATCTTGGAGCCATCGAGGCAGGCGTCGAACTTGGCCTGGTCGAGGCCGAGCGTCTTCGCGTGGGTCTTGAGGTCGCCGATGCTGAGCGCGCTCTGGTTGGAGAAGAGGGTCTTGTGGAACTCCCAGAACTTGCCCTGCTCCTCGGCGCACGCCGACGCCTCGGCCGCCTTGAAGGCCTTGTCGTGGAAGTCGAGGGGGAAGTGGCGGAAGACCACCTTCACCTTGTCGCCGTAGGTCTTCATCACCTCGTCGACGCTCGGCTCGGCCTTGCTGCAGAACGGGCACTGGAAATCCGAGAACTCGACGATGGTGATCTTCGCGGTGGCGTTGCCCTTACTGGGGCCCTTCGCCTCGACGGTGACGCGCGGCGCGGGCGGCTCGGCGAGGAGCACCTCGACCTGGGCCTTGGCGCGCAGATCGCTGAACAGCTTCATCGCCACCGTGCGCTTCTGGTCCTGCTGGAGGAAGTTGATGATCTGCGGGCGCATGGACTCGAGGGTCGAGCCAGGGGGCATCTGCGCCTTGTTGTCCTCGAACACCTTGCTGATCTCGGCCTCGGCCGGCGGCGGCAGCTTCTCGTCGATGTTGGCCTTGAGGAACTGCTCCTCGGTCTTGCCTTCCTTCGCCGCGGCCTCCTTGACGAGGGTCTGGACGATCATCTGCTCGAGCGCCTGCTTGCGCGCGTCGAACTTCTTCTTGTCGAGGTCCTTGATCTGCGCGCCGACGAGCTCGTCGATGTCCTTGAGCGTGATGTCCTTGCCGTTGAGCTTCGCCAGCACCTGCGCCGGGTTGTCGCCCGCGACGAGGGTGACTTTATCGCCGCCGCCCGTGGGCTTCGTCGTGCCCGTGGCGTTGTCGTTCTTACAGCCGAAGAACGCGCCGGCCAGGGCCGCCGCGAGCGAGACGTTGCGCAATGAGGGGATCATGGCGGGCGCGTGTAGGCCACCCCTCCCCCTCACGCAACGAGGAAGCCTGACCGGAAGGATCAGTGTGCCTGGTGCCCGTGCGAGGGGCCTCCCCAGGGGCCCGCCCACGGCATCGATGGGGGACCCAACCCTGGAACGGCGACGTCGACGAAGCGCCCGCGGGTGCCCGCGTAAGGCGGATCGCAGAACTCGCACAGGCCGGCCCAGCCGGGGCGCACGTCGGTCATCACCGCCATGCCGCCGGGGCGAACCTCGAAGGCCACGGGAACGCCGCCGTCGGGCACCTCACAGCGCCACAGCGCCCGAATCGAGCCGGCCTGGAACCGATCGAGCGGGAACGCCTCGAGCCCGGTGCTCGAGCCCGTCGATGACAACCGCAGCGCGACGGGTTGGCCGCGCCAGGTCGCCCCGCGCAGACCGCTCTGGGACACCAGCGTCGGCGATGGAGCCTCGAAGCTGGCGGGGCCGCGGCCGGTCGCGGGCGCTCGAAGCTCGGCGCGGACGCCCTTGGGGCTCGCGACGACCCACTCATCGGCAATGAGCCCCTCTCCGAACGGCAGCCCAAAGGTGTCCACCACAGTCCCGCGCGCCGAGTCGTAGAGGTTCCGGCCGGACTCGACGGTGAGGAACCCCCGCCCCACGGCGATCTCGCCGCCGGGCATACCCTGGACGAAGTGCCGCCAGCGCAGCACCCCCGCAGGCGAGTAGCTCATGATGACGGTGCCTGGCGCCTGGGGATCCGGCAGCGCTGGAGACACCCGAGCGCTCTCAGTGAACGCGAAGAAGACGTTGCCCTGCGGATCCGACGCGACCCCGTACGAGTGTGGGTGGTTGCAGCTCTGGAAGATCGGGTCGTCGATGAGCCGCGCGACGACGCGTTGGCCCGTGTCGTCGAGCACCACCAGGCTGAAGCGCCGGCAGTTGGTGTCCTGGCCGTTCTCGGCGCGGCGCGACTCGAAGACGATGCCGATGCGCGAGGGCCCGAGCGAGACGAGGCGCGCGAGGAAGGTCTCCCAATCCGGGAGCGCGAGCGCGGGGAGATCCTGCAGCACGCGCGTGTAGACCCACACCGGCAAGCCGTTGATCGCACTCACCGCCGTCACCCCGTTCGGCGGCGCATCGGCGCACACCACGAGCTCGTTCCAGGCGATGCAGCGGCGAGAGCCCATCGGGAGTCGCTGCCCCATCGGCCCTGCCTGCACCATCGGACTGGTCGCGAAGTAGCTCGACAGGGTGACGCCGCCGTCGACGGTAATGAAGACGTCGCTCCACTGATCGCCGACGCCGCCGTCTTCGGTCGGTCCACCCAGGCTCCAGCTCAGCTCGAGCGGCGTCGCGGGAGGCGTCACGCACACCTCGCCCTCGCAGCGGCCCTCGCCGCGGCACGGTGTGGCCTCGGCGCAGAGAAACCCATCGGGTGGATCGCGCGCTACACAGGCGCCCTCGAGACAGATCTGCACCGAGGCGCAACTGTCGGAGCTCCGATCACCACAACGCACCCCATCGACCACCGGCGCGGTGGAGCAGCCCTGCTCGCGCGTACACACCCCGACGAGGCACGGCGAGGTGCTCCCACACGAAGTCGGGAGCGCCACGCAGCCTCGCACGGTCTCGCACACGTCCGTCGTGCAGGGGTCTCCATCGTCACAGCGCACCGGCGTGCCGACACACTCACCCGCGCGGCACCGTCCGTCTTGCAGGCAGCGATCCGTGGCGCCGCAGGCCAACCCGTCGGGCCGGGCTTCGACGACACACTGGCTCGTGGCACGATCGAACCGAAGCGTCGCGCACTCATTGGCTTCACCGCAGTCTGGCGGCTGGCGGGGCGTCACCACCATCGGGACGCTGATCGCCTCGACGCCTTCCACCAGCACCCGGAAACGCCCACTCTGCAGCCCTGCGAGGCTGGAGCGAGCGAGGACCTCGACCTCGGTGTCACCCGGCGGCAGCGTGACGGTGGAGCCGCTGGCTGGACACAGCGCCGGCCCAACCCCATGCACTTCGTCACCAGGTTGACAGCCCAGCGCAGGGTTCACCTCGGCGAGCCGAAACGCGGAGCCCACGACCTCGAGCATGACCTCGGCGTTGCGGCGCGACAGGTTCACCACCCGGATGGTGCGGACGACCGGCACCTCGGTCCACGGAGTCCCGAACTCGACCTGCGTTGGCGTGGCGCGCAGCTCGAGGTCGACGATCGACACGCCGGTGGGCCGGCAGGCCGCGAAGACCACCACGAGGAGCGAAAGCCGCCGCACATCGGACACTGTAGCTG
>JBILEB010000224.1:0-9137 GCA_044352295.1 Myxococcaceae bacterium
GCGCATGAAGCCCACCGACACGCTCTCGGGCGGCGAGACGGTGCGCACCCTGCTCGCCCAGCTGATGATGAAGCGCGACAACGTGCTGGTGCTCGACGAGCCCACCAACCACCTCGATCTCGAGTCCATCTCGGCGCTCTCCGAAGGCCTGGCGCGCTACGAGGGCACGGTGATCGTCGTCACGCACGATCAGCAGCTCATCTCCGAGGTGGCGACGCGCATCTGGGCGCCGCGCAACGGGAAGGACGTCATCGACTTCGTCGGCGGCTTCGAGGACTTCCTCGTCAAGCACGCCGACGTGGCGGCGCAGCACCGGTAGGCATCACACCCACTCCACCGAGAGCGTGATGGTGCGGTCGACGACGCGGCTGCTCGCAATGCACCCCTCGGCGCGCGCAGTCTGAAGGATGTGCCGGCAGGCCCCCCGCCAGAGCGGCTCGACCGCCCCACACGGCGGCGTTGGGGAGGTGCTGTGGAGGTGTTGGAGAGGTCGGCCATGCGCTCGAAGCGCGTCGATGGCGTCAGCCCGAAGATCGCGCCGACGACCGAGATGAGCGGGGTGATGATGGGACCGACGCTACGGAAGACCGTCTCGTACCCGGCGCGCTCGATGGCCTCGGCGCCATGAACCTCGAAGGCCGCCTGGGCAATGAATGCTGTCTTGACGTCCCCGATCACGGCGTAGCGAGTGTCAGCTCGATCATCGTGTCGCGAAAGCCCATCGAACGGAACAGCGCCTGTGCCGCGTGGTTCTGGGTGGCGGTGGAGAGGACGACCTGGCTCGCGCCTTGCCCCTTGAGCGCAAAGACGCCCGCGACCATCAGCGCGCGCGCCACGCCCTGCCGCCGGGCCTGTGGATCGACGTAAAGGTCGTGAATGGCGCCATGGGCATCGAGCAGCTTCGCCCAGTCGCGGTCCTCGAGGCTGCCGTAGAGGTAACCCACCACCTGGTCGTCGAGCTCCGCGACGAGGAGCACCACCCCGGCCTTTCCGAGCTGACGGGTGAAGAACCACCGGTAGCCGTCCTCGACGCCCGGCTCGAGGAAGAAGCGCTCGGCGTCGAACCCATGGTGTTGCCGAACGAGCGCCCCGGCGAGGCCTCCCACGACGTCGAGGTCGGCCTTCGTCATCGGGCGGGGTCGGAGCGCGGGCATGGCCGTGTGCTACGAGGCCTCGCCCGAGGGTGAAACGACATGACAGGCCGCTGTCTGAAGGGTGACGCGACAAAGGGGCAGGACTGGGAGGCGCTCCTGGGCGGAGCACGCGGCGATGCCCTCATCACCGACCCGCCGTATTGCCTGCTGGTGCGGCGCCGGAAGGGCGGGGACGCGCGCGATCCGAAGGGCCGGAAGATCGACAGCGGTCCAGTGCGGCGCTTCGAGGACGTGCGGGAGTACCGCGCGTTCACCAGGGCCTGGCTGTCGCTCGCCGTCAGCCACCTCGCAGCCGACGCGAGCGTCGTCATCTGGACCAACCTCCTCGGGCGAGAGCCCATCACCTCCGCGTGCCGTGAGCTTGGGTACGGCCACCAGGTCGGCGAGTTCATCTGGGGCAAGCGCACGCGGCAATCGAACAGCGGAGAGGAGATCCTTCGCGTGGTCGAGACGGCACTCGTCTTCACTCGAACGCCGCCCCCGGCCCCATCGCTCGAGGCGCCGGCGACTCCCTGGTCAGCGGTCGCCGGGTACGACGACGATGGCGACGCCGCCCGGTGGGGCAGTCACCCGAACCACAAGCCGTTTGGGGTGCTCGAACCGCTCCTGCGGACGTGGTCGAAGCCCGGCCAGCTCGTGGTCGACCCGTTCGCAGGGAGTGGATCGATTCCGGCCGCTGCGCTGCGGTTGGGGCGCCAGTCGGTGTGCCTGGAGCTCGAGCCCGAGTGGGCCGCGCGCGTGCAGGAGCGGCTCACGTCTTTGGCTTGAGCTTCTGACGTGGCGAATGCCTGTCACGCGAAGATGCTCGCACGAATCAGCCCTTCACCGCCCGTCGAGCACGGCCTCGAGCGCGCCGGGCACCGTCAGATCGGGGAATGCCCACGTCGCGCCCGCTGCGCGCAAGACCTCGAGGGAGAAGCCTCCGGTCGCGACCGCCACCGACTCCGCCCCGATGGCCTGCGCGGCGTCGATGTCTTTGGGTGTATCGCCGATCACCACCACCCGTGCGTGCTCGAGCGGCACGTCGAGCACCCGCGCGCCACGCTCGGCCCCGCGCCGAATGAGCTCGGGCCGACGCTCGTCATCGTCGCCAAAGCCGCCGAAGGCGAAGCGATCGTGCAGCCCCACCCGGCGCAGCTTGACCGTCGCACCCGCCTTCACGTTGCCGGTGCCGAGGCCGACCGCGAAGCCCCGCGAAAACCCCGCGTCGACCGCCGCGTGCATGCCCGCGTGAACCCGGTAGTCCGCCTGAGGCACCTGCGCGACTTCGCGCTCGAGGTGTTCGACGTAGGTGGCGAGGAGCTCCGTCATCGCGAGCGCAGAGACCGTGACGCCGATCGCCTCGAGTCCCTGGCGGACGATCGCCTGGTCGGTCATGCCGCCGAAGCTGAAGTGATCGCACGCGTCGGGCCGTTGGTAGCGCAGTTCGAACGCCGCCCGAATCGCCCGACGTCCAGCGCCGCCGGTGGTGAGGAGCGTTCCGTCGATGTCGAAGAGGAGCACCGTCGGTCGCACAGGCATGGCCTCGAGCTACCCCAGCGCGCGCTCCAACGGCCAGCGATCAATGCAGCGATCGAAAGAACGCCTCGAGGAACACCTCTGGGAGCGCGTCGATGTCACCGACTTCGTCGCGCACGTAGCCCCGCGCTTCGTACAGCCGCCGAACGCCGAGCGCGCCGCGACGGACGTGGAGGACGAGGCCCGGTGCTCCGGCCGCTCTCGCCCACTGCTCAGCTTCATCGAGCAGGCGCCCTGCGACGCCCTGCCCGCGAGCGCTCGACGCCACCGCGAGGTGCCGCAGGTCGAACGCGCCTTCGATCCACGACTCCGAGCCGCTCGCGCCGGCCGGCCAGACCGCCACCGTACCCACGACGAGGCCCTCACGCTCGGCCACCCACACCTTCGCCACCGCCCGCTTTCCGGCGACGTCGCGGAGCTCTCGCTGCCGTCGATCCGACACCACCACCTCGGGCATCTTTCGTGCGTACTGCTCGACGAAGGCCTGCACGAGGAGCGCACCCACGGCCTCATCGTCGCCTGGGCGCGCCTCCCGAATCGTCACCGCCGTCATGGGCCGCGTGTGCCATACGGAAAACGTCATGGCCAGTCGCCACCTCGACATCCCCCGGGGCGAGAAGGTACCGCTCGAGCAGTTCCTCGCGCGGGCCCTGCCCAACGTGACGCCAGCCCGCGTGTCGCAGCTCCTCGCCGAAGGGCGGGTACGGGTGAACGGGAAGGTGGCGCGCGCGGGACGTCGAACCTGGGGCGGCGAGTCAGTCGATATCGACTTTCCACCGCCTCCTCCGCCGCGCGCCGTCCACGGACCTGCCATCGCGGTGCTCCTCGAGGGCCAAGGCTTCGTCGTCGTCGACAAACCCGCCGGCCTCGTCACCACGCCGGAGCCAGGGCAGGTCTCGGTCGTCGAGCTGGTCGCTCATCAGCGAGGGGGCTTCGACGTCGGTGGTATCTCGTTGCCCGGAGTCGTGCACCGCCTCGACAAGGACACCAGCGGCTGTCTGGTGCTCGCCACCACCGACGACGGCGTGCGCGCGCTCGAGGCCGGCTTCGAGGCCAAACGCATCGCCAAGCAGTACCTCGCCTTCGTCCGCGGCGCGCCGCACGACAGCGGCGCGCTCGACACGCCCTACACGAAGGCGCCTGACGGTCGTTACACGACCCGACTGCCGTCTCCGCGCCGCGCGCGCCTGTCGTGGACCGTCGTCGAGCGCTTCCCGCAGGCCGCGCTCCTCGAGGTGAACCTCGACACCGGGCGCACCCACCAGATCCGCGTCCAGCTCTCGGAGGCGGGCTTCCCGGTCCTCGGCGACGCCCGCTACGGCGAGGGCCTTGACCCGGTGCGTCCAGCACGAGTGGCGCTCCATGCAGCGCGGCTGACCCTCGATTTGCCGCCGTCGGCGCAGACGGTGTCCTCACCCCTCCCCCCGGACCTCGAGGGGCTCCGCGCGCAGCTCCGAGGCGGCTGACCCACAGCCCTGTTGAACGTGCTACAGCGGCACGGTCATGACGATGACCCTCGCGGAAGCGTTCGACGTGGTGGCGTGGTCTCAGACGCTCCTGGAGCGGCTCGAAACCGCACAGGCCGAGCTGAACAAGAAGCAGGGCCTCAAGGACGAAAAGGGCTGGCTGTTGCTGGCGATCGATCGCCTCGCCGCCGCCCGTTCCGAGCTCGGCGACCTGAACCTTCGCGCCATGCGGCTCCCGGAGCTCGAAGGCGCTCGCGAAGAGCACGCCCGCACGCTTCAGAACGCCGCGGTCGACGCGATCGAGCGCCTCCAGGCGGGCATCACCTTCGTCGCCGGCACGCGCGCGCCGCTGCTCGAGGCCCTGTTCGGCAAGGTGAAGGTGCCCCAGGCCCGCCGCGCCGATCGCGATGACTTCGAGCGGTTCTGCGTCGACTTCGAGAAGAAGCTCGGCAGCAGCTACTGCAAGCGCATGCTGGCGGAGTCGGCGTTCGGTCCCGTGGTGCCCGTCGTCGATCAGGTGCGTCAGGCGATTTCGGCCTGGCGCGCGGGCTTCACCCCCGAGCCGCTGTCACCGCACGACGAGCTGGTGCTGCGAGACGAGATCGTCAGCCACGCGCGCCGCCTCGAGCTGCCCATGCGTCAGGCGAAGCTCCTCGCCGAGGCCGCGCTCGCGCCGATTCGAAACGCCTTCGAAGACTCCGGGATCGGCCAGAAGCCGAAGCGTCGGAAGTCGGCTGAGTCCATCGAGCTCGAGCCGCAGTTCACCGCCGAGGCAACGCCGCCCGAGCCCGATCCAGAAGCCCCCACCGAGGCCGAGCTCGCGGAGCTGTCCAGCGAAGCGGTCGCCACGCCGGAGCCGGTCGTCGAGGCCGCGCCGGTCGAGCCGCCTGCGCCGAAGAAGCGCTCGCGCAAGCCGGTCCAGGCTGAGGCCTGATCGTTCAGAAGCAGACGAACGAGCCGTTGGAGGCGAAGCACTCGCCAAAGAACCCCGACGCCCCCGCCCCTGGACGTGAGGGTGGTTGTCTTTCGCGCGCGCGCAGGTAGGTGACCGTCGGATGCAGCCGCTCCCGATCGACGCCTTGCTCCCGGACCTGGTGGCCGCGCTGCGCACGCGCGAGGCGCTGGTGCTCGAGGCGCCTCCAGGAGCGGGGAAGACGACGCGCGTGCCGCCGGCGCTGCTCGAGGCGGGACTGGCGGGCTCGAAGGAGATCGTGGTCCTCCAGCCACGACGGCTGGCGACGCGACTGGCGGCGGCCCGCGTCGCCGAGGAGCGCGGAGAACGGCTGGGCGACACCATCGGCTACCAGGTGCGCTTCGACGACGTGTCCTCGGCGAAGACGCGCATCCGGTTCGTGACGGAAGGCCTGCTGACGCGGCGGCTGGTCGGCGACCCCCAGCTTCGTGACGTCGGCGTCGTCGTGCTGGACGAGTTCCACGAGCGGCACCTCGCGGGCGATCTGGCGTTGGCGATGTTGCGTCGGCTGCAGCGCACCACCCGGCCGGATCTCAAGCTGGTGGTGATGTCGGCCACCCTCGACGCGGCGCCGATCGCGACCTGGCTCGACGGCGCCCCGTCCCTGCGCAGCGAAGGCAAACGCTTCGACGTCGCGCTCGAGTACCTCGAGAAGGAAGACGAGCGCCCGCTCGAGCAGCAGGTGCTGGCGGCCCTCAAGCGCCTCGTGCAGGGCCAGCTCGACGGGCACGTGCTGGTGTTCCTCCCGGGCGCCGGAGAGATCCGCCGCGCGCAGGACGCGTGCGCCGACTTCGCCCAGCGACACCAGCTCGAGGTGGTGGTGCTCCATGGCGACTTGAGCGCCGCCGAGCAGGACCGGGCGCTCAAGGTGAGCACCCGGCGCAAGGTGATCCTCTCGACCAACGTGGCGGAGACCTCCGTCACCATCGAAGGCGTGGCGGCGGTCGTGGACTGCGGCCTCGCACGGGTGGCGGCGCACTCACCGTTCAGCGGACTGCCGACGCTCAAGGTGCAGAAGGTGTCGAAGTCGTCGGCGATTCAGCGAGCCGGCCGCGCCGGACGAACCCGCGCCGGTGTGTGTGTGCGCCTGTACACCCGTGGCGACTTCGAAGGCCGGCCGATGTCGGATGCGCCTGAGGTTCGCCGCCTCGACTTCGTGGAGTCGGCGCTGGCGCTTCGAGCCCTGGGCGTCACTGACGTGCGGACCTTTCCCTTCTTCGAGGCGCCTCCTGCGCAGGCCGTCGACGCGGCGGAGTCACTGCTCCGCCAGCTGGGCGCGCTGTCGAACGACGGGCGCCTCACTGACGTCGGCAAACGGCTGCTCGCGTTCCCGCTGCATCCCCGGCTCGCGCGGCTGGTGGTGGCCGGTGAAACGCGGGGGGTCGCCTCGGACGCGTCGACGCTCGCGGCGCTGCTGGGCGAGCGGGACATTCGCCTCGAGACCCGCGTTCGTTTCGGTGACGCGCGGCGCGGGAGTGACGCGCTGAGTGGACCTTCGGACGTGCTGGAGCTGCTCGAGCGCTTCAAGGAAGGCCAGGCCACCAGCGCCCGGAGCGCGGGCCTCGACGCCGGCGCGATGCAGACGGTGGAGCGCGTTCGACGGCAGCTCCAGCGACAGCTCGACACGAAGGTGCCGGCGCCAAAGGGCGACGTGCAGCGAGAGGAGGCGTTGCTCCAGGCCGTGCTCGCAGGCTGGCCCGATCGGGTCGCTCGTCGCCGCCGGCCGAAGGCTCCAGAGGTCGTGTTCGCGGCCGGAGGCTCCGCGACGCTCGACGCCACCAGCGTGGTGCACGACGCCGAGCTCATGGTGTGCGTGGACGCCGAGGAGCGCCGCGGCGGCGTGGTGGTGCGGCTGGCGAGTCAGGTGGAGGCCGAGTGGTTGCTCGACGTCGCTGGTGACGCGCTCGGAGAGTCCGACGCGCTCGAGTGGAATGACGCCGCCAGGCGGGTGGACCGCGTGACGCGCCTCACCTTCGGCAACGTGGTGCTCGAAGAGACGCGCAACCCGGCGCCAGCATCTGAGGAAGCCTCGAAGCTGCTGGCGACGGCAGCGCTCGATGCGGGCGTGCGCGCGTTCGCGGAGCCCGAGACGGTGGTGGCCTGGCAATGCCGCGTCGAGGCGCTTCGCTCGGCGTTCCCCGAAGCGGGGTTCCCGACGCCAGACGACGCGTTCATCAAGGAGCGCCTGCGCGCCTTGTGTGACGGCCTGCGTTCGTTCTCCGAGGTGAAAGAGGCGGGCTTGCTCAACGCGCTCCAGGCCTGGCTGTCACCGCAGCAGGCCCGGTTGCTTCACACCGAAGCGCCCGACCGCATCACCCTGCCCGGCGGCCGCTCGGTGCAGGTGCGCTACGAGGTTGGCCGCCCGCCGTGGATCGAGTCACGCCTGCAGGACTTCTTCGGGCTCCTCAAAGGCCCGGCGATCGGCAAGGCGCCGCTGGTGCTGCACCTGCTGGCGCCGAACATGCGCGCGGTGCAGGTCACGACCGATCTCGCCGGCTTCTGGGAGCGGCACTACCCCTCCATTCGGAAGGAGCTCATGCGGCAGTACCCGAAGCACGCATGGCCCGAGGATCCGAAGACGGCGACGCCCCCGCCGCCTCGCAAGCGGTGAGGCGGCGCCCCGGCTGGCGCCCGTGACCGGGGTCTCGAGACCCCACCCTCGACGTGACTACGCAGGGCTGCACCGGCACGGGGGCTGCCTCGTGACGGGGCATGAACCTCACCAGCCACGCCCTCACCACCACCGGACGCCGCGCCAACAACGAAGACAACCTCTGCGATGCCGCCCCGCTCGGCCTGTTCGCGGTCGCCGATGGGCTTGGAGGCTACGAGGGCGGCGAGGTGGCCAGCGCGCTCGCGATGGAGACCTTGCGCGCCTTCATCGAGCGGCATCGGCGCGATCCTGGTGGCACCTGGCCGTGCCGCGAAGACAAGAAGCGCACGCTGGCCGAGAACCTCCTCCGGGCCGGCGCGGTGGCCGCGCACGACGCCATCAAGACCCAACGCCAGGGCACGCTGCGACAGATGGGCTCGACGATCGCGGCGCTCTACGTCTTCGAGCAACACGCCGCGGTCGCGCACGTGGGCGACAGCCGGGTCTACCGGCTCCGGGGTGGAGTCCTGACCGCGCTCACCCGCGATCATTCGTTGTGGGCGGAGTTGGTGGCGACCGGCCGAGACGTTCCCCCGCGCCACGAGTTCCCCTTCAAGAACCAGATCACCCGCGCGCTCGGGCTCGATGGCGATGCGGCCGCCGACACCAGCCTCATCGAGCTCGCACCGGGCGACCGCTACCTCTTGTGCACCGATGGCTTGTACGACCCGTTCGAGGACGACGCGCTGGGTGCGTTGCTGCGCGAAGGAACGCCCGCGGCCTGCTGTGAACACCTGGTGGCAGAGGCCTGGGAGCGCGGGAGCTCGGACAACATCACCGCGGTCATCGTCGACGTGGCTTCGTGAACGCGAAGAGGATCACGTTCACGGCGGGCGACGGCTGCACCACCACGTGACGTCCTTTGCGTGCGCGGGCCAGCGCCTCGGTGAACCAGGGGAGCTTCAGCAGCGCCTCATCCTTCTCGACGTACTCGGGCACCAGCAGGTCGAGCTCGAGGTAACGCCCCTTCGTCTCGCGTTGGAGCGTCGGCCCGAAGACGTACGGCTCGTCTCCCGCGGCGGGGGCGAGATCGTTGTGCAGCGCGCCGCCGTAGAGGACGAGCATCTTGCCGGGAACGGCTGCCTCCTCCTTCTCGATGATCTGGAGCGCCATCGCCTCGACCTTGCGTCGCATGAGCTTGAGGGACGCGTCGGGATCGAGCTCTCCGTCGGCGTCGAGCATCGAGCGGTAGTCATCGCAGTCGATCAGGAGCGTGTGGTTGACGAACCCCAGATCGTACGCGCGGTCCATGAGGGTCGTGACCTCGTCTTCGGTCTCCTTCGGCCGCTGGGTCGTCTTCTCGACCGCCTGCGCGGCCTGCTTCTCGACCTTCCCGCAGCGGCCGTTGAGCATCCAGGTCTCGACCACGAGCG
>JBILEB010000088.1:0-29015 GCA_044352295.1 Myxococcaceae bacterium
GCCATCACCTTTCCGACGGTGCTGGCCACGGGCGCGAGTCAGCGCCAGTCGAGGTGGTTCGACGAGGTGCAGTTGTTCGAGCCGTGAGGGCCGCGGAGCGCTTTCTTCAAGGGGCTGCCAGCGAGAGCACCACGGTGACGGCGCCGGGCGGGAAGCGCTCCTGCAGGACGTCGAGGTCGAACGTGCCATGCACCTCGAGGGCGTTCCCCATGCCGGGCTCGAGCGTGCGGTAGGCGTCGATGGGCCACCAGTGTGGTTGGCTGCCTGTGAGGCCTTTCGGGCGGCTGGCCGAGGAGGTGACGTCGAAGGTGTGCGCCGCGTCGACGGGAGACTCGGTGCCAGGCACGCCGTCACCCCGGTTGAGCCAGCTCTCGGCGAAGTCGGCGCGTCGGCCGAAGCGGGAGCGGCCCCACTCGAAGTCCAGCCCCAGCCCAAGGAAGGGGTCGAGCAGCGTGAGATGGAGCATCGGGCTGTCGGGACGACCGGCGAGGGCCTGCTCGAGGCCGTAGGCGACGTGCGCTCCCGCGGAGTGCGCGATGACGTGGAGATGGGTGACGCCCCGACCTTCGAGGGCCTTCGCGATGGCGGCGCCCTCGGCCTGACCTGCGCCAGGCGCGGCGAGCCGGTCCTTCGCGGCGTCGGCCCAGTCGTAGGCGATGAGCTGGACGCGGGTCGGCAGCGCCAGTCGGCTTCGCAGGTCGTCGGCCATCGGGGTGGCCCAGCGCTCGGGTCCGTCGCCGGCGCCGTGGACCAGGAGCACCCAGACGTCGCGGCCCAGAGCCTCGGGCAGCTGGGCCTCACGGGTCCGCGGGCCGCCACACGCCATCGCCGTGAGCAGCACGAGCAGGAGCGAGGGCACCCGCGGCGTCATGGCGCCGACGGCTCGCTCGGCTCCTTGCGCTCGTCTTCCAGCTTGAGGACCAAGGTCTTCTTCTCGCCGGCCTTCAGGGCGAGCTCCTCTTCGTGGGCGTCGCCCTTGTGCTCGACCCGCAGCACGTGCACGCCGGCCTTCAGCTTCCCGACGACGAGCGGCTTCTCACCGCTGGTGCCGACCTTCTTGCCGTCGAGCTTCACCTCGACGCCGGCGGGCTGGATGTCGATGGTGAGCTGGGCTGGCGCGCCGGCGAGGACCAGCTGGGAAGCGAGAGCGAGTGCGAGCATGGGGAACACTCTACTCTGACCCGGGCCCGGAGAACGTCGCCAGACGTCACCCCTGGGCTCGTCATCATACGTCGCCAGAAGTGGTCGGTTTCGGGCACTTCCGGCTAGGAATGACGAATGGCCAGACTGGTTGGTCGTCACGCAGAGCGCGCGGTGCTCGATGAGGCGCTCACCTCGACCGGTGAGGGCGAGCTCATCGCGGTCTACGGCCGGCGCCGGGTGGGGAAGACCTTCCTCATCCGGGAGTTCTTCGGTCCCAGGCTGTGCTTCGAGCTGGTGGGCATTCATGCCGCGCGGCGCGCGACCCAGCTCGAGGCCTTCTCGGTGGCGCTCTCACGAGCGTGGGGACGCGCGCTGCCGGCGACCCCATCGGACTGGCATGAGGCTTTTCGCCTGCTCGAGCGGTTCCTGGTCGAGCGCCAGCGGCGGCGTCGCGACAAGGTGGTGGTGCTGCTCGACGAGGTGCCGTGGCTGGCCTCTCGGCGCTCAGGGTTCCTCGAGGCGTTCGGGCACTTCTGGAACACCTTCGGCAGTCGGCAGCGGTGGCTCGTGGTGGTGCTCTGCGGGTCGGCGGCGTCGTGGATGATCGAGCACGTGGTGCACGAGTTCGGCGGGTTGCACAACCGGGTGACGCGACGCCTGCGCGTCGAGCCCTTCACCCTGCCGGACGTCGAGGCGCTCCTCGAGAGCCGGGGCGTGGTGCTGACGCGGCCGCAGATCCTCGAGCTGACGATGGCCATCGGCGGGGTGCCCCACTACCTGGCCCAGGTGCACCGGGGTGAGTCGACCGCGCAGGCCATCGAACGGCTGTACTTCTCGCGCGATGGGGTGCTGCGGACCGAGTTCTCGAACCTGTTCGCGTCGCGCTTCGAGCGGTCCGACCGGCACGAGGCGGTGGCACGGGCGCTGGCGACGCGGCGCCGCGGGCTCACCCGCACCGAGCTGCTCGCCTCGGCGCGCCTGAAGACGGGTGGGGCGGCCTCCAGCGTCCTCGAGGAGCTGGAAGAGGCCGGGTTCCTCCAGCAGATGCCCTCGTTCGGCCGGCAGAAGCGCGATGGCCGCTTCTGGCTGTCGGACGAGTACGTCCTCTTCTACCTGTCATGGGTGGCCTCGCACCGGGGTGACGCGAGCGGGACCTGGCAGCGCCGGCAGGGAACGCCCGCGTGGCGCGCCTGGTCGGGCCTGGCGTTCGAGGCGCTGTGTCTCAAGCACGTTCGCTCCATCAAGCGGGCGCTGGGCATCGAAGGCGTCGAGACCACCGAGACGTCATGGGCGCACCGGGGGAGCCCGCACGACAGCGGCGCGCGGCTCGACCTCGTCATCGACCGGGCCGACCAGTGCATGAACCTCTGCGAGATGAAGTTCTCCCAGGGGCTGTTCGCCGTCGACAAGGCCCGGGCCACGGAGCTGCGGCGCAAGCGCGAGGTCTTCCAGGCGGCGACGCGCACCCGCAAGGCCCTCTTCCTGACGCTGGTGACGACGCACGGGCTGCGGCCGACGGCGTACTCCCGCGAGCTCATCGCCCGCACCGTCACCCTCGACGCCTTGTTCAGCCCGGCATCATAAGTCGCCAGAAGTCAGCTCGAGTGGCACTTCTGGCGACCTATGATTCTGCGCTTCCGCGGTGTCGGCGTCGGCCCGGCGCGGGTATGAAGCCCGCCCATGAACACCGACACCCTGCTGCGCACCGCGAAGACCTGGGCTGACGGCGACCCCGACGCCACCACCGCCGCCGAGGTGCGGGCCCTCATCGCCGCGAAGAACGTCACCGAGCTCGAAGACCGCTTCTCGACGAGCCTCGAGTTCGGCACCGCCGGGCTGCGTGGGGTGCTGGGCGGAGGCACCAACCGCATGAACCGCGCCGTCGTTCGGCGCACCACCGCGGGGCTCGCGCGGTACCTCAAGGCCACCACGCCCGACGTCGTCACCCGCGGGGTGGTCATCGGCCGTGACGGGCGCCGCCTGAGCGCGGAGTTCGCCCAGGACGCCGCCGCCGTCTTCGCCGCCGAAGGCATTCCCGCCTGGGTGTTCCCGGGCTTCGCCCCCACGCCGCTGACGGCCTTCGCGGTGCGCCACCTCGACGCCGCGGCGGGGGTGATGGTGACCGCCAGCCACAACCCGCCCGAGTACAACGGGTACAAGGTGTACTGGGGTAACGGCGCGCAGATCGTCCCGCCCCACGACGGCGGCATCGCGGGCGCCATCGACGCGGTGGGCGCGGCTGCCTCGGTGCCGCTGATGCCGGAGGAGGAGGCGCGCCGCAAAGGCCTCTTCCACGACGTGAAGGACGCCGTGACGCGCGCGTACCTCGACGCCATTCTCGCGCTGCGGGTCTCTCGCCAGACCGACGGGCTCAAGGTCGTCTACACGGCGATGCACGGCGTGGGCGGAGCGCTGGTGCTCCAGGCGCTCAAGGAGGCCGGCTTCACCGACGTCGCCCCGGTGCCCGAGCAGCAGGAGCCCGACGGCGCGTTCCCCACGGTGCGCTTCCCGAACCCCGAGGAGAAGGGGGCGATGGACCTCTCCACGGCGCTCGCGCAGAAGGTCGGCGCGGAGCTGGTGCTGGCGAACGACCCCGACGCCGACCGGCTCGCCGTGATGGCGCGCGACGGCGCTGGCACCCTCAAGCTGCTCACCGGCAACGAGGTGGGTGTGCTGCTCGGTCACTACCTGCTCACCGAGCAGAAGACGGTCAACCCGCTCGTCGTCACCACCATCGTCTCGTCGGCGCAGCTCAAGGCCATCGCGCAGGCGAAGGGCGCGCGGTACGCCGAGACGCTCACCGGCTTCAAGTGGATCGCCAACCTCGCCATCGACGAGGCCCAGCGCGGCGTGCACTTCGTCGTCGGCTACGAAGAGGCGCTGGGCTACTCCGTGGGGCCGGTGGTGCGCGACAAGGACGGCATCGGCGCCGCCCTGGTGGTGGCCGACATGGCGGCCTGGTGTCGCGCGCGAGGGCAGACGTTGTTCGCCTACCTCGAGGACGTGCAGCGCGCGCATGGGCTGTTCGTCGCCAGACAGTTCAACGCCACCCTGCCTGGCGCGACGGGCGCCGCGGCCATCAAGGCGGTGATGGAGGCGTTCCGGGCGCGGCCGCCGGCTTCGCTCGCAGCCGCGCGCATCGTGGCCACCAACGACTACCAGGCCCAGACCCGAACCGAAGGCGGCCAGCAGCAGCCCCTCACGCTGCCGCGCTCGAACGTCATCGCCTACGAGCTCGAGGGCGGGCACCGGGTGACGCTGCGGCCGTCGGGCACCGAGCCGAAGATCAAGTTCTACTTCGAGTGGCGTGAGGTGGTGGGCGCGGGCGAGGCGATGGGCGTCGCGAAGGGCCGGGCCACCGGGAAGCTCGACGCGCTCGAAGCCGACTTCCTGAAGCTCGCCGCCGAGCGGGGGCTGCCGCGATGACCGCGCTTGGCCTCCTGATGGCGCTGGTGGTGAGCGCTGACGAGACGCCGGCGGCTCCGGCGACCTCGACGACGGCGGCGACCGTCTCCACGGGCCAGCGCTGGTCGGTGGTGGGCGGGCGCACCGCCGGGGCCGGCGGCAACGTCATCGAGGCGGGGCTCGGCTGGCCCGGGTTGTCGGTCGGCTACTCGCGCGGCGTGCTGGACAGCCTCGACCTCGGCGTTCGCCTGTCGTTCAACTACGGCCTCGAGGGCCTGGTGACGCGCGTGCTGCCGGGCGCGAAGGTGCAGGGGCTCCTCAAGTTCCGGCTGGTCGACAAGGGCGCCGTCTCCCTCGGCCTCACCTTCGAGCCCGGGCCCCTCTTCGCGGTCGACCGCATCGGCAACGGCACCGTCGCCTTCGCGCTCCCGGTGGGCCTCAAGCTGGGCTTCGCGGTGTCGAGCGCGCTGCACCTCGGCTTCACCTTCGACGTCCCGTTGTGGATTCAGTTCGGCGCGGGCGGCGGGGCGAACCTGCCGCTGCTCCCGGGGCTGGGGCTCGAGTACTTCATCAAGAGCGAGCTGCTCCTGTTCTTCCGGACGCGCATGGGCCCGACGCTGCGGCCCGGAGGCTTCTTCGAGCTCGCCTTCGAGGCCCAGCTGGGTGTGGGGTACCGCTTCTGAAGCGGTGGCGCGCAGCCGCGCTCGGCGGCACTACAGCGGCGTGACTGCGCCTGCCTTCGATCGCCGCTTCATCACCACCCTGCCGGCCGACCCGAATCGCGAGAACGTCGTGCGGCAGGTCCGCAACGCGGCCTTCTCGCTTGTTGCTCCGACGCCGGTGTCGAAGCCGACGATGCTGGCCTGGGTGCCCGAGGTCGCATCGCTCCTGGGCCTTCCGCGCGAGCCGACGCCCGAGTGGACCGCGGCGCTCGCGGGGAACCGACTCCTCCCCGGCATGGAGCCCTACGCGGCGGCCTACGGCGGACATCAGTTCGGCAACTGGGCCGGGCAGCTCGGCGACGGCCGCGCCATCACGCTCGGAGAGGTCATCGCGCCGGACGGCGCCCGGTGGGACGTGCAGCTCAAAGGGCCCGGACCCACGCCGTACTCACGCCGCGCCGATGGACGCGCGGTGTTGCGCTCGTCGTTGCGTGAGCTCGTCTGCAGCGAGGCGATGTTCCACCTCGGCGTCCCCACGACGCGCGCGCTCGCGTTGGTGGGCACCGGTGACACGGTGGTGCGCGACCTGCTCTACGACGGAAACCCGAAGGCCGAGCCCGGCGCCATCACCACCCGCGTGGCGCCGACGTTCCTGAGGTTCGGCTCCTTCGAGCTGCCGGCCTCCCGTCAGGACCTCCCGCTGCTGCGCGCGCTGATGGACTTCACGCTGGCGACGCAGTTCCCCGCCCTGGGCCCCACCTCGCCCGACTCGGTGGTGCGCTTCTTCGAGACGGTGGTCGAGCGCACGGCCCACCTCGTCATGCAGTGGCAGGCCGTCGGCTTCGTGCACGGCGTGATGAACACCGACAACATGTCCATCCTCGGGCTCACCATCGACTACGGCCCGTACGGCTGGCTCGAGGGGTTCGACCCGTCGTGGACGCCGAACACCACCGACCTCCCGGGGCGCCGCTACGCGTACGGGAACCAGCCGTCGGTGGCGCAATGGAACCTCATGTGTCTGGCGAACGCGCTCTTCCCGCTCGTGGGTGAGTCGAAGCCACTCGAGGCCGCGCTCGATGCGTACGCCGACCTGGCCTCGGCCGCGCAGCGCTCGACGATGGCTGCCAAGCTCGGCCTGTCACCGCTCGAGTCGAAGGCGCGCGAGGACCGGGACCTGGTGCGCGACCTCTACCGGGCCCTGATGCTCACCGAGGTGGACTGGACGCTCTTCTTCCGAAAGCTCGCCGACGTCACGCCCGCCTCGAGAGCGGCCTCCGACGACGCGCTGGTGCGACCGCTGGCGGAGGCGTTCTATGCGCCCGACGAGGTGCGTGGTGACGTGCTCGCGGGCGTGGCGGGCTGGGTGCGGGCCTTGTTGGCGCGGGTCGACGCCGAGGGCCTCGAGCCGACCCAGCGCCGCGCGCAGATGAACGCCGTCAACCCGCTCTACGTGCCGCGAAACTACCTCGCGCACACCGTCATCCAGGCCGTGGAGCAGGGCGACACGGCGATGCTCGCGTCCTGGCTCGAGGTGCTCGGACAGCCCTTCACCGAGCAGCCGGGGCAGCACCAGTGGGCGCAGAAGCGGCCAGACTGGGCGCGTGCGCAGCCGGGCTGCTCGATGCTGTCGTGCAGCTCCTGACGTCGGGTCGATCGCCGGGGCGGGGACTGGCAACGAAGACGTATGCGCACCCTGCTCCTCGTCGTGACCCTTTCGTCGGCGGCTGCGTTGGCGTGGGGCCCCACCGTCACCGCGGGCCCGACAGCCACCGTGACGACCCGCGGGTCGCGCCCCACCGTCTATGCAGGACCGATGCTCCGCGTCGGCCTCGAGTTCGGCACCATCTTCAATCACGAGCTCTCGGTGGAGTACCTGCAGCTGCCGCGCTTCGACGAGCCCGGCCACGCCAACGCGCTGGGGCTCCGCTACGCGTTCAGCGTCGACTTCCTCGGCAAGCGGGGCTTCACGCCCACGGTGGGCCTGGGCGTCTCGGGCGGGCGGTTCTTCGTCACCAGCTTGACGGAGCGGGCGGGCGGCTGGGCGGTCTCCGCGTTCGCGACCGTCGGCGTGCGGTACACGTTCGATTTCGGCCTGTCGCTGAAGGCCGAGCTGCAAGGCGGGATGTACGGCCCCGGCATCTGGAGCGCGGCGCCGACGCTGACGGCCGCGTGGCGATTCTGAAGCAGGACCGCCGGTGCAGGCGCTTTGAGGGGGGGCGGTGGCCAGGACGCTGGAGTGCGGCGTCGACGGTTCTCGTCGCGTGCTGCTCCTGAGTTCGCGGTCGAGGGCAGAACTCGCGCAGGAAACCGCAGCCACGCACTCCAGGTGTCGGTGGGCACGTCGACGTCGCTGGCGTGGACGGACGCTGGAGTGCGGCGTCGACGATTTTCGTCGCGTGCTGCTCCTGAACTCGCGCTCGAAGGCAGGACTTGCGCAACAAACCGCAGCCACGCGCTCGAGGTGTCGGTGGAAACGTCGATGAGGCTGGTGCGAACCGCCACGCGGCACCGACGCTGACCCGCGGCTTTGCGATGCCGAGCTACCGCTGAAAGCAGTACAGCCGGTTGTCACTCGCGCAGGCGACGGCGCCGAGGCCGCTCCACTTGTCGGTGGGGATGTCGATGATGCCGTAGAGGCCGGTGGCGCGTTCGGTCGTCCAGTCGCCGCACGTCGTGTCTCGCATCGGCGTCGGCGCGTCGAGGCCACCATCGAGCAACGTGCCGGTCCACACCTGGCGCTGGGCCGAGAGGAACAACACCCGCCCGTGCTCGTCCTGGTCGACGGGGCTGCGCGGAGGGCTTCGTAAGGACGCGGCGTCGTCGAAGGGCTTGAGCCATCGGCCGCGCGCGTCGCGTTGGGGCAGAATCCACGGGCCCGGGCCGGTGAAGCGGTCGGGCGCCGCCACCACCCCGCCAGCGGAGACGGTGGAGAGGAACGCGAGGAAGGTGCCCGAGAGCCCCGCGTCCGCCGCGAGGGCGGCGCAGCGTTGGTCGGCGCCGCCGAGGCCGCCGAGGTTGCCCGTGAACGTCGCGGAGGACGCGAACACGAGCCGCGCGTTCGCGGGCGCGGGCTCATCGGGGCCCCGGCAGAAGCCATTCACACAGCGGTCGGCGCCACTGCACGTCTCACACATCCGCCCGCCGAGTCCGCAGGCCGTGACGTCGGCCACGGTGAGGCAGGTGCCAGCCGGGAAGCCGTCGAGCACGACACAACAGCCTTCACACGTGCGCGCGCTGCAGGGGACCGGCTCCCGAACGCCCGCGTCCTGGGCCGGAGGCGGCTGGGGACAGCCGACGAGCCCCAAGGCCATCAGCGACGAAACCGCCCATCTCGCGGTGCAGGCCGACATTCCACGAGGAACCAACCACGTTCCGACGAGCAGCGCGTCGGCGGGAGCGAGCGCCTGTCCGCCTCGGCAGTGGTGTCACCAACCAGCACACATGGGCTCACCCTCGAAACGTTCGCGACCTCGAGGAGGAAATCCGGGACGAACGCGGGCCTCCGAAGTGCCACGCGCTCCAGTTGTTTCAACCAGTTGAAGCTCTGTCTGGGTGAATGTCGAAGCGCGGCGGCGAATCTCGACGAGGGGCTGAGGCTGCACTGACGCAGCCCACGTTCCTCGGAGTCACCCATGTTGCTGCTCAAGGTTCTCGTCGCCGCCATTGCCGCCTTCCTCGTCTTCGCCGTCGTCTTCTCGTCGCTGCTCCCCTCGTCGTACCGCTTCGAGCGCTCGGTTCGAATCGCGCGACCGGTCTCGGTGGTCGAGCCGCTCGTCACCGACATCTCGCGCTACCGCACGTGGAGCGCCTGGGCCGAGAAGGAGCCCACCGCCGTCTACGTCGACGCGCCTTCCACCGACCCGCGGCACATCGGCGCCCGTATCTCTTGGAAGGGCGAGGCCATCGGTGAAGGCAGCCTCACCACGGTGGCGCGCGATGCGAACAGCGTCACCAACCTCGTCGAGTTCAAGACGCCCACGCCCATGCAGTCGACCGATGTCATCGCGTTCGAGGCCGACGGTGACGGCACCCGGGTGACGTGGAGCAACGAGGGGACGCTCCCGTTCCCGATGCGCTTCTTCGGCCTCGTCATCGACCGCGTGGTGGGCACCGACTACGGCCGTGGCCTCGAGCGGCTCAAGGTGCAGGTGGAGTCGGGCGCGCAGGTCGTCTCCCGGTGAGCACCATGGACTACCTCTTCGTTCTGCGGGCCGATGCGTCGGGGTTCGCCACGCTTCCCCAGGCGGCGCTTCGTGCCTCGGCGAAGGCCTTCCGCTCGTATACGGTGCGCCTCGCTCGCCGCGGCGCCATGAAGAATGCTCTGCACCTGAAGGATCCGATGACGGCCACCACGGTGTCGCGCGAGGGTCAGGGCCGGGTGCTCCATGATGGCAGCGGAGACGTCGGGCCGCGGCAGGTGACGGGCCTCTACGTCGTCACCGCGCCGTCCCTCGACGTCGCGCTCGCTCTGGCCGATGACTGTCCGATTCTGCAGTTCGGTGGCACCGTCGAAGTTCGTCCGTTGCACGCAGAGCCGAGCACCCCTCGTCGCTCGGCTTGAGCCGTCTCTTCCACTCACACCCACTGGAGCCTCAACCATGCAATTCCTTCTGATGATCTACGGAGACGAGTCGGCCTGGGCGAAGATGCCGCCGGAGCAGCAGCAGCAGTCCTTCGCGGCCTTCATGCAGTACAACAAGGACCTGGCCATGAGCGGGAAGCTCAAGAGCGCGGCGCAGTTGATGCCGACGCAGGCCGCCAAGACGGTCCGCGTGCGCAACGGCAAGGCCATCACCACCGACGGGCCCTTCGCCGAGACCCGGGAGCAGATTGGCGGCTACTACCTGCTGGAGGTGGCGAACGAAGCCGAGGCCCTCGCGTGGGCCGCGAAGTGCCCCGCGGCCTTCGGTGGCTCACTCGAGGTGCGGCCGGTCATGTTGAACCCGACCTGAGCCAGCGGTGCAGGGCCAACTGCTCGAACAACTGCTGCGCGTCGAGGGCCCGGCGATCCTCGGTGCGCTCGTGCGTCGGTATGGGCGCTTCGACCTGTGCGATGACGGGCTCCAGGACGCCGTCGCCGCGGCCCTCGAGCAGTGGCCCCGTGCCGGCGTTCCCGATCGGCCGGCTGCCTGGTTGTCGACGGTCGCCCGCCGCCGCGTCATCGATCGGCTGCGCGCCGCGGACGACCCGGAGGCGCCTCCCGCAGACGACGGGTCCGACCCTCCGCTCGAGGTGGAGCAGGCCCAGGACCCGCTCCGCCTCATCTTCATCTGTTGTCACCCGGCGCTCGCGCCGGCGGCGCAATGCGCGCTCGCCCTTCGTACGATGTGTGGCCTCTCGACGCGCGAGATTGCCCGAGCCTTCGTGGAAGACGAGCGCACCACGGCCCAGCGCATCGTTCGCGCGAAACGGAAGATCGCCGAGGCCGGCATTCGGTTCGAGGTGCCTGGCGACGATGCGCTCGAGGACCGGCTCACCGTCGTGCTCACCGTGCTCTCGCTGTTGTTCACGGAAGGCTACGTGTCGACCCACGGGCCCGGCCTGGGTCAGGCCGAGGTGAGCGTGCAGGCCATTCGACTCACCCGGCGGCTGGTGGAGTGGTTGCCAGTGCCGGGCGAAGCGCTCGGGTTGCTCGCCTTGATGTGTTTCACCGAGGCGCGTCGGCCGGCTCGGGTGAATGCCTCGGGCGTGCTCGTTCCGCTGGAGGAGCAGGATCGCTCCCTGTGGGACGCGGCCCTGGTGGCGGAAGGTCGCGCGGTCCTCCAGCGCGTGGTGGCCGGCCAGCTCCGCGGACCGCATTCGCTCCAGGCCGCCATCGCGTCGCTCCATGCCGAGGCGCCCACGGCGGCGCAGACCGACTGGCTGCAGATTGGCGCGCTCTACGGCGCCCTGCTGCGGCTGACGCCCACGCCGATGGTCGAGCTCAACGCCGCGGTCGCGCTCGCGTTCTCGGCCGGCTTCGACCAGGGCCTGGCCTGGGTTGATTCGCTCGAGGCCCGGGGGCTGCTGGTCGACCATCATCTCCTCCACGCGACGCGGGCCGACCTCCTGCGGCGCTCAGGCCGAAGCGAGGACGCAGGGCGGGCGTACTGGAAGGCGCTCCGGCTCGTTGGCAACGAGGCCGAGCGCCGGTTCCTCGAGCAGCGGCTGCGCGAAGTGGGTGGGGCGCCACAGGACGGGGCTCGCTGAGGTGCCCGACGACGACGGGCTCTTCCGAGGCGGCGCCGTTGGGGCGATAGACTGCGGGTCGCTGGCATGAACCCCTTCGAGCTCGAGCCCACCGGCGTGCGCGAAGCGCGCGATGGCTTCGAGCGCTGGCGGCTGTGGGCCTTTCCCGTCGCCTTCGCCATCCTGTGGCTGCTGTCTGGCACCCGGCTGGGCGGGCTGCTGCGGGTCTTCTTCGGCATGTGGCTGCACGAGCTCGGGCACGCGCTGATGGCGTGGGGGTGTGGCCGGTGGGCGGTGCCGCTGCCGTGGGTCACCGTGGCCTTCGAGCGAAGCTGGCTCGTCTCGCTCGTCGTCTTCGGTGGGGCGCTCACGCTCGCGGTCTGGAGCGCGCGGCGGGCCCGCCTGGGGCTGGCGGTCGTCGCGGGCGTGGTGCTGGTCGCGGCCGCGGTGGGTCACCTCCTGTCGCCGAGGGCGCAGCAGGCCGTCTTCGCCTTCGGTGGTGACGCCGGCGCGATGGTGTTGGGCGCGGCGCTCGCCTGCGGGTTCCTCGTTCGCGCGTCGCACCCGCTGTTCCGCGAAGGCCTTCGCCTGGGCTGGCTCGTCATCGGGAGCGCCAGCTGGGCCGACGCGACGCGCACGTGGTGGACCGCCCGGTGGGACGTCGCCGAGATTCCCTTCGGGGTCGAGTCCTTCGGCTTCGGTGGGGACGGAGGCGGCATGCCTTCGGACGCGAGCCGGCTCGTCGACGAGTGCGGGTGGGACGCGCACGTGATGGTGACCCGGTTTCTGGTGGTGGCCGGGCTGTCGCTGCTGGGCTGCGCAGTGGCGTTCGTGGCGGCGCTCCGTCGCGAGCGTTGCGCCGTCAGCTCGGCGTCGGGTGATTCGGGTCGAAGTCCACCGCGTCGGCCTCGAGCGTGACCTCGAGGCTTGGGACACGTGCGCCCGCATCCGGCCAACGCTCAGGTGGCGTGCCCCACGCCGCCCGCGAACAGCACGACGCCGGTTGCTGCATCGCGGATGACGATGCGGACCGCGTGGTCGAAGACGGTCGCCTCGATGAGGGGGAGCGACCCGCGACTGAACCCGCGAGGACGAGCTCAGCGGCCAGGCATCGCGCAGACCACCAGTCCGTGTGCCTCACGGATTGTCGATGTCCTGCCCCTTCGCAGCTCTGCGTTGTGTGTCGGGTCCGAGCAGGTAGGATTTGCGACCATGCGCGCACCCATGGTGGCGGTGTTGGTCGTGTCGGTGTTCTCCTGTGCCCCGATGTTGAGTGTGAGGCGCGACGTTCCGCCGCGGTACATCCTCGAGGCGACGGACATCTCGGTGGTTCAGCGAGACACCTCAGGAAACAGCACGATGGACGTGCTGAGCACCGTTCTCGACCCGCTGGGAGCCCTCAATCGCGTCGCCATTCTCACGCCACGGGCGGTCAATCAGGTCACCACCACCTTGCAGGCGTCGAGGTCGTTCCGCGTCCTGGGCTCCTGTGTCCCGAGGGGTTGTTCCGGCTCGCAGGCAGTGCTGTACGTGCGCATGGTGACGGGCAATCGGCAAGACATCACCCGCCAGGGAGATCGCTCGCGGACCTATCGCGGCACCTGCCAGCTCGAGTTGACCATCGAGACCCCACAGGGCGCGGTGCTGTATCAGACCACCGAGACGGCAGAGGTCGAGGGCGCCAGCGACGTGGTGCTCGACGCGACCTATCGAGCGGCCGAACGGTTGGCGGCGATGCTCTTGCCTGGATCCGAGGTGACCACCTTCGTCCTCGCGAAAGAGGGCCCGCTCTCGGGGCCTGCCAAGCTCGCCGAGAAAGGCGGCATCGACGCCGCTGGCCAACAACTGCTCGCCTACGTCACCGCCAACCCGAACAACGCCGCTGCCCGCTACCACCTGGGGGCCGTGCTGACGGCCAAGGGCGACCTCGAGGGCGCCGCGGAGCAGATGCACTACGCCGAACAGCTCAACGCCAATGAGTATGCGGGGGAAACGGAGGCGGCCCGACGGCGCATCGCCTCCCGCGATGCGATGCAGCGGTACCTGCAGTCACGAGGAATGAATCGTCGGTAGTGCCTCTCGGAGCCGAGTGGCCGGCCGCCGCCTCGACGCGTTCGAACGTGGGCCCCTGCGGGACCGGCGACCCAACGAGAACCGTCGGCCGATTCAGCTCGGCGTCGGACGATTCGGGTCGAAGTACACCGCGTCGACCTCGAGGGTGACATCGAGGCTCGGGAGCAGCACCCGCTGGCCCGCGACCGCGTCGGTCATCGCCCAGAAGCCGGTGTCCCGTCGGTAGACCTCGACGCGCGGCTCACGGTGGCTGACGAGGACGTAGTCCTTGAGCGAAGAGAGGTGTCGGTAGTGCGCGAACTTCGCGCCCCGGTCGTCGGCCTCGGACGATTCGGAGGTGACCTCGAGCACGAGGAGTGGATTGGTGACCGCGAGTGGGTCCTCCGGTGAGTACGTGCTCGGGCCACAGATGACGATGCCGTCCGGATAGGTAGTTCGGTCCGTTGCGTCGATCCGCACCCGCAGGTCTGAGCCGTAGGCGCCGCAGGGCCGACCCGCCAGCGCGTCGCCGACCAGCCGCAGGAAGTTCATCGCGTAGAGCGCATGCTCGCGGGTGCCCCCGGCCATCGCCCAGACCTCGCCCCGGAGGTACTCATGTTTCTCAGGGCTTCGGGCCTCGAGCTCGAGGTACTCGCGATACGCCATCCGAGGCCGTGGTTGCGCGCTCATGGCGACAGACTACCCGGATTCGGCTGACGCGCGCTCATCCCACCGAGACCTGCTTCACACCCTGCTTCGTCAGCCACGCGGCCACGCGCTCGCGATGGTCGCCTTGCACCACGAGGTTCTCGTCCTCCATCGCCCCGCCGCAGCCCAGCGACGACTTGAGCTGCTTGAGCCACGCCTCCTTCTCCTTCGGCGACAGCTCGAGCTGCTCGATGACGGTGACCTCTTTGCCGTTACGGCCCGCGCGCTCCATGCGCACCACGGCCCTCGGCGGCGCCTTCTTCGCCTTCTGCGGCGGAGGCCTGGGCGGTTCTCCCTTCGGCAGCGAGTCCTTGAGGCCCGCGAGCGCACCGAACGGGTTGTGGAATGGCTTCTTCTCGTCGCTCACGGCATCAGCCCTCAGTCCATCGGCGGAGGCTCAGGCAGGTTCTGGAACCACGGCGCGTTCACGTCACCGCGGCCCAGCGCCATGCCGAGGATGAAGCCCTGCGACGGCCACGTCTCTTTGTCGTTGAGAACGACGAGCGGCGTGCCCTGAATGCCGTACCGCTTGGCGTAGACGATGTCGTCGGCCAGCCTGGCCTGCGTGTCCGGGTCGGCGATGCAGGCGCGCAGGGCCTCCTTCGACACGCCCGTCACGCCCGTCACCGCGTCGAGCACCGCGTCAGCCGACCGGAGCTGCTGCTGTTTGGCGAACACCGCCTTGCGCACGTCCCAGTACAGCGGGTGCGACTCGGAGCAGATCTGCGCCTTGGCGCCGACGCAGCGGACCTCCTTCGGGCTGCCCGGCTCGCCCGGCGTCGCGCAGCCATCGTCGACGAGCGGGAACGAGCGCGGCTCGATGCTCAAGGAGCCCTCGGGCGCAGCGCGGCGGAGCTCCTCGAGGGCCTGCTCGAACGTGGCGCAGTGGGGGCACAGCACGTCACTGAACTCCACCACGCGAATGGGGGCGTTCTTCGGCCCATGGCGCACGCGCACCTTCACGTCCGAGGTGTCCTTCGCGCTCGCGGCTATCCACTTCTTGCGGGCGGCCGCGGTGAGCACCTTCTCGCGCGGCGGCATGTTCATCAGCGAGGTCATCAGCTCGGGCTCGCTCGTGCCCCCCAGCCGCGTCACCTCTCCGGCCTTCGGCGTGTTGCCACCGGGGATGAGGGTGACCAGGAACGTCGGCGCGCCCACCACGAAGAGCCAGGCCAGGCCGCCCACGAGGAGCTGCGTCTGAGGCCAGCGCGGCGCCGGCAACAGCGCGAAAGCGGCGAAGGCGTAGACCGCGACGAGGCCGTAGGTGCCCAGGCAGGTGAGGCAGACCGCGCGCGCTGCGAAGCTCGCTCCCGCAAAGACGACGATGGAGAGCACGCCGGCCACGGCCCACAGCTTCACCGACGCCGCATGGACGCCCGCGTCCTCACCGTCCCGCTTGCGCCAGAGCAGCACCGTCAGCAGCACCGCAGCCACGCCCCAGACGACGCCCAGCGCGGCCACCGGCATGCCGAGCGTGTCGTGAATCGAAGAGGAGAACGACGAGTTCCACACCGTGGCGCAGTTGACGGTCTCGTTGACCGAGCAGGCCACCTTGCCGCCCTGGCGCACCACGAGCAGCTCGAGCCACTGGTAGACGGCGAGCCCAGTCGTCGCCAGCCCCGAGGCAAGGAGGACGCCGAGCGCGGCGTTCGACGGACGGGCGGGGCTCGATGGCGTGCTCACGCGGGCGCCTTATATACGGACTCCATGACGCTGCTCGCTGCACAAACGGCGGAGTACCTCGCGGCCACCCAGCGGTGCGCCGTCGTCGACCTCTCGACCCGCGAGACGCTCCGCCTCACCGGCCCCGACCGCGAGTCCTTTCTCCAGGGCATGGTCACCAATGACGTCGAGAAGCTGGCCGTCGGGTCGAGCTGCCCGGTGGCGATGCTGACCGCGAAGGGCGCGATGGTGGGTGATGGGCGGGTCTTGAAGCTCGCCGACGCGCTGCTGCTCGACACCGGGGCAGGCCGCGGCGCCGCCGTGCGTGACTTCTTGAACAAGTACCTCATCAGCGAAGAGGCCGAGGTGGCTGACGCGGCGGATGTGGCGATGGTGGGCCTCGTGGGGCCCGAGGCGGCCACGTGGGTGGCGTCGATTCCGAGCGAGGCGCTGGTGGCGCAGCTCCCCGGGCTGTTGGGCTTTGGCGTCGACGTGCTGGTGAAGCGGGAGGCCCTCATGCAGGTGCGCTCGGCGCTGGCCGCGCTCCCGACGCTGTCGGTGGACACGTTCGAGGTGCTCCGCGTCGAGGCGGGCGTGCCGCTCTTCGGCGTCGACATGACGGAGACGACGATTCCCCTCGAGGCGAACCTCGAGAAGGCCATTCACTACCAGAAGGGCTGTTACATCGGGCAAGAGGTCATCGCGCGCGCCACCTACCGCGGGCAGATGAACAAGAAGCTCGTCGGGCTGCTCCTGGGCGAGGCCGCGCCAACGCCCGGCGCCGAGCTCAAGCTCGCGGACAAGCGTGTCGGCCGGCTCACCAGCATCGTGCGAGGCCAGCGCGCCGGACAGAACGTCGCGCTCGGCTACGTCCATCGAGACCACCTCACGCCCGGAACCACCCTCGACATCGCCACCGGTGGGCAGGCGACCGTGCAGCCGTTGCCGTTCCCGGCGTGAGTCGCGGGTTTCCGTGTCCCGACGCCCGCTGACCCGCAACGCTCGCCCGGCGAACCCTTTCGCGAGCGCGCCTTCTGTCAGCCACGCATGCGCGGTGGCGAGGCCCCAAAGGGCGTCATCACGAACAGTGAATCAGGTCGCGGTCACGTCGAGCGGTCGCTCGTCTCAACGCTCAGCTCGAGGCCCAGCGCTCGAACGCCTCGGACGTCACCACCTCGGTGAGGCGCTTCGCCAGCGCCTCCGCGCCCCGCTCCCGCACCACCACGAGCAGGCCGAGCTCCTCGAGCACGTCCTTCGCGGGTCGGGCGGCCACGTCCCTCAGCGCGAAGGAGGCGAGCGCCTTGAGCTCCTCGTCCGAGGCCGCGCTGGCGAGCCAGCGGGTCAGCCCCGCCCGGACCACCTCGACCGCTCCCGGGACGTCGGCGTTGGCGACTTCCCGAGCCAACTGCGGCAGCGTCAGCTCCAGCACACCGTCGAGCATCGCCACACGCAGCTCCGCGGCCTCGGTCGCGCGCCGCGGGTCACTCACCGCGTCGGCCAGTTGTCCGAAGACGCCGCTGAGCGCCGTGTCGACGAACTCGACCGCGCGCTTCTCCATCTGGCGCTCGACCTCGCTGCCGACGGCGCCGACGAGGGAGCCCAGCGTGCCGGTGCGGGACTTCACCGCGTCACCGGCGAGCTTCGCGAACGTGCCCAGCCCCTTCGCCATGCCCGCGACCGGCGCGCTCGCCCGGCGCCCGAACTCGAGCACGAAGTCGAGCAGCAGCTGCCGCACCAGCTCGCGCGTCGGGTCGCGGTCGATGACGGTCAACACGAGCTTCCGGTCGGGCGAGAACGGCCGGCCCACCACGTCTCGCACGGCTTCGCGCACGTCACGCGCCACGACGTCCTTGAGCGTTCGACGGTTGGCGTTCAGCTCGTTCACCACGAGGTCGACGCCGCGCGCGAGCGCCTTCACCGCGCTGGGCGACTCCAGCCAGCCCGACAGCCCGGCGCGCACCACCGGCACGGCCACCTCGACGGGCAGCAACGCGCCCACCGGTCTTTCGAGCCAGACGTCGAGGCACACCTGCGCGAGCGCCTGCACCGACTTCTCATCCGAGAGCTTCGTCTTCAGCGAATCCACCTGCTGACTCGTACCAGCTTCCGTCCTACAGGGGCACGTCATGCCAACCAGTGAGACGAAGTTCGTGTGGTGCGACCTGGAGATGACGGGGCTCGACACCGCGACCTGCGCCATCATCGAGATGGGCCTCATCATCACCGGCCCCGACCTCAAGCCCATCGCCGAGTGGGAATGCGCCATCTGGCAGCCAGACGACGTGCTGGGCCGCATGGAGCCCTTCGTGAAGGACATGCACACGAAGAACGGCCTGCTGGAGCGCGTGCGCAAGTCCGACATCTCGGTGCGCCAGGCCGAGAAGGAGGCCACCCGCCTGGTGCTCCAGCACCTCGAGTACGGCGAGGGGATTCTGGCCGGCAACTCGATTCACACCGATCGCGCCTTCATCACGAAGTTCATGCCCGGCTTCGACCGCGCGCTGCACTACCGCATGGTCGATGTGTCGAGCCTGAAGATCATCACCCGCGCCTGGTTCCCCAACGCGCCGGGCCGCTCGAAGGTCGACGCGACGCACACGGTGCTGTCGGACCTGCGCGCCTCGATTGGGGAGCTCGCGTACTACCAGCAGATGTTCTTCAAGAAGCCGAACGAGGTGTGACGGCGGCGCGCTCGGGCACGAGGTCTCCGCGCTCGAGCCAGTCCTTCACCGCCATACCGGTGCCGAAGGGCCAGGGCTTCAGCTTCTCTTTCGGGATGTGTTTGGTCGCTTCGAGCTCGTCCGACAGCGTGATGGGCCCGCTCGCGCGCACGTGGAAGGCGAGGATGAGCTCGTTGCGCAGCTCGAAGGGGTAGGCGCCGACGAAGGCGACCAGCTCGCCCGACAGGCCCGTCTCTTCCTTCACCTCGCGCAGCACCGCGGCTTCTGGCGTCTCGTTCGCTTCCAGGAAGCCGGTGACGAGCGCGAAGAGCTTCTCGGGCCAGCCCTTTCCACGAGCGAGTAGCACCGCGCCGTCGTGTTCGATGATGGCTGCTACCACGGGTGTGGGGTTTCCCCAGAACACGAAGCCACACCCGTCTGCAGGACATGCGGGCCTGGGCTTTCCGCCGGCCTCCCGGTCGACGAGGGCGGTGGCGCAGCGCGGGCAGAAGCGGAAGGACATGAGGGAGGGCGTAGCAGCTTTGCGCCCTCTCATGGATCGGCCGCCGCGTTCGGTTCGAGGGGGAGCCGACGTCGGGGAAGCGCATGTCGTCGGCTCGCAGGAAGTACACGTGGTGCGAGTGCACCGGCCGCTCCTCGCACCCCTGGGTCCCTGCGGAGCTTCTGCACCCGCGACCGCGGCCCGCCAGCGCTCCGGGGCCGGGGCGGCGCGTCGCGTTTCGGTGCGGAGGGAAGACGACCGCTGCGAGCGACTCCGAAGCGCTCATCGTCACGGGCGCTGCGCTCAGGCGGAGGCCGACGCGAGGTTCCCCAACGGCTCTGCGGTCGACCTGCAGCCCTCGGGCATCAACAGCATCCCGAAGGGAAGCGTGCTCACGGGAAACCGGCGCGAGGGCATCTTCGCGCGCTCGGTGACGGCTCAGCATGTCGGCGAACTCGCGCACGCGCGTCGAGCCAGGCTGGCCGGCCGGGCGCTCGATGGCGGCGACTGCCGGTCGTGTCGAGGCTCACCGGCTTCCCTTCGGACGGCGTCTCGATGCGTGCGCTGTTCGGGTCCCCCGCGCTATGCCCCTTCGCATGCGAGCGGTGCTGTTCGACATGGATGGGGTGCTGGTGCGGAGCGAGGAGGTCTGGTTCCGCGTCGTCGAAGCCGCCGGCGTGCGCTTTCGCGGCCGCCCCGTCACCCGCGAGGAGTTCTTCCCCACCTTCGGCCAGGGTACCGCCGCCGACCTCCCGGTGTTTGGCTTCTCGTGCACCGTGGCCGAGCTCGACGCGTTCTATGTCTCGGAGTTCCTCCAGCACCTGGGCTCGATGTGGGTGAACCCCGAAGCCGGGCCACTCGCCCAGACGCTCGTGAGCCGGGGCTTGCGCATCGGCCTGGTGACGAACACGGTGGCGCCGTTGACGAAGGCCATCCTCGAGCACGCGGGCCTGGCGACGTGGTTCGAGGTGCGGGCGACGGCCGACCGGGTCGTACGCGCCAAACCCGCTCCCGACCTCGTGCAGCTGGCGTTGTCAGAGCTCCACGTCCCCGCGCCTGAGGCGGTGATGGTGGGGGACAGCCGGTTCGACCGCGACGCGGCGGGCGCGGCGAAGGTGCGCTTCCTGGGGCTCAAGCTCGACGGAGACGATCGCCTCGAGCGACTGGGAGACCTGCCGGGTGTCCTCGGGCTCGAGCAGGCGCCGTGGCGCCTTCGGCCCGCGCAGGCGGTGAATCGCGCCGCCATCGAAGCGCTGCTGACGAAGACCGGGCTTCCGCTCGACGGACTGAGCGACCAGTTCCCATCGGCCTACGTCGTCGCCGTGGCGGCCGATGGCCTCGTGGGGGTCGCGGGCCTGGAGCAGCATGGGCGCGATGGGTTGCTGCGTTCGGTCGCGGTCGTGCCCTCGCTTCGACGGACGGGCCTCGGGTCGGCGCTGGTGGACGAGCGGCTCGCCGAGGCGCGCAAGCGCGGGCTGGAGCGGGTCTCGCTGCTGACGACGACGGCGGGGGCGTGGTTCTCCCGTCGTGGGTTTGCGGAGCGGCCGCGCGATGCCGCCTCGAACGAGCTCCGCGCCTCGGTCGAGTTCGCCTCGGCGTGTCCGTCGACCGCGGCGCACCTGGTGTGGACGCCGTGAGCGGGTATCCGCACGGCCCTCGCGGGCCCGGTCGTGTTCGCGGTCACCGCTCCTGGAGCGCCGCCGTCGTCTTGACCCTTCTCCTCACGTCCTGCCTCCGCGCGCCTCCCAGGCCTCCGCCCACCGCGACGCTGTGGTTCGGTGGCGACGTGCACTTCGGTGAGCGTGGTGGCCAGGCGCTCGACGGGCTGTCGCTCGATGGCCCGCTCGTGGTGAACCTCGAGGGCCCCCTCTTCGCGGCAGCCGCGCCGTCGACGGCCGAGCGGCTCGTCAACCCACCGGATGCGGCGACCCGGCTGGCGCGCGCGGGCGTGGTGGCGGCCGGCGTCGACAACAACCACGCGCTCGACGACGGCCCCGCTGGCCTGGAGCGCACGCGGAAGGCCCTCTTCGACGCGAAGGTGGTGCCGCTGGGGCTCTCCGTCGTGACGGTGTCGGGCGTGCCGGTGACGCTGGTGCAGGTCGATCTCTCCCGCGGCGTGCCTTCCGACCTCGAGGCGCGCCTCACCTGGGCCGTCGACGCACCCGGTGTCGCCGTCGTGCTGTTCCATGTGCGTGCGCTTCCGCTCTACACGCCCGATCCGCCGCTCAAGGCCGCCGTCGATGTCGCGACGCAGGTGGGCGTCGACGCGGTCCTCGTCCACGGCAGTCACGCGCTCGGCGCCGTGGAGCGTCGCGGCCGCACCCTCGTCGCCTGGGGCCTGGGCAACCTCGCCTTCGACTGCGAGTGCACGAGGGAAGACGAGGCGCTCCTCGTGCGGCTCGAGCTCGACGCCACGTCGCTTCGTGACGTTCGCGTGGTGCCGATTCGCGCAGGGCTCAACGGCGGCGCGGCGCGGTTCGCCAGCCCGGCGGAAGCGGCGACGGACCTGGACCTCCTCGAGTCGCTGGGCTCGAAGCCGCGCGCCCGCACCGCCACGAGCGCGACCTTCTGACGGTGACGCTCGCTGAAGCTCCCACCCGGGGAGCCGAAGGGGCTTATCAGGCCCCGAGCATGAAGTTCGGTTCGGCTTCCCGTTTCAGGTCCTTCTCGAGCGACTGGATGAGCTTCACGTTCTTCTTGTCGATGTCGGTGAGGCGCTTGTCCGAGTACTTCGGGTCCGGCCGGTACCAGGCGACCGTCTTGAAGTGCCCCTTCACCAGCGGCGTCTCGAAGGTGCGGCCGCGGCGGGCGAAGATGGTGTTGCGCAACAGCTTCAAGTCGCGCGGCGAGAGGTCGTCGAGGTCCTTCATCCTCAGCAGCGTGTCGAGCCGCGCGGGGTTCTCGAGCGGCGTCAGGTCGGCCGGCGCGTCGCCCTCGCCCGCCCAGGCCCCGAGCCGAATGGAGAGCAGCCTCAGCTCGAGCAGGTCGTTCGCGTCGGGGGTCTTGCTCACCTTGAGGCGCGCGCGCACCGCGTCGCGCATGGCCATGAGCTGCTCGGTGGTGAGCGCAGACTCGGCGTCGGCGATGGCAGAGGCGTTCCGGTCGTCGAGGGTCGACTCCTCCTCGGGCAGGTTCGTGCGCCACTCCTCGTTCAGGAACGAGCGCTGGTCAGGCTGGTACCAGGCCTGGGTGGTGAAGAACTCGCGCAGCCACCGCCGGCGGAACTCGTTGCCGCGCTTGGCGTAGAGCCAGTTGCGCATCAGCGTCAGCTCACGCAGCGTTCGGTCCTTCAAGTCATCGGGTGTCAGGGGCCGGCTCACGTACAGCGGCCGCTCGGCGGAGAACGCGACGGCAGCAACGAGACACGCGACGGCGGTGAGGGCGCGAAGCATCGCTCGAGTCTACCACGGGCGTCGCGGCCCGAGCCTCGAGGGTTCGTGGGGCCCTGCTGACGGACGGCGCATTCCTGGGGCGTGTCGACCATCGCGGTCGAGGCTGGTGACGAGGAGTTCTTCCGCGCCGCGCGCGACGTCGTCGGGACCCTTCTCCTCACGTCCTGCGTGCGCGCGCCTCCCAGGCCTCCGCCCACCGCGACGCCGCGGTTCGAGGGCGACGTGCACTTCGGTGAGCGTGGTGACCAGTCGCTTGATGGGCCGTCGCTCGATGGCCGCCACGCCAACGCCCGGCGTTGAGCTCAAGCTCGCCGACAAACGCGTGGGCCGGCTCACCAGCATCGTGCGAGGCCAGCGCGCCGGACAGAACGTCGCGCCGTCTTCTCCCACACCACCGCGTCGAGGCCGCCGTGCCGCTCCATCGTGGTCCCGCGAAGGAAGACCCAGCTCCACGAGAGCGATGGGTGATGCGCGGTTGGACGACGTGGCCGCGACCTGCACCCCGCACGGTACGCTGATGAGGTCCGTGCTCACCTGAGGCAGGCAATCCACTCCAACTCGGTGAGCACCGCATCGAGGCGCTCGTCATGCGCTTCGGTCGGAACGGCCGGGAGCTCCTGCCCCGCGTAGGCGAGGCCCAGCGCGAACAGCGGCCCCGAAGCGCGCAGCGCCCGCAACGTCCCGTCGTAGTAGCCGCCGCCGTACCCGAGCCGCGCGCCGGTCCGGTCGAACGCCAGCAGCGGCACCAGCACGAAGTCGGGCCGTACGATGGGCGTCTCGGCCACCGGCTCCTCGATGCCGAAGGCACTGCGTTCGAACCGGGTCTGAGCCGTCCATCGATGAAAGGACAACGGCTGCCCTCTGGCTGGCGTGCGGGGCAGGGCGAGCACCGCTCCTTGCGCCTCGAGGTGCTTCATCAGCGGCCGCGGGTCGAGCTCGCTGCCCAGAGGCCACGTGCCGCTCACCACGGTCGCCCGCACCGAAAGCCGCACGTGCTCGAGGAGCCGGGTCCCAGCGTCGGGCGTCAGCCGCGCCAGCTCGTCCCGGCGGGCCTTGAGGGCCTTTCGCAGCGCACGCTTGGCCTCCACGTCACTCCCCGACGAGGCACGGCGGTTGGTCGCGATAGCGCCGCTCGTACGGCACGTACACCATGCACGACCACGAGCCCGCGGTGGTGAGGCACACCTCTTGGCAGATCTCGTAATTGTCGGTGTGTTTGCGCAGCGGCGCCTCGCCCGTCGCCGTGTCGAGGATGCGGTTGGACGAGGTGGTGTACTTCGAGTCGGTCTGCTCCGAGAACGAGTGGAGCGAGGTGACGAGCCCCTTGGGCACGCCCTTCGCCCAGATGCCGCGGCCGTACTTCTGCGCCTGGTGCATGGCGTCCAGCACCAGCGGGTTCGGCTTGCCGCGCACCGCATAGGCGAGGCCCCGGCCCTGGCGCGCCATCTCGAGCGCCAGCTTCGGGCAGTCGACGAGGACGCGGCCGTAGGCGTCGGGCTCTCCCGAGGTGGTGCACTCCCATTCCTTCGAGGCGCAGACGTCGGCGTCGCCCTTCGTCAACGTGTAGAGTTCCTCGCGCGTCCAGTCCCCCCACCGGTGCACCGGGCCGTAGGACTCGAGCGTGTTGTAGCCAAACAGCCGCGAGCCCTGGCCGGCGTAGGGCCCGTCGACGAAGTCGAAGGAGTCTCCGTCAGACCAGCGAACCTGGGTGCGCTGGCCGTTGAGCAGAATGACGCCGTCGGCATCGTGCACGTCCGCGCCCGGAGCCCGCTTGCCGCCAGGGCGCGTGACGAGGGTGATGCAGCCAGTGGTGAGGAGGAGAAGGCCGAGGAGCGCTCGCATCGGCGCCGATGGTACCCCCGTCGCAGGCGGTCCGAGCGGCAACCTGCGCGAAGACTCGGGTTTCGTGCGTGGAACCCGGCCCGCGGCGAGGGGAGCCGAAACAATCCTCGGAAAACCCATCGAGAATCGCGATTTTCCGAGAATTGTTTCGAGCTCCTGCCCGCGCATGTCAGCCCTGTGTGCGATACGGGCGCTTTCACGGGCGGGGGCGGGTCGAGTGGGCGATGCAGATGAGCAGTGCAGGCGGGTGCTGGAGCGTCAGCGAGGGGTGCTCTCGCGGGCGCAGGCGATGGGGGCGGGGCTCTCCGAAGCCCAGGTCGCGTTGCGGGCGCGGCGCGGGTGGGAGCGGGTGTTGCCAGGGGTCTATCGACTCCGGGGGAGCGAGCCATCGTGGCTGCAACACCTGCAGGCCGTTGCGCTGTGGGCGGGTTCCGGGTCGGTGTTTTCGCACGGCACCGCCGCCGCGCTGTGGGACTTTGCGCGCTTTCGCGATGATGGCGTTCCGGTGCACCTCATGCGCCGCTCGGGGTCGGAGCGCCCGTGCGAAACCGTCGAGGTGCACGTCGCCTCCACGCTGACCGGCCGCGACGTGCGCTCGCACCGAGGCTTCCGCGTGACGTCTCCCAGCCGCACGCTGCTCGACCTCGCGGCGGTGGTGGACCCGGCCACCCTGCGGGCGACGGTGGACGAGGCGCTCCGACGGAAGCTCACCACGGTGGATCGCCTCGAGGCCTTTTGTCTCGAGCACTCGAGCCATCGCGGGATTCGTCGACTTCGAGCGTTGACGCACCAGCTGCTGGGCGGAAACGGCCCAACCGAGAGCGAGCTGGAGGCGCGGGTCGAGGCGCTCCTGGCCAGCGCGGGCCTGCCTGTTCCAACTCGGCAACGGACCGTCATCGTGGGCCGCCGCCTGCGCCGCCTGGACTTCGTCTTTCCCGGCACGCGGGTCGTCATCGAGGCCGATGGCTATGCCTGGCACAGCTCGCCGCTCGCGTTCGAGAAGGACCGGGAGCGTCTGCGGGCGCTGACGGCACGCGGCTACAGGGTCCTTCAGTGGACCTGGCAGTCCCTGGAGCAGACGCCCGAGGTGCTGCTCGAAGAGCTTCGGGCGGTACTCTCGCGGGAAGGCGCCCAGCGGGCCGCCTGATGCGACGACCGCCAGAGGAACTCAGCCTCGGGGCTGGGCCCATCGGCCATCGGCGCGCGCCCTGAGAATGGTCTCCCCCGACGTTCGCTCGCTCGTCGGCGCTTCCCGCGCGATTCGGCTGGGCTCGTCATCGGTCAGCGCATGCGCCGCCAACGACTCGTTGGCGCTGGAGCGTGTCTGAGGTCGCTCACGCGCGAGGAACTCGGCGTCGGCGTTCTTCACCCCGCGCGGGGCGCCTCGGGCGCCGTGATGAAGACCAGGACACGGCGTCGATTCTGAGCTGACGGCCCCGTCGTGGCGTGATGGACCGACTCACGCTCGAGGCGCACCTCGTTGGCCCAGCTCGCCGACACCGCGAAGGACGTCGAGGCCACCGGCCGAACGCGCGTCGGGAGACCGGTACACCCGCGCCGTGCCGCGAAGGGAGTCAGCGCTTCGGGTCGACGCCGAACTCCACGTGCCCGACACGCCCGTCCTGCCCACGCACCTCGACGACATGCTTCCCGCCGAGCAGGAGCCGCGGGTGCTGCACCACGGCCTGACCGAACGAATCCGTCGGCTGCCAGGTCGACCAGAAGCCGCGGTCCACCCGGAACGAGACCGGCTGCGTCCCCAGCCCGACGACGCGCACCGTGTCGGCCTCGCGGGAGGCAAGCATGAGCGACGCCTGCATCGGCTGGGTCGGCGAGGGGCACGCCTCGGCGCGTGGATACAGCCGGGCGTAGATGCCGAGGTGGTTGAACGTCGACGTGCCGGACACCTGGCCGATGCCGCGCGCCCGGAGCAGCTGAATGCGGAAGGCGAAGTCCGGCAGGTCGGGAATGGTGAACGCGGGCAGCCCCATGGCGAGCTGGGGCTCGGCGAGGGACAACAGCTGCGGCACCAGCATGCCCAGCGCCTCGGGGCTCTCCGCGAGCAGCTCGTTGTTCTTCACCTGCACGTTCTGAATCGCGTTGCGCAGGCTGCCGATGACGGGCTGGAGCTGGTCACACCCCTGCACGTCGAGGCTGAACGGCAGCTTGAGGTCGGCCTGCACGGTGAAGAGCCGTGCGTAGCGGTCCTCGAGCAGCGCGTACACGTCGAGCTCCACCTGCGGCCAGTCGATGAGCAGCAGCGGGTCGGCCGGCATGCCGTTCATGACGGTGCCCTCGCCGACAACGACGGTCGGTGGATTCACGGGCCGCACCACCACGCGTAGCGGAACGCTCTTCTTCTCGGTGTACAGGTCGAGCGAAGGCAAGAGCGTCGCCAGCACACCCGACTCGAGCAGCGCCACCGTCTCGGTACCCAGCTCCAGGCATAGCGCGCCGGACTGCTGCACCCGATACAGCGCATCCGAGAGCACCTGCTGCGAGAGCGAGAACGCGACGTCGTAGCCGACGGCCGGCGCGTCGCGGTCGAAGTCGGGCAGGGGAATCGTCATCGGCATGGGCCGGTTTCGGGGCGCGACGCAGGCGGCGGGTCGAACCTCGCGCACGCCACCGCGCAGCCCGATGGTAGCGCCCTGGCCGGTGGTGGCCGCGGCGGAGCCTCCGACGCCAAAGGCGAACTCGATCTCACTCCCGGCCGGCACCAGCCCGCCCGGGAGCGCGCTGCTGACGTCGAGCCGCCCTTCGGCCCCCAGCAGCCCCGGCACGCACGCGCCGGTCGCGGAGTCGACGCACTTGCCGGGCCCGCCGTCCTCTGGCACGCACATCGCCGTCGTTCCCGGTGACGTCGAGCGCGGGCAGGTGCCCATCGGGCCGCACGGCGCGCAGTTGAGCTCGCTGATGGTCTCGTTGAGCTGCTTCTTCAGCGAGTCGGCGAGCTGGCCGATGAGCAGGTTCTTCACGGCCCCAATCTGGCCGAGCGAGCAGACGTTGCACGACGCCCCGGGCGGCCGGGTGAGGAGCAGGTCGGCGTCGTCGATGCACGCGGGCGGGCGGTTGGAGCCCGAGCACGTGCTGGTGCCGTCGATGTCGGACACCTCGAGGGCGAGCAGCCGGTCCCAGCGGGTGTCGATGGTGAGCTTCACGTTGAGGCCCAGCTCGGTGATGGCGGGCATGGCGCGGGCGGTGTCGAAGTCGATGCTGCATTTGATGCGCCCGCCGCCGAACAGCAGGCACGCGTTGGTCGACGTCGAGGCGATGTGGAGTTGCCCGGTCTGCACGTTGGCCTGAATGACGGCCTCGACGACGTCGGGGGACTTCGGGGCAAAGCGCAGCGAGTCGATGCGAATCGTCACCTCGCGCGGCACGTCGGCCATGGTGCACCGCCCGTCCATCTGCCCGCAGGACTCGCTCGTGCAGAACAGGGAGCCCTCGTCGGCGATGGTGAGGTTGAGCACCGGAATGCCGAGCAGGCTCGTCGTCTGCGTGGTGCAGGGAACCGGCACGCGCAACGTTCCACCGGGGGCCAACAGCGAGAGCACCGTGCGCACGCCCGCGTCGGAGTTGAGGTACGAGAAGCCCTTCTGCGAGAGGCGCACGGCTCCGGCGGAGTCCATCTTGGGGCCCGTGTAGGTGCCCTGGGAGTACGCCGTGAAGCCGCCGCAGCCCCCACACCCACCGCCGCCCGCGCCGCACGCCACCATCGTCAACGCCAGGGCGACCAGCAGGCCTTGTTGTCCTCGTCGGTGCATGTGTGGGCGTGTAGCAAAGAAGCAGCGGGGCTGGAGAGGGGCCCGCGTGGCGCACCGTGTTGCTGGCGCCGTCCACCTGGAGGCTCGCCAACCCGGCCGGCCGACCATCGTTGGTGATGTCCTCCACTTAGGGCTATGCGGCCGCGCATGCAGACGACCCAGGTCATCGTGATGACGGGCTGCGCCAGCGGCATCGGCCGCCACCTCACGAAAGCGCTGGCCGGCGCGTACCGCATCCTCGCCACCGACGTGAACGTGGCGGGCCTCGAGCAGTGCGCGCGTGACGACGCCTGGCCGACCGAGCACGTGCGCACCTTGAAGCTCGACGTGCGCTACGCCGGGGAGTGGGAAGAAGCGCTCCGCGTGGCCCTGGCGCAGTTCGGTCGCGCCGACGTGGTGATGAACGTCGCCGGGTACTTGAAGCCCGGCTACGCGCACGAGGTCGACCCGGTGGAGGTCGACAAGCACCTCGACATCAACGCCAAGGGCCTCATGCACGGCTGCCGCGTCTTCGGCCGCCACTTCGCCGCGCAGAAGTCGGGCCACGTCATCAACGTCGGCAGCCTCGCCTCGCTCGCGCCGGCGCCGGGCCTGTGCCTCTACGTCGCCTCGAAGTACGCCGTGCGCGGCTTCACGCTGGCCATCGCGCAGGAACTCTCACCCCACGGCGTGCACGTCACCCTCGTCATGCCCGACGCGGTGCAGACGCCGATGCTCGACCTGCAGGTGGACTACGACGAGGCGGCGATGACGTTCTCGGGGCCCCGCGCCCTCACCGTGCAGGACCTCGAGCGCGTCTTCATCGAAGAGGTGCTGCCCCACCGGCCGCTCGAGGTGACGATTCCCATGGCGCGCGGCCTCATCGCGCGCCTCGCCAGCTTCATGCCGTCGACGGTGGTGTCGCTGGCGCCGGTGTTCACCAGCCAGGGCCGCAAGAAGCAGAAGGCGCTCAAGGCCCTGAAGGACAAGTAGTGGCCCACCGGCCACGCGGAGCGTGTCAGCGCTTCCGCTTCCCGGCCGACGGCTTTCTCTTCGGCGCCGCCTTGTTC
>JBILEB010000014.1:0-78725 GCA_044352295.1 Myxococcaceae bacterium
GTCAGGCGAACGTCGCCCTCGTAGGTGTTGCACGAGGTCGCCGCGAAGAAGGGCGGCATGCGGCCGGAGTCGATGGCGCTCCACAGCGCAGGCCCCAGCGCCACCACCTGCTCGGGCGTGTCGAGGGCCAGCGGCGCGACACCACCAGCGGTGTGACACGTCTTGCACGAGCGCTCGACGAGCGGCTGCACGTCGCGCAGGTATGACGTCGTCTTCGGCGTGGAGACGTCCGGGGTGACGGGCGTGGGCCCAGGCGGCACCCCACACGCGGCGAGGGCCACGGCAAACAGGAGCAGAAGGCGCATGCGACAGGAACCCGGCGCCTGGCTGGAGGTTGCGGAACGCTGATTTTCCAACGACTGCGGCTACTTGCGAATCTGGAACTTCACCTTCTCGGTGCCGAAGGTGAACTCGTCGCCATCCCGAATAGGGCGGCGGGTGACCTTCTCCTTGTTGGGGCCGAAGAAGGTCCCGTTGGAGGAGTTGAGGTCTTCCAGCACGAAGCCACCGGCCTCCCGAATGATGCGGGCGTGCTCGCGGCTGACGCGGTTGGACTCGATGACGAACTCACACGACTTGCCGCGGCCGATGGTGACGACGTCGGTCGTCATCTTGTGGGGCTCCCGGTTCGCCATGACGAGGGTGAGCGACTGCTTGCCAGCCGGGCCGGGGCGCGGGGGCGGAGGGGCCGGCGCGGGCTCTTCTTCGGGCGGCAGCTCGTCTTCTTCGGGTGGCGCGTCGTCCTCGGCCGGCAGGTCGTCGTCGGGCGGTGGGTCCTCCTCCTGCGGGTCGTCCTCGGGTGACGGTGGCGCCGCGGTCATCGGCGATGAAGAAGCGCTCACGCCTCGCGGGGGAGATGCCCTCGAGTTCGGCGGGCGTGTAGTGGCCGGCGGCGGCGGTCTGCAGCGCGGCGGCGTCGACGTCGCTGGCGAACACCTTGAACTCGCGGCCGGGCAGGCCCTCGGTGAGCAACATCGCGAGCGAGTACGCCTCCTGGCCGGTGGCGCACGCCGGCGCCCAGACGCGGAGCGGGCCAGAGCCGCGAGCCAGCGGCGGCAGCACGAAGCGCTCCAGCACGTCCCACGCAGGGCCGTCACGGAAGAAGCGGGTGACGTTGATGAGGAGGTCATCGGCCAGCTTGCGGGCCTCCTCTTCGCTCGACTCCGCGCGGGCGAGGTACTCGTCGAAGGTGGCGAGGCCGAGGCTCTGCTGCCGGTGCGCCACGCGGCGCATGATGGTGGCGGGTTTGTACTCGGCGAAGTTGATGGCGCTCGACCGCTCGAGCGCATGGTAGAGCCGCTTCAGCTCGTCTGCCGAGGGCAACGCGGGCGGCGCTGCCTCGGCCTGCCGTTGAATCTCCGAGGCAATCTGCTCCGCGGCCACGACCGCGTCGACGAGCCCGGTGCCGATGGCCGCCTGGGGCATGCCGTCGAAGCGCGCGCCCGCGGGGTCCTGCACGACGACGACGCCGCCCGCCTGCTTGATGGCTTCGACGCCCGCGCGCCCATCGCTGCCGGTACCGGAGAGCACCACGCCCACGGCCTTTTCTCCGCAGCTGTCGGCGAGCGACCGGAAGAGGACATCGACCGGCAGGTTGAGCGCGTGGCCGGGCGAGCGGTCGACGAGGCGCACCACGTCTTTGTCGATGGCGACGTTGGCGTGCGAAGGCGCGAGGTAGACCCGGCCGGATTCGAGCGTGTCGCCGTCGTGCGCTTCCTGGACGATGAGCGAGGTGCGCTTGGAGAGAATCTCCGCCATCAGGCTCTTGTGGTCAGGCGCGAGGTGCTGCACCACCACCCACGCCCACTGGACCGTCACGTCGATGCCCGACAACAAGCGCTCGAGCGCCTCGAGACCACCCGCCGACGCGCCAACGCCAATCACCTGCAGTTCACTCGCCGACACCGCGCCTCCCACGGAGGCCCGCAGGCTGCCTCGTCGAGAGAGGAACGCACAGCGCTCCGAGGACGGCAAGGCGCATCGTGGGAGTCATTGAGACTCATCCACACCTTCGCAACGTGCTCTCGTCAGCGTGCACAGGTCTTCTCCTCGGACCTGAAGGTGCGGGGCGAGCGAGCTGACCTGGCCGCGTTCCCTCAGGTGTCTGTCGTCTCGTTCGTGTTGCTCGAGCCGCAGCCCCATGATGTTGCTCGCGGGCCCGAGCCGGTTCGCGTGATTGGTCGATCCATGAGACAGTGACCGCTGGAGCCTTTGGCGGGGGGTGGATCCGTCACGGAGTTCGTTCTCCTCACCCCACCCTCACCTCGGAGCCTCATGTCTGCGACCCCGTCGAATCTTGGCCGGTGCCTCCCCAACTCACCGCAGGAGCGCGCGGTCCTCCTCTCGAAGGCCGCCACCGAAGACGAAGCGCGCGGGTTGCTTCAGTCGGCAGAGACGAACCTGCGGCTGGCGCTGTGCTTCATGCCGGGCGACACGGCGGTGATGACGGCCTTGACGGCGCTGCTGGCCCGGCGGGAGCGCGAGCGCGTGGCAGGGGTCGTCGCTACAGCCCCTCGATGACGAAGGTGCAGAGCGGACACGCGACCGACGAGCGAAGCGCGCCCGGCTGGAGTTGATGCGACACGCACCAGCTGGTGACCCACGACCGGCCGCGGCAGTCAGCAGGGGTCACGCACTCGACGCCTGCGTCGCGCCCGCCGTCGACTCCGCCATCTCTGCCAGCCCCGCCATCGCCGACGGCCGCGTCGCGAGCACCTGCGTCATCACCCTCATCAACGGGGACGAGACACTGGCACTGGGTGGTACACCCGCGACCGCCACCACGGCGCCGAGCCGTGCCAGCTGCTTTCAGCCCATCCGTGACCATGCCGCTCCCACTCCTCGCCACGCTCGCGCTCGTGACGCTCGCCCTCGGCTACCGGCTCTACGGGGGCTTCGTCGCGCGACAATACGCGCTGGACGACGGAAAGCCCACGCCGGCCGAGCGCCTCGCCGACGGCGTGGACTTCGTGCCGACGAAGCCGTTCTACCTGATGGGCCAGCACTTCTCGGCCATCGCAGCAGCCGGGCCCATCGCGGGGCCGATTCTGGCGGCGCAGCAGTTCGGCTGGCTCCCGGCGCTGGTGTGGATTCTGGTCGGCGTCGTCTTCATCGGCGCGGTGCACGACCTGTCGACGCTGGTGGCCTCGGTGCGACACGAGGGCAAGAGCATCGCCGAAGTGGTGAAGGTGACGCTCGGGCCGACAGCGGGCGTGGCGATGATGGCCTTCATCTGGGTGGCGCTCGTCTACGTCATCGTGGCCTTCACCGACGTCACCGCGAGCACCTTCGTCGCCGGAGACCCCGAGCTCGACGGCCTCACCTTCGACTTCAACCCGGGGGGCGCGGTGGCGCTGGCTTCGACGCTCTACCTGGGACTGTCTGTCCTCATGGGCCTGGTGGAGCGGTTCCTCAAACCGCCGCTGTGGCTGCAGACGCTCGTCTTCGTGCCGGCGGTGCTCGGCGTGGTGTGGCTGGGGACGAAGTGGTCGACGGTGCTGTCGCTCGGCGGCACGGCGTGGGCGGTGGTGATTCTGGCGTACTGCTTCGTGGCGTCGCTCACGCCGGTGTGGGCGCTGCTCCAGCCGCGCGGGTACCTCGGCGGCTTCGTGCTCTACCTCGCGCTCGCCATCGGCACGGTGGGCCTCTTCTTCGGTGGCTTCGAAGTGCAGTTGCCGGCGTTCAAGGGCTTCTCGGTGCCGGGTGCGTCAGGCGTGTTGTTCCCATTCCTCTTCGTCACCATCGCGTGCGGCGCGTGCTCGGGCTTCCACGGGCTGGTGTGCAGCGGCACCACCTCGAAGCAGATCGCGAAGGAGTCGCACTGCCACCCGGTGGGCTACGGCGCGATGCTGCTCGAGGGCTTCGTGGCCGTCATCGCGCTGGCCACGGTGATGATCGTCTCGTCGAAGGACATGGCCGGAAAGCCCGCCGGAACGGTGTATGGCATTGGCCTGGGGCGCTTCTTCGCGGTGGTGCTGGGCCAGGAGCACCTGCCCTTCGCCATCACCTTCGGCGCGATGGCGTTCTCGACGTTCGTGTTCGACACGCTGGACGTCTCCACGCGCCTGGGGCGCTACATCGTGCAGGAGTTGACGGGCCTGAGCGGAAAGGTCGGCAGCTTCGTCGGCACGGCGCTCACGGTGGGCGTGCCGCTCGGGTTCCTCCTCGTGGCGCAGGCGGGCAGCTGGAAGAGCTTCTGGACGCTGTTCGGCACCTCGAACCAGTTGCTCGCGGCGCTGTCGCTGATGGGCGTGTCGGTGTGGCTCAAGCAGCAGGGCAAGCGGCACTGGTACACGGTGGCGCCGATGGTGTTCGTCTCGGGCGTGACGCTGACGTCGCTGGTGCTGCAGGTGAACGAGGCCTTCTTCTCGGCCTCGACCGCGACGGCGGCCCAGCGGGTCAACGGCGTGGTGGCGGTGCTGCTGTTCGCGCTCGCGGCGAGTCTGCTCACCACCGGCGCCCGCGCCCTGCTTCGGCCGTCGGCGACAGGCGTCGCAGGGACCGCGTAGCGGGTCCTTCGGAAGACCAACTCCTCTGAGTTTCCTCAGGGCCCGCGAGTCAGTGGCCCGCTCATGCTCACCGCGCCTCCCGCCAGCCACCGCCCACGCTGTCGCGCCAGGGCGCGTGACTCGGGGCGGGAGCGTTTCCAACGTCACCGAACCTCATGATGACGATACCGCCGGTGGGGGCTGAGCGGCCGTCCGCGGTCGGGGTCAGTGGTGACGGCCGATTCGTCGCGACCATGGACCCATTCGCCGATCCCGGAGTCGTCTGGGTGAGGTCGCGATGAGGCTTCGAGTTCCTCCTCCTTCGTGAACCTGCTCGGGCTTCGGAAGCGCGCGGGCGCTCCCGTAAGCGGTTCCTGCCGGTGCCATGCCGCCTCAGCTCCACGATCGCTCAACACTGCGGTGGTGTGGTGCCCACCATGAAAACCATCCTCTGTGTCGCTTGCTGTGTCGTCGGTCTCTCCTGCGCGGCTCCGCGGAACAGCGCCCGGTCCATCGGCGAGATTGACCCGATCCCGCCGCTGCCTGACTGCGTCACCCTCGACTCCTCGGTGCCAGTGCTCAAGACGGCCGCGGGCCTCGAGTACGTACGTACGCCCGACGCCGCCTTCGAGGCCAGCCGCGCGGCCTTCCCGTTCGAGCCGAAGTACGTCGACCTCGAAGGGCTGCGTCTCGCCTATTATGAGGCCGGCGCCGGCAGCACGGGCGAGACCATCGTACTGCTGCACGGCCAGCCCGACTGGGCCTACCTGTACCGGAAGATGATGCCGCCGCTGGCGGCCGCGGGGCACCGCGTCATCGCCGTCGACCTGATGGGCTTCGGCCACTCCGACAAGCCGCTGACGCAGAAGATCCACACCTACGAGCAGCACATCGCGTGGGTGAAGGGCCTGTTCGCCGCGCTCGACCTGCAGAACGTCACGTTGTTCTGTCAGGACTGGGGCGGCCTCATCGGCCTGCGCATCGTCGGCGACGAGCCGCAGCGCTTCGCCCGCGTGGTGGCGGCGAACACCACCATTCCGGTGTTCGCACCCAACGAGAACCCCTCCTTCCTGCCTGCGAACGTCGCGGTGGACTGCAAGGCGACGGACCTCAAGGCGGCCATCGGCCCGGCAGTGCTGGGCGGCAACGTCTCGATGTTCAACGCGTGGATTCAGTTCAGCCTCACCTCGCCCACCTTCAAGCCGAGCGACGCCATGAGGCTGCAGATCCCCAACCTGTCGCCAGAGGACGCCGCTGCCTACGACGCGCCCTTTCCCTCCTTCATCTTCAAGGCCGGCGTGCGCACGCTGCCGTCGATGCTCGCTGCCATCACCACCAACAACCAGTCGGCGTGGGACGGGCTGGGCCGCTTCGAGAAGCCCTTCCTGGTGCTGTCGGGCGAACGCGACCAGGGGTTGGGCCGCAAAGAGGTCGCCGACCGGCTCATCACCCAGGTGCCCGGCGCGAAGGGCCAGAAGCACGCGCGCTTCGACGCAGGACACTTCATTCAGGACGAGATTGGCGAGACGATGGCCACCACCCTCAATGCCTTCATCGCCGAAAACCCGCGCAGGTGATGCGCCAGTGCGGCTGCTGGTCGCGGAAGACGACGCCGCCGTCGCCGCGAGCCTGGTGACGGGTCTCAAGGCGCGGGGCTTCGACGTCACGCTCGCCACGAGCGGTACGCAGGCGCGCGTCGAGCTGGCCCGCGACGTCGCGCAGCTGGTGGTGCTCGACCTCATGTTGCCGGGCGTGAGCGGGCTCGAGCTGCTCGAGGAACTTTCCACCCGCCCGCACGCACCGGTCATCGTCCTCACCGCGCGCACCGACCTCGAGGAGCGCGTGCGGTGTTTCCAGCTCGGCGCTGTCGACTACGTGCCCAAGCCCTTCTTCCTCGAGGAGCTGGTGCTTCGCATCCGGGCGCGACTGGACTTGCGTGACGAAGCGCCACGCCGGGTGCTGGCGTTTGGAGCCCTCGAGGTCGACCTCGACCAGCGGGAAGTGCGACTCGAGGGAGTCCCCGTCACCTTCACCCGGCACGAGTTCGACGTGCTGGCCTACCTCGCGCAACGCCCTGGGCGACCGGTGAGCCGTGACGACCTCGCCGCGCACGCGCTGTCGGGCTTCGACGCGCCCGAGCCCCGCACCATCGACTCCCACGTCGCGCGGGTGCGGCGGAAGCTCGGCGACGAGGCCGCTCGGCTCGAGACGGTGTGGGGCATCGGGTACCGCTTCGTGGCAGGGGCCTCGTGAAGCTCGTCGGCCGGCTCTCGCGGCAGGTGATGCTCACCACCATCGTGACAGGCATCGTCGGTACTGCCGTGATGCTCTCACAGGTGGCGGCGACGGTGCGCCGGGCCATCGGCGAGTCGATTCGCGGCATCTACCTCGAGGGGGAGCAGCAGCGGTGTGAGGCCAACCCGTCGACGTTTCGGCTGCTGGGGCCTGGCGATGTCGAGACGTGGGCGTACGATTCCGACGGGCGCTCGGCCAACCCTGCGGCACCTTCGTTCGAGACGTTCGGCGTTGCCGCCGTGCTGCACGAGGCCGACTTCAGAGAGCGCTCCACTGGCGGAACCGGCGGCTCGGCCACCTTCCGTGTGACGCCCTCGGGGCCCTGCGCCGTCATCGTGAGCCACTGGACAGGCCGCTTCGCCACGGCGTCGGCGCTGCGGCTGCTCCTCACCACCACCGCGCTGACGGTGCTGGCCGGTGCGGCCGTGGGCCTCCTCTTCGTGGTGTGGCCGTTGAGTCGGAGGACGCAACGGCTTCGCGAGGCCGCAGCGGCACTCGGCTCGACGGCGGGGCCCCTGCCCGAGGTGGGCGGAGACGAACTCGACCTGGCGCTGGCGCGCTTGACCGAGGCCGACGCCCGCATTCGCCGCGACGCTGCGACGCTGGCCGAGCGCTCGACGGCGCTGCGCCGGCACCTCGGAGCGGTGGCGCACGATGTGCGCACGCCGTTGGCCGCGATGCAGCTCGCCCTCGAGCAGGCGCTGCAGTCGGCCGCAGACGAGACCACCCGTGAGCCCGTCGCGCGTGCGCTGGCCGAGTGTGTCTTCGTCGCCAGCGTCACCGAGAACCTGCGGCTCAAGAGCCTGGTGGAGGACGGGGTCGCGCCGGCGCCCCGCGCCCTGGACGACCTCGCGGCGCTCGTCGAGCGGCTGGTGCTGCGGGCGCGGCTTCTGGCGAGCTACCGGGGCGTGCGCGTCGAGATGTCGCGGCCCGATGCGCCGGTGCCCCTTGTCGCCGACGACGTCTTCCTCGAACGCTGCGTCGCCAACCTGCTCGACAACGCCGTTCGTCACGCGCCAGCTGGAGGCCATGTGGCGGTGCTCGTCTCGGGCAAGGCAGGCGCCTTCGAGGTGGTGGTGCGTGACGACGGCGCCGGGGTGACACCCGAGGAGCTGACGCGCCTGGGGCAGCGCCTGTTTCGCAGCGACGAAGCTCGCCAGCGGGACCCGCGCGGGAGTGGCCTTGGGCTTTCCATCACAAGTGCGCTGTGCGACCGCTGTGGGTGGACGTTGGCCTTCGCCAACCTGGCGCCCCATGGGCTCGAGGTGACGCTGCGCGGCTCCACAGGCGCTCCACACCTCGATGAGAAGGTGTCTCCATGAACCTCCGATTGCTCCTTGCGCTCGCCTCGATGTCGTCGTGCCTGTCCATTCCCACCTCGGCGGACGCCAAGGTGTCGTACGCCACCGTGGAGTCGCCGTGGCCCGCGATGCCGGTATGCCTCAACAAAGAGGGCGTCGCGGTGGCGAAAGAGGTGCTGTACGGCAGGACACGCACCGTCGTCATCGCCAGCGGCTCCAACGCGATTCCGGACGAGAAGTGGGCGTCGTACACACCCAGCCTCGGCAACCAGAAGAACAGCGACCGCTTCCTGCTGTTCAACCGTTCATGCTTCTCCCGTTCTCCGGGAAAGCCTGCGAGTTGTGAAGGTGACGCCTGCCGCGACATCATCGAGCTGGACGGCTACACGTGGATCGGCCTGTCGAAGGTCGAGGCGGCGGACTGCATCGGCGCGGGCGGCTGCAGCTCGATGGGGGCCAACCCCGGCGCGCTCTTCGTCGTCGTCACCCGCAAGTGTCACGAGCTGGTGTTCGAGAACGAGGGCTGGTTCCTCGACGGCCCCAACGGAGAGCGAGCCATCATGCACGCGACGGCGAACGGCACGGTGAATGAGAACATCACGCTGCCGGCCGGCTGGACGCTGAAGAAAGAGGCGCTCGCGACCCCGCTGGTGCTGCGGCCCTTCGGCGGTGACGACGCGTGTTTCTACAACATCATCCGCGACCACACGCTGCAGTCGTACCACCAGTTCAAATACGCGAAGCCGCAGTACCCGTAAGTCAGCGTGCGCCTCGACTGCGTTGAACATGCGGTGGAAAGTCAAGTGGGATAAAGCTGAAAACGGGGGATGAGGTCGAGGGGGCGTTGGGGCGCGCCGCGCTGCGGGAAGGGTTTTCGGGGCTGCGCACGTGGAGACCGATGGAGGAACTCCCGGCCGACGGTGCCCCATTCGCGCGGACCCAGCTCGACGACTTCGACGACCCCGACCGTCGCTGACGACCAGCTGCGTCGCCTGGAAGGCGGTACCAGTCCACGCCCAGGAAAGGACTCGGCCATCAACGCCCCTCGCGAATCATCCTCCCACCGCCCCATCTCACGGGCCGAACGTGAGGTACGTCATGCACATCTCGTCGAACGTGCCCTCACCCCACGTCACCCGCCGCGGCGTCTGCTGCACCCCGCCCACCATCGGCTGGTTCGCCTGGCTGTTGTTGTACCGGCAGGTGATGCGCAAGGTGTCGCCCGGGCCCACGCGCACCGGCTTCACCAGCGTGTAGTCGCGCTGCCAGTTGAAGTCCCAGGGCGTGTTGTCGAGCACGCACGTCTTCGTGCCGTCGGCCTTCACGTGCTCGAGCGTGATGCGGCTCGCCAGCCCGTGGGCGTGGCCCATCGCCCGGTAGATGGTGATGGGCCGGAACGTCATCGGCAGCCGCAGATCGTTCGTCTCGACGGCGTTCGCGTCGCCGGGTGCGATGTCGAGCATCCGGTCGACGACCGGCGTCACCACGGCCCGCTCCATGGTGTTCGGGGGCGCGGTCTCGAGGGCGATGGCCGTCTGGTCGAACGGCGACACCGCCGGGTCCGCGAGCGCGAGGTTGTTGTAGTGAATCTGCACCGAGATGCGGCTGTTGGCGGGCAGCGCCAGCGCGGTGTTCGCCGGGAAGCGGGTCGGGAACTGCCCGGGCACCCAGACGGCCAGCAGGTTCTGGCTCGCGCCCTGGACGCCCACGCCGCCGGCGCCGCAGGTGTAGCCAGGCAGGGTGTCCGCCGCGTCGAGCGCCTCGAGCTGGCGGCCCACCGCCTCGGTGGTGACGTACGCGAGCAGGTGGTGCACGACGGCCTTGTTCTGCGGCAACACTTCGACGCCCTTCACCAGCAGGTCCGCCGCGTTCGCCGGGTTCATCACGAAGCAGCGGTAGACGTCCGGGTCGTTCATCTTGCGCACGTCGAAGGGCGCGCCGATGGAGAGCTCGACGTCGTGCCGCACCACCGGGAGCTGCGGCGTCATGGCGTGGCGCTCGTCGGCCGGGTCGCCGCGCGGCGCCCCCTCCTCGACCCACTTCTGGAACAGCGCCTTCTCCGCGTCGGAGAAGCGCGGGTCGTCGAGGTACGAGTTGCAGCCCCTGTCCGCGAAGAAGGGCGGCATGCGGTTGTTCGAGATGGCGTTCCACAGCGCCGCCGCGAGCGGAATCACCTGGTCGGGCGTGTCGAGCGCCAGCGGCGCCACCCCTCCCGTCGTGTGGCAGCTCTTGCACGAGCGCTCGATGAGCGGCTGTACGTGGCGCAGGTACGAGGTGGTGGCGGTGACGGCCGGGGTCATCGGACCGGGCTCCGGCTCCATCACCGGTGGCGTCGGGGCGGGTGCACAGGCAGCCGCCGCGGCGGCGAACAGGAGGAACGCGGGTCGGGACATGCGGGGGACTCCTGACGGGCTGGGAACGGGTAACGGCGTGAAGCGGCGATCAACAGGCGCATTCAGGGACACCCCCGCGCGAGGCCCGTCACGGTGTCCATCTTCCGGCGGCTGTCGGTGCCGGTGGGCGCACCTGCGAAGGCGATGTCGCACACGAGCTCGGTGCGCCCGAGCAGGTACACCTGCAGGAAGCGGCGCGTGCTGAGGAGGATGAAGCGCTGCACCTCGGGGGTCCCGGCCACCATGTCGCCGTGGTCCTGCCCGGGAATCACCGCCAGGAAGCGGTCGGGCGTCGAGGGCGAGCGCAGGAACGGCTGCAGCCGCCAGTCCGTCATGCGCATCGGCTCGTTGAGGGGGCCGTCCTTCTCCAGGCCGCCGACGAGGTGCAGCGCCGGCAGCGTGATGCCGACCCAGGTGTTGTCGGTCGGGCCGTTGTCGAAGGCGCCGAAGTTGCCCGGGCCCTGCGGCGAGATGGGGATGATGGCCCTGATGCGCGGGTCGCCGAAGGTGCTGCCGTGCAGGAAGCGGCCTCCGCCGAGCGCGTGCGTCGTGTACGCGCCGTAGCTGTGGCCACCGTGCGCGACGCGGGTGAAGTCGGGCGTGCCGCGCAACGCGGGAGGCAGCGGCAGGGTGCCGGTGGCGAGGCGGTCCAGCAGGTGGGTGACGTCCGCCGGGCGGTCGACGAGGTGCTGCACGAAGCCCGACGACGGCCGGTGGTTGAGGTGAATGGCGAGGAAGCCCGCGCTCGCCCACTCGGTCCCGAAGTGCCCCAGGCGGGTGTGCGCATCCATCGCACCGTCACCGCCGTGGGAGAAGACGGCGATGGGCAGGGGCCCCGTGGCCTCGGGGCTGAAGTAGACGCGGTAGGCGATGGCTCGCGAGCGCTGGGCATCGACGACTTCGGCGTCGAATGACTGCACCGGCAGCCGCGCGTCGGCGTCGAAGGCTCCGGCGTCGGACAGGCCAGCGTCGGTGCCGCCGTCGACGACGTGTCCGCCGTCCCCCGGGCCCGCATCGGCGAGTCCGGCGTCCCGGGCGTCCGCAGGCTCGGCGCCGGCGTCAGGGCGGCGAGGGGAGGGGCTCCCACACGCACACACCCCGAGGGTGATGATCAGCCAGCGCCGCACGGGCTCACCAACACGCGGGGGCGCGAAAGGTTGCGCACCGCGACGGCTGAGACTCGGGCCGGGCCTGCGGCAGCCCACGGCCCTCCTCGGGAGCGCGTGCGCGTGGGTGCTCCTGCTGGGGTGCGTGTCGTACCCCGTTGTCTCGGAGCCCCTGCTCGCCGCGCCCGCCTCGGCCCAGCGGCTGCGCACCCCCGACGGGCTCGACCTCTTCTTCGACGTGCAGGGCCCCGCCGCGCCCCGCGCCGTCGCCTGGTACGTGGTGGGCGCGGAGGCCGGGTCGACTCCGCTCTCCCCGGCCTTCACCCGCGCGCTGCTCGAGTCCGGGGTCCTCTGCTGTGGGTGTCCAAAGACGCCGCCGATGGCCGGTCCTCCGTGCACGGCGTCTTCGACTGAAGTCGAGGCTTGCCAGCGCGCGCAGGCTCCGCTGAGATTTTCGGGGTTACACTCGTTGTCGGGAGTCCTCGATGAGGCCGAGCGCATGGCGATGGCTCCTGGCGATGGTGGTGCTGCTGAAGTGCAGCAACCCAGCGCCGGAAGAGGCGCCACGTGAGGCAGCACCTCGACAGCCTGGAGCGGACGACTGGCAGAGCCGAGTCTTCTCGCGCATCAGCGACAGCGAGTACCGCATTCGAAAGACGGCTGATGGTTTCGAGGCCGGCAACCGGGCCCAGGGCGTGCGGGCGCAGTGGGGAGACGACGGCGTCTCGGTGCAGGCCCGCACGCAAGACGGGCCGGCCGTGCGTTTGGCGCTGACGGCCTGGGGGCGAGAGTCCCTCGAGCCGCTCACGGCTGCACCCTTCGAGGAAGCAGGGCCGCGCGCTGACGGAGCAGTGGACGTCGATGGGACGCCGCTCTTGCGGGTCGTGGCGAGCCACGGGCCGGTGACGGAGTGGTGGGAGAACCGCTCTGCGGGCCTGGAGCAGGGCTTCACCATCGAGCACCCACCAACGAAGGGAGAGGGGCCGCTGCGGTTGGTACTGACAGTCGAGGGGGCCCAGGCACGGAGTGATGGAGAGAACGCGGTGGTGCTCGACGCCCCAGGCGGACGGCGACTGCGCTACGGCCAACTGAAGGCGTGGGATGCGCAGAAGCGCCCGCTGCAGACGTGGATGGAGGCGCGTGGTGAACAGGTGCGGCTGGTCATCGACGATGCGCAGGCGAGCTACCCGGTTCAGGTCGACCCACTGCTGACGGCCGTCGCGTGGACGACCGAGTCAGATCAGCCTGCGGCGTTCGGCAACTCCGTCGCCGCGGCAGGAGACACCAACGGCGACGGCTATGGCGACGTCATCATCGGGGCGCCCAACTTCGACAACGGACAGCCTGCCGAGGGCCGGGCCTTCGTGTACCTCGGTTCCGCGTTGGGCCTCTCCACGACCGCCGCGTGGACGGCCGAGTCGGACCAGGCGAGTGCGGCGTTCGGCTTCTCTGTCGCTTCTGCAGGAGACGTGAACGGCGACGGCTACGGCGACGTCATCGTCGGGGGGTACCAGTTCGACAACGGGGAGACAAACGAGGGCCGGGCCTTCGTGTTTCTCGGCTCCGCGTCGGGCCTCTCCACCAGCGCCGCGTGGACGGCCGAGTCGGACCAGGCAAGCGCGTGGTTCGGCTGGTGCGTCGCCTCGGCCGGAGACGTCAACGGTGACGGCTCCAGCGACGTCATCGTCGGGGCGTTCCAATTCGACAACGGGGAGTCGGACGAGGGACGGGCCTTCGTGTACCTCGGTTCCGCCTCGGGGCTCTCAACGGTCGCCGCGTGGACGGCCGAGTCGAATCAAGCCGGTGCGAACCTCGGCTCCTCCGTCGCCTCTGCAGGAGACGTCAACGGCGACGGCTTTGGCGACGTCATCGTCGGGGCGTACCGATTTGACAACGGACAGCCGGAAGAGGGCCGGGCCCTGGTGTACCTGGGTTCCGCGTCAGGCCTCTCCACCGCCGCCGCATGGACGGCCGAGTCGAATCAGGCGGGGGCGCAGTTCGGTTTCTCCGTCGCCTCGGCCGGAGACGTCAATGGCGACGGCTCCAGCGACATCATCGTTGGGGCAAACACCTTCAACAACGGGCAGACGGACGAGGGCCGCGCCTTCGTGTACTTCGGCTCCGTGTCGGGTCTCTCGACTGCCGCCGCGTGGACGGCCGAGTCGAACCAGACGACAGCGTACTTCGGCGGTTCTGTCGCCTCGGCGGGAGACGTCAATGGCGACGGGTACGGCGACGTCATCGTGGGGGCCTCGTACTTCGACAACGGCCAGACGGAAGAAGGGCGTGCCTTCGTCTACTTCGGTACCGCGTCGGGCCTCTCGACTGCCGCCGCGTGGACGGCCGAGTCGAACGAGGCCGGTGCGTACTTCGGCCGTTCTGTGGCCTCAGCTGGAGACGTCAATGGCGACGGCCTGGGCGATGTCATCGTCGGGGCGCACCTTGTTGCCAACGGGCCGGGCAACGGCCGGGCCTTCGTGTTCCTCGGTGCCGCGTCGGGTCTCTCGACCGCCGCCGCGTGGACGGCCGAGTCGGACCAGGCGGGTGCGCTTTTCGGCAACTCCGTCGCCTCGGCAGGCGACGTCAATGGCGACGGCTACGGCGACGTCATCGTCGGGGCATTCGGCTTCGACAATGGTCAGACGGACGAGGGTCGGGCCTTTCTGTACTTCGGTTCCGCGATGGGCCTCTCCACGACCCCCGCGTGGACGGCCGAGTCGGACCAGGCGAGTGCGGCGTTCGGCGTCTCTGTCGCTTCTGCAGGAGACGTGAACGGCGACGGCTACGGCGACGTCATCGTCGGGGAGCCCGGCTTCGGAAACGGGCAGACGGGCGAGGGCCGGGGCGTGGTGTACCTCGGTTCCGCGTCAGGGCTCTCCACGGCCGCCGCGTGGACGGCTGAGTCGGACCAGGCGAATGCGCAGTTCGGCCGCTTCGTCGCATCGGCAGGAGACGTCAATGGCGACGGCTACGGCGACGTCATCGTCGGCGCGCCCTTCTTCGACAACGGCCAGACGGACGAGGGCCGGACCTTCGTGTACCTGGGTTCCGCGTCGGGCCTCTCCATGGCCGCCGCGTGGACGGCCGAGTCGGACCAGACGACTGCGCTTTTCGGCTCCTCTGTCGCCTCGGCAGGAGACGTGAACGGCGACGGCTATGGCGACGTCATCGTCGCAGCGCGCCTCTTCGACAACGGGCAGACGGACGAGGGGCGGGCCTTCATGTACTTCGGATCCGCGTCGGGCCTCTCAACGGCCGCCGCGTGGACCGCCGAGTCCGACCAGGCGGGTTCGGTTTTCGGTATCTCGGCCGCATCGGCAGGAGACGTGAATGGCGACGGCTACGGCGATGTCATCGTCGGGGCGTCCTCCTTCGACAACGGGCAGACGGACGAGGGTCGGGCCTTCGTGTACTTCGGTTCCGCGTCGGGCCTCTCAACTGCCTCGGGGTGGACGGCCGAGTCGGACCAGGCGGATGCTCAATTTGGCGGCTTCGTCGCATCGGCAGGTGACGTCAATGGCGACGGCTACGGTGACGTCATCGTCGGGGCGTCCGGCTTCGACAACGGACAGACGAACGAGGGCCGCGCCTTCGTGTACTTCAGTTCCGTATCGGGCCTCTCCACGACGGCCGCCTGGATGGCCGAGTCGGACCAGGCGAATGCGCGGTTTGGCTTCTCGGTCGCCTCGGCAGGCGACGTCAACGGCGACGGCTTTGGCGACGTCATCGTCGGGGCGACCGGCTTCTCCGACGGGCAGACGAACGAGGGCCGGGCCTTCGTGTACCTGGGCAACGGGCAGGACGGCACGCAGGGCGTTGCGTTGGCACCGCAGGCCCGTCAGCGAGGCGTCGCCACGCCCATCGCGCCAGGTGGCCTGCTGGGGGTTTCGCCGACGGCCTTCGACGTTGCGTTGCTGAAGGCGCGGCTGCCAGTCGGGCGCGCCCGAGTGAAGTTACAGGGCGAGGTCAAGCCTCTGGGCGTGCCATTCAACGGCTCGGGCCTGAGCCGCTCCCCGGTGTGGGTCGACACGGGCACCGGTGGAGCGCTGGCTCAGCTCACCTTTCCGTCCCTGGCTGGCAACACGGGCTACCACTGGAGAGCGAGGCTGCTGGCCGACCCCAGTCAGGGAGCATCGATGACGGCCACTCGATGGCTCGTGGGTGGGCTCAGTGGCCAGCCCAGCGCTGTCCACGTGCGAAGTTCCTTTGCTGACGCCGGCATCGACGCGGGAATCGGTGGTGATGCAGGGGTCGACGCCGGAATGGCAGCTGACGCCGGCAGCGATGCTGGCTCTGGCCGAGACGGCGGCGGAGCCGATGCCGATGAGCGCCTCGTGCTTCGCGTCGGCTGTGGGTGTGCCACGGGCGCCCTGACTCCTGAGGTCTTCGGGCTGCTGATCATCGGGCTGCTGCGGCTTGCCCGCGGGAATCGCCGCTGCGGCTGACTCCTGCGGCCTGCGGCGCCCGTCGCCGCCCGGTGGCACAGGTGACGAGGTCACGTCGTACACTCCCGCCCGCCACGGCCCAGCCCGAACCACAGGCGTCGTCACGGGAACAGCTCGAGCCAGCCATCGCCCTGCACACCTTCGTTGGCGAGCGGCACGGGCTTTCCGTCTTCGTCCAGCAGTGGGCAACGAGGTGCTGTTGCGGGAAGACCTCGACGAGGCGGCGCTGTGCGAGGCCATCGCGACGGTGAAGCGCGCCCTGCCGCACGTGCCCGTCGGTACCGTCGACGCGTACTACCTGTTCTGTGAACACCCGGCGCTCGTCGAGGCGAGCGACGTGCTGCTCATCAACTGCTACCCCTTCTGGGAAGAGTGCAGCCTCGAGCACTCGCTGGCGTACATGCAGGAGATGGTGGCGCGGGTCGAGCGGGTCGCGGGCGGCCGGCCCATCGTCATCAGCGAGACGGGCTGGCCGAGCGATGGCACGCCAGTGGGCGCGGCGCTCCCGTCAGAGCGCAACGCGCTGCTCTACGTCCTCAACAGCATCGCGTGGACCTCGAGCGCCGGGCTCGACCTGTTCTCGTTCTCGTCCTTCGACGAGGCGTGGAAGGCCGGGCCCGAAGGGGGCTGCGGCCCGCACTGGGGCTTCTGGGACACGAAGGGACGGCCCAGGTATGGCTGGCGTTGACGCGAAGGCGGCCCGGGGCCCCTGGCCGCAGCTCGAGCGGGTGGAGGCCATCTGCTCCTCGGGCTACCGCGAGGGGCAGAGCCCGTCGACGCGCACGTACCCAGCGAGGTCCAGGTGCTCGAAGACCTGAAGCTGCTCGCGCCGCGCTTCCGCCACCTGCGCATGGACGACTGCAGCCCGCACGTCGAGCTGACGCTGGCGCTCATCAAGAAGCACCGCCTGCCCTTCAAGGAGATGATTGGGGCGTACCTCGCCGCCGAGTCGAGCTACCCGGAGTGCCCGTGGGGAGGGGTGGACGCCGACGACATGCTCGAGCGGAACCGGCGCGAGAACCAGGCGCAGCTCGCTGGCGCCATTCGCCTCGCCACGAAGTACCCCGGCAAGAAGGTCGTCATCACCGAGGCGGGCTGGGCCACGGGCTCGAACGGCCGCGGCATTCCATCCGCCAACGCGAACGAGGCGCTGCAGAAGCAGTACATTGACGCGCTGACGGGCCTGGAGCGTGAAGCGGGGCATTCTCAGCTTCGTCTTCGAGGCGTTCGACGAGCCGTGGAAGGGGTCGGACCACCCGGACGAGCCCGAGAAGCACTGGGGCCTGTACCGCGTCGACCGCACGCCCAAGCCGGTGCTGCAGGGCCGGTGAAGGGGTACCGGAGCAGCCGGCTGCCACGCGAGGGGGCAGCCGGCCGCGCCAGGTCGTTACTCCTGCAGGGCCCTGGCGTCGTTGAGACGCTTGGCGCACTCGGCGCGGGCCCGCACCCAACCGGCCGTGTTCTTCAGGGTGATGGCCTTGTCGTAGGCCGCCAGGGCCTCTTCGTACGCGCCCTGCGAGTCGAGGAAGACGCCCAGGTTGTAGTGCGCGCCCGCGTTGCTGGGGTTCTTCTCGATGAAGGCCTTCGAGTCTTCGATGGCGCGCGTGATGTTGCCGGCCTTCGCCGTCTCGTTGATGGGCTCGAGCGCCTTGTCCTCGTTGTCGAGCACCACGAAGGCCTGCACCGGCATCGGGGTAATCTCGTTGAGCAGCTGCGCGACGGCCAGTCGGGCCGCCTGCTGCGTCGCCGCGTCTTCGGTCGACTGCTCGAGCACCGAGCGCCCGACGTACTCGGTCTCGGCCAGAATCGCGCGGCCCTTCGCGTTGAACACCGTGGCGGCCAGCACCACCTTGCCGTTCATCGTCGGCACGTTGACGATCTGCCGGTTCACCGTTCGCTGCACCGTGCCGGCCGTCGCGCCGAACTCGAGCACGTCGAGGCGAACCCCCACCTCCTCGGCCGTCTGCGCTGCGCCCGACCCGCCCGTCACCTGCACCGTGCGGCCAGCCACCTTGACGGTGATGCCCTCTTCGGTGCGGTCCTTCACGAGCATGCGGCCGGTGGCGCGCGCCTGGGTCGAGAGCTCCGAGATGACGAACTCACGCGCGCTGCGCCGGCCTTCCGACTGCACGATGGTGAGCTGGGTGGCGCGGCCCAGGTTGTACTTGGCTGGTTGGTACGTAGTGATGCCAATGCGGGGCGCGCAGCCCGTCGACACGACAGTGAACAACGCGGCCACCGCCGCGGTGCGAATGGTGTTGCACATGGTTGATGGTCTCCCTCTCGCGGCCGGAAATGCCCGGCGCGCGGCGGACAGACGCATGTGAACCGACGGCATTCAATCATGACGGTGTTTCGAGGGTGGGGCGGGTCCCTGGCAGCCCGTTGAAGAAGGGGCCGCAGCCGCTCACGCCGTCGAGCAGCTGCGGAACGCCGCGCTGACGTCGTGCTCGCACGTCGAGACCATCGAGGAGCGGCTGCACCAGGGCCACACTGCCTTCAGCGCCGTAGCCTTGAGTTCCAAACTACACACCGAGCCGATCGAGCTTCGGCCACTTCGCGTTGATGATGCTCTCGATTTCACGTTCTGACAGGCCGCCCGATTCCCGAATGAACGTCTTCAGGTTCGGCAGCCCCAGGATTCCCAGTGTGCCACCTGCGCCGGAACGAATGTGCAACCACAGGTTGCTGACGTCTCTCGGCTACCCCTCAAGCTGAGGCAGGAACGCCGCCGCCGTCTTGTCCGACTCGAAGTTCTGGTGGGCCTCCGAGACTTGCCGCGCGAACGCCGCACGCGCCTCCTCGACCGTCGCGTACTTCTCACCGTGCTTCTGGAGCGTGCGCTCGACGAGGTGTGGCGTCTTCTCAGCCGAGTTGCCAGCGACGACTTTCACCACGCGCCCATCCCACGTGACCTCGCGAAAGAAGATGACCCCATTGCGCGTGTTGTCGAACCGCGTCGTCACCACCTTGCGTTGACCGGACGGAACGGGCCCGTCGAGTTCGTCCAGTTTCAGTGGCGCAGGCGGAGCCGTCGGCGGTCTCGTCGTGGCCGGAGCAGGCGAACTCGCAGCAGGCGCGCGCCCGAACGCAGCCTGGGGCTCGGCGAACGGAGCGGCGTGCGTGGGCTCGCTCTCGTTCACCCGCGGCACGCGCGCCGACGCGAAGCCGGATGACGTGCTGGCCTGTCACGACTTCGACCCATCGCCGGAGCAGGTGAGGCGTGTCGATGCGTACGCCCTGAGCCCGCCCGACACGATGGGCTTTGTGCGCAAGTTCCTCTTGATGCAGCAGCGGGACTTCCTGACAGGGGCCATCGCGCTCTTCACCGTGGCCGGTGTCATCGCGGTGACGTCTCTCGTCATCTTCATCCTCGAGAGCTGCTGACGAGCGGAAACGCTCCTCCTTCTTAGGGCACGGTACAGAGCCCGTTGGACTGCACAGCGGGAGCCACGCACGGCTGCCCTGATGCGCAGGGCATGGAGCCGAGGGTGCCGCAACAGAGGCCGTTGACGCAGCGACTGTGCGGGGAAAGGCACTGAGCCGCGCTCTCGCACTGCGGGACACAGGCGCCACGGTCGACGACATCCACCCGGAGGGCCGACCGGTCGCAGACTTCCAGGAGCCCACAATCCATGCGCCCGACCACGCACGGCTTGAGGCAGATCGAAGAGCTGCTGCAGGTGAAGCCACCCATGCAGCTGCCGGTGGCCGGGCACGCCTGCGAACAGACGCCTCGGCGAAGCGGAGTCGTGCTCGCGCCCTCGCAGGTGTACGGCGACCTGCACTCCTCCGTCGGGAGGCACGGCTCGCCATACGGCAACGGCGCGACCGACCCACCTCCGCTGCCACCACCAGCAGTGCCACCACCCGCGGGACTGCCACCACCGGCCGCGATCCCACCTGCAACGCCGCTCCCGGCCACGCCTCCCGCGGTGCCCGCATCGCCACCGCACCGACCGACGGCCTGTTCTGGGGAGAGACATCTGCAGTCCCCGGAGCAGACGAGGCTGGCGGGGCAGTTGGCGTTGCCTTGACAGGGAAAGCCAGACGGAACCGACGAGCAGGCGAGGAACCCCACGAGCGACAACGAGCGGACCCAACCCATGGTTCGACTCTGCTTCATCGAGGCGCACCCGTCACGGTCGAACAAGACTGCATTTCGCAAGTGAAGGCAGATCATCGCCGGCCTCTGAGCTCAGCTCAGGGCTTGCGCTTGACGTCCCCCTGGGCCGGGTGGGCGACGGCGTGGGCTGCGAGGCCCGTTCTGCAAACGCCTGGGCCCGACGCTCGAGGGGCTCCGCGTGCGGTACGGCAGCTCGCTGCGCATCGTCTTCCGCCACCAGCCGCTGCCGTTCCACAACAACGCCGAGCGCGCAGCCCAGGCGAGCGTCGCCGCGCACCGACAGGGGCGCCTCTGGGAGTTCCACGACACGATGTTCCGCAACCAACAGCGCCTCGACCCCGCGAACGGAACGCCGACGTCCCTCGTGAATGGGCTGATGGTCGTCGGGGCGCAGCCGGTGGAGTCGTTCGCGAAGGTCATCGACGCCGAGCTGCGCGCGGCTGGCAAGGTACCACGCTGAGGTCGCGCCCGGACTCCGCGTCAGTCCCAGCGGGAGGTGACGGACAACCGCGCGCCACGCAGCACCGTCGGCGGGCCTGAGGTCCCGGTATCCTTCACCTCGACGACCCACTCGCCGTTGATGGTCTCGTCACCCGGCACGTTCATCGGCGACGGGTAGCCCGAGAAACCACCCGCCACGCTCGTCGACGACTCGGTGCCTGACGGGTTGAAGAGGCGGTACCGCACGTTCCCAATCGCCTGCGGCGTCGCGCCCTCGACGAAGAGCTGCACCCACATGTCCATCGGCACCGTGGCCTGGCCCGTCACCGGAATCACCAGGCGGTACCAGGAGCCGTCCCGCGGGAGCGGCGCGGAGAACTGGCCAGACTCGGGCATCGAGTAGGTGCCCCGCATCCACGCCGGTTGGCAGAGGCCCTCGGGGCTGGTGGCGAGGCCCGCGCAGATGCCGCCCACGCCACACGCCGCGTCGTTCCGGCAGGAGCCGCTCGTGTTCTCGTACGGGGTGAACTTCACGCAGGTGCCCTGGGTGAAGGTCTCATCGGGCCGCTGGTACGAGCCGAGGCAGTACGGCGTCGCCTGCGGACATGAGGTCGACTGCGGAACACACGTCGGCCCCACCGTCAGGCCGCAGTCCGCCGTCGCGCGCGTCACCAGCACCCGAATCGACGTCGGCACCACGGCGCGGCTCGGGATTCGCGCCACCGCGAGCTCGTTGGGCCGCCACGCCTGGCACCCAGCGCCGGGCTCCGTCACGGTGGCCCACAGCGTCAGCGTCTTGCCCGTCGACGACAGCTGCGCCCGGGTCACCTCGACGCGAGCGCGGGGCGACTTGCCCTCGGGCCGGTACGCGACGAGCCAGTTGCGGGTGAAGGTGATGGACGGCAACACGGGGCTGATGAACGCCCGCGCCGAAGCGGCAGTCGTGAAGAGCCGCGCCACCCGGCCATTCAGGTTCCCCGGCGCGACGTCGAGCTCAGGAAACGACACCACGTTCAGCACGTCGGCCCGAACGTCCTGCGTCGTCTCGCTCGCGGCGTCGGCTTCTTCGACGAGCACGCCTTCGTCCACCGTCACGCCCGAGTCCACCCCACAGGCGCCCAGCAGCAGCGCTCCCAGCACCCACGTCTTTCGCGTCGTCATCGTCGTCGTCTTTCCGTTGGAGAACAATTCGTCAGTTGAAGTCTTCGACGCGCACCGCGCCGTCCTTCTGGAACGTCACGAAGACCGCGTTGTCGCCCCAGACGTTGCCGAGCATGAACTGGGCGCGGTCCTTCACCGCGTCGAAGCCCACCGCCGAGTCGGCCGGGTCGACCACCTGCATGTCCGAGAAGGAGGCCCAGCGCGTGCGCAGCGCCACCTCGAGCCGGGCGGCGTCCGAGATCGAGGGGTCCTTCACCATCGCCTCGGCGTGCACGCGGGCCAGGCCCAGCGAGAGGTTTCGCGCCAGCTCGCGCTGCGCCGCCGTGGTGCCGATGGTGGTGCTCGTCACCGTGGCCGAGTCGCCGCCGAGCGCCACCTTGACCTTCGACAGCGAGATGGGTCCGCCCGCGGCCGGCCGCGTCGCCACCAACCAGTCGTTGCCGCTGTTCGCGTAGGAGAGCCCTTCGCGCGGAGTCCCGGTGGCGGTGGAGACGCGCTCGGCGAGGCCGCGCTCCGTCATGCCGATGACGGAGGGGAAGGTGACGCCGCTGAGGCTCGCTTCGGAGCCATCGCGCGGGACGTCGAGCTTCGCCTCGATGCGGCCACCGGTGGGCGGCGACCAGAAGAGGTCGAACTGCGTGCCGGTGGCCGTGGTGCGCGTCGCTGCCACCGTGACCGGACGCTCGACGCCGAGGAGCCCCTTGAGCACGGCCTGCGGGTCTGGCGTGGCGACGGGCTCGGGCTTCGCCGGCACGTTGAGCGCCTTCAAGTCCCGGCCCGACGAGGAGACTCCGAAGAACGCGAGGCCCTTCGCCTTCGGCATCCAGTCGGCGCCCTGCTCGAAGAAGCGGCCCGCGGAGACGAGGCCCTTCGCGTCGGCGAGGCCGTCGATGGCCGTCTTCGCCTCGGCCGCGCTCGCCCCCGCCTCGCGCAACATCGCCTGCGCCTCCGAGCGCGTCACCGGCACCACCTGCGCGGGCAGCGCGCCACCGAACGCGCGGCGTGACAGCTCGATCATCGTGTTGAGCCGCGGCGGCGCGCCCGAGGCGTTCACCGACGCCGACGCCGTCTTCACGCCCCGCGCGAACGCAGTGCCCTGGCCCAGCGTGCCGGTGGTGAAGCGCGAGAGCGTGGTGTTGCCAGGCTGCGTGTAGAGCTGCGCGAGCTGCTCGCCGTACGCGCGCGAGGACGAGGTGAGCTTCGCCTCGGCCAGCACCTTGAGCAGGCCCGCCTTCTCCCAGCCGTCCACCGAGGCCGTCGTCAGCTCGGGCCCGACGAGCACCTTTGCCGCGTCGCGCAGCTCCTTCGTGGTGAGGGTGGCGCCAGACGCCGAGCTGCCCTTCTTCGCGTCGTCGATGGCGTTGAAGAAAGACTCCACGCTCGGCGAGACGGAGCGCGGCACCACCCGCTCCCGCACCGCGCCCGGCGTGGTGTCCCAGGTCACCGCGCGACGGCCCGCGGCGTCGAAGCCCGTCGTGCCCGAAGCCAGCATCGCGCCACGCTCGGAGTACAGCTCGAGGAAACCGTCGTCGCCGTCGGTGGTGGTGTGCAGCGCGTACACCGTCTGCCCGTTCGCCTGTGTCTTGAGCAACCGCACGCTGCCCAGGTCGTTGTCCTCCCACGATTGGTAGAACGCGTACGCGCGCTGGAGCGACTGCGGGCCTGTGGTGGGCGCCTTCGTGCGGGCGATGTCGAGCCGGCCCACCGCGGTGCGGCTGCCAAAGTTGAACCCCTCGGCCCACGCGCGCGCGGCCGCCGTCGTCGAAGTCGCCGTGGACCCACTCGTCACTCGGGAAACGGGCGTCGGCATGGCGGGGTTATCGGTCAGCGCTCTCCTACGTTGTGTGACGTTTCCTACACCAAGCAAGAGCTTGATTTTATTGCGTCATTCATCGAGCGCCGAAGGCATGGGAGCTCTGCTAGGGCCCCTCGCATGTTCCTTGGGGTGCGCGAGCCGCGGCTGGATGACGTGGTGGAGGTGCTCCTCCAGTCCCACGCCTTCGCGCGCTCGATGCTGGCCCTGGCGGACCGGATCAGCGCCGCTCCGGCGGACGCCTCGACGGCGGGCCTGGCGAAGCGCATCGCCGACTTCTTTCAGTTCCACCTCGAGGTGCACTTCGCGGACGAGGAGCGGACGTTGACGCCGCGGCTCGCGGGACGGCACCAGGTGCTCGACCGGGCCATCGCGGCGATGCGGCTGGAGCACCTGCAGCTCCACGCGCTGCTGTCGCGGGTGGGCTTTCTGAGCGGGCTGGTGGCGAAGGACCCTCAGCGGCTGCTGACGGTCCGGTTCGAGCTGTCGGCGGCCGTCGAGCAGCTGCGCGCCTCGCTCGAGTCGCACCAGGCGCGCGAAGAGTCGCTTCTCTTCCCCGCGGTGCGACGGCTGCTCGACTGGCAGGACGTGGAGGAGATGCGTCACGAGATGGCCCTGCGCCGCGCGCCGGGGCTCGAGTTCACCGACGCGTGAGCGCTACGCCTTGACCCCTGCGGCCAGCAGCGCCTTGCGGTAGTTCGCCGCCAGCTGGCCCATCGCGAAGCGCCGCGGCACGAAGCGAAAGGCAAAGACGCCGAGCTGGTTGAGGAAGCCGGGCACCGCGAGGCGCTCCCGGCGCTTCATGGCGACGAGGGCCGCGCGCGCCGTCTCGTCCACCGGCGCGAGCCACTGCCGCAGCGTGGTGAAGCGCTCTCCGGCCGTCATCTCGGTCTGTATCCCGCCGGGCGCGAACACCGTCATGCTGAGGGGCTGGCCTTCGAGCTCGTGCGCGAGCGCGGTGCCGAAGGAGTTGAGGAACGCCTTCGTGCCCGAGTACGCGGACTGGTACGGCACCGGCATCACGCCCGTGAGCGACGAAATCAGCATGATGCCGCCACCGAGCTGGTGCTGCTTCATGTGCGCCACCAACTCCGTCGCCATGCGCACGTTGGACGTGACGTTCAGCTGCAGCATCGACAGGAAGTCGGCCCACGGCATCTCGTGGTGGTGGCCGAAGTGCGAGACGCCCGCGTTCAGAATCGCGCCGTAGAGCGAACGACCCCGCGTCGCCTCCGTCAGCACGCGGTCGACGTCTTCGGGCTTGCCCATGTCACCGGTGACCACCTCGACCGACACGCCCTTCGGCGCCAGCTCGGCCTTGAGCTCGTCGAGCTTCTGCGCGCGGCGGGCCGAGATGACCAGGTTGGCGCCGTGGTCGACGGCGAGCTGACGCGCCATCTCGCGCCCCAGGCCGGAGGAGGCACCAGTCACGAGTACCCATTTGCCTCGAAAGTCCATGCGCGCGCCCGTAGCCCCGGACCCGGACGGCGGCAAGGGGCAGGCCTCCCATCTCGGGGTTGACGGTGGCGAAGGCCGGGCGCGCGCGGCGAGTTGACGCATGCGTGTGTCGGCGCGGCTGGCGGTCGCGGTGGTCGTGGCGTCGGCTGCACGCACGCACGAGGCTCGAGCGCGACTCTGGCACCGGTCGCCAGGGGACCGGCCAGCGCTCCGGCGGACCAGAGGTGGAGCGTCAGCCCCGTCTCATCGAACACGATTCGCTCCCCTGGCCGCCGATGGGTGATGGCCCGGGACGTCACCTCACCAGCGCCCATCGCCTCACGCCTCCCAGGCGACGATGAGCTTGCCAGCGGTACGGCCCGTGCGGCTGTGTGCCCAGGCGTCACCCAATTGCGCGGCCGGGAAGGTGCGGTCGACGACGACACGGAGTTCCCGCCGGCGCCACGCCTCGCCGAGCAGGGCGAGGTCCTGCGCGTTGGGCTTCATCAACAGGGGCACCACCTGCTTCGACGAGAACCGGTTGAAGGCCGCGCGCGCGAAGACGGCCGGCCCGGGCACGCAGGCCACGAAGCGCCCAGCAGGTCGAAGGCGCGCGAGGAAGGGGCCCATGGAGAGCCCGACACAGTCCACCACGGTGTCGAACGGCGACGCCGCGGCGAGGGCGGCCGGGTTGGCGGAGTCGAGCACCTCGTCGGCACCCAGGCCCCGCACCAGCGCGGCGTTCTTCGCGCTGCACACACCGGTGACGTGCGCGCCTGCTGCGTGGGCCAACTGCACGGCCAGGTGCCCCACGCCGCCCGAGGCGCCGACGATGAGGACGCGCGTGGTCGCCCCCTGCATCGGCAGCGCGGCTCCGTCCCGGAGCGCCTGGAGCGCCGTGAGGCCCACCAGCGGAAGCCCTGCGGCCTGCGCGAAGTCCATGCCGTCGGGCATCGGCGTCAGCACGTCGGTGCCAGCGCACACCAGCTCGGCGTTCGCGCCGCCCTGTTGGCCGGACAAGCGGGTGTGCACGCGCTGGCCCCGCTCGAAGCCCTGCACTCCGGGACCGACGACCTCCACCTCGCCCGCCAGGTCGTACCCGGGCACGAAGGGAAAGTGCGCCGTGAGGATCGGCCGGTACACGCCCGAGGCTTGCTTCCAGTCGATGGGGTTGACGCTCGTCGCGCGCACCCGCACCAGCACCTCGTTCGCGCCGGGGCTGGGCGCAGGCACCTCCGCGAGCTGCGGAGTCAGGCCATACGTCTGCAGAACCATCGCGCGCATGTCAGCTCCCTCGCACCGTGTCGCCGCGTGGGGAAGCCTCGTGTGGTCCTTTTCACCCCGCGGCGAGCTGTTCCCTGCAGTCGAGCGCACTCAGGACGGAACTCGACGTTCTCCGGCCGCGGGGCGGTCGCTGTCCCCCACTCCGGTGGTCGCTTGAAGACCAGCGGCGTTGCCCTTCGTCCGCACCACCCAGCCCGCGGTTCAGACGGCCGCGTGTGGGAGGACAAGGGAGTCTTCGCGCCACCTACGGCGCTCCGGAGTCCATCGCGCGGCGGGCCAGGCGCTCCTTCTGCCGCTGCACGCACTGGGTGAGCATCGACTTCATCATCTCGTGCGGCACCCCGGCCTCGACGCGAAAGCCGCCGCTGGAGTCTCCGCCGCGCACCTTCGCGAGGTCGAGCAGCTCGGACTCCTGTGTGCGGCCCCTCGATTGCGCGCGCAGCCTCGCCAGCGACATCACCGAGCCGATGGTGCGGCGCAGCTCGTCGGTGCGGGCCGGGTCGTTCGCCTCGACGTCCGCCACCACGCCCACGTCGTGGCCCACGTCGACGTGGAGCTTGAGCCCCTTCGTGGCGCTGACGAGCACGTCGCGCACCTGTTGATCGTCGTCGCCGAAGAGGTCTCCGAGGGCCTGGCCGTTGAGTACGCCGTAGAGTTCGCCGTAGGCCATCGACTCGGTGAGCGCGCTGTTTCGAGGCGCCTCGCCGCGGTCGAGCCGGTCAAGCAGGGCCTTCGTCGACGCTTCGTCCTTCGCTGCGACGAGGAGCTGGTCGTTCCACACGCCGATGACGTCGTCCGCGCCGCGCCCCGGGAGCTCGACCAGCTTCGCGCGCGTGCCGTACTGCTTCACCACCGAGCCGGGCGGCATCGGCAGCTTGTCGAGCGAGCCGGTCATCGCCACCGCGTCATCGAACATCGCGACGCGATCGACATGCACCATCGGGTCGAAGCCCGCGTCGCGCAGGTCCGCCATCAGCCTCGGAGAGCCCGCGGTGACGCACTCGAACATGAGGCCGCCCAGCTCGGAGTTGAGGATGGCGCTCACCTCGGCCACCGCGGCGCCGCGTTCGATGGTCTCAGGAAGAATCGAGAGGAGCGGATCCATGGGACGTGGGGGAGCGGCGCGCACCCCTGCGTCCTCTGGCGCGACCGGGACGAACGTGCGCCGGGCCTCGACCCGTTCCTGCTCGGCCGTCGTCATGCGGGTGGGCAGGGGGACGCGCGGGGCCGGAGGACGTGGCGGTGGCTCCGCGCCCAGCATGACCCAGCCGGCGAGGACGAGGAGCACCGCCGCGACGACGAGCCAGAGCCAGGTGCGACGACGCGAGGCGGCCATGTCAGAAGTCCATTCGGTCGAAGCGCCACGCGGCGAGCGCCAGCATCGCGACGGCGAAGAGGCCGCAGCCTGCGACGAGCCGGGAGATGACCTCTCCGTCGAGGGATTGCTCCGCGGCGATGCGGGCCGACACCGTGGCCAGACTGCCCAGGCGTGGGAGCGGCACCATCACCCAGGAGAACAGCGTTCGCCCCACCCCCGGCTCCATGAGGCTCGCGAGCGTCTCGCGGAAGCTCGCCAGCACGCCCAGCACCAGGGTGAGCACGCCGGCCGCGCCGCTCACCGCCGCGCTGCGCACGAAGAAGGCCACGCACAGCATCACCGCGTAGAGCGCCGCGAAGCCCACCAGCCCGATGGCGCTGCCGAGGATGAGGGTGTGGCTCCACAGGCCGGTCTTGGTGCCGAGGAGCAGCGTCAGTCCCACCGCGCCATACAGAATCCCCGCCGCGGTGATGACGAGGACACCAGCGTACGTGCCAAACAACAGCTGCCAGCGCGCGACGGGCAACGACAGCAGGTGCTCGATGCGGCCCGGCGCGAGCAGCTCGGGCGCGAAGTCACTGCACGCCACCGCGAGAAAGAACGCGCCACCGTAGAAGGCCAGGTACGCCGTCGCGAGCGAGACCCCCGACATCGCGCGGCTCGCCGAGACGACGTCGTCGAAGAGCAGCGCGCCGAACAGCTTCGAGCCCGCAAGCGCACCATCGACCACATCGAGCTCGAGCGAGAAGCCCAGGACGCAGAGCACCAGCGTGATGCCGCCGAAGAGGGCGAGGAACCATCGACGGCGGGCCGCCTCGAGGAGCAGGTCGACCGCCACGCGGACCAGCTGTCTCACGGCTCGTCCTCCATCGCGTCTGAGAGCACCTGCTCGAGATCGCGGACTTCAGGCGTCAGCGCGACGAGCTTCGCCCCCTTCGCCCGCACGACATCGAGCGCGACGTTGAGTGAATCGACTCCCCCCTCGAACCGGCCGTCGTCGAACCCAGCCTGCTTCAGCATCGCCGTGTCCGCGCCTTCGGCGAACTGCACCCGCCATGCGGTGGAGCCGCGACGGACGTCGTCCAGGGAGCCTTCGAGGGTGAGCGTTCCCCGCTGCAGCACGCCGACGCGGTCACAGACGCGCTCGGTCTCGGACAACAGGTGCGAGTTGAGGAGCAGCGTCGCGCCACGCGCCCGCTCTTCGAGCAGCAGCCTGCGGACCTCCACGCGGCCGACCGGGTCGATGCCGTCGGTGGGCTCGTCGAGGACGAGGAGGTCTGGCGCTCCCAGCATGGCGGCCGCGAGCCCGAGGCGCTGGCGCATGCCTTTGGAGAAGGCCCCGATGCGACGACGGTCGTCCGCCAGGCCGACGCGGTCGAGCGCGCGGGCCAACTCGACGTCCGAGGGACTGAGTCCTTTCAAGGTGGCGACGGAGCGCAAGAACTGACGGGCCGACAGCGCCGACGGCAGGTGCATGCGTTCGGGGAGGTAGCCGATGCGCGCGCGAATGGAGACGTCGCCGGGTTCTCCGCCGAGCACCGACACCTCACCGCCCGATGGCCGCACCACGCCCAGCAGCACCTTGATGAACGTCGTCTTGCCCGCGCCGTTGGGGCCGATGAGCCCGAAGGCCGCGCCGCGCGGAATGGTGAGGCTGAGGCCGCGCAGCGCCGCGTGTTCACCACCGAAGAACGAGCGGTAGGTCTTCGTCAGCCCTGTCGCCACCAGCGCCGCCGTCACGGGCCGCAACCATAGGAGCCGTCATGGCGCCTCGCACGCGCCGTTCAGGGAGGCGCTTCGCCGCATGGGTGCGCGCGCGCTTCCTGAACCACCGCCGTGAGGAGGTCGTCGTACATGGCCCTCGCCGCGGTCAGCTCGGCACAGAACGATGGCGTGCCTCCATCGGCGCTGCAGGTCTGCTGCGCCACCGACAGCGTGTCGAGCTTCCCGAGGACGCGGCCCCGCAGTTCACCGAGCGCGCTGTCGAAGGTGCGACAGTGTCGGCGTCCCTCGGCCAGCACCTCGCGTGTCTCGAACTCGAGCTGGCCGACGCGCGCGTGATGCCGTCGAGCGCCGTCGGCCGTGAAGTCCTCGTCCGCGATGGAACCGAGGACCCGGCGGGCGGCGGCGAGCTCCTGCGCGCGGGCCTGCGCGATGGCGATGAGCGCGCGAGCCTGGGACACCTGCGCCACCAGCGCCGTGACACCCCGGTCATAGGCGAGCACCGTCGTCTCCCGGCTGGTGGAGAGCCGCGTCCACCTCCCATGGGCCCGCGCCAGGGCGCTCTCGAGGGGTTCCGAGGCCAGGACGCACCGGGCGAGGAGCGAACACACGATGGCCATCGCGGCTCCCACCTTCATGCCCAGGGTGGGTGCACGATTCGTTCCGTCAGTGCTCGCGCGGGCCGAGGAGAAACGGTGCGAGCGGAAGCTCGACGTCAGGGAAGGCGACAGGCCGAATGGTGTCCTGCCGGCCGAGCGTGAAGTGCTCGCTCCAGACCCCGTTCTTCGGGTGGCGGAAGACTTCGAGCTGGCCCTCGTCGACGTTCACAATCCAGTACTCCGGCGCGATGGCCTCTTCGGCGTAGAGCGGCGCCTTGATGCGGCGGTCATCGGCCAGCGAGCTGCGCGAGACCTCGATGAGGAGAAACGCCTTCGACGGGTGCTGGGTGCCGGGCGCGGCCGTGTGGGGGACCAACGCGAAGTCGGGCTCGGGCATCGAGTACTCCCCTGCCTTCACGGGAGCGGCCGGGCGGACGGTGGCCCATTTCCCGAAATACTGAACCAACAAGTTGTTCACGGACCCCGACGTCCATGCATGCTCTGGCCCTTGTGGTGCCATGCGAACCAACCTCCCCCGGATGAGCTCGATGCGCTCGTCGTGGAAGACGCCCAGGTTCACGAGCTTCATGTACTCGTCGACCGACAAGGGTCGCAGGCGCGCGTTCAACGATGCTTCGACCTCGTTCATGGAGAGGGCTCTATCAGACGGGGCTGACATGACGTCTGAAGCCTACCCGACGTGGGTCCACGCCGACGAGCCGCTGCCTTGATACGGTCGGCCTGCATGCGAACGCTTCAGGAGGTGCGGAGGTCTCTCGTCGAGCTGGCCCGTCAGGAGGGCCGGGTGCGCCACGAGGCCGAAGACCTCGCGCACGACCTCGTCGTCTCCGCGTTGCGCCGCGGGCTCGACCTTCAGGGAGACGAGTTCCTCCGCAGCGCTCGAGTGGCCGCGCGACAGCACGGCGCGTTCCTCGCTCGAAGCGCCCTTCGCCGCCGCGCGCGGGAGCACCTCACCTTTTCCCTCCGCGACGACGTGCAGCTCCCACCCCTTCCCACCGACGAGGAACCCGTGCCCGCGACGCTGTCGGCGCCCCTGCGCACCACGTTGCTCTTGCTGATGCAGGGCCTCGACAAGCCCGAGCTGCGAAGTGTCCTCGGCCTCGAGGACGCCGCCCTCCGCAAACGCTTCGAGGCGCTCCGCAAACGCGCACCGCTGCCCCGGCCCAGCCTGCCGTTCCCTCAACGCACCGCGGCCGCTCGAACCCTCCGCCGCCATCAAGTGTCAGTCCTCGCCCACCTGGCTCCCCGACGGGGCCTTGGAACGGCTGACCCGGACGGGCACGGACTTTTTTTCATCCAGGCGCTCACACCAGGCCACCCCACGGCAACTCCCGGCGCGGCGCCCATTTCCGGGACGCTCCCGAAAGGAACCCCATGCTCAACGGCCAGCTCAAGAACCTCGCCATCGTCTTCATCGTCAAGGACCTGAAGCGCACCCACGCCTTCTACGCCAGGACCCTCGGCCTCTCGTTCGAGGTGGAAGACTTCGAGGGCGGCTACCTGCAGGCGCGTCTTCCGGGCGACGTGGAGTTCGTCTTTCTCCCCGGCGAGTCGACGCGCGGGACGACGCCGCAGGTGGTGTTCGGGCTCGCCAGGGGCGGCATCGACGCGATGGTGGCGTCGCTCGCCGCGCTCGGCGTGGAGATCGTCACCCCCGTCTCCGAAGCCCCCGGCGGCTGGTCGGCCGAGTTCAAGGACGTCGACGGCCACGTGCTGTCGCTCTACCAGGCGGGCGAGCTGCCTCGCTGAAGGGCCTCACGCACGCTTCCGCTTCAGGTTCGCCGCCGGAGAAATTGGGCGCCGTCGAGGAAGTTCCAATCCCCGCGACGGCCTCGTTCCTGCCCGACGGAGGATCGAGACCGATCGATCTGAAGCAGGGGAACTTCTACGGGCTGGTCGGGCTCACGGACGGCCGGCTCATCGGCTGCCCCATCGCTCCGGCGCTGGATCGCATCCCACCAGGTGTTCTGGTCATCAGCCCCAACGGCCGCCGGGAGGTTCCGATCGAGGTGATGGTGTCGCCCTGGCTCAATCATTGGTGAAACCATCGCCGCGGTCTCAGACTCGCCACCAGACCGAGGCGCATGCTCGCGGTTCGGCGCTCTCGGTCGATGAGGCGGCGATGGAGTGTTCGTTTCTGCGGCCACGGAGCGCGCGAATCTCGGCGAGCAGGTTGGCGACTGGAATGGCCACGGGCCCGAGGGAGCACGAATGCCGCGAGGGGCTCGCCAGTGCGCCCACCTCGCGCTTCGAGTTCCAGCTCACCGGCTTGCGGGCTTGGCAGCCGCACCGGCCGGGAAGATGATGCGTGGGCATGTTGAACCCGCTGCGCCGCAGACTGTTCGCGTTCTTCGTGCTCGTGGCCGTCGGCTGTGCCCAATCGCCCGCTCCCCGCGACGGCGGTCTGCCCCCGGTCACGGACGCGGGAACCGGGCCCGTCGACCCGGAGCTGTTCCTCTTTCCGCTGTCGCTCGAGCTGCCGCCAGGTGGTTGGGGTGACGTGGTGGTGCGTTGTCAGGCGCCGCTCCAGGACACGGTGTGGTCGCTGAGCCTCGAAGGGGTGCCCACGGGAATCAGCGCTGACCTCGAGCACGACGAGGTGTCGGCTGCGCGTCCCGGCACGGTGCTGCATGTGGAGGCCGGTGCTGTGGCCACCCCGGGGGCGACCCTCACCGTGCGCGCCACGCGCGGCGCCCACAGCGTGCTTCAGGCGCTCCCGCTGAGCGTGCTCGGCGGCGGCCCCGACTTCTCGGTGCACCTGTCGTGGCCAGCGGTGGTCGCTCCCAGCTCGGCTGTGGTGCCTCGGCCCGGTGTGGACGGGGCCCTCGAAGGGCGGGTGCGCGTGGTGTCGCGCGGGGGCTTTGCCGGCGAAGTGCAGCTCTTCGTGGTGGGTGGGCCGCCTGACGCCACGGTGCTCCCCTCATCCGTCAACGTCGCCCCGGGGCTTGCGGGAGAAGCGGTGGTGCGAAACCCCGAAGGCGCCAGCCTGTCGGTGCGCGCGCTGTCAGGCCAGGTGGTGCATTCCGACATCGGGTCTGTGTCTTTCACCGGTCGCAATGATGAGGCCGTCGCCCTCGACTTCAGCGCGCCCGGCCGGCTCTGGCTGAGGCCCGGGGAGACGCTGCGCAGCGGTGGTCGTCTCCAGCCCTGGCGATTGAGCACCCCCGTGGTGCAGGTGGGCGCAGCGCCGGGGCTGACGCTCCTGGGCTCCGTTTCCTCGACGGGGAGCTGGGACCTCTGGGTCACCGCGGCGGCTGCCCTTGACGCAGGCGTGCTCACCTTCACCACCGCAGCGAGCGCCGGGCCGCTCCGACGCGAGCTGATCACCCGGGTGGTGGTGCCGGGCCCCCCAGCGTCACTCGCCTCGGGAGGGGCGGCGTTGGTGCGCGCGCCGCTGCGCTCAGGCCGCCCCGGCGCCAGCAGCAACCCGAGCTTCGTGCGCGACAGCGATGGAATCGAGGTCCGCTTCTTCGTGGACACCACGCTGCTGAGGGCCCGCGAGAACAACGCCTTCGCACCTGAGGTGGCCGGGGGCCTGACGGACTGGCACCAGACCGGCGTGCTGGGCGGCCGGGTGGTGCTTGGCCTCTCGAGCGGCACGCTCTCCATCGCTGAGCTGCGCGCTGACGTGGGCACCCGGCCCTGGCTCCCCATCACCGGGGTGGCAGCCGTGCGGCCTTCAGTCTCTTACGACGCGGCGCGCGAGCTGTGGGTCGCCACCCGCGCTGAGCCGAGCGGCGCGGCGCAGGTGTGGCGTCGCGCCAGCAACGGCACGGTGGCCTCGGCCTCGATGGGCCTGCCCACCTCTGCGCTCGACGCCGGGCCGTGGTTGGCCGCAGGGGCTGGTGCGCCGGTGCTCAGCTTCGTGAAGGACGCAGCGCTGCAGGTGGCGCGCTTCGAGAACGGGCTCTGGGTGCCGGTCGCGCCGGTGCCCGCGGCCACGCTGCCTGGCGCGCTGGCCGGCTTCGCGCAAGACAGCCAGGGCCGGGCCGTGGTGGGCTGGTCCACCGCTGCTGGAGTGCGGGTGCACCGCCTCGAAGGCAACACCTGGACCGAGCTGGGGCAGCTTCTGGGGGGCCCCGAGGCGCAGGTACTCGAGGCGGTGATGCGCGTCGACGCGGTCGATCGCCCGGTGGTGCTGTGGGTTCGCCAGACGCCAGCGCTCCCTTCTTCGCTGGACGTGGCCCACGTCCCGATGCGCCGCTTTTCCACCCGCCTCTCGGTGTACGACGGCACCCGTTTTCTGCCGCCCTTCGAGCTGACTCAGGACGCCGCCGCGCGCGCCTCGGGGCTGGCGCTCGAGCTGGTGCCCGGTGCTCCCTCGTACCTGGGCTGGCTGGAAGAAGGTGAGCTGGTGGTGCTGCGGTCGTCGCTCTGATTTTTCCCCGAGGTTCTTCCGTGAAGCGTTCCACCTCGCTGCTGCTGTGCCTCGTGGCCTGCGCCCCCACCACCGGCAACGAGCTCCCCCTCAGGCCGGGAGTGGCTCAGGTCTACGAGGGCCCGGCGATCGACGACGGCGATTGCCTGTTCCGCACCTCTGAGCCGGGCGTCTGCCCCACCTGGGTGGACCTGGACGTGCGCGACGTGGTGCGCGACGGCGACCGGGTGGTGGTGCTGCTGAACCTGGCCAGCCCCTTCTCGCTGGGCGTGGCGCTGGTCTTCAGTGAAGACCTGGGCGCCAGTTGGCGCTCGGTGGTGCTGGGCTCGCCGCCAGCCGGGGCAGGGGCGGGCGCGCTGCAGCTGGTGGGCGATTCGGTGATTGTTCACTGGGTCGGCTCGATGGACGGCTCCCTGGGCGGGCGCCCTGTGCCGCTTCGTTGGGAGCTCCCGTTCGGCACCCGCTCGACCTCGTATGCGTCGCCCAACACCGACACCCTGTTGATCAGCCAGTTGGTGCCCAGCATCGACGGGAGAGCGCGCACCTTCGCTGGCCCGGTGGACTTGAACGACGGGGCCAGCGGCTTCTGGGAGTTCTCGTGGGCCCCCACCGACGCAGCGCCTCGCGCGGTCAAGCGCTGCGCGGGCGTGATGGGCTGTCTGGCGCCGACGATGACCCCCGATGGGCTGCACTTCGTGCGGGTGTTCGATCGCGGGTCGCCGACCGCGACGGGTTTTCAAAAAACCGAGGGCTGCGTGTATCGCTCCTCGCCAGACCGCGTGGCCTGCGCGCCGTGGCGGGACTGGGCCGCCTCGGCAGACACGGGCGTGAACGATGATGTCCGCTCGACCGTGGTGGTTGACGGGCCCGGCCAATACGACGGCGCGCGGCTGTGGGTCCGAGGTGGGCACACCTGGCTGCAGCGCCTGCACCCATTCCTCCCGGGAAGGCTGGCGCCGGCGCTGGACCTGGGGCCCGGCCGGCCGACCACCAACACCGGCGCGGCGGCGGGCGACACCGCTGCGTACGCGGGCGCCAAGCAGCGCTTCCGCGGCTTCACGGCGGTGCTCAGGCCTGACAACGCGCTGTCGTTCTTCCGCGCGCGCGGTCTGGGCGGGCTCGACGAGGCGCAGCTGCCCAACTCGCCGTGCGCCAAGCTCAGCGACTGCGGCGACGTGCGGCCGGGCGTGGGGCAGGCCACGTGGGCGCTGCCGTTGGAAGGCGACGAGCACCTCGTGTTCTACGTGGTGGACACCTTCATCGGAGAGACCGCCAACCACCAGTACCTGATGGCGTCCCGCGAGCGGGTCGGTTTCCGCGAGCTCGAGCCCGAGGCGCGCGACCTGAGCTCGCGCTACCCGGGGAGCCGCCCGCCCACCGCGCTGGAGGCCACCTGTCTGCGCGCCGCTTCCTGCTTCCCGCAGGCCGCGCTTGCCATGCATGCGTGTGCGCAGTGGTGGAGCGCCATCCGCACCTCCGCGCCTGGCGCGCAGGCGGCGCTCGACCGATTCCTCGCGACGCCCGCGGGGTGTGCGGGCTTCTCGTCTTCCTGGCCTGAGCTGGCCGTGGCGTCCCGCGAGTGCCGGGTTCAAGGGTGTACCTGCACCTCGGACCTGACGGGGCTGTTCACCTGCGCGGAAGACGCGCCCTGCGGCGTGGCCTGCACCCGGCGCGGCGGCACCTGCCTCGCAGACGGCCAGTGTTCCCTGCGCGCCACCGCTGCCGAGTGCGACCAGTGCACCGCCGATGGCCGGGCGGTGGCCTGCTTTCTCGACACGTCGGTGAGCCCGTCGGTGAAGCGCCTCTCGACCGAGCTCTTGTGCGCGGCTGGCGGCTCGACCTGTCAGACCTGCACCGATGGGAGCTGCAGCGCGGCTTGCCTGCAGACCGCCAGGTGCCCCACCGACGGCACCCGGTGTGAAGGCGCAGTGGCCGTGACGTGCGACCGGGGTTCGGAGCAGCGCATCGACTGTGCGAGCACCGGCCAGGCCTGCGATTCAATGCGTGGCTGCGTCCCACCGCCCGGGGGCACGCGCTGCGCTGCGTTGACCTCTTCGTGCGAGGGCAGCTCGGTGGTCGATTGCCTCTCGCCGTCACAGGTGTGGGTCGTCTCCGATTGCGCCGCGCTGGGTTTCTCGCGCTGCGTGCAGGACAGCACCACCACCACGGCGCGCTGTCAGTGACGTGCGCGAGGCAGAGGCGTACCAGCGGTGCGGAGAGGTGAGGTACGGCTTCGTGGAGGTGGCGTGCGAGGACTGTGAGAAGGCGAGGCTGGTGGCGTTCAGCTGCAAGGGGCGGGGGTGGTCACCGACCACGTTCAGCCCGTTGGCAGCGTGAAACCGTGGGCGACGGCGACGCGTCGTCGTCTGGGCGTCGGAGGAAGCACCAGCCACAGGGGCCGCTGGGGGCACTGCCGCTCCCCAGCCTCGTCCTCGTCTTCAGGCCAGACGGCGTCGACGTCAGAGAAGTCCCTCCTCGCCGGCCCCAGCACGCGGGCCAGGACAGCGGACACCTCGTCGTCCGACGGTGGAGGCACCTCCACCACCGTCCCGTCCGCCTCCCACTGCGCCTCGGGCAGCAGGGCGTGCAGCCCATCACGCACCTCGGACAGCGGCACCGACATCCACGCGGCGTCGCGGCTGACGTCAGGGCGGCGTCGAGCGCGAGGCCGAGGCACTCCGAGATGGAGCCCTCGGTCGAACCCGGGCGCAGCGGCCGCGTGGTGTACCTGCCGGCCTGCACGACGGTATCGGTGATGAGGGCGTCAGCCAGCCGCCGGCCCCGGAGCTCGACCGACACGAAGACGCCCACGAGCACGAAGACGCCCACGAGCACGAGGAGCGGCGCGAGCGCCACCACACCTCCCAGCACGCGAACGACCCGGCTCGCCACGCCGGCACGATCGACCGCGGAAATGGGCCCGCACCGTCTCCGGGGCGTCTGCCATGGCGGAACTTTGGCCGATGAATTGGCTTCTGGCCAATGCCGTTCGGCCGCCCTCCTTCCCGCCGAGCCTGCGCGCGGCCTAGGAGCGGCTGGTCTGCCGACCAACGAGGTGAACCGATGGGTCACGCCAACCCTGTGCTGCGCTGCCTGCTGGCGCTTTTCCTCGGAGCGAGCGTTTCGGCGCGCGCAGACGAGGCCTCCACCACCACGGCCATGCCCACCGGGGCCGCTGCCCGTGACGACTCGGTCACGGCGACGTCCGAGGCGACGACAGCCTCCGCTCGAACGGAGGCGCCGTCTCCACCGCCTGCGCCGCGCTTCGGGGCCGACGGCCCGCCACGCCAGCCGAGAGCCGCTGCCTGGGACGCGTGGGGCGAGGGACGGCTGCGGTTCAACCAGTCGACTGCTTTCGGCGTCGACGACGTCGGCACCACGGGCGCGCAACGCACGTGGCTGCAGTCGCGCCTCGTCGCGGGCGGCCGGTGGGTTCCGACCAGCGCGCTGCGGGTCGACCTCGAGCTCGAAGCGCTCTCGGGGTACCTCGCCGGTGACGCGCTGACGCTTGGCACGACGTACACGCCCAGGCCGTTTCCCCTCGCCGCCGACGGGAGCGACCGCGTGCGCGTGCTGCCGCGCAAGGCGAACCTCGTGTGGACGACGAAGGTGGGCCAGCTCGCGGTCGGCGCCCAGACCTTCGGCTGGGGAACGGGCGTGCTGGCGAACGACGGCGCCGGCGCCGCGCAGCATGACGGGCTGCAGTTCGGCGACGCGTGGATGGGGAACGTCGTGGGACGCCTCGCGTTCCTCACCCGCCCCTTCGCAAGCAGCTCATCCGCCCTGTGGCAGCAGGTGGGCGTCTTCGTCGCCGCAGACCTGGTGCTGCGCGATGACAACGCCTCGGTGTTCGACGGCGACCTCGCTGGCGCCGGCGTGCTGGGCGCACGCCTCGACACCGGCCGCACCGCGCTCGGCCTCCTGGTCGTCGGTCGCCATCAGGTCGACCGGGCAGACCCGTACCGGCCGGGGTCGGCGCGCAGCCTCACCACCGTCGCGGTGACCGACCTGCACGGCCGACATCGGTTCGACGTCACCCCTTCGCAGCACCTCACCCTCGAAGCCGAAGGGGTGCTCATCGCTGGCCGGTCGACGCGGCCGCTCGGCGACGAGACGGCGGCTGGCGCCGACGTGCTCCAGCTGGGCGGCCTCGCCCGCGTGCGGTGGGACGCCGACCCGCTGCGCCTCACCACCGCCCTCGAGGCTGGCTATGCATCGGGTGACAACGACCCGCGGGACCGCGTCGCGCGGACCTTCACCATGCACTCGGACCATGGCGTGGGCCTGGTGCTGTTCGACCAGGTGCTGCCAATGATGACGGCGCGCGCGGTCGACCGGCTCGCGTCGCCGGCGCTGCTGGGAACCCCGCCACCCTCGGCGCGCTTCCTCGTCAACCCGGGCGCGGTGCAGAACGCCGCCTACCTGCACCCCGTCGTCAAGTGGAGGCCCGTTGAGGTCGTCGAGCTGCGCCTGGGCTACCTCTACGCCGTCGCCGCGTCCGACGTCGCCGACGCGTACCAGTCGGCGCTCAACGGCGGATTCTCGACCACGCCAGGCGGACGCGCCCAGGGCGGCCGGGTGTATGGCCACGAGGTCGACGCGCGGGTCGCCGTTCGGGTGCCGCTCCCTGCTGAGACCCACCTGCTGCTGGGCGCCGAGGGCGGCGTGCTTCTTCCAGGCTCGGCGTTCGATGGCGTCGCAGCGCTCGGCACGCCGTGGCTCGCCCGCGGCCTCGCCTCGTTCCGATGGTGACCGCGATGGAGACTCTCATGACGACGACCCGCTCCCTGTTCCTCGCCCTCTGCCTCGCGCTCACCGCGGCCTGTGACGCCTCGGGCCCCAGGCCCTCGAGCCCCTTCGCGCCCGTGGTGCGCCGCGGCGGCCCCCAGGTCGTCTGGGACGTCTCGCACCAACCGCTGCCCGAGATTCCGCTCCCCAACGACCAGGCCACGCGCCTCGACCCCACCAGCCCCACCGGCCGGCGGCTCAACATCAGCACCACCGCGAAGACGCGCTACGAGTCGCGCACGCGCGCCCAGTTCAACCGGCTCGATGGGTTTGGCGCCTATGGCCCGGTGACGGCGCGCTTCTCGAAGGCGCTCGACCTCGGGAACCTGGTGGCGCGGCACCAGCGGAACCTCGACTTCCGCGACGACGCGGTGTTCCTCTTCAACGTCGACCCCCGGTGTTCCCGCTTCGGTGAGGAGGTGGCGCTCGACTTCGGCCGCGGCCGCTTCCCGGTGACGCTCATGAGCCACTCGCTGCGCGTACCCGACGCCCGCGCGCCGAAGGGCTACCGCCTCGACGAGTCCGACAACCGGCTCTTCGCGTACGACCCCGAGGGCGAGTCGTCGTCGGTGATGTTCAACCAGTGGAACGAAGACCTCGACGGCGACGGGCAGCTGGGCCCCGGCGAAGACCGCGACGGCGACGGCGTGCTCGACGTGGCCAACTTCGTCGACCCGACCGCCTGCGACGCGCTCGCCTTCGGCACGCCCGCCCACGACCGCTGCATCGCCGACCACCTCATGAGCTGGTACGAGCGTGAGACCAACACCCTCATCGCACGCCCGGTGTGGCCGCTCGAGGAGCGCTGCACCTACGCCGTCGTCTTCACCAACCGCCTCGTCGGCGCCGACGCGCTGCCGGTCGAGTCGCCGTTCGCGCTCGCCGCGCCACGCGAGCAGCTCGCGGCCCTCGCGCCCGTCACGCCGCTGCTGTCGCGCTACGAGCTCTCTCCCGCCGACGTCGTCTTCGCGTGGACCTTCACCGTCGGCACCTTGACGAAGGACCTCGAGACGCTCCGCGCGGGCCTCCACGGCGAGGGGCCGCTCGCGCGTCTGAAAGACGAGTTCGCCGTCTCGACGTTCGATCTGCTCACCCGCGACGAGTGGCGCCGCCGGCAGGGCGACGCGCCGCTCGGAGCTGCCAACGGTGGCAGCGCCCGCGTGCTCGAGGGGGGCTGCGCCGCGGCGACGTGGGCCGAGCTCGGCGGCATCGCCGACGGCGACAAGCAGGTGTGCGGGGGCTACGCCGACTACGCCAGCATCGGCGCCATCACCGCGGGCTGGTTCGAGGCGCCCGACCTGCTGGTCGACAAAGACGGCCAGGCGACGCGCACGTACCCCGGCACCGAGGACGAGGCGTGGCAGCTCGACGCCGAGCGCGGAGAAGCGGTGTACGGCCGCGCGCGCGTCTCGTTCTGGTGTGTTCTGCCGCGCGCCGACGCCAGGCCGGCCGACGTTGCCTGCGCGCCCGGCAACCCCGAGGGCAAGGCGTGGTGCAAGCCCTACCCCGTCGCGTTCTACGCCCACGGCTACGGCAGCTCGAAGGCCGAGTTCATCCTCCACGCGGGCCGCCACGCGCAGATGGGCGTGGCCGGCTGCGCCCTCGACAGCTACGGCCACGGCCGCACCACGGTGTTCGACGCCGAGTGTCCCGGCGGCCTCGAGCTGCTCGCCGCGAAGCCCACGCTCGCGAAGTACGGCACCCCCGAGATCCTCAGCATGATCTTCGACGGCCGCGACCGCGACCTGAACAACGACGGCTGCCCCGACAGCGGCGCGGACCAGTGGACAGCGAACATGTTCCACACGCGCGACATGGTGCGGCAGTCGGTGCTCGAACAGCTCCAGTTCACCCGCATCCTCCGCGCGATGGACGGCGCGTCGAAAGACGCCGACGGCCGCGTGCTGGGCGACCTCGACGGCGACGGCACCGTCGACCTCGGTGGACCGAACGCGAAGCTGGGCGCGTGGGGCATCTCGCTGGGCGGGCAGCTCACCGCCGTCACCGCCGCGGCCGAACCCACCCTCGACGCCGTCTCGCCCAACGCCGTCGGCGCTGGCCTCACCGACATCTCCGTGCGCCTGGGCCAGGGAGGCCTCGCCGAGGCGGTGATGTTGCCGGTGATGGGGCCGCTCGTCGTCGGCTGCCTGCCCACGGACGACCACGACACGCCGCTCACCACGGGCCAGGGGCCGGGCTGCCTGCCCTCGACGAAGCAGGACGAAGCGCGCGCCCCGCTCGCCGCTGGAGAGCTGCTGCTCGGTTGGTACGCGCACGACACGGCGCGCTTCGCGGTGCGGGCCTTCGCGAAGGTGCCAGGCGTACGACCGGGAGACCGCCTCGAGCTCGTCAACCTCGACAAGGGCCTCGCCCGCAGCGCCACGGTGAACGAGCGCGGCTGGGTGCGGCTGGCGGTGGCGGCCGACGCGCTGTCACCCATCGCCCGCCGGGGGCTGCTCGGCCTCAAAGACGGAGACCACGCCCCGGCGACGTTCGCCGACACGCCGAAGCTGGGCGACCGCGTGGAGGTGCGTGTGTACGCCGCGGGCGCGAACGAGCCGAAGACGACCGTGGCGACGTGGCAGTGGGACGTCACCTTCCAGGGCACGACGTACCCGCGCGGCGCGCCGCTGGTGGCGATGCAGGAGGGCCTCGGCTACTCGCGCAACACGCCCGACTTCCGCCGCTTCTATGGCATCGCCTCGACGGGCGTGGGCGCCGCGGACCCGGTGTCGTGGGCGCCGCGCCTCATCGACGCACCCGTCGAGGCTCCCTACGACCCGAACTGGCGCAAGGGCCGCACGCACGTGCTCCTCATGCCCACGGTGGGCGACGTGCAGGTGCCGACAGCCGCCGGCGTCTCGCTCGCCCGCGCGTCAGGGCTGCTCGGCTCGTACCGCCGCGACCCCGAGCGGTTCGGGCCCGAGGTGGGCTGGCGCGAGCTGTTCACGCCTGACGCGCGGTATGGCCAGTCGATCGAGGACTTCCTGCGAACCTCGTGGGTCGTCGAGGGTGACTGGCACCTGCAGCGCTACGCCGGCTTCACCTCCAACCCCCATGTGCTGTTCGACCCCGACGACGTTTCGGACGGGACGGCGACGTTCTCGTGCCGCCCCGAAGACGACTGGTCGGCCGAGAACGGAGAGCAACGCTGCCCGCGTGACCAGCGCACGAACGCGACCCGCTTCCCGGTACCGCGGCCTGGCGACGGCAAGGCCCTGCGCGTGACGCGCCCGCGTGGTGACGGCACGGTCGACGCGCTGCGCATTCCGTTGCTCCGGCCCGCGGGCCAGCACGGCATCTACAACCCGCAGCCATTCCGCACCTTCGACGCCGACGCGTACATGGTGAACTTCACCGCGCGCTTCCTTCGCGAAGGCGGTACCGAGGCCAGCGCCCGGCACGTCACCGGCTGCGACTGCGCCTTCGTGCAGCGCGCGTCGTTCGTCGTCGGTGGCTCGCCGGCGTCACCCGGGCTGTCGGACGTGCCGGTGTGCCCCGCGACGCTGGACTATGGCCGTGGGTGCTCTCCCGAGTGCGCGAGGGCCTGGGGCCTCGCCGTCATCCCGCCAGCCGTGTGCAACTGAGGCGCCGCACTCCCCATGGTCGTCCCTGCCGCCTCGCGCTCGGGCATTCTTCGTCGAGAAGGCCGTCGAGGGGGCTGGGTCGGTCGAGACGAGGGCCTCCTTGTTCAGCGCTTTGGCTGCGCCATTCGCTGCGTTCCCAACGGCGTTCTTCGTGGTCATGTGATGAGTTCCTTTCGATGCGTTGGCTCGAGTCAGATGACTCGACGCCCCAGGATGATTCGGGCCAGCACCGTGATGACGGCCAGCACGAGCAAGACGTGAATGAGTGCTCCGACGTTGACGCTCATCGTGATGCCGAGAATCCACAGCACGACGAACACCGCGGCGAGAACCCAGAGAAGATTGAGCATGGGCTACCTTCCTTTCGTTCCACCCAGCCCCCGTCGCATACGCCGTGCCGAGCGCAGAACCGGGTCCTTGAAGGCGACGGCGCGAGAAGCTCACGAGGCGTGCCATCGAAACGAAGGACCGCCGACCAGACCGAGCGATGCCTCGGCGGCTCCTCGAGCGACGGGGCCCACGGCGGTGCCGGGGTGACGCCCTCGAGGTCGACGGCGCGCCCCATCAGAATGATGCGCTCCACGGAGCGCCTGTCCCGCAGACACCGGGGGCACGAGGGGTGCACGACGCGTGCACATGAAGCGTGCGTTGCGTTGGTCCGCGCTGGTGGTGGTGCTGCTGCTGTTCGCGAGCCTCGGCGGCTTGAACGCCTTGCTCGCCACCCGGTGGCCACAGCAGTGGATGAACGGCGACCCCGACCACCTGCGCGTCAGCTACGGGCGCGCGTGGACGCTCTGGCCACCGCTGGCCCTTCACCTCGAAGACCTCGACCTCTCGTTCCAGGACCCCGACACGCAGGTGCAGGTTCAGGCTGCGCGCGTCAGCGGCTTCCTCTCACCGTGGGCCTTGCGGTCCCTTCGCCTGCAGGCGCGAGGGGTGACCGCGTCGGGCGTCGTCTTCAAGCTCCGGCCACGCGTGCTCCCGGGCGACGAGGCCGTGCACCGTGCGTGGCTTCCGACCATCGACGGCTTCCCCTCGGTGGACAAGGTGCCGGGTGAGGTCTGGCCACAGCTCATCACCTTCGACCTGCGCGGCCTGCAGCTGACCGACGTGCGTGAGGTGTGGGTGGGCGAGGTGCGCTACCGCGGCGCCGGGGCCATCTCGGGGGGCATGATGTTCGAGCCGCTGCGCGCGCTGATGCTCGACGACCTCGCCATCACCGACGCCAACGGCGTGCTGACCCGCGGAGACCAGACGCTGCTGACGTTGACGTCCCTCTCGGCCCGCGCCGACCTCGACCGGCTCGCCTTCAAGGACGCCGCCGTGACCGACCTGAAGAAGCTGACCGCGAACGTGTCGCTCAAGGGCGAGCTCGACTCGGCCTACGCCGCGAACTTTGCCGTGCGGAGCGTGCCCTGGCTCACCGTGGGCGGCGCCGACGGTGTCGTCGAGGCCGACGTGCGCCTGGTGCGCGGCGTGCTGCAAGACGGCAGCTCCTTCGTCTCGAAGGCGCCCGGCGTGCGGCTGATGACGCCCTTCGTTTCGTTGCGGGGCCAGGGCGAGGGGCGGCTCACGGCCACCGAAGGCACGCGTCGGCTCGAGCTCGTGCTGCTGCGCCCCGAATTGATCGGCTCGGACAAGACCCCGTGGATGTACGCCGAGCGTTTCCGGCTGCTCGCGAAGGGGCCCGCCGACCTCACCGTCCCTGACGTCTTCGACGGCGTGCTGACGCTGACCAAGGCCCACGCGGACGACCTGCGCTTCCTCAATCGGTTCGTTCCGAAGGGCACCGGGCTCTCGGTTGTGAAGGGCGACGGGTTCGTCAACGCCACCCTCGCGCTCGACAGCAGCACCTCGAAGGGCGCGGGCGACGTCGTGGCGACCTTCAGCAAGCTCGAGCTGGCCAGCCGCGTCTCTCGCCTCGAGGGGCAGGCGGTCGTCAAGGCGCACCTGCGCTCCATCGACTTCGCCACCGGGGTCATGCGACTCGACGGCAGCTCGTTCGAGTTCACCGACGCCACCGTCTTCGCCGACCGCCGTCGCTACGATGGCTTCTGGTTCAAGGCGCGCGTGCCGGAGTGGACGCTCTCGGTCGACGGCCCGCTGCGGACGACGGCGACGGTCGCCTTCGAGGTGCAACACCTGCAACCGGTGATGGGCTTGATCGAGGCGCAGGTGCCGGTCCCGTTCCCGGTGCGGCTCATGTCGGAGCACCACGACGTCTCGTGCACGGCCTCGCTCCGCCTCGGGCCCGACCTCATCGAGGTGACCGACCTGCGCGTGCACGCCGACGCGCTCGACGTCTGGGCCGACTTCGCGGTGCGCGAGACGCCAGGCGTGTGGGGCGCGGTGCTGGTGAAGTCGATGCCCGTCATCGCCGCGCTCGAGCTGCGAGGCGTCTCACAGAAGCTGATGCTGGCCGACGCGGTGCCGTGGTTCCACGAGTGGCGGGCGGCGCAGGCCAGGCGCTGACGCGAGCGGCCCGCTTCAGCGCTCCAACGCCGAGAACCGCGCGAACAACCGACGCGTCGAGATCGTCGTGGCGCCGATGCCCAGCTCTCAGCGGTCACCCTCACCCGGCAGAGGTTCGACGCTCTCTCTTGCGAGCTCGAGGGCCTCCATCGTCAAGCGCACCATGAGTGGCCCCTGCAGCGCTCGCCGCGCGCGCGTCGAACGGCTCTCCCAGCGCCTCGAGGTGCTCGACGAGCGTCGCCAGACAGAGCCCGAGCGGCACGAACCCGATGTCGATGGGCGAGCCCGTCTCCTGGCACCGAACGAAGACGTCGGGGAACTTCTGCGCGCCCCTCAAGGAGCGCCAGGCCCTGGTCCGCCCCGGAAACGTCAGCATCGCTGACAGATTCGCCTCTTCATCCGGCGTCACGAAGTCCGATACTCTTCGACCATGCAGGCACCTTCCGTCGGCGCTGGCTCGACGTACCGCATCAGCTCTGGTGACACCCTCTGGGCCATCGCGTCGCGCCTCAAGCGTGAGGGCGTCAGCGGCAGCGTGTCGGAGATCATCAAGAAGATTCAGCAGTTGAACCCAGGAATCACCGACGCCAGCCGAATCGTCACGGGTCGCTCGCTGAAGCTCCCGGGCGGCTCGGGCGCGGCGACATCACTGGCCCGACAGCCCTTCGCTCGCGACGAGATGTCGACGGGTCGAGGTCGCGCGCATCGGGCTGCGTCGCAGCATGCAGTTGGGCAGGCAGCTCCGGTGGGGCAGGTGGCTTTGGCCCCAGCCAGCGGCATTCAGGCAGCGATAGACTTCGGCCGCTCTCAGCTCGGCGCGCCCTACGTCGGCGGCGCCAGCCCCTTTCGCTTTGGCAAACCGGGGGACGGGAAGACGTACCAGCAGGCCGGCCAGAGAGCCTACGTCTCGCAGAAGGGCGTGGTCGGGTACGACTGCTCAGGCCTGATGGTGACGATGTTGAAGAAGGCGGGCATCGACATCAGCCGCTTCTCGAGCAGCCGCGCGATGAAGGCGGGCCTGCCGGAGGTCTCGAAGCACGACCTGCAGCCGGGCGACCTGCTGGTGAAGAACGGCCACGTCTCGATGTACATCGGTGATGGGAAGATGATCGAGTCGGTGCCGAGCGGCGTGCGGGTGACGTCGGCAAGCAAGTACATCAATGACCCGTCGTACTCCTCGCACCGGCCGGGCTGATTCGATTGAACGCCCGTGCGCACCCCGACATGAACTCGCGTGCTTCGTCGAGTGCTGACTGAGGTCGCCGAGACCGACTCCACCTTCGAGTGTGTCGAGGTCACAGCCGAGCGATATCAGCCTTGTCCTCTGAACGCGGGGTCGACTCCACGGGCACCTGCGCCAGCGCGCGCTCCATGGCCTTGCGATTGACCAGCGGAGTGCGTGCGTCGTTCGCGAGCATCGCGACCCGCTCGAAGCCGGCGTCGCGCCCCTGCCTCAGCAGGGCCTCAGCGATCGAAAAGGAGACCGTCGGGTTCTCCTCGACGGCGAGGCGTTCGGCCAGAAGGTGGAAGCCAGCATCGCCCAGACCCGACAGCGCCTGAACCACCGACAGTCGCTCCTTCGTCGAGTCGGTCGACCGCAGAATGCGCGCGAGGTTGGGGACGGAGGCCTCGTCGTCGAGATGGACGACCCACGCGATGGCCCTGGCCCGAACGGCAGCTGACTCGTCACGAAGCCGGCCGCGGATGCTCACCGTGAAACGCAGCCCGAGCGAGGCAGACAGGGCGTCGAGCGCTGCCAGCCTGACGTGTTCGTCGTGGGACTCGAGGAGTCCACCGAAGATGAAGACGCGAAGGTCATCGTCGACAGCATCGAGGCCCTCGACCACTTTGCGGGCGCGCGACGAATCTCCGACGAGCCGGGCGACGACCTCGCGCACCGTCGCCCGCGTCCACAGCACCTTCACCAACCTCGTTCGAAGCGATTCCGGAAGGCTCACGTACCGGTCAGCGAGCCCCTCGGCCGCGGCAGCGCCGGCCTTCGTCAGCAACCACGCCCCCACGCGCCAGCCCCCCGGTCGGCTCACCAGCTCGAACACCCCGTCGAGCGAGGTGGTGAGGCCTCGTGCGAAGCGCTCCAGAAGCCGCGCCTCGAGCGCTGGGAATGGCAGTGGCGCGGTCAGGACGTCCTCACGCTGGCGGAGCTCCTCCAGCTCGTCGAACTGGCAACCAGTCACCGCCGCCTTGAGCCGGGTGTCGAACTGGTCCAGCAGGGCCCAGAGCGCGAGCGACGAACTGGCTTGCAGCGCCGCCTGCGCCAGGGCTTCGAGGCGCGACGGGGGTGACAGGGGTGACGGGGCGGGCGGGGCCGCAGGGCCTGAAGGCGCTGCGTCTGGAACGGCGGCCGGAGTGAGCGGCAAGGGCGCCGGCTGGACGTCAGTGAGACGCGGCACGGGTGGCGGAGTGAGGTCCCTCTCTTCGACCCGGGCCAGTGCGATACGGACCGCGCCGAGGGCCGAGCGGAATGCGCTGGCGTCATCAAAGCGTTCGTTGACGTCGCGCGCGAGGGCCCGGCGGCAGACGACGTCAAGCTCTGCCGGCAAGGAGTCGACCCGAGTCGCGGCTCCGGGCGCATCCTCGGTGACGGTTCGCCGCATCTTGTCGGCGTCGGAGCCACGAAACGGGCGGCCCCCGGTGAGGAGCTCGAACAAGACGACCCCCACCGCGAAGACATCGGCCCTCGCGTCGACCGGCTGTGCGACGATTTGCTCGGGCGCCATGTAGCCGGGCGTTCCCACCACCATCCCCGTCATCGTGAGCGACTCCCCGTGGGCCTGGGATTTCGCGATCCCGAAGTCGAGCAGCTTGCACCACTCACGGCCGTCGGAGAGTCGGGACACCATGACGTTCGTAGGCTTCAGGTCGCGGTGGACGACCCCTCGGGCATGGCACGCCTCCAGTCCTGCCAGGAGTTGGTCGACCAGGTCGAGGGCCCGCGCGGACTCGAGCGGAGCCTCGTCGTGAATGATGCTTCGCAGCGAGCGGCCTTCGACGTACTCCATGACGATGAAGGGCAACCGGTCTGCCCCCAACGGCACGTCGTACACGGCGACGACGTTCGGGTGTTGAACCCGGCCCATCGCGAGGGCCTCGGAGCGGAAGCGGGCCACGCTCGTCGCCTGAGTCGCGACCGCCGGGAGCAGTCGTTTGACGCAGACCGTTCGCCCCAGGGCCACCTGCCGGGCCTTGAAGACCTGACCCGATCCGCCCTGTCCGATCAGGGACTCGAGGCTGTAGCCCGGGAACGACACCGCTCGCGGCCCACATGGGTCGCAGAACTCAGTCGCATTCGACGTCCGGCCACAGGAAGGACAGCTCATCGTGGAATGGAAAGAGTGTGGGCTCTGCCCCGCGCACCCGCCATCAGGGAAAACCCGTACTCCATACACCTTTCATAGCGTCGAAGGTCGTGACGCGGCGTTCGAGGCTGCGGCTGGGAGTGTGCCACTTCGCTCAGGCACCTGGCCCCAGCACCTGCTGCCACGATCGATACATCCGCTCGAGCAGGGCTCGCTGCTCCGGCTCGTTGGCTACCTCGACGCCCACCGACGGCTGCGGAACCTCGGCGCGGTGCGCGACGAGGCCCTTCAGCTCGGCATGCCCCAGCGCCCCGAAGTCGATGCGCAGCTTCAACTGGGTGCCCACTCGGAGCTCCGGGGCGGTCAGCAGAAGTCCAGCCGGTGAGATGTTGATGGCACGGCACAGGCGCGACCCGGCGCCCACCATCACGACCGTCGGGAAGTCGCACGGAAGACGCGGAGCGTCGCGGAGCTCCTCACCGCGCTCCGCGAGCGATGGCGGAACCACCTCGGAGTAGACCCAGCGCTCCGTTGCCGGGAAGATCGGCGCGCCAGCTGAATCGAGCTGGAGCCGACTCAACCCACTGAGCCGCCCCCACGTCCAGCTCGCCGACTGCGCGGAGCCGCGTGCGTCAAGGCTCTCGATGCGACCACTGCGGCGGAACGCGCGGACGTGCTCGATGAGTTCACTCAAGAATCGGCCGCTCCCCGCCCCCGAGACCCGCCCCGGCCGCTCTGCCAGCCCCAGGAACGTTCGACGCAAGGTGAACTCGCCGAACTGGTCGGGCCGCAGCACCTCGACGACCCCCAGGCGGAACGAGCCGCACCAGCGCGACGCCCGGGTATCGCTGCTCGCCACCACCACGGGTAGGTCGCCATGTCCCATCGCTTCGAAGTGAAGCAGACAGGCCACGAGGTCGGCCGGGTGCTCGGCCACCACGACATACGCCGAGACGCCGACGAACTGGAGCCGCTCACGCAAGTCGGCCTCGTCGAGCCCGAAGGCCGAGCACTCGAGCCAGGGTGCACTGATTCGCTCCGCCATGGTGTCCGAGAGCTGTTTGGTGCGAGCAAGGACGCCACAGCGCCGGGGCTGGATACGCATGCCCGTCTCTCTACGCGACGACGGCAGCCCCTTCAAATCGGGAAGACGCGAAGGTGCCCATGGCCACGCACTAGCGGGTCTGAAGCACCCCGTGCGCTCCCTTCTCGACTCAGGGCTTTACCTGATTCCGCCGCTCATGCGAGGGCCGCTAACTTTCGTCAGGTGATCAACGCCTCCAGCGACTCGCTCTTCAGGCTCCTCGTCAACGGTCACGACCGCGTGGTCGCCTTCCATGGCGGCATTCCGAACGGGTCGCGGCTGTTGCGACGAACGCTCGTCCAGGTCCTCGGGCTTTCACTCCCCGAGTTGAACGCGTCGCCAGCGGGTGCGCGATGCCACCTGACGCTCACGTCTGGACTGGTCGCGGCCTTCGCCAGAGCCGGAGAGTCGGCTGACTGGGCGCATCAGTGGGTGCACGTCGTCGTTGACCGGGGGTCGCAGCGACGTGGGTCATTCAGCAGCAGCCCCGGCGTGACGGCGTGACCATGGTCGTCCAATTGCCGAACGAGGTCTGTGCGTGAGGTCTCCTCCCCGCGTCTGGCTGGCCATCGAGCGCGCCTCGGTCCGGCTGGCCCTTGAACAGAAACTGGTCGAGGGCGGCTACGGGGTGCTGACAGAGAAAGACGGCCCGTCGAACCGCCCTGACGTCTGGGTGAGCGACTTCCGCAACCCGCAGCGCATCGAAGCGCTGGCCCGGGAGTTCCTGGGTGAGGCTCGCCCGATTCCATTGGTGATGCTCGCCAGCCCGGCGAATGCGCTCGAGGTCTTGCGCTCACACGGCGCCCAAGCGGTCGTAACGACGCCCTTGCGGTGGTGCCAGCTGCAGGTCGCACTCGAGGCTGCCTTGCGAGAGCTGTCCTCACGCGACGCCGAGGCCCAGCGGCTCGCCCGGCTTCATGAGCGACTGGGGTACCGCTCCCTCATCGTCTCGAGTGAGGGCGCCACCTGGGACCCGTTGACCGGGGCGCCGCTCTCGCCTGCGCTCAGCCAACGCTTCGATATCGAGCTCTTGTCGATGGAAGACGAGGTCGCGCCCGCGCTCCTCCGGGAGCGCTCGACCGACACGCTCATCGAGGGCGTGGTCGCCCGCACCCGCCCGAACGCCAACCAGCACTGGCTCGTGTTCCGCGATGCCCAGGACGCCGGCCGCGAGCGTGAGCTGCTGGACTTCGCGGCGCGCCACACCGCCCTCGGCGCCCTCGCGGCCGGTGTCGTCAACGAGGCGAACGACCCGCTCGCCTACCTCCAGGCCAACCTCAACTATGTGGCAGACGTCCTTCGGACGGAGGGCTTCGATGGCGACCTGCCGCAGGCCGTCGACGAAGCCCGCGATGGCGCGAGCCGCATCACCTCGCTCCTCGGAGACCTGCGCGAGTTCCTCGGCCAGCACCCCGAGCAGAGCCGCCCCCTCGACGTGCACGATGTGCTGGCCTTCGCGATGCGCGTCACCTCTCAGGAATGGAAGCACCTGGCGGCCGTGGTCGTGAGCCCGGGCCCTGCGCCGCTCGTCGTCAGCTCGCCGGTGCGGCTCTCGCAGGTCTTCATCAATCTGCTCATCGTCGCAGGGCGGCTGGTGAAGCTGGCTGAAGCGCAGCGACCGCGGCTCGAGGTCGCCACCGGCCAGGACGAGGCCGGCGCGCTCGTGGTGCGGGTCACGGTTCGCTGCCCCTCAGAACCGGGCGCTTCGACGATGCGGCACGCCCTGAGCAGCTACCTCGACCGCACCGCGACCGTCGGTGATTTTCAGAGCATCGGGCTCGCGGTCGCTCATTCCATCGTGGTCGACCTCGGCGGTCGCTTCTCGGTCGACGCCGGCGGCGATTGGTTCGAGGTGTCCGTGAACCTGCCCAGCCTGGGTTCACTCCCGTTGAGCACGCACCCGCCTCGCGTCCTCTGGGTTGGCCCGGACTTCGAGTCGCGCGAGGTGCGGCGACAACTGCTGTCGAGAGATGACGAGGGCACCTGGGTACCGACGGTGTCGTCGCCCGACGAGCGGGTGCTCGCGCGCACGTTCGATCTGGTCTTCGTCTGCTCTGCCAACGAGGGCCATCGCCTCCGGCGCACCCTCAACGTCCAGCCCTTCTCAGTCGCCGCCGCGAGCGGCGCGCTCGAGGCCGGGCACTGGTACGTCCGCTCCGGCGCGAACCTCGAACCCCTGTCGTGGTTCGCGCGTCGCCGACGTTCCGCGTCCATCAACGACTCGTAGCGCCAGTTCGGCAGACGAGCGAGCACCCATCTTGTGCATCACCCGAGAGCGGTGGACCTCGATGGTCTTGACGCTGATCTTGAGGCGGTCGGCCATCTCCTTGTTGGTGAGGCCCACCAGCACCAGTTCGAGCACGTCGTGCTCGCGCGGGGTGAGGTGCTTGAGCCGGGTCGAGCTGTCGAGGTGACGGGCCTCGGCCTCGAGCCGCGCGCGGTCCTGCCCGATCGCCCGCTGGACGGCCTCCATCACCTGGGCGCCGCTGTAGGGCTTCTCGATGAGGTCGACGGCGCCCGACTTGAAGGCACGCACGGCTACCTTTACGTCTCCGAACGCGGTGAGGATGATGAAGGGCGAACGCCACCCGTGGGCGCGGGCCTGCTCGAGCACCGTGATGCCGTTCATCTCGGGCATGCAGATGTCACACAGCACGCAGGACGGCCGCGTCGGCACCGGGAGCAGCAAGAAGTTCGAGGGGGCGCTGATATGCTTGGCGTCGAGGCCGACGCTCGACAGCAGGTAGCACAGCGCGCTGCCCGCTGCGTCGTCATCGTCGAGGATGAAGACGCAGGGCAACTCGTGAGTCCGAGACATGGGGTTAGCCTAAGGGCCCTCCCCGGCTGTCCGCAACGAGGGATGTTCTGATGAGGTAAGGGTCTTCATTGGCTGCGCCCAGACCGCTGCTGGATGAGACTGTTGCCCATGACGACGACCGCGTTGGTCTTTCAGGGGGTCCAGAACGACTTCTGCCACCCGTCTGGGCGGCTGTATTCCCTCCTGGGGGCGCAGCTTCAGCAACGGGGAACGTTGACCGCGCTCAGGCGCCTCGTCGAAGGCTTCCTCGACCGGCGAGCGCCCGTGTTCTTCGTGCCCATCGAGTTCACGTCCGACTACCGTGAGATCACCCGCGCCGAGGGCGTGCTGGGCCTCATTCGTGACCAGCGGGCCCTGAGCCGAGGCAGTGTCGGAGCGGCGCCGCTCGAGTCGTTCCTGCCGCTCCTCGAGCGCGCGACCGTCGTACAGGCCAAGCGGGGCTTGTGTGCGTTTGGCACCACCCCGCTGCACGATCTGCTCCAACGGGCCGGCGTCACGACCGTCGTGGTGGCAGGGCTGTTGACCAATGTGTGCGTCGAGACTACCGCGCGCTCGGCCTACGATCTGGGGTACCGCGTGGTGATGGTGCCCGAGGCGACCGCGACCCGCACCGACGATGAACAGCGGGCGAGCGAGCGTTATGCCTTTCCGCTGTTGGGGACGTCGCTCGACGTGAGCACCGCCCTCGCGCAGCTCGACGCGGCCCTCTGACGCATGCACGTTCTCCTCATCAGCCAGTCGCCCGCGCCCCTCGACCTGCCGCCCGGGGCCAGCCTCACCACCGGCGAGCCTGCTCCCTGGGTCGTGGTGGTGCGGGGAATGACCTGCTTCACGAGCCTCGCGACCGCGTGGACGTGGCAGCGAGAGGGGGCGCTCGTTCTGGGGGTCGACGTACCCGAGCCGCCGCTCGGCTTCGAGTACGACGCGGTGGCGCCTTCCGGCGAGGTGGCCGACGCCGTGCTGCGCCTGGGTCGCCTCTACGAGCTCGAGCAGGCGTCCATTCAGCAGCTCTCGCTGTGGGAAGGGGCGTACCGGGGCTCCTCGACGTCGCTCTACAGCGCCATTCAGCGCCGGTTGGGCCAGCGCACCGCCGGGGCCTCAACGGGCCCTCGCAAGAACCTCGTCGTCGAGGCCGAGCTGCAGCTGCTCGGAGAGGCCATCGATGGGCTCGAGGAGCCGCTGTGTGTCGTCGACGGGGGCGGCACCGTGTACCTCGCGAACAGAGCCTGCTCCCTCGACCGCTCCGAGCCACTCCGCCTCCAGGACGTCTTCCAGACGATGACGGGCGACCCGCTCGAGCGCTGCCTGACCCGCGCGGCCGCTGGAGAGCGCGTGCGCACCTCGCTCATCCGCGTCGCCGACGGCGTCTCGCGCGAGTACTCCGCCGTCTTCGCCCGCTCGCGGACAGCGTCGGAGCGGGGCCTCCTCGTCGTCGGCGCCTTCCAGGACGTGACGGAGCAGACCCGCCTCAGCCAGCGGGCGGCGCGCTTCGAGGCCCTCTCGTCGACGGGCCGGCTGATGGCTGGCGTGATTCACGAGCTGAACAACCACCTCACCTCGGTGCTCAACGTGCTCGTGGTGTTGAAGGACCGCGTGGACCTCGGCTCTTCCGCAAGCCAGCTCATCGCCGTCGCCCAGGACGGCTGCGACCGCATGGCGCAGGTGGTGGAAGACCTGAGGGTGCCCCTGACGCCTCCCGACGCCCACCAGAGCGTCGACGCACACGCCGTCGTCGAAGCGGCGCTCCGCACGGCCTCGCACGTCCTCAAGCACCGCTGCCGGGTTTCGCTCGAGCTGCTCGACGCGCCGCTGCTTCACGCCGACTCGCGACGCCTGGGGCAGGTGGTGTTGAATCTGCTGCTCAACGCCGCTGAGTGCCTCGACCCGATGACGGTCGACTCCAACCGCGTCGTGGTGCGGGTCTCGACGACCGTGAGCGGGTGGGGACTGCTCGAGGTCATCGACAATGGGCCGGGGATGAGCGAGCCCACGCGTGTTCGCGCGTTCGACCCCTTCTTCTCGACGAAGGTCACCGGGACCGGTCTGGGCCTCGCGCTCTGCCGCGAGTTCGTCGAGGCCCAGGGCGGCACCATCACCCTCGAGAGCGCGGTGGGCGCAGGGACCCGCGTCGCCGTCGAGATGCCGCCAGCGCTGGTGCAGGCAGAGCCCGCGGCCCGCGTGCCGCCCCCCACCCCTTCGCGAGCGCTGGGCCCGGTGCTGATCGTCGATGATGAGGCCAACCTCAGGGCCAGCCTCAGTTGGGTGCTCGGCGAGGTTCCCACCATCTGCGTCGCGACCGTCGAGGCCGCGCGCGCGGCCATCACCTCGCAGCGGATCGCCGCCGTGCTGTGCGACTTCCAGATGCCCACCGGGCTCGGAACCGAGTTGCTCGGCTGGCTCCGCTCCTCATGCTCACCCCTGGCCAACCGCTTCGCGCTGCTGACAGGTGGTGCGCTCGACGAGCGCCAGCGCGTCCTGCTCGAGCGGGCGTCAGTGCCGGTCCTCGAGAAGCCCTTCACCCGGGCCCAGGTGCTCACGCTCCTCGGCCGCTTCGCCGACGCCAGCATGTTGTGAGGGTGCCGGCAGGCTCACCACCACCTCGTTTGGGCGGTGTTGCAGACGGCCCCCCACGGCTTCGAGCGCCGTGGTCGCGACCGCCAGCTCGAGGCCCAGGTGGGGCCCCTGCGTGGAGAGCAGCCCCGGCCGCGCCGTCGAGATGTCGAGCACCACGGCCCCTGCCTGCTGGCGCACCACCCCCGAGAGCCCCTCGAGGCCTGCGTTGGCGAGCGACCGGAAGACCGTCATCAGCGCGACCTCGACGTACATCGGGTCGACGAAGACGCGCGGCCCCGAGAGCCCCTCGAAGCGCACCGGCGAAGCGCGAAAGCTGCGCATGGCCCGCTGCACGAGCGGCTCGAGGAGGACCACCTCGCGACGTACGTCCCCGGTGACGATGAGCCGTCGGACCCGCCCCACGAGCTCGGCGGCACGCTGGCACTGAATGAGCGCCTGCTGCAGCGCCGGGCCGATGCTGGCGTCGCTCGTCTGGCCCGCCCCAGGCCGATCGAGCCGCGCCAGAGCGCCCTCCACCCACGCCGTGATGGACGCGAGCGGCTGGCTCAGCTCGTGCGTCACGAAGGCCGAGATCTCACTCACCAGGAGGCTGCGCTCGAGCAGGTTCCGTTGAGACTCGACGCTGGCGACCCGGCGGTCCGTCTCGATGCGGTCGGTGTCGTCGGTGATGGTCCACATGGTGTACGACTCATGGTCGACCACGAGCGGTGCGGCGACGAACGAGAGGTGCCGCAGCGGCGACGAGTGCACCGTGAAGACGCCGCACTCGGCCTTTCCGGCACCATCGAGGGCGGCGAGGGCCGGTGGCAGCGCTCGCGCGACCGTCGGCGAGGCTTCGACGAGCAGGGGGAAATGGCGAAGCGCCGCCCGATTGGCGAGCACGACCGCACCGCCTCGCGAGAGAACGATGGCCACCGGCAGCCCCGCCACGACGGCGGCGAAGTCCTCCGATTGGAACAACTGGTACCTGTTGCGGCTCAGCGCAGCGACGACCGAATCGGTCACGTCGCGCACCACGCCCACGACGACCTGCTGTGCCTCGACGACGGCCAACCGCGCCTCGTAGGTCCGTTCGCCACGAGCCGGGTGGTGGTACCGGTATCGGCTGCGCGCCTCCCGTTCCACCTGCCACGCAGCCGTCCCCGAAGCGATGGCTCGATCGTCTGGGTGGACACGGGCCAACCAGCCGCGAGCGTCGGCCTTGAGCTCCTCGACGGAGAAGCCACTGAGCTCTCCCATCGCCGCGTTGGCGAAGACGATGGCGCCCGTGGGGATCGAGAAGACGAACAGGGCGTCATCCGACAGCGTGAGGAGCCGGCGCGCCTGCTCGAGCGTGACCTCGGTCATCGTCCGCCCTACGGTAGCGACGTCACGTCCTGCTCGCCAACACGACCTTGGCGAGGCGTGGCCTTCATCAGGGTAAGTGCTGACCCGCTTCGTGTTCTGACTAATTGCCTCGAGTGAAGGGCCGAGGGCACGACCCCGGTATGACGCTCTCGCTCCGGTCCTTCCCGGCGCTGTCCGAGCCTGGCGCACTTTCAGGCCCTGAGGCGCTGCGCCTCGTCCAGGCCGTACCCGGGGTGCTCCTTCTGGTCCGAGGCGGGGCGCTCGCATACCGGCACGTGTCGGTCTGCTGTCAGTCACCTCGACTCACCGCCTGGGTAGGCACGCTCGACGAGTTGCCACGGCCCCTGCTCGACCTGGCGACGGCAACGCGGCGGGCCCGCAGCATGGTCAGCGAGCTCGATCTCGAAGAGGACTTCGTGGTGCGCGTCGACGCGGTCTCGTTGAACGACGAGGAGGTGGCGCTGCACGTGCTCGACGTAACCGAGCAGCGACGGGTCGAACACCAGGTCCTCACCGCGGAGCGGGCGCGGCTGACGGCCCAACAGTTCTCACATCGCGTGGCGTCCGAGCGGCTGTCGGCGCTCTCGACGGTCGCCGCGGGCGTCGGGCATGAGATCAACAACCCACTCACCTGGCTGACGAGCAGCCTCGAGTTCGCGCGGCGCGAGCTCGCCGCAGGCAGCGTGTCGGCTGAGGTGCTCGAGGCGCTCGGCGAGGCCGAACAGGGTGTTGCTCGCATCGCGGCCGTCGTGCGCGACCTTCGGGTGCTGTCGTCTCGGCCCGAGACCGGGCGTGTCGAGACGATCGGGGTGCTGCCTGCCATCCGCGCGGCACTCCAGGCGACGGCCGGCACCTTTCGTGGGCGAGTTCCGGTGGTCCTGCATGCCGAGCATGCCCTCGAGGCCCGCGCACACGAGGCGAACCTGGTTCAGGTGCTCGTCAACCTTCTGGCAAACGCCGCCCAGTCCCTCGAGCCGGTCGCGTCTGAGGAGGGCCGCGTCGACGTACGGCTGCTGGGGCCTGTCGACGAACACGTGCTCATTGAGGTGCGCGACACGGGCTGCGGCATCGACGAGACCACGATGGCGCGCGCGTTCGACCCCTTCTTCACCACCCGCCCCGTGAACGGAGGCGCGGGGCTCGGGCTCGCCATCTGCCGAGTGCTGGTCGAGGCGATGGGAGGCCACCTCGAGCTCGAGTCCGCACCCGGTCGAGGCACGACCGCCAGGCTCCGGCTCGTCAGCGCAGCGCCCCGCGAGCGCGGCGGCTCAGACGGGCCGCCATTGCTTCGGGACCCAGGGGAGTGAAGACGACGTTGCCCGAGGCCACCTGCTGCTCCAGCAGCGGCAGGGGGTCTCGCGCCTCGTGTTCGTCGACCCATACCTGCCGGTGAGTGAGCGGGTTCATCCACCATCGCCACTCATGGTGAATGAGCTCGAACGCGCGCCTCGAGAGGGTGGCGTCATCGATGACGATGGTGCACTCCGGGCTCCGCCCCACCGAGATGGGCGTGTGGAGCGGGTTCAGTTCGAAGCAGAGCCCATCGCCGGTGCGTGGCCCAGTCAGGCGGGCCGACCTGACAGGAAGGGTCACGGTCACGTCGGCGGTCGAAAGCCCAGCCGACGGGGTCCACTGACCCGGCTCCCAGACGAGCCAGCTCAGGGCATGGCGCACCAAGAAGCCCTCGCGCCCAAGGTGATCGAGCCGTCGAACGAGGTGTGATTCGAGCCAACCCGACGGCATCGGCCTCCCAGGAGAAGACCTTTCAGTCTCGCGAACACCGCCGGCTGACAATGAGGGTTTCCGCCAATCGTCGCCGATGCGCCGCCGCGTCAGAAGGAAAAGGTGCGCGCGCCACTCTGGTTGTCCACGCTCGAGCGCCAGCGGCTGATGCTGGGGTCGACGCTCTTCCTGAGTCGCTGGCCGCAGGACTGGCTCGTGCGAATGATGGGTCCGCGCCGGCCGGCGGCAACAGTCGAGGCCCGTGACCTGGCCGAGACCATGCTCCCGGGAGCTGGGGCGTCGAGTGTCGATGAGACGGACTGTCAGGCCTGGTGTCTCGAGTGGGCCGGAACACCTTTGAGCGTGGGCCGCGCAGGCGTGAACGACTTCGTCATCAACGACGTCACCATGCCACGGGTTGCCGGGTTGCTGGTCTGCCGGGAGCACCAGTGGTGGTGGCGAGCGGTCGGGAGCGACGTCGAACAGCCGCTTCCCCCCCAGCAGATGCTTCGTCTCGGGGAGATCGAGTTGCGCGTCGTTTCGGCTGAGCTGATGGACGAGGTCCTGGCGTCGGGTGCGGGCCTGGCGCTGAGGGCGCGGGTGGGAACGGTGTGAGCTGAATCGAAGCACGAGCCATGCGCGCGTTCCCGAATCAGGGGAGGCACCGCTGGTGTCGTACGAGCTCCTGCCAGCCGACCTCGAGCGCTGACGGCCCCCCTCGTCGACGGCCGCCTCGTCTTTGATCAAGTCTGTCAGGCCATCACCGCCATCAACCTCGTCGACGGCAACGTCGAGCTCGGCTTCATGCTCGGCCAGGCTCGCTGGCTGAACGACGAGCTCGCGTTCCCGTTCGTTCGCGGCGCAAGGCCCGACGCTCCCGGCTTCAGAGACGTGCACGTGACACCCGAGGTCATCGTGGGGCTGGTGGATCGACTTCGCCGGGAGGCGCAGGCTTTGCGCGCTCGCGACAGGGGCGAAAGTTCTGCGTCGAGGCTCGAAGGTGATCTGCGGATCGTCGTGAGAACCAGCGCACGGTTGATGCACTGCCGGGGGCCATGACTCCCGCTCCTCCCCTCGAGGCGTCGAAGGTCGTTCCGATTCGGCAGGTCTCCCTGCCCGAGTTGATTGCACGTGAGCGTCGCAAGCGGTCGCGTCGTCGGCTCATCGCGGCGGCGGTGGTCGTCGTGGTGGCGCTCGTGACCGCCGGCCTCGGGTGGTTCACGCGATCGAAGCCCACGCCGATGGCCCAGCGCTTTCGTTCCGCCGCCGTGACGCACGGGCCCATCGTGCGCGAGGTGTTGGCCACCGGGCGGGTCGAGGCCGTGTCGACCGTCTCGGTGGGCGCGGAGATCTCAGGCCGGGTGTCCACGGTCGAGGTCGACTTCAACGACCGCGTCAAAGAGGGCCAGGTGATGGCGCGCTTCGATCAAGGAGCGCTCCAGGCACAGGCGGCGCAATCCGCAGCGATGGCAGCCGCGAGCAGGGCGCAGCTCGCTCAAGCGAACGCCGACCTCGCGCAGGCGCAACGCAACAAGGTGCGCGCCGATGGACTGTTCGCGCAGGGCGCTCAGACGCAGACCGAGCACGAAGCTTCGGTCACCGCCGTCTCCCTCGCGACGGCCCGCGTTGGCGCGGCGGAGGCGACGCTCGCAGCCCAACTCGCGCAAGCGTCGCTCGCTCGCACCAACCTCACGCACGCGGTCATTCGCGCGCCCATCGATGGCGTCGTCATCACCCGCAACATCGACCCGGGCCAGACCGTCGCGTCGATGCTGCAGACGCCGGTGCTCTTCACCGTCGCCGCCGACCTCCGGAAGATGGAGGTCGTCGCCGCCATCGACGAGGCCGACATCGGTGAGGTGCATGAGGGGCAACCCGCCGCTTTCACGGTCAATGCGTACCAGGGCCGCACCTTCGAGGGCGTCGTCACCTCGGTGCGCAACTCCGCGCGAGTCGTGCAGGACGTGGTGACCTACGGCGCCGTCATCGCCGTCGACAACGTGGACCTGACGCTCAAGCCAGGCATGACCGCGAGCGCCCGCGTGCGGACGGGGAAGATCGACGGCGCTGACCGCGTGCCCAACGCCGCGCTCCACTTCATGCCGCCCGAGACGACGCCGGGACCGGGAGCCGGCGTGTGGATCCTCGAGGGTGACGTGGTGAAGCGGCTGCCAGTGCATGCCGGGCTGACGGACGGTGAGCTGACGGCGATCGCCGACGCAGACGTCCCGCGCGACGCGCAGGTGCTGGTCGACCTCACGCCCGAGGGGAAGAAGGCCTATGGACTCGCCAAGCCCAGATAAGGCCCCGCTGCTCCGCTTCAACCAGGTGCGGCGCCACTACGGCGAAGGCGACGCGACCGTGCGCGCGCTCGATGGGGTCGACCTGTCCATCGACACCTCGGAGTTCGTCGCCATTACCGGCGCCTCGGGCTCGGGCAAGTCCACCGCCGTGAGCATTCTGGGCTGCCTCGACCTGCCCACGGCCGGTGAGTACCTCATCGAAGGTCACCCGGTGCAGTCGCTGTCGGGTGACGTGCTCGCCGCGCTTCGCAACGCGAAGTTCGGCTTCATCTTCCAGAGCTACAACCTGCTCGCGCGCACCAGCGCCCTCGACAACGTCGCGCTCCCGCTCATCTACGCGGGCATCGGCACGCTCGAGCGTGAAGCCCGGGCGTACGCGGCCCTCGCAGCCGTGGGCCTCTCGGGGCGGGAGGACGCGCGGCCCAATCAACTCTCGGGAGGCCAGCAACAGCGCGTCGCCATCGCCCGTGCGCTCATCAACGACCCCGAGGTCATTCTCGCCGACGAGCCCACCGGCAACCTGGACTCGAAGACGAGCGACGAGATCATGCAGCTCGTCTCGAGCCTCAACCAGACGCGCGGCATCACCGTCATCATGGTGACGCACGACCCGAAGAGCGCGAGCTGGGCGAAGCGACGCATCGTCTTTCGCGACGGGCTCATCGCCTCGGACACCCAGGTGCGCGCGTGAACGTCAGGGCCACCACCTCGTTGGCGTTGTCGGCGCTCCTTCGCAATCGCATGCGTTCGGCGCTCACCATGCTGGGCGTCGTCATCGGCGTCGCGGCGGTGCTGATGATGGAGTCGCTCGGGCAGGGCGCGACCGCGTACATCGGCGCCACCATCTCGGGCATGGGCAGCAACATGCTCATGGTGGTGCCGGGCTCTCCGACCCAGCGCATGGGGGGCGGCTCGGGCGGTGCGGCGCTGTTCACCGTCAACGATCTCGAGGCCATTCGGCGCGGGGCGCGCGATGTCGCCATGCTCTCACCGGCCTCGCAGCGTCCGCTCCGCACCGTCGTCGGAGGCCTCAACCGGAGCACGGTCGTCACCGGAGTCTGGCCCGATTACCTCGACATTCGCGCGTGGAGCGTGGTGAAGGGCCGCGCCCTCACCGCTGACGACGAGCGTCAGGCCGCGCAGGTCTGCGTCATCGGGCATACCGTCGAGACGGCGCTCTTCTCCGGTCAGTCCGCGCTCGGCGGAGAGCTGCGCATTCACGACGTCACCTGCCGGGTGGTGGGCGTGCTCGAGACCAAGGGCGCGTCGGCCTTTGGCATGGACCAGGACGACGTCATCTACATGCCCTTCAGTACCTGGTCGCGTCGGATCTCGGGCACCGATCGTATCGGGTTGATCATGGCGGCAGCCCGCAGCCAGGACCGCATCGACGATGCGCGTGCCCAGATGACGAACGTGTTGCGGCAGCGGCGTCGGATTCTCACGGGCGATGAAGACGACTTCGCAGTGAGAGACCCACGGGAAGTGCAGGCCGTGCTCGACCAGGTGACGGGCATCCTCACCACCTTCCTTCTCGGCGTCGCGGGCATCTCGCTGCTCGTCGGCGGCATCGGCATCATGAACATCATGCTGGTGTCGGTGACCGAACGGACCCGGGAGATCGGCATTCGCCTCGCCGTCGGCGCACGCAGCGCAGACATCTTGAGCCAGTTTCTCGTCGAGGCGGTGGTGCTCTCGGCGCTGGGTGGTCTGGCGGGCATCGGCATCGGCATCGCGGCAGCGTTCGGACTGGCGCGCGTGATTCACGTGCCGTTCATCGTCCCTGCAGCTGCGGTCCCCGTCGCGTTCGGCGTCTCGCTGCTGGTTGGCGTCGTCTTCGGCGTCTTCCCTGCGAGAAAGGCGGCGCGGCTCAATCCCCTCGCTGCGTTGCGCTTCGAATGACGCCGCCCACCCCACCGCTCTGGACCCGCACGTCGGCAGAGGCGCTGGCGTCGCTCGGCTCGTCGATGGCCGGGCTCTCGGAGGAGGAAGCGGCGCAACGGCTCGCGCGCAGTGGGCCCAACGTGCTCGGCGGCACCCGTCGCTTCGTCGTCTTGCGCCTCATCTGGGCGCAGCTCGGCAATCCGCTCGTCCTCATCCTCCTGTTCGCCGCGGTCGTCTCGTCGGTGGCCAGGGAGTGGACGGACTCCATCGTGGTGATGGCCATCGTCATCGTCTCGAGCGTCATCGGCTTCTGGCGTGAGTTCAGCGCCGACCGCGCCGTGGAGCAGTTGAAGGCGCGCATGGTGGCGCAGAGCCGCGTCCGTCGAGGTGGCGTCGAGCGGCTGGTGCCGTCGACCTCGCTGGTGACGGGCGACGTGGTGCTGCTGAACGCTGGCAGTCTGGTGCCTGCCGACAGCCTGATACTCGAGGCGAGAGACTTCTTCGTCAGTGAAGCGGTGCTCACGGGTGAGACGTACCCTCGAGAGAAGACGACCCATCCGACCGATGCCGACGCGCCCCTCGCGAGCCGTGACAACGTCGTCTTCCTCGGCACCAACGTGCGCAGCGGCATCGCGACCGCCGTCGTCATGGCGACCGGCGGGCACACCGAGCTGGGCCACATCTCAGGCGCGTTGAGGGCTCGCGCTCCAGAGACCGAGTTCGACGCCGGCCTGCGCCACTTCGGTGGCCTGCTCACCCGCGTGATGCTGGTGATGACGCTGCTGGTGTTGTCGCTCAACCTGTTGCTGCACCGGCCGCCCATCGAGTCGCTGCTGTTCGCCATCGCGCTCGCCGTGGGCCTCACGCCTGAGCTGCTGCCGGCGATTCTCTCCGTCAACCTCGCCCGGAGCGCCGCCGCGATGGTGAAGGAAGGCGTCGTCGTTCGGCGCCTCAACGCCATCGAGAACTTCGGCAGCATGGACGTGCTGTGCACCGACAAGACGGGCACCCTGACGGAAGGCGACGTGAAGCTCGCGGGAGCGGTCGACGTCGACGGTCAGCCCTCGACCGGGGTCCTCGCCTCGGCGTTCATCAACGCGTCTCTGCAGAGCGGTGTCTCGAACCCGCTCGACGAGGCCATCGTCGCTGCCGGTGGGGGCACCCCCCTGCCGCACAAGCTCGACGAAGTTCCGTACGACTTTTCTCGCAAGCGCCTGTCCGTCGTCGTCGAAGACGGCACGCAGGCGCGGCTCATCACCAAGGGCGCGTTCGCCTCGATGCTCGAGGTGTGCGACGGCATCGACGACGCCCGGCGGGCTTCGTTGGAGAAGTTCGTCGAGACGAGAGGCAATGAGGGCTTCCGGGTGCTCGCCATCGCGAGCCGTCGGTGCGAGCGCCAGGCGCGCTGGGCCCGGGACGACGAACGTGGCCTCACGCTGGACGGCTTCCTGCTCTTCGCAGACCCTCCCAAGCCCGGCATCGCTGAGACGCTGAAGTCGCTCGAGCGGCTCGGCGTCACCACGAAGATCATCACGGGCGACAACCGCTTCGTCGCGGCCCACGTCGCGCGACAGGTCGGGCTCGGCGGCGCCGACCTGCGCGTCATCACCGGCGCGACCCTCGACGCCACCACCCCCGACGCGCTTGGCCCCCTCGCCGACGAAACGCACGTCTTCGCCGAGGTCGACCCGCGCCAGAAGGAGCGCGTGCTGCTCGCGCTCAAGAAGCGGGGCCATGTCGTCGGCTACCTCGGCGATGGCATCAACGACGCGCCAGCCCTGCACGCCGCCGACGTCGGCATCTCGGTCGATACGGCGGTCGACGTCGCGCGCGAGGCGGCGGACCTCGTGCTCCTCAAGCGAGACCTCGAGGTGCTGCAGAAGGGAATCCTCTCGGGCCGCCGCACCTTCGCCAACACCCTCAAGTACATCCTCACCACCACCAGCGCGAACCTGGGGAACATGTTGAGCATGGCCATCGCCTCGCTCGTGCTGCCGTTCTTCCCACTCCTGGCCGGGCAAATTCTGCTGAACAACTTCCTGTCCGACATTCCAGCGTTCGGGCTGGCCACCGATGACGTCGACGAGGAATGGCTGAACGTGCCGCACCGGTGGGATCAGCCGTTCCTGCGTCGCTTCATGGTGCGCTTCGGGCTCGTCAGCTCGGCGTTCGACCTGCTGACGTTCGCGGTGCTGCTGCTCGTCTTCCGCACGACGCCCGAGGCGTTTCGCACCGGCTGGTTCATCGAGTCGCTCCTGACCGAGGTGGTGGTCGCGCTCGTCGTTCGCACGCAGCGGCCGGTCCTGAAGAGCCGGCCCGGAAAGCTCCTGTTGTGGACGTCGGTCGGGGTCGCGGCCATCTGCTTCGCAGTGCCCTTCATTCCCCGTGCGTCGGTGCTCGGGTTCGTTCCGGTGCCGGTGACGATGCTGCTGACGCTCGCGGCGATCACCGCGGCCTACGTGATGACGGCCGAGGCGTTGAAGCGGCGGCTCTTCCCAGCGCTCCTGTCGACCCGCGGGGTCGCTGCTACTTCCTGACGACGGTGCTCGACTCATCGCTCCCGAGTCCACCAGCCCGACGTCGGCCGCTGGCGGCGCTCGCGCTCGGCGGGCCCGTGGCGGCGACGCTCATCGCGCGGCGGCTGGAGATGCGCGACGGCGTGACGCTGGTCGCCGCCTTCCCTCCCACACCTGCGTCGGCGACGCCCGACGGCCTGATGCAGAGCTTCGTCCGACACGTCGCGTTCGAGAACACGGAGTCGTCGTCCGACAAGCCGAAGGAGCCCACCGAGATGGTCTGACCGCGACACTCAGGACGCCGTCGCGTGTGCGGCCCGGCTACCGGTCGCGCGCATCGGACGCGCAAGTCCTGAGACCGTCCGTCAGCTCTCGACGGGCGAGGAAGGGGGACCCGCGACCGACCTCAACGACTCGGGAACCTCGACGCGCGTCACGCCCCCTTTCTTGAACCTGAAATCGCAGTGCTCACACCCAGCCGCGAGCGTGCTCGTCCTGGTCAGCCCCCAGCCGAGCTGCTCGCTCGCCACCTTGTCGACGGCGCAGACAAAGGGAGTCAGCTCGGGCGCTCCCTGGTCGCGGAGGAACTTCACGTTCGCGCATTCGCGGTAGTCGATGCCGAAGTCGAAGCGCTCGCCGTCACCCTGGACGTACTGGAAGACGAAACCGCCGGGGTGGCGGCGCACTTGCGACTCGGCCGCGCGCCGCTCCAATCGCCGGCCAAACCACCGTGTGAACCAGAGCCAGCCAATCATGCGGCGGATCAGTACCGGCAGGGCGCGCAACTCCGCCTGGTTGAGTTCGTAGATCAACTGGCCCGTCTCCTCGACCGGACGCCCCTCTCGCCGCAGGGCCCGGTGAATCGCGAGGTAGCGGCTGGTGGGCAGCAAGAAGATCAAGAAGGGGTTGCCCTTTCCGATGAAGGGGATCTGGGGCAGCAGGGCGCGGTACTCATCGCGAGCCGCGTCGACCAGGGTGCCGGCCCGCGCTTCACCGTAGCGGGCGACCAGGGAGCGCCGGAGCCGCGCCAGGGCCTTGTCGAGCTTCCGCAGCAGCCGGCCCTGGCGCCGCAGGTCGTAGTTCTCGCTCATGGTGCTTCCTTCAGCTGGCCGGCCCCCTGAGGAGACGGGGGCGCGGACTCACGAAACGGGATCGCGAGGCGAACCCTCAGGTGGTCGACCAGGCGATCGACCTGGGCTTGGCGAGCCGGCTTCGTCGACAGGTTCAGAGGTAGCCCCTGACTCGACGAATGGTGCAACCGTTGCGGCGGGTGCGGACTCATGCGCCTTGAGGAAGCATGGGCCGTGCCGGCTCGTCGAGACGGTGGCGTCCGGTGTCGTGATGTCGAGGCGAAAGAGACCCGTCGTCGACAGCGCGAACGTCTGCCCACAGAAGGACTCCGCCGGCCGGAAGCACTCGGCCGCCGGCGCGACGACCTCCTGGGCCGTCGCAACCAACCGCACCGGGCCAGCTCGCAACAGGACCCGCCCCCGAGGCCCATCGCTCCAGCCGTGCAGCACATCGGTCACCTCGAGCGGAGAGACGCTCCACCTGCCGTCCTTCACCACCGAGAAGCCCAGGCCCCCGGCGACCGCGAAGAGTTCGTCGCTCAACCTCGCCGCGAGACCCGTGATGGGACCCACGCGCCGGAGCGACAGCCCGCCCGCCTCATGACGGTGACTCCATCGGCGTCAGCGTTCCGGCCTTCACCGACACCCACGTCGTCTGCGGCCCCGCAGCGCGTCGCACCAGCTGCGCGTCCGTCGTCGTGAGCAGCGTCTGCGCGCCCGAGTCCGCGAGGTACTGCATCAGGAACGCGTTGCGCTCCGGATCGAGCTCGCTCGAGACATCGTCGAGCAGCAACATCGGCAGGAACCCATTCGTGTTCGACAGGTTCTCGATCTCCGCCACCTTCCACGCGATGACGAGCGCGCGCGATTGGCCCTGTGAGGCGTACTGCCGCGCAGCGTGCTCTCCCAGACTCAGCTCCAGGTCATCCACGTGCGGGCCGACCGAGGTGTGGCCACGCTCCACGTCACGGAGGAGCCGTGCATCGAGTGCCTGCGCCAACGCCGACTGCAGCTCGGCCTCCGAGGCGGTCTGGAACGCGAGCGTCAGGTGCGCGGGCTCGTAGAGAAATGACGCGCCCGCCTCGATGCGGCCGATGCGCCCAAAGGCCACCACCGCCCGGGGCGCCACCTCATTCACCAGCGCGCGCCGACGCACCCACAACCGCGCCCCCATGCGCGCCAACGTCTCGTCCCACACCTGCAGGTGCGCGTGCGGGGCGTGCTCCTTGAGCAACCGGTTCCGACTCTTGAGCGCCTTGGCGTACTCGCGGCTCTCCTGCAGGTAGGCCGGGAAGCGGTTGAAGACGCTCCGGTCGAGGAACGTGCGCCGGCCCTCGGGCCCGCCCTTCACGATGGACAAGTCATCGGGCGTGAACGCCACCACCGACACGCCACCGAAGTACGCCTCGAGCGACGCCGCGCGCTTGCCGTCGACGAAGGCCGTGCGCGTGCCGTGGGACACCTCGACGGCGATGTCGCGCTCGGCCCCGTTGAGGAGCCACCGCCCCTGCACCCGCGCGCGCCCCTGGGTGAACTGCACCAACTCCTTGAGGGTGTTGGCCCGCAGGGGCTTGAGCGTCGCGAGGTAGTAGAGCGCCTCGAGCAGGTTCGTCTTGCCCTGGCCGTTCTCACCCACCGCGATGGTGGCCCGGGGAGAGGGCGTCACCGTCACCTGCGACAGGTTGCGAAAGTTCTCGCAGGACAGCGACAGCAGCCGCACGACGCTTCAGTCCATCGGCGCGACGGCGCCGTGAATCGTCTCGTCCACCACCGTCATGGGCACGGCGAGGGCCGTGGCGACGTGGCCCAGCGCGCCGTACTCCTCGTCGGCGACGTTGCCATCGGCGTGCGCCACCACGGTGAGGTGCTGCACCAGGCGCGCGCGAGAGAAGAGCGGCACGTCTTTCAGCTTCGGCACCAGCGTCTCGAAGGCCTTCTTCGGGTCCTTCTCGGCGAGCAGCGAGCTGAGGGACTCGGCGCCGAGCAGCGCCATCATCGCCTTCTTCTCCATCGCCGAGACGCCGCCGTGCGCGTTCGCCACCAGCACCGCGCCGAGGCCCAGCGCCTGCCGCATCACCTCGGCGTGTTCGCTCTTCTCTTCGAGGTAGCTGGGCTCCATCTCGCGGAAGTCGCGCTCGATGATGGTGTCGACCTCGGCGTCCGACAACACGCCGTCGCCCTTGCCCGACAGCTTCGCGAAGGCCTGCGACTTCGAGAACGCCACCACCGCGCGCACGCGCAACGGGCTGTAGGGGTGGGTGCTGAAGCAGTCGAGGGAGTCGTCGTATTCGTCGGGCTTCTGCCGTGCGGCCGGCGCGGCGGCGAGGCTCGTCACCTGCTTCGCGTACGCCTCGAGGTCGGCCTTCACGTACGCAGACGAGAGGCCCGAGGCGAGCTTGAAGAAGCCGCTGGCGGCGGCCTCAGGGTCCTGCCCGCACACGAGGCCCGCGCGGTCGGCGCTCACCTCGGCGAGGCGGCACCAGTAGTAGAGCTGCAGGGCGGTGCTGCGCGGCACGATGACGCCGGCCATGTCTTCCACCATCGCCGTCGCGGGCATCGGCAGCGCGACGTGGTCGAACGCGAGGTGCCCCAATTCGTGGCCGATGACGAAGCGCAGCTCGGCCTCGCTGAAGACCTCGATGAGCCGCGAGGAGAGGATGATGGCCGGCGGTCCGCCCGGGTTGCGCACGAGCGCCGCGTTGATGACGGGCTCGGGGCGAACGAAGACCTCGACCGGCTGGGTGACGCCGAGGGTGGCCTTGCACGCGGCCACCGCATCGGCCACGCCCGGCGCCATGCTGCGGGTGAGCCGCAGGCCATGGGCCAGCAACCGACGGCGGGCCACGTAGCCGTAGCCCGTCGTCTCCTTCTCGAGCCGCTCGAGCGCGAACTTCACGTGGCGGTCGGCCATCAGCGTGTCGCGCAGCTGGCGCTCCAGCTTCAGTTGATACGGAGGTGCAGTCATGGCCGATGCCTCGTGAAGGACGTTCGTCAGCTCACTTCGCGTACTTCCAGGACAACACCTCGAGCACCTTCTGCGCAGTGGTGTCGTCGATGTCCATCACGCGGCTCATCGCCGACAACATCTCGTCCTCGGACTCGTCGACGTCACCGGAGGAGAACGCGATGTCGGCCGCGAGGATGAAGGCCTTGCGCTTGAGCGAGGGCGTGGAGAGCTCGCCGAGCGCCTTCACCGACTCCTTCAGGTTGGGGTAGCGCGAGAGCATCTTCTTCGTGTTGCCGTAGACCTCGCCGAACTCCTTCCCCTCGAACTCCGGCAACTGCATGAAGAAGGCCTTCAGCGTGTCGGCCTCGGCGTCGTCGAAGTAGCCGTCGGCGCCGGCCATCAGCAGCATCGCGTGAAGCAACAGCACGTCGTCAGTCGGCTTCTTCGCCGGCACAGCGGCTTTGAACATGGACAGCAGACCCATGGGTGTCTCCGGAGTGAGGGGTGAACGGCCGGCAGAGCCAAGCACTCACCGACGACGCCGTCAGCCGGGAAGTGGTCTGCTGCCGTTCGTCAAGAAAATGAGGGCCGTTTCGTGGTTGAACGCAAGGCATGCGCCGGCTTCCAGCCCTCGGTCTCGCGGTCGTGGTGGTGTCCGTCGTGGGTTCCTGCTCGGCGCCCCCGCCGCCACGGGTGTGCTCCCCCGGCTCGTCACAGACGTGCTCCGCGCTGGGATGCGTGGGCGTGCAGCGGTGCAACGCGACGGGCACGGCGTTCGAGTCGTGCAGCTGCATGGGCACGGGGGCGGGAGGCCCCGGACCGGGCGTGGGCGGTAGCGGGCCAGGCGTGGGTGGCGGCGGCGCGACGGCGGGAGGCGGCGCGACGTCGGGGGGAGGCGCCGGCGGCGGGACAGCGGGCGGTGGAGCCGTGTCGTGTGGCCCGGGGACCTGCAGCGGCTGCTGCAGCGGCAGCCAGTGCGTGCTGCCGCCGAACAACGCGAACAACACGACGTGCGGAATCAACGGTGCCGCCTGTGCGAACTGCGCCGCCGCGAACTCGCTCTGCAACCCCATCGGCTTCACCTGCAATTCAGGCGCAGGAGGTGGCGGCGCCGGTGGGGGCGCGGGAGGCGGCGGCTCGTTCTGTGATGGGTGCGTGCTCCAGAACGGGATGTGCCAGCCTCGCGGCACCAATCGTCAGAACAACAGTATCTGCGGCAGCTTCGGCCAGGCGTGCATGGCGTGCCCGGGTGGTACGGTGTGTGACTTTGGCGCGTGCGTCTCGCCCGGACGCCAGGTGGGCGATGCGTGCGTGACGAACTCCGAGTGCCAGGCCACGCTCGGGTCCACCGCCCTGTGCCTGCAGTCGAACCTCTCGGGCAGCGTTCCCTTCACCGGCGGCTTCTGCACCATCGAGAACTGCGTCTCGTCGACGATGACCGACCTGTGCCCGATGGGCAGCGCGTGCCTCAACATCCCGCGCATCTTCGGGTTCGAGCGGTCGACCTGCTTCCGGACGGGCTGCACCACTTCCTCGTGCCGCACTGGCTACACGTGCTCCTCGCTTGGCGCGGGCTCCGGGCTCACCGCCTGTCTCCCAACGGCCCTCACCAACCCCAACCTCCCGCTCGACACCACCTCGGTCATCGGGCTGCCGTGCACGTTCCGGTCGGAATGCCGGGCGCCGTCCTTCGGCGCGCCGTTCGCGGGCGGCTTCTGCGTCAGCGAGCTGCGCCGATTCCCGGACGGAGGCCTCGTCATGCCGGTTCAACAGACCGGCTTCACGGGCGGCTACTGCTCCAGAGAATGCCGCATCGACGACGACTGCTCCTCGACCGGAGCCGAGGACTTCACCGAAGGCATCTGCCTCGGGAGCGACTTCCGGGCCTGCTACCGAGGGTGCACCACGCCGGGGCTCGGTCAGGGCGCGTGTCGCACGGGGTACGTGTGTGAGCGGCTGCTGCTGCTCGATGGTGGGGTGTTCGGCACGGGGTTCTGCGACATCCGCTGCGACTCGGTGGGCGCGCCGGCCTGTCGGTCTGGCACGACGTGTAACGCCTCCGGTTACTGCCGCTGAAACGGGAGACCGCGCGCCGACTCGCTCCACCGCTCGGCGGTGGTACACACGAGGGCCATGGCGGTCGAGAAGACGTACGACATGGTGGTGGTGGGCAGCGGGCCGGCAGGTGAAGGCGCGTCGATGCGCGCGGTGAAGGCCGGCGCGTCGGTGGTGATGATCGAGCGGTGGGAGCAGGTGGGCGGCGGCTGCACCCACTGGGCGACGATTCCCTCGAAAGCGCTTCGGCACGCCATCAACGAGGCGATGCGGTTTCGGCGCAACCCCATCTTCGCCGAGTCGGCGATGGCGGTGCCGGTGTCGTTCCCGTCGTTGCTTCGGCAGGCCGAGGGCGTCATCGCGAAGCAGGTGTCGATGCGCCGGGACTTCTACGTGCGCAACCACGTCGAGGTGCTGCACGGGCACGCGGCGTTCGTCTCGCCGAACACGCTCGAGGTGAACACCGGCGGCCCGGGGACGCGGACGCGGGTGACGGGTAAACACGTCATCATCGCCACCGGCTCGCGGCCCTACCGCCCGCCCGACGTGGACTTCAGCCACCCGCGCATTCGCGACTCCGACACCATCTTGAAGCTCGACCACACGCCCGACAGCATCACCGTGTACGGCGCCGGCGTGGTGGGCTGCGAGTACGCGTCGATGTTCCGCAACCTCGGCGTGAAGGTGAACCTCATCAACAGCCGTGACCGGCTGCTGTCGTTCCTCGACGACGAGATCAGCGACGCCTTGAGCTACCACCTGCGGGACCAGGGCGTGGTGGTCCGCCATGGCGAGGAATACGTGGGCATCGAGCAGCAGGCCGACGGCGTGGTGCTGCTGCTCAAGAGCGGCAAGCGCATCAAGAGCGACGTGCTGTTGTGGGCGCAGGGGCGCACTGGCAACACCCACGACCTCGGGCTCGAACAGGTCGGCCTCTCGGCGGACTCTCGCGGCCAGCTGAAGGTCGACGCGCACTACCGGACGTCTTTGCCGCACGTGTACGCCGTGGGTGACGTGGTCGGGTACCCGAGCCTCGCCTCGGCCAGCTACGACCAGGGGCGCTTCGCCTCGGGGCACGCGGTGCTGGGCGTGTCGGACGACCGCCTCGTGCAGGACATTCCGACGGGCATCTACACCTCGCCGGAGATCAGCTCGCTGGGCAAGACCGAGAAGCAGCTCACCGCCGACGGCGTGCCGTACGAGGTGGGGCACTCGATGTTCCGCTCGCTCGCGCGCGCGCAGATTACGGGGAACACGGTGGGCATGCTGAAGCTGCTGTTCCACCGCGAGACGCTGCAGCTGCTCGGCATTCACTGCTTCGGCGACCAGGCCGCGGAGATCGTCCACATCGGCCAGGCCATCATGGCGCAGGACGGCGCGGCGAACTCGGTCCGGTACTTCGTCGACACGACGTTCAACTACCCGACGATGGCCGAGGCGTACCGGGTGGCGGCCCTCAACGGCATCAACCGGCTCTGTTGAGAAGTCGCCGGAGCTGAACCAGGGGCAGGTGCTGGCGCCCAGGACACCATGCGCATACAACATGCGTATGAAGCGTGCGCATCCAGCGACGTCGTCCGTCCAGCGCCGAGGTCCCGCAGCGAGCGCCGTTCCAGCCGCGCGACCTCGTCGAACCAGACGCGCGACGAACCTCACGGTCGACCAGGCCCTCGCCGACGAAGCGCGTGCGCTTGGCCTCAACCTGTCACAGCTGTTCCAGGAGCACCTCGAAGCGGTGCTGAAGCAACATCGCGCCGCCGCCTGGCTGAAAGAGAACGCGGCCGCCTTCGAGGCCTACAACGCCTTCGTCGACCGCACGGGCATCTGGAACGAAGACGAGCGGGACTGGTGATGCATCAGTTCGACGTCTTCCGGAACCCGAACCCCCGAACGGCTCGCGAGGTGCCGTTCCTGGTCAGCCTCCAGCACGGCCTCCTTGACGCGCTCGAGACCCGGCTGGTGGCGCCGTTGGTGCCGACTCGCCCGCTGGGCCGCACCGGCATTACCCGGCTCAACCCGGTGGTGGTGGTCAACGGCCAGCGCTACCTCATCCTGATGCAGCAGCTCGGCGCGGTCCGGGCCCGGGCGCTGGGCCGGCCGGTGGACACCCTCGAGTCGCATCGTTCGGTCATCATCGCGGCGCTGGACCTGCTGGTCTCGGGCGTCTGACTCGTCACTCGCCAACGGCGACGTAGCGATCCTCGTCTTCGCCGTAGTCCTCGCGTTGGTCGTCGAAGACGGCGTTCGGGAACGCACGGGCCAGCGTCTCGACCGACGTGTCGTCGAGCAGGTTCGCCGACAGGTCGAGCCTTGCGAGGTGCGCGAAGGCTGGCTGGTGCTGGAGGAGCAGGTCCACCTCGTTCGGCCGCAGCACCCCATTGGCGAACGAGAGCACCTCGAGCCGTTTCAGCACCGGGTGCTTCGCGAACGGCTTGATGAGCTCGTGGGTGTACGCGCAGTTCTCCACGCCGAGGCGCTTGAGGCCCGTCGGCGCCCAGTCGAGCAACGCAACGGCCTCGCGCGCCGTCGAGTCCCCGTTGTAGGTGGGGTCGCCCGTCCACAGCGTGAGCGACTCGAGCGCTGGCAACTCCGCCGAGAGCACGGCGTTGAAGACCGGGAGCGAGAGCCCGCCCGTCTCGATGGTGAGCGACCGGAGCGCCTTCGAGTCGATGGTGCCGATGACACCGTCTCCGCCGCGCACGTGGAGCGCCTCGAGGTGCGACAGGCTCCACACGGCGCTGAGGTCTCCCCAGCGGACCGACGAGATGTCGGAGTCGTCCGGGTAGTCGAAGGCGCCGAGCAACAGTGAGCGCACGCGCGCGCCGAGCCGAACCAACACCTCCAGCGTCGGCCCCCAATCGTTGTCATCGCCGACTTCGTCGGTCAGCCCGAGCTCGACCTCGCGCACGAAGCGTCCGAGCGGCGCGCCCAGCACGGCTGCCACCACCTGCGCCTGGCTTCCGGTGAGCCCCTCGGTGAGTCGGAAGGTCGCCTTGCGCGGCAACCCCATGTGGAGCGTCATCGCGTCGAGGATGTCCGCTGGCCGCTCGAGCACGTCACCCAGCTGCGGCGCGAGGACCGGTAACGCGCGCTCGAGCACGTCGCGCACCGGCTTGTTCGCATGGGCCAGCGCGACGAGCTCGCCGCGCACGTCACCAGCGCCCTGCACCGCGTCGCTCCACACCAGCCAGGCGTTCACGTCGTCGGGCGCCTCGTCGATGGCGGCGGCGAGCGCTCCAAAGCGCTCGTCGGGGGCGGCGACGCCAGGGCGGAGCCGGTTCAGCCGGGCCTCGATGGCCGCTCGGTCCGGGCCCGACGGGAGCGCCGGCACCAGGGCCTCGAGCCGCGCCAGCTGGTTGCGGGTCAGCCGCCGTGCGCGCGCGACGACCTCGAGCCCCGTCAGCACCGGCGGCGTGCGCTGCGCGTTCTCAACCACCAGGTCGAAGGCCGGCGTCGCGTCCTCCGTGCTGAGCGCCAGCAGCGTCTCGAAGGCGCTCGAGTCGCCCGCGGCGGCGAAGCGCTGGAGCGCGGGCGCGGCCTGCTGGAGCCGCGCGGGAGCCCCTCCGGCCGCGGCCCAGGTTCGAACGCCATCCACGGCGGCGCGCCGGGCCGGCTCGTCTGCCGCCTCGAGGGCCCCGAGCAACAGCTCTGCGCGAACGGCGAAGTGCCCCTTCAAGTCGCGGTAGCCCAGCGCGCGCAACGCGTCGACCCGCGACGCGGGGGAGGCCACCAGCTCGCGCAGCTGCTCCTCACTCGCCTGGAGCTGGCCGAGCAGCATGACCGGCTTCAGCTCGGGGAACCGGGTTCCCACCTCGTGTCGCAACGCCTCGTCGAGGACGACCTTCCGCGCGTTGAGCTGTCCGACGAGGGCCTCGGCCACCTGGGGGTCGACCTCCACCTCGAGCCGCGCGACGAGCCGTGGCATCACGTCGGCCCGAGTCTGCGCGCCCACGACGACGATTCGGACGCGTGGGTCGGCGTGGTCGAGCAGGCGCAGCACCGCCGTCTCGGCCTTCTTCGCCCACTCGGTCGCCGCGCCGAGGTCGGCCCCGGCCGGCAGAGGCTGGGAGGGAGCCGCCCCGGGAGTGAAGAACCGCTTCACCGACGCCAGGAAGCCCGTGGGCGGCGCCGGCAATACCGTCAGACCGAGGCGCGCGAGCAGCCCCTGCTCACACCGCGCGGCGAGGGCGGCGCGCTCGGCGGAAAGCCACGGACCGAGCTCTCTCTCGAGCGTCGGCACGTGCGCCGAGATGACGGCGCCCCACAGCATCGCGGCGCGCCCGTCGAACGCCGCCTGGACGTCTTCGAGCACGAGCCACGCGGTGAACGGATCATCGGTCTTTCGAGCGCGGGCGAGCGAGGGCTCGACGCGCTCCCGAAGCCACGACACGAACTTCGCGGACTCATTCATGGGAGGCACTCGTCAAGGCGCGAACGAACGGACCTTCTTCACCAGCGCCTGCACCACCTCGGGCTGCCCGGCCAGGTCCGGGTTGGCAGGCATGAGCGCGCTCTTCCCGACCGAGGCGCCGCCCTCGACGATGACCTTCGCGAGCTGCTCGTCGGTGACGCTCTTCTGCCAGTCGCCGTCCACGTACGCCCGCGGGTGCGGGGAGAGCGCCTTCGCGGTCTCGGTGTCAGCGCGGCCATCGACACCGTGGCAGCTCGCGCAGACGGTGGCGAAGAGCGTGTCGGCTCTTTCTTGCGCAGGCGTGACAGGGCCTTCGGCAGCCGGCGCGGAGGGGAGCTCGACGGGACCCGGCGCGTCGACGTTCGCGCCCTGCGCCATCCACGCGCCGAGGAGGTCGCGCTCGGCCTGCGTGATGCCGGTGAGGTTGCCCAACGGCATGGTCTTCGTGGCCACCGAGCGCAGGTAGATGCGCTCGGCGTGCGTCCCAATCTGTGCCTTCGTCTCGAGCATGATGCCCTGCGGAGGCCCGGAGAACATCGAGGTGCCGGGCTTCGCCGCATGGCACGACACGCAGCGCGACTGCACGATGGCGTCGACGGTGGCGAACGAGACGGGCTTCGCGTTGGCGTAGGCCTCGAGCCCCGGCAACGCCTCGTGCTTCGGCATGGTGAGGAAGACGAAGCCGCCGAGCGAACCGACGAGCGAGGTGAGCACCACCGGGTGCGTCTTACCGCGGAAGTTCATCGCGTACTTGAGCGAGGCGCCGAAGAGGAACAACACCGCGAGCACCAGCCACGCCTGCCCATGCCCGTACGTGGACGGGAAGTGGTTGGACAGCATGGTGAACAGCACCGGCAACGTCAGGTAGTGGTTGTGGACCGAGCGGCCCTTCGCGCGCAGGCCGTAGGACGTGTCCACCGGCGTGCCGGCCTTCGTCGCCTCGATCATGTGCCGCTGCGAGGGGATGATTCGGAAGAAGACGTTCGCGGCCATGATGGTCGCCATCGTCGCGCCCATCTGCAGGAAGGCGCCGCGGCCCGAGAAGAGGTTCGTCAGCCCGTACGCGAGGGTGCAGAGCAGGCCGAAGCCGAAGAGGCCGAAGAGGCGATTGTCCTTCGAGAGCGGCGTGGCCCACAGCAGCTCGTAGACGAGGAACGAGACCGGCAGCAGCCCGAGGCTCAGCGCCGTGGCCTGGCCCGGCGTCAGCGTGGAGACGTTCGGGTCGACGAGGAAGGCCGCGTTGCCGCCGTAATAGACGACGCAAAGGAGCGCGAAGCCCGAGAGCCAGGTGGTGTAGCTCTCCCACTTGAACCAGTAGAGCTGCGCGGGGAGCTCGTGCTGCGCGAGCGATTTGCGCTTGATGACCTCGTAGAAGCCACCGGAGTGCGTCATCCACAACTCGCCCACCACGGCGCCCTCGCGGGGCTTCGTCGGCGCGGTGAGGTGGCTGTCGAGCCACATGAAGAGGAAGGAATCGCCGATCCACATGATGGCGGCGATGACGTGCACCCAGCGCACGAGGAGGTTGAGCCACTCGAGGACGATGGTCATTGCGGGACGTCCGTCATAGCCGAGTTGCGGCCCGCGTCACGGGGACCCTCCGCCGAACTCGGCTGACCGACGAGATGGGGGTGAGTACCGTAGCTTTCATGACCGACCCGAACCTGCTGATGATTCCCGGCCCCATCGGGCTGACGCCCCAGGTCCTCGCTGCGCTCGCCACGCCCCAGCGCGGACACCTCGACCCGGTCTTCATGAAGGCCTTCGGCCGCGCGCTCGAGCGCCTGCGCCACGTGCTCGCCGCCCCCACTGCGCAGCCCTTCGTCGTCTCGGGCTCCGGCACCCTCGCGATGGAGATGGCTGTCGCGAACCTGGTTCAGCGCGGGGACTCGGCGCTGGTGGTGAACTGTGGCTACTTCTCGGACCGCATCGGCGCGATGCTCGAGCTCCACGGCGCCACCGTCACCCACGTGCGTGCCGAGCCGGGAGACCTCGCGGGCCTCGACGCCGTCGAGCGCGCGCTCCAGGCCGGGCGTTTCAAGGTGATGACCATCACCCACGTCGACACCTCGACCGGCGTGCTCGCCCCGGTGCAGGCCCTCGCGAAGCTCGCGCACGCGCATGGCGCGCTGGTCGTCGTCGATGGCGTCTGCAGCGTCGGTGGTGAGGCGCTCGAGTTCGACGCGTGGGGTGTCGACGTCGCGTTCACCGCGAGTCAGAAGGCCCTGGGGGCGCCTCCGGGCCTTGGTGTGCTGCTGGCCAGCCCGCGCGCGATGGAGGCGTGGAAGGCGCGCACCGCTCCCGTCGCGTCGATGTACCTCGATTTCGGCCAGTGGCTCCCCATCATGCAGGCGTACGAAGCCGGCACGCCGTCGTACTTCGCGACGCCCGCGGTCAACCTCCTCCTGGCGCTCGACGTCAGCCTCGGGCAGCTGCTCGATGAGACGATGCCCACGCGCGTGGCGCGACACGTCGGCCTCGCCCACGCCGCCCGCGCCGCCTGGAGCGCCCTCGGCCTCACGCCACTGACGAAGACGACCGCGCTCACCGCGCACACGTTGTCGGCGCTGAAGTACCCGACGGGCGTCGACGCCACGCTCGTCAAGCACGTCGCCGCGCACGGCGTGAACATCGCCGGAGGCCTGCACCCAGCCATCAAGGCCACCTACTTCCGCGTGGGCCACATGGGCTCGACCGACGCGGGCGCCCTGCTGTCCACCATCGCTGCCGTGGAGTCCGGCCTCAAGACGAGCGGCCACCGCTTCGACGTCGGGGCCGGAGTCGCCGCGGCGCAGCGCACGCTGGGCTGATTCTCGTCGACCCCGGCCCCCGGTCGGGCACAGTCCGGCGCTCACTCGTCGTCCTGTCCGGGGGCTTCATGCGTCACCTGCTCACCCTGCTCGTCGCCGTCACACCGTTCGCGGCCGAGGCGTTCTGCGGCTTCTACGTCGCTGGCGGCGGCGCGGAGCTGTTCAACAACGCCACGCAGGTCGTCCTCATGCGCGAGGGCACCCGCACCGTGTTGTCGATGGAGAACTCGTACCAGGGCCCGCCGGAAGACTTCGCGATGGTGGTGCCCGTGCCCGTGGTGCTCAAGAAGGAGCAGGTGAAGACGCTCCCGCGCGACGTCTTTCGCCGCGTCGATACGCTCTCGGCGCCACGCCTCGTCGAGTACTGGGAGGTCGACCCCTGCTACGTCGAGCCAGACTACGAACGGTACGAGGAGGCGAAGTTCGCTGCAGCCGAGGGGGGGCCCGTCAAGCGCAAGGGGAGCGGCGCGCTCGTGACGGTCGAGGCCCGCTTCGAAGTGGGCGAGTACGACATCGTCATCCTCTCCGCGAAGGACGCCCTCGCCCTCGAGCTGTGGCTCAAAGAAAACAAATACAAGATTCCCGCCGGCGCCGAGCCGCTGTTCCGCCCCTACATCCAGTCCGGCATGAAGTTCTTCGTCGCCAAGGTGAACGCGAAGAAGGTGACGTTCGAGAAGGGCCTCGCGCGCCTCT